>CP039999.1:0-600000 GCA_013099195.1 Candidatus Saccharibacteria bacterium oral taxon 488
GTGAATAGTCAAGCTATTTGGCAGGGAGTGCTGGGTGAAATTGAAGTTTCAATTCCGCCATCGTCATTTTCGACTTGGTTTAAGTCGACTGAGCTTGACATTATCTCCGATAACGAGGTGGCCGTCCTGTCACCCAACCCTTTCGTGTTGACACAACTGGAAAAACGCTACTATCAGCGCATCGCTGACGGCTTAAAGCGAAGCGGCCTTGCGGTCTCGACGATTCATTTTCGACCCAAAAAAACAGCTGTTCGAAAGCAGCGCCTCAGCCGTGATGAACCAAATTCAGCGGCCGCCACCCAACCGATCATCAAGCAGTCTAAAAAATCAGCAACCAACCTCAACCCGCGCTACACCTTTGACAACTTTATCGTCGGCTCGAGTAATGACCTGGCGCACGCCGCCTGTCAAGCGATTGCCGCTAATCCTGGCACTAAATACAATCCGCTTTATCTCTATGGCGGTTCGGGACTTGGCAAGACCCATCTGATGCAAGCTGTTGGTAATGAGATTATCAAACGCCAACCCTCCGCTCGCGTATTATATACCACTACCGAGACCTTTGTCAGTGAATTTCTCGACTCGATTCGCTTCAAGAAAAAAGGATTTTCCGATAAATATCGTAACGTCGATGTCCTGATCGTTGACGATATGCAGTTTATCGCCAATAAGGAAAAAACTCAGGACGAGTTCTTTCACACTTTTAACGACCTACACCAAAACGACAAGCAGATCATCATCAGCTCTGACAAGCCGCCGAAAAGCATCCCCACCCTGACCGACCGCCTGCGTAGTCGCTTTGAGTGGGGTATGACGATTGACGTGCAGATGCCCGATTATGAAACTCGCTGCGCTATCGTCACCGCCAAGGCTGGCCTGAGCAATATTGAATTATCCGCCGACGTTATCGAATACCTCGCTACCAATTTCAAGACTAATATCCGCGAGCTCGAGGGGGCGCTCAATCAGCTACTTGCCTACGCCGAGATGCAGAACATCACACCCGATGCCGAAACCGCCGAGGGATTACTTGGTAATATCAAGCGTTCTCGCCCGCAACATATCACCGCCAAGCAAATTATTGACAAAACCGCTCGCCACTTTGGTGTTGAGGTCAAGGATGTGTGTTCGCCAAGGCGCGATAAATACATCATGCAGCCACGCCAAATCGCCATGTACCTGCTGCGGAGCGAGCTCAAGATGAGCTTTCCAAAAATTGCCCAAGAGCTTGGCCGCAAAGACCACACCACCGCCATTCATTCGGTTGACAAAATTAGCAAGGAGATGCTTATCAGCGTCAACATTCGTGAACAAATTAATGACATCCGAGACAAACTCTATGTGTAAAACCTGGGTAAAACGTGCGCATAACCAGCGACAAACTTGTGAACGACTATCCACCACCTTGGCCGTGCGCAGACAAACCTCACACCACCGCGTGGATAATCAGCATATTATCCACGACATGATACACAGCCAATCCACTACTTTTTCCACCGGCACAGCACTGTTACCACCCCTGTTTGAACACAATATTTACCCAGTTTCCACAGCACCTATTATTACTAACCACTGAATAAAAATAAGAAAAGGATTATAATAAGAATATGAAGCTCACCGTCACCCAAGAAAACCTCGCCAGAGCCCTCGCTAATGTCGGGCGCATCGCCGCTAGTCGTAACGAACTGGCGATACTGAATAACATTTTATTACGAACCGATGGCTCTCGGCTGGTCGTAGCGGCGACGAATCTGGAGATCGCCTCTACCCAGTATGTTGGCGCCAAGGTCGAGAGGCCCGGCTCGATAACTATCCCAGCCCGACTAGTGAGCGAGTTTGTCGCCAGCCTGCCAAGTGGTACGGTCGAGTTGGAGGTTAAGGACGAGCATCTACATCTGACCGCAGACAAGTTTTCATCCGTTATTAATGGTGTCGTGGCGGATGAGTTTCCGGAGCTACCGACAGTGGACGAGCAGACAGCAGTACGACTGGATATGAGCGCCGATGAGTTAAAAAAGGCAGTTTCGCAAACCATTATCGCGACATCTAGCGACGCCACGCGGGCGGTGTTAACTGGTGTGTACTGGCATACCTATAATAGTGAGTTGTATCTAGCGGCCACGGACGGTTATCGGTTGGCGGAGAAACGGCTGATGAGATTTGACGGTGAAATTACCGCCATCGTGCCAGCATCGACACTCCAGGAGGTGCTGCGGAGTCTCGATACCGAAACAAGTGACGTAAGTTTGTTTTTTGATGAAACACAGGTCGGGTTTCGGACGGATCATCTAGAGATCGTGAGTCGGCTGATCGATGGCAAGTTTCCCGACTATCGTCAACTGATTCCTAAACTCGCCGAGACCGAGGTGGTAATTAAAAAAGCCGATTTCCTGCGCATCACCAAGGTTGCTAGTCTATTTGCGCGCGAGTCCGGTGGTGGTATCACCCTCACGGCTAGTCACGAGCAAGCGCTACTATCAATCCATTCAATCGCTTCGGAACTCGGCGAGAATACTTCTGAGGCCAGCGCCGAGGTGTCGAGCGACGGTGAGATTACGCTCAATTCTCGCTATCTGATCGAGTCGCTCGGCGCCACTGATGGCGAGACTGTCACCTTCTCGTTTAACGGTAAGCTGTCGCCATGCGTCATCTGCGAGCAGACCCCTACGCCAGATTGTATGCATATTGTTATGCCGTTGAAGCGCTAGGTTAGTTAAGTGATCGACCGTCTTGAGTAATGGTAATTCGTCGATTATTATCGTAATCAATAGTGACGTTGTAGGCTAATTTATCCTCGACGGTAATAGTAAATGATAGTGTATTTTTTCCTGTTGATGTATCGCGTGTAATATTTTTTATCGTTGTTTGCGTGGCGATGCGCGATAGCCTATGGTCATAAGAATAATCACTCATGATTAGCTTTTCAATGTAGTCAGTGTCATTGCCGGTTAGCTGGTCGGACAAAGAGTTGTCATACTGGTCTTTTTCACCACCCCAGTTTATGACTAAGTACGGGCTTCGTAGTCCACGCATTCGCGAGAAGTCATCATTACAGCCAAAATAACCGTATATTAGCTGATCGGTTGGTAGACACGAAACGGTTGTGCCATATTGATACTGAGCATCATCGTCAAGATTGGTCTTTTGTGACCACGTATATTCAACGAGATACGACTGCTGTAGGCTTTTAATATCAACAATGAAGTTAACAGTGTGGATATCTTTTGCTTGATCATGAGTTTGCTTAAACGACCCGTCGCGGATAAGGATGTCTTTGATGGAGTTGTTTGGTAAATCACCCGTGTAGTTGTTGCGGATGGTAGTATATAATGCGTGACGAATTGTTTCGAGGGTTTTAGTGTCGGTCGGTTTACCATTTGTATATGTACTGAGATTTTCGATATGCATTTCTCCACCAAGAGGGTTGCGTAGCAGTAGTGTATAGGCAATCGTAGCGATAATAACAATGCCGATAAACCCCAAGATAATGAAAATTAGTTTTTTATTATAGTGCAACATTACCGCCACCTCTACTTGTATTTGCTCCAACATAGCTCGCCACTGCTGACATATCAACTTCTGGGTAGGCAAACTCATCCGGAAGATGTCCGAGCCAAGTTTTTGGATCATTAACCTTACCCGTAAGGATAAATCCAGATCCGCCACCTCGTTGCGTGCCATCACCGCGGCCCTTACCTGAATTACCACAACTTGCGTGGCCAACGATGACATTATCGCCCTGAATGCCGAGGACAACTCCGGTGTGACCATAGCGTCCACCAGACCAACTAAACACAGCGCCGACTTTTGGTGTTTTACCGGTCGGTAGCTTTCGAGCATTTCTTAAGTGCTTAACAACGTGTTCGCCATTACCTGTGGTGCCGAGGTTTTTTGTTGAAGTAAATTTTTCAAGGAAGAATACAGAGAACGACACACAGTTTGATCCCCCACCATTACAAGTATTCCACAAGTAGTCACCCATAGCTTTGCGGCTTTCATTATTTTTATTTTCGCCGTAATTCATCATGAATTTCTTCGCTTGCTCTTCGTTGAGACCGCCTTCGGAGATGGTGCCGCCTCCACCTCCACTACCGTCACTACAGTTAGTGGCAGCACCAGAAGCGGCAGCGGCCGCGCTAGACGGATCTGGTTCCCAACTCATAGCTTTCATGGTATAAGCTACGCGAACTATAGTCTGTGGAATGCCAGCACCAAAAAATTTCTTTACCATAATAACAGCAGCAGCTGCGGCGTTGCCTGATGCTACCATCTCAGCTAACACGTTTTTACGTGAAGTTGGTGCAAGGTTCTGGAGTTGCCACCAGACGATAGCTAGTTGCACCTCGAGACTGGTAACATCACCCTGGACGCCAGCCTGCTGTTGCCAGTAGAGGACGGCTACGCCAGGGTCCCATTGGGCGATTCCCCAGGCATCGCCCATACCAGCCGGTTTACTCGGGTTCCACGGGTGATACTTACCGCCGGCCTTGAGCGGATTTGGCTCGGAGCCTTTATTTTGACGAAGAATTGGGTTACCTTTTGACTCCTGATATAAATTACCAACGATTGCTGCTGCAACAAACTTTGGCGCACCTTTGGATATAAAGTAATTAAATGCTTTCTTTAGATTATCTTCGCCGACTAGCTCGCCTGCCGCCCCACTCGCTGACTGTGCGGCATTTGGTGAACAGTTTGTATCCTCAGAATTATTGCTAAAAAGAATGTTGTTGTCTTCAAATGTTGCCCGCAGCTGATCGGTATTTAACTCGGCAAATACTGGTGAACTCCCAAAAAGAAGCGAAATGATTGATATAATAACAGCGACTCTTTGAAAGGCTAATTTTCGTTCCATAATTTTCTCGCTCGCTCTCTTGCGTTATCTGGTAATGTGTTACCGCTGGTTGTCTGCCACGCCTCTTTGCCGGTTGAGTATGCGATGAGCTGCAAATTGCCGTGACCATCTTTCTTTAATATGACATATAATGTGCGCGATGGGTTGTTGGTCGCAATATTGGCGGCAATTGCTTTCAGAAAAATCCACTCATTTTCGAAGTCAATTTTTTCGAGAAATGTTTGTCGCGGTGTTGTCGTAACTTGTAGGTTGGTAAAAGCAGCGGAAGCCGATTCGCGCAATATTTTTTCTGGGATTGTAAGATTTTTAGTTGGTCCTGGATTTAATGGAGTGTTGTTGCGGATAACAACTAGAATAATGACGATTATCAGTGCAATTGCTGCAATACATAGCCCAGCCATAATCGTCAACGATCGCCTATCGTCACGTGGCTGCTGGGAGTAATAACTCATGTTATCTATCATAACGCTACTGGCTCCCCACTTGCGGTTCGAATGGTGACGGCGTTATCCGCGATAGTAAACTGCACGACATACGCGGCGGTGTTCTTAACAGTTACGGTGAATGATATTGTCTTTTCGTTAAAAACCACATTAGTGATCGTCCCAGACACAAGGGCATCAGAGGTCACATGTTTACTTACGTAGTGGCGAAGAATTGCTACAACGAGCGAATTTTGGGTGTCATCATTGATGAATGCAGCCAGTGTTTTATTGGCACTATTCTTCGTATCCCACCCACTGAGGACTAACTGCTGTGTGGTTGGCTGGCCACTGCCGCCGGTTGGTCCCTCGTACTGCCCACCTCCCGACCGGGTGGTAGAGCTATCATTAGACGACTGCGGCGGAGTCGACGGGTTTGTGGGTAGCAGCAGAATGACGACAACGACCGAGGCGGAGAGTGTGAGGAATGATAGCGTAGCAATAATTGCTGTTTTGTGTGCTAAAAGGAAGTCTCTCACGACGACTGCCCTCCAATTTTTTTCGGTCCAGTGATTACCCACATACCCGGTGTACCATTTCCTTCGCCAAAGTGGAACTGGCTCGCATCAAAGCCGGCTTTATTTTCAGTATTTGAGCGCTTATTCGGGTCGCCAACGAGGAACTTACCATCAGCAGTCTTTCCGCGAATAAACATAATGTGACCACCACGAATAAACGGGGTTGCGCCACCGACCGATATGAGAACCAGGCCACCTTCGGACAGGCCTTTTGAGGCATTTTCGGCACTTGGCTGCACTTTCTTGATCGTAATACCGAACTTATCATTAAATAGCTGGGCCTTACTTTCCCATATCC
The DNA here is from genome assembly GCA_013099195.1 of Candidatus Saccharibacteria bacterium oral taxon 488. Classification (NCBI taxonomy): domain Bacteria; phylum Candidatus Saccharimonadota; species Candidatus Saccharibacteria bacterium oral taxon 488. The sequence continues at coordinate 6,151 of CP039999.1, forward strand.
AATTCGAGCCACAACGTCCACCGCCTATCTGGCCACCGTTTTGGTGGAAAAACTCAGCCATTTTTTCTGGATCAACGGTTGTATTGCCGACAGTCGAGACGATAGCGGCCATAGAGGTTGGTGCGCAGCCACACTCACCAATATTACCAATGCCGTATTTTTTATTCTTCCACGGCTCTTCTGACTGATAGTACATCTTGATCTGGTCGAGATTTTCGCCAGTTTGGGAGTTTGAGGCGTTATTAGACTGATTGCTGCCAACAAGTTCTTCGTCGTCTTCACCGTTGATGGAGTTTTGGATCTGATAATCCATTAAAAAGACGGAGATGGCGGCGAGGGTTCTGCTGTCGGCGGTGTCGATTGAGCCAAAGTCGGTGTCGGCGCTTGTTTTGCCATTTTCGCTTTCGACAACAGGACGATAACCGCCACTGGAGAGCTTGCCAGTACTTTGCCTGGTACTAGATTCATCGAGAACGCAGCCGGTCATATTGGTCGAGTATTCTGCTGAGCTGACATCGCTACAAGATTCAATAAACGATTTTAGCGGCGTATTGTCTTTTATATATCCTTTACTGACCAATGCCTCAATGTCGTCTTCTTTTTCTATATCAACACTTTCATCAATCCACCCAGCCTTTGCCAGGATCTCTCGTGCCTCCTCAATACCCATATCGTCCTGCTGTTTAGTGAAGCCCGTACACCCAGCGCCGGCAAAGTTCACTGCCGGGGTAACGTCGCGGCCATTAACCTCGGACTTTAAGCCAAAGTCTTCGGCATAACCACAGTAATTTGCCGAGTAGTTATCGCTCGCGTTGGCGGCGGTTCCAAATGAAAGCGCCATTGCTGGGAGGCGGATAATATTAGAGAAGATTGAAGCAAAAGAATTATTGTAACTGCCAGATTGGAGCATCATCTGACGTAAGTTAAAGGTAAGGCTACCAAGGAATGTGTGGCGGCTGGAGGTATCGAATGGGCTGAGCGAGGCGAGGTCGTATTCACGTTGTTGTCGCTCGTTAGCGAGACGAACTTGATTAAAACTAGAGAGGCCTTTTTTAGATAATACCGGCAGATGTTTTGCTGAATTTGCTGCAGCAAAAAATGCACCAGCCGATGTTCCGAGCATGTCACCAAACTCCCTACCCTTGGCATTCGCAATATCATTATCACCGACGATGGCTTTAAAAATTGCCTGAACTGCTGCACTTGTGGCTGCTTTGGTTATTTCGCCTACAATGACAGAGGTGATCTGAGAGATTGCGAAATTACCCACTGCCTTGACAATACCACCGATAAGTGTCGGCGCTGCTAAGGCTGTCGCTGCTGCATCGACGGCCATAGCAGAATACATAGCCTGATCGCTCATGATGACGTTGCACGCGCCCTTGGTGGCATCTTTGTATTGATACATTGCCTGGATGGCTGGGTGGCGACGAACCTTAAGCCCGGGGGCAAACTTTTCAGATAGCGGAACTTTATTTTTATTGACACCCATAGCGGAGAGCAGAAGTGGTGAATCAAGAGCCGACTCGGCTTTGCCATTGCTGCCTTTGTGGCGAGAGGTCAACATTGTACCAACGAATTCCATACCGGCAGCAGTCATTGCGAAACGCGGATCAAGGCCTGAAGCTTTTTGTTGTGATCCCGGCGAGAGAACCATGTTGGCTATTGGTGGAATAAGTGCTGCCATTTGCGCTCCGGCAACACCTCCAACAACAAAATCAGGTATGTGTCCGGCGATACAGGCGCCTGTTGCGAGGGTATAGGCCGAACCAGCACGCCGCGCACGCTTTAGTTTTTTATCGGCATGTGCTTTGGCTTTGTTGCCCGACTCTTCAATGTCTGATTGGTTTATTTTATCATCAGCACGATATTCTTCGGATGGGGTCTTCTTTTTTTCACCGTCAGAGCCTGTTGAGCCTTGATTTTGTCGGTTATTCTTTTTGTTTTCTTCGGCCCATGTGGCCGCTCCTCCGTTTCGTTTTATACGCTTAAACTTACTAAAGAACTTTTTGGCGAGATATTTACTTGACCAGACACGAAACCGCATATTAAATGCACCCGATCGACCAAGAACCTTGGCGGCAAGGCCGCGGTTTTCTTTAGCGCTTAAAAAACCAGGCAAGTCTTGAGCCTTGATGTGTTTGCCGTCAACAATAAATTTTTCGGGGTTACCATCGGGGTAGCCAAATCTTTTCAGGTTAAGCGGTTTGCCTTTAGCATCGGCCGCCACGACACCGTGCTTTGCGAGACGGCGTAAACCTTTATTTGAAATCGTGCCGGCCTTGCACTTCATCTTTTTACTATTGCAAACGCCGGGCTTTGTGATCATATTCGCCAAGTTTTTTGCGAGACGTCGTTCAGAGACAACTGAACTAGAATCGTTGCCAAGAGTTAGGTTTTCCATGAGATTGATGAGCATTGATGCCGGACCAAACACCGAAGCCAGTAGACCACCACCAACACCAAATAATATCATTAAACCAGCGATACCGCCGCGTTTTTTAGCAAGAGCGATGAGCTTAGCGGCTTGACTTTTGGGCATAGTTCGATTAGATTTTTCTGGTTGATAAAAACCACTTTGTGGTCCTTGATTTGCAGTACCATTCTCTTTGTCTGTTATTTTTTGCGCGGCATCTTCAACACCGGTATCTCGATCTGACCGGTAGCTGAACTGGTCACCGTCAAGGCCATCATCCCTTAAACCAGCCTCTATCTGGTCAAGCGCTGCTTGCTCACCAGCATTCAGTCTCTCCGAGGGGCCATCATGTAGCTCAAACGGATTTGCTCGTCCATCAGCATCAGAGTCGGTCGTGGTGTCAAATCGCGGCGGTTTTGTTGCTGTTGCCATATGCCTCCAATTATACTACACTGCCCCGTACCCGCCGAGCGGCGTTTCTGATGGTAGTTGATGTCGAGAGATCGGCGAGGTGTTGATGAGTTCGTATTCGGTATCGCTGGCCTGAATCTGGATGTGAACGTGGTTTTGTCCGGCAAAGAATAACCCCTGCCCCACGGGGAAATTGGCGAGGCGCTTTTGCTCTTCCTCGGTTAGCTTGAAGACGCTGGAAAGGACATCAACGGCGCTGGTTGACTGCTTGAGCAATAGCTGCATCGACGAGTTAGCGACGATGGCCCGACCCATCTTGCTACCCATAAAGTCCTCGACGTCCTGGGTGATGGTCGTGAGGCCGAGCTGGTATTTGCGGGCGCGCTTGGCGAGAGAAAACAGGAAGTTGGCCGAGTCGTCGTAGCGCATCAGCTGCCACGCCTCATCGACGATGAGCATGCGCCGCTTTTGGTCGGTGCGTGTAATATTCCAAATGTGATTGAGGACAATATACATGGCGATCGGCCGCAATTCGTCCTCGAGGTCGCGGATATTAAAGACCACCATGGTGTTATTGATATCGATGTTTGATTGCTGACTAAAGATACCAGCGAAAGTACCCGAGGTAAACTTGCGGAGCCGTTGGGCGAGGCTTGGCCCGGTGCCGCCCATATGAAGCAGTGTATCGTAGAGGTCGGCGATAGTTGGCGGTGTCGAATGGTGGGTCAACGGGTCAGCGGTGATGCCGACGCGGGCGTAGGTGTCAATCAGTGCCTGGTCAATATCAGCCTCTTCAGCGGCTGTCAGTCCAGCGATAATCTGCCCGCCCGCCGTCGTCTGTGAGCCACCCAGCATCTGCCGCAACAGTCCATGCAGCGTCACTAAATTCGCCCTCAGCGCATCGTCCGCCTCATCGGTATCAATTACTCGCGGTAGATCAAACGGATTGATGCGGGTGTCGCTGTTGAGGCTGAGTCGAATGTAGCTGCCGCCAACGGCGTCGGATAATTTCTGGTATTCGTTTTCTGGGTCGATAATCACGATGTCTGAACCAAGCATCATGCTGCGCAGCGCCTCCAGCTTGACGGTGAACGACTTACCGGCACCAGATTTAGCGAACACTACCATGTTGGCATTCTCGAGGGAAAAGCGGTCAAAAATCACCAAGCCGTTATTATGCATATTAATACCATATAACACACCCTTGCCGTCAGTTAGATCGGCCGAGGTAAACGGAAAGCTGGTAGAAATAGCGCCAGTATTCATGTTGCGGCGAACCTGGAGCTGGTCGGTCAGCTGTGGAATGGTGCTATTGAGGCCCTGCTCCTGTTGGGCCGAGGCAACCTTAGAGAACACCAGCTGCTGGCCAAAAATTGTCTCGATCTTGTGCTGGATAAAGTTGAGCTCATCAATACTGTCGGCATAAATCGTGATGTAAAGGCCAAAGCGGAAGAACTTTTCCGAGCCGATCTGTAGCTGATTGCGTAGTTCCTCGGCGTCCTGCAATGCCGCTTCCATCGCTGGGTCGCGCACCTTGCCCTTCTCGGAATTGATGCTGAGGCTAGCCTCGAGCTGCGTCACTTTCTTGCGTAAGTTGTTGAGCACCACCTGGGTGTCAACTGGATAAATGAACATGCTAATATCTAGCACCTCGTCGATGTTGATCACCGAGCTGAGCCAACCGGTGTATAGCTCGCGCGGATAGCCGTAGACGTACATGGTGCGCCCATACTTTGAACCGAGGCGGAAGTGGTCGGATTTGAGCTCGAGACTGCTCGGGGCGATAAAGTCGCGCAAGGTTCTCACACCGGTGAGAAAAGCCTGCTCAACCTCGGCCTGCTCGCGGGCCCGCTGTTGGGCGGCGATATCAATGGCGTCCAGCTTCTTTTTTCTAGCCATGTCGTACTCCTCCATATCCATGTGGCGATTCGCCTCGTCCCTTGCGGACATAGGTCGTCGCTAGTTCATCGGCGCCAACACTCAATGGTTGTTGCGGTGCCACGTCAGGGTTGTATGAACTGTAGAATAATTCGCCCAGCTGTTTGGTATTAAGCTGCGAACTCTTCACGCCCATCTGAAACAGTCCGCTCATTACCGAATCAACTCGGTTCTTGATTTCATCCTTGGCCTTCTCGTAGGCGGTTTGTTCAATCTTGGTGACGGTGTTGTCTTTCTTGCCGCCAAAAAAACTATCGAACAGACCCTTGGCCTGCTGTTTAATAACTTGCATGTCGCCGCTCTGATAATACGGCACCACGATATAAAAATCCTTATCCATAATATTGGCTTCTTGGGCGAGGACATCGATGAAGTTGATATAGTCGTCCATCAGCACGTTCAGGAGCATATTGTCTTGGTTGCGGCGGATGTCAATCAGGCGGTCGATATACGGCCCGATGTCAACGCGACGCGAGCGAATGAGCACTTGAACCGGAAAATATAACGAATTAAGGAAGTTTTGGTAGCTAAATTCAATTCCCTCCCGCTCGCGGCCACTCATCAGATCGAAGTTGATTGACTGACATTGAACAATCGCCCGAAAGCTGCCGTCATTCATGATGATCATATTCTCGCGCATCTCAGAAAATAGCAGCGTGTTCTGGGTGCTGGTCGGACCTTTTTGTTGGGGTTTTGCCTGGTTAGTTGGCTGCTTGGCGGGCTGTTGCGGGGCTGGCTGTGGCTGGTTGGGCTCGGATGCGGACGGTGGGTTGGGGGCTGGTTGCGCTGTCGGCTGTGCGCCTGGCGTCGGCTGGGCTGGCGCCTGCGGTAATTGCTGTGGCAGCGGGCTGAACTGATCAGGGTACTGAGCGTACGGTGAGGTTGGTTCTGCGGAGACTGGGTCGGGCCCAGAGGCAATAACCCCCGGCATGGTTGGCGGATTTGACGGTGCGCCAAACGGTGGTGCAGCGGCTGCATCTGGTGGATAGTGATATGGTTGCTGTTGCTGATCTGGTTGCATGACATCCCACCTAGTGAAGCGAAATCACGACTTCCTTATCATGTTCTTTTTGGATGCGACCGGCCTCTCGTTGGAGCGAGGCGACTGACAGATCGCTGTGATTACGCGCTAAGTCCATTATAGCAGGCGAGACGGGTGCTGTGCTAGGGGGCACCTGGTCGGCGTGGGTCGTCGTGGTCGCCTGCTCGCTGATGGGCGTAATGATGGACTGCTGCATAGTTGGATAGGGGTTGAAGGTCGAGGTCTGTAGCGAGTAGACTTGGTCGTCTTGGCTGTCTTGGGTGGTCTGGGTGGTTGGGGTAGTTTGGGCTCGCTGCATTTGCTGGACAATTTCATCATGGCGTCTTTCGTCGGCTCGCTCAATGAGTGTTTCAAAGGCGCGGGCTGTCTTGCTGCTTGGGTCGAGCGGGTCTTGGGCGGTCTGGGCCTCGTTGTACCAATCCGCCTGCATTGAGCTGTTCATCACCGAGCTGTTTGGATTATCGACACCGCGCACCGACCAACCGTGCGTGTCCACCAGCGTCGCCAGATACGACAGCCGGCGATTGACCTCGGCCTGGTCATACCCCTTGCCGTACTGTTTTTCCTCAACCCGCGGAGCGATCACCTCGACCATTCGCTCAATGCCATCAGCTCGCCACAGTCGCTGCTTGGGCTTAAGAATGAACGAAATAACCGCCGCGAGGTACACCTCCATCGGCTGATCCTTGCGCAGCGGCAAGGCTAACGCCCCGAAAAATAGCGCAACCGGCACCGGGATAATCGCCAGCGGCGGCAGCACCGAGAATAGCCCCCACGCCAGCGCAATCATGCCGATCGCGACGATCAAGAAAATAAACTGCTTGAAACTAAACGGCCCGAGCAGCTTGTCTTCAGCTTCCACATCCTGGGGAACTTTGTAGACAGCCATTGGGTACTATTATAGCAGATTTTGAATGCCTTTGAGGGCGTCTCCCTGCTCACGACTATATCGGCCCCTGTATAGCTTATCAGTTAAAACAGTTGTAATGCTCTTGTTAAGGAATTTCTTCGCCTCTGGTGTCAGTTGTGCGGCAATATTATGCTTCTGCATCATATCAAGCGTATCCTCAAGGAACACCGCGTCACTTGCCAGGGCTTTGTCAGCACTCAACTTACCCTTCTCAAAAGCCTTTATCATATTGCGCACCTTGAAGGCGTCACCAGTATCCTTGATGGCATTGGCCTGTATATCAACACACTCCGATCCACCTAGCCACCATGGTCGTGCACTATTGTTTTTCAGCGCAACACCAAGCTCCTGAGCGAGGTCGTCTGTCAAATTGTTCATCTGTACCTTGCTGAGCATATCGAGTAGCGGTTTAGCACCACGACTGCTTGCGATCTTGCGACCAGCTGCATTCCTGATGTCGTCAGTTGCTGGGATATTGCCAACAGCATTGCCGCCGATGAGGCTTACTGTATCGGCATCGCTCACATTGCTGCCGTTAAGGATAGCAGTGGCGTTCTTGACCGATTCTTCATAGGCGGCACTCACCGTTTGAGCGGCAGCAGCGGCGGCGCGCCGCGACCCAAGGTCATCACTCATACCTGGAATTGATGCATAGTAAGCGTCCTCGATACCACCAGCGGCCGATCGAAGCTCTGCGCCGGTATTGTTATCACGCATGGCGCGGGCGAACTGATCATTAAGGACGCGATCGATACCACTCTTGCGCAAACCTTGAACCGCTAGAGTTTGATGTGAATCGCGTGCTCGTTGTACAGCCTCTTGGACTGCGGTGTTATCGGCAACATTTTCTGGCAATTCCCCGTGTCCAGTCTGAAGCGCCGTAAAGCGATTGTCGAGCACCTGCTTCTCAGCATCAACCATCTGACGAATAGACCGTGACTGGAAATCCTGAACGATGGCCGCCTGGTTGGTGCTTTGATGTGCGTTCCATGCTGATTGCAGCCTTCCTTCGGCGATATTTTTATCTTCTTCAACAGAGCGCCTAAACTGGTCAAGCTTCCTGTAGTTAGTGGTTTCGGTGCGCTGTACGTTTGACTGATTACGCAGCCCCTCTAGCCTATCCTTACGATTTTGCGATGACTGCGCCAGTCTGCGTCGCCATGCCGTTGGGGTAAATTTGCTATTTGGACGTTTGTTGAGTTTTTTATGTTTCGTAATCTCGCTCTGCTCTTTTGCCCAGTTCTTAGATCGGTCGAATAATCCCTTGCTGCGGTCATTAACGAGGCCGGTGAATTTGCCGAGGAGTCCGCCGCCCAACTTAATCATCAACGGCGTTAGGGCGAGTGGTGCGATCTGGACTGCCATACCGAGGATATACATCACTGCCCCGTTCGGTCCCGCGGCATTTTGCATAATGACTGAGCCCGCCAGCTGTGCCCCACCGAAGGCCGCCGCAAACCCCGGGAAGAATATTAGCATCGTCAAGAAGACGTCCTTCCATTTATCAAACCACTTTTCTGTCCCCGGCAACAAGTAAGCCACAAAAGCCAGCGGTGAAATGATAATCAAAATAACGATCAACGCCTGACGGGCGGCCATAATGATAACAACGAGAAGAATAACAAGTCCAATGCCGCACAAAAGCGGCACAACAAAAGGAAGTAGCTCGGCTCGCATATGGAGCCCCGCAGCCAGCGCCGCACCGCCAGCGGCACCTCCCAAAATCTGGAAGGTGACCTCTTGCCAGGTCATTGGTTCAGACGCTGGCGCCGATCCGCCCAGGGTGGCGACTGTGTTACGAATATTCATGAACATGTCTTGGAGCGCACTTCCGGCGATGTTTGATAGGTCGAGGAGGATGGCGCAGACGTGGAACGACAAATTAACCAGTATCGCCGCGACAATCAACCGAGGCAACATCTTTTTGATGCCATAATTGGAGATGCCCATAGAAGTAATTTGTGAATAAATAATGACTATGAACATGACGATAAAGATACCGTTGGCGATATTGCGAACGATGTTCCAGGCCAGAAAGATGCCACTGGTCTGATTACCCGTCTGAAGCGGCGGCACCACAAGGAAGCTTTTAAGCACCCCAAACATCCAGTCGATGGAGCTAGCTAACCACGCCGAAACGGGACAAAGGATCCAGCCAATGCCGCCGGCAACCTCGCACGAAGAGGCAGAGTTTTGGCTCGGAGGGTCAATTGATAGTGTGGTCGATTCCTTCTTGGTGTAAGTGTTTGGCGCAGTGTACGTGAATGTCGTTAGGGACACCGAGGTCATCGATCCGAGGTCGCCTGTTGACGGAAAGTGAATGACGCGGACGTCTTGATTATTGGCCACAGTTTTCTTGGACATGTAGACCACTTGGTCAGACCCTAAGTCAAGGGCCTTTAGTTTGTCGACGTCGGAAACTCGCTCAAAGGTCTCGTTGTCGTAGGATATTTTGCTACTATCCCATTTCGCGTCCGCCGCCAGCGCCTGGCTCGAGGTTACGACCGTACTCAAAAAAATACTGACTAGGAGGCCCACCGCCAGCAATATAAACCACTGCAACCATCGCATTGACGATCGCTCTCGTGAACGTAACCACTCCATTACTGGCAATGGTAGCATTTTTATAGAGAAAAGTCAATAGTTTTAGCTGGTGGCAGGTGGATTATTGTTTCGATTATCGCGGTTATTTTGATTATTTGGCGGTGCTGAAGGTGGGGATTGCGGTGGAGCTGGCCCTCTGCCTGTTCCGGCAACGAATGTTCTCCCCGTCGGGGTGTCTGACGGGACTGCCTCGGTGATATTGTTAATTTCTACCGTAGAATTAATCGCATTTTTGACGTCATCTGCTGTTACGCCACTCATGTCATGTGGTACTCGCAGCTCCTGAGGTTCGGCTGCTCTATCACTGTTTCGTATATTTTCAAGCTCTTTGCGCGCACTACCTGATATCGAGGTATTAATACGTTTATTGTCAAGCACTGAGGCTGCCCTCTCGGCGGAGACACCGACCATTTTATGGTCGCCCTTGGTGAATTCAGTTTCACCAGCGATCTTAATTGCACTGGATGTCTGTCGTGCCAATTTTTCATCACTTAATCCGCTGACTCCCTTGGCGGTCAGTTCGGCCATTTGTTGCTGGCTAAAGCTGACCGAGGTTGCTCCGTCCTGTTCCATCTGGTCGATAGCCGTTCTACCCATTTCAAACAGACCGGCATGGTCATCTTTCATTCTGGTAAGGGTTTCTGCCATGCGGCGGTTGCTGATGGTTCCACCACCCTGGAGATACTCGTACATTTGTTCGGCACCGCGCTTACCAGTTGACTCTAATTTCTTAAAGGCAACATGTTTAAGTATCTCATTGTCCCCGGCGTTTCTCAGTGCAGCGGCCGCATCACCATTGAATTGGTAGGCAAGTAGATCTTCTGCTGCCTCGAGCTCTTCTTTGTCCACGGCATCTTGACCCGCGGCTGCACTCCGGATGCCGTAATTTACGTCTTTGCCCGCTCCGAGGAATTTATTATTTGCCAACCTGCTCCTGTTGAATTTCTCATTAAGCCCAGACATTCGATTTCTCCATATGTGATCCATAAGTCCGCTACCCTTCCAGGCCCCGGCTCGCATGAGCTGTTTGCGGCGTGCTACTTGCTTCTTGCGAAAGTCTTGCATCTGACCAAGTCGTGAATTGGCATACCTATCCTTTGCCCAGTTTTTGGCGCCGCCACCGAGACTACCGCCAGCGTTGTTGATGTGCTGACCGATCGCCCCAGCAACGTCGATAGCTTTCTTGAGGACACTCCACACGGCGATGAGTGGCAGGACTTTGATTAGCTCACCGACAATCTGCATGACCATATTATCGGCATCTGTAGCTCCCGCTTTAACAATTGATCCTGCCAAGATACCACCGCCGAATAGCAATCCAACGATTGGAAAGACCATGAGTAGCCCCACAAAGGTTGAGCGCCATTTACTAAAGAATTTTTCGGTATTCGGCAATAGAAAGGCAACAAAAGCCAGCGGTGAAATAACGATAAGGATGACGATGAGTGCCTTGCGGGCGATCAATAGGGCGGCAATAGTCACCATTACGACCAGTCCGGAAACAAGCGCTCCGATTAGAACCGCAAGAGCGAGAACTGCGGCCGTAGCCCCAGCGAGGACAGTTAATGCTATGCCTCCCCAGGTTTCGCCTCCCTGTCCTGACTTTAGGACACTATTAGCAGCACTAATACCGTCACCGATACCACCCAGGCCTGCTCGCAGGCCGTAGCCAAGGATATTAGATAAGTCAACGGCAATTTGACAGATGTAAATTGATAAGTTCACCAAGATTGCGGCGATGATGAGCCGTGGCAGCATCTTTTTGATGCCGTAGTTTGAGATGCCAAAGCCAGTGAGCTGAGATATGATAATTGCCAGGAACATGATGATAAATGCACCATTGGCAATGTTGCGCATGATCCCCCAAGCTGCCTGTACCTCACCCCCAGAAGCAAGGCCCGGCTCAATCTTTAGGAAGTTGTCGGCGATCATGGCGAAAGCCGCGTCTGCTATACGTGCCATAAAATTAATCACCGGGCAGACGAGCCAGCCGAGTTCCTTAACGGCGCAGTCGGGTCTGTCGTCATTACCATTATCGCTTTGACCGGATGGGGTGTCGGCGGTTATATTAGAAAGAGAGCTTTTTATGTCGTCTTCAGAATACCCTGATTGTTTTTTCAGACAATCAACATATTCACTAGAGTTTGCCACGTTGCCACTTGATGGCATCTTATCCTTACAGGCGTTCATCCAGCTGTCAACCTGGCTTTCGCAAATTTGTTGTGCAGGCCCTCCGCCTCGTGACTGGACACACCTCTTTATGAGGGCGCTACGGATAGCTTTACGGGTATTTTCAGTAGAGTCGGTTTTTGCTGATTTTGCGGCTGCTTCAGCGTTGTTTGATGCCCACTGTGCAATCTCCGCACATGACATCTCTGTTTTTGCACCACCAGAAGGACCATAAGGCGAGTCAGCTCCATGAAACATACGAACTCTTTTACCTGCATCCGGGAGATAAAAATATCCATAAGCTGCCGTACTGTCAGTTAAAGCAACCGCTATTTTTTTATTGCGCTGATCGGCCTTTATGTCATTACTTGCGGCGTCATCCCCGCTATCATATCCTCGCCACTCGGCCTTACAACCAGCGTTTTGGGCCGACAAGAGTGCTGCCATCGCCGTGGAATAATTAACCAATGCCGAGTCGAATTTTAGGCTTTTACCAGCCTTTTTTTCAAGAACCTGAATTGCGTACGTGCCCCTGTCCCTTGGTATATTCCACCTACCACCGCTGTACTCGCCCTTGGTTATATTGCTAATACAGTCAAGGCCGGCGTCATCTCGCCACTCACCCTTTAGCGCGCAGAACATGTCGGTAAAAGAACTGTAGCCAAATGTATCTCGTGTGGCGGACACTAGTTCTTTACAGCTAAACTGCCCATCGTCACCGTCAGCAACTGGACCGACGGTAGTGACAGTAGTGAAGCTGCCGCCCCAATCGCCGCTGGCGATTCTTGCTGGAGTGAGTCCGCCATCAAATCCTTGACGATGACTAATACAGTTGCTCATGGCCAACGCGAGAGAGCGCTGTTTGACTTGAGTGAGGTATGGCGAATAATCAAGGCGCGCCCGAGCCGCGTTAGCGGTCGGCGACAGCGCGAAAAACGTCATGAGCATCGGAACGACTAATAGTGCGGCAAGTCCGATTAGAATGGCGCGAATACGTTTATGCGAGGTTTTCTTTTGCGCAAGCATTATGTGTAATATAGTATCATGCTTATGCTATAATTTCAAAAGAGAAACCCCGAGTGGCCTCTCTTTTTGAGGTATTATTTATTATTTACTGTGGCGATGCGGCTATGTCTCTTAATTAATCGAGGGTAGACTTAAGGTCGCTAACCTCGTTGTCAACGATTCGCCACAATCCATTGTCTATCACAACCCTCCAGGCCATACCAAGAATTGTGCCGGTGGTTTCTGCCTCGGTAAAAATCTGGAGCCCTTCCGTTGGTAGTGATTTGCCAGTCTTTGTATCCACAACGGGTTTGGCACTACAAAACCTTGGCTTAAGGATCGGAAACATATTTGAGCCGGGCACCTTATGTTTGTAGCTCGATTTTTCTTTCTCGTCCTTAGCTTCTAGAAGTGTCGCTATGGCCTTTTTGCCGTCGTACTCTGGGCCTGGTATCTTTCCATTGCGCAACATATCGTTTAGGACGGATATTCTTAACTCAGGATTGCCATAGATTGCCGCAGATGCTACATATCTTGCAAAGTTAGGGTCCCACGGACCAACATCGAAAGCCGCGACCACAGGAAGAAATAGCTTGCCCGCGACCTCTTCGGGGGAATCTGTTGGTGATGCGGGTATTCCGTAAAATTCACCAGGTTTAACCCCCGTTGATGGATTATATAAACTATTGTTTGGGTTATGTATGATTCCCCACGCCTCTGCAAGAAGAAACTCTTCCTTGCATGGTAACAAGCGCTCTTCGTCCGTAAGCCTAGCAAACCCTTCGGGGGTTATGTCCGCATACTTTTTTCTAGTTTGCTTATATCTTTCCTCGGCCAAGTCTTTTGGATCAATAGTCTCAGTTGATGATGGTTGGGCGGATGGTGACTCTGATGGTGAAGCGCTTTGTGTAGAGTAGTCTGGGGGAACGGCTATTCGATCTCCTTTACCACAACCGGCAAGCAGCATAGTTGCTCCGCCAACCAGTCCGGCCAACACCTTGCGACGAGATAAGCTTTTTTCTAATGAACTACTTGGGTCATGGTTGTGTCCTGCCATAACGCTTGGAGTCCTTTCTCTGGCCGGCGGCCAGTCATACGAATGGTTTTTAATCCATCTCAGAGTAGATGATCTAAACTCTGAATCTGAATAGTGTCATTGTAACACATTCTGTAAATTTAGCAATACCCTAAGTAATAAATTAAATGAAAACAGCCCCTATCTCACAAGAAATGGGCTGCTAGGTAACAATAGTGCTAATTCTGGCGCGCCCGACCGGATTCGAACCGGCGATCTCCTCCGTGACAGGGAGGCGTGATAGGCCAACTTCACTACGGGCGCATAACTTTCCGTATGATAGCAAACTTTTATGGCTTTTTCAAGAAATCGTTTGCATTTTTCCTGTCACTATTTTACAATTTAGGGTAAGAGATTCGTATATGACAAAAAGAAATATTTTTATCATCGCTATCTTTCTCGCAACCATTATCTGTGGCGTCGTGCTGTCTGGTATGCCTGCGTTCGCTGATATTGAATGCGGCGGCGCAAAGACCTCAATCATTAACTGTGGCGGTGCGACTGGCGATACTGCTATTCTCGGTATCATCAAAATGGTTATCCAGATCATGACTGCTGGTATCGGCATCTTGGCGGTCGGTACGGTGATATACGGCGGTATTCTCTATTCTGCGTCTGGCGGTAGTCCGGACAATATCAAAAAGGCCAAAGAGCTCTGGGTCAACACCGCCATCGGCCTCATCATATTCGCGTTTTTTGTAGCCATCACTAATTTCCTGATTCCTGGGGGGGTGTTCTGATGAAGCATATTGTGATCGCGCTGGGGCTGATGATCGCGGGGTCACTGATGCTGTCGGTGATTCAAGCAACGCCGGCCAGCGCAGCTTGTGGCGGCAACATCTTGACGCTCAAGCCGTGGTACGATGGGCTGACCAAGTCGGATTGTAATCTCAAAGCGATCGTCGACAATAACGATAAGCGCGCCCAAAACGACCCGGGTAATTACGCCACGCTCAACGGCTTTATCTGGCGGGCGATACTGAATGTTGTCGAGGATCTGTTGCAGCTGGCGGGCTTTGTGACGGTCGGCTTTGTGATATACGGCGGCTTTTTGTACTTGACGAGCAATGGTGAGCCGGGACAGATGGCCAATGGCATGAAAACGGTGATTAATGCGGCGATCGGCCTAGTGATCGCTATCGCCTCGGTGGCACTGGTGAATGTTGTGGCTGACGGATTGGGGTTGCCACGGTCATGATGCGATTTGTAGCCGGTGTATTGGGGTCGCCAGATTCGCTGGGCATTCCGACGAACAGTGCTTCAGCGGATGCACTGGGTAACATTCTCAATACGGTGTATTTCTTTGCCGGGGCGATCGCGATTTTGATGTTGGTGCTGGCCGGTATCAATTACGCCAATTCGGGCGGCGACACTAACAAGCTTACCAAGGCGAAAAATACCATCCTCGGTACCGTTATCGGCATTATTATCATTCTCTCCGCATTTCTCATAACTAACTTTGTCATCAGTGGCATGAAAGGATCGGCAATATGAAAAAACTCACAGTCATTATCGGTGTGATAGCGGCGCTCGTCGCCCCACTAGTGGTGGCATCAAGTGTATCCGCCCAGAGTGTCGACATTTACGGTGCCTGCTCGGGCTCCAGTGGTGAAGTCTGTAAAAACCGTGGCGCAACGGTGCAGCCGCTGTTTAAGAATCTCATCAATGCTATCTTGCTCATCCTCGGCGCCATTTCTGTCATCATGATCATCATCGGTGGCTTTCAGTATGTGACCTCGGCTGGCGACTCTAACAAGGTCAAGACTGCCAAGTCGACCATCATGTATGCGGTAATCGGTGTTGCTGTAGCGCTTCTATCGTATGCCATTGTTGATTTTGTGTTTGGCAAAATATAAGAAAAAAGGAGAAATGTATGAAACGATATAGAAAAACCCTAGTAGCCGCCGTTTTGTCATTAGCAGTTGCTGTCGTGGCCGTCGTCATGCCGATCGCCCTGCCGTCCGCGTCGGCCCAATTTAAGAGCGGTTTGGATGCAGCTCGAACGGATGAGATGAGCACGAAGCCTATCGGCACCACCATTGGCGAGGTGGTTAATATCTTTCTCTACTTTGTCGGTGCGGTGGCGGTTATTGTTGTGATCTGGGGTGGCTTTCAGTACATTACCTCGTCAGGCGATAGCCAAAAAGCAACCACTGCCAAAAACACCATCATGTACGCGGTGATTGGTATCGTCGTCGTGGTCATGTCGTATGCTATTGTTAACTGGGTCTTTGGCTTGTTTAAGTAGCTAAATGATGATAGAATAACAGCTGAAACCATATCAAATAATAAACGAGGAATAAAGAATGAACAAGTTAAAACTCATTGTTGTCGGCGTTGTGGCCACTCTGGCATTGGCATTTGCAACGGTCCCAATAGCTCATGCAGACTACAACCTGGATAAGGGTATCAGTGACTCAAAGGGTGACCGGGTTGCCGAGAAGGTCGATGATCCACAGCAGCTGGTCAAGGGTATCGTCAACGGTATTCTCTACTTCGTCGGTATCTTGTCAGTGATTATGTTGATCTGGGGCGGTATCCTTTACACGACTTCATCTGGTGACTCGAATAAGGTGACTACTGCCAAAAACACCATCATGTACGCGGTGATTGGTCTGGTGGTGGCGATCTTTGCCTATGCGATCGTTAACTTCGTCCTCACAACATCACGCGGCGTGAGTTCATAAGACGGCTTACTTTACGAGACAAAATTACACCCTCGTTTATGGCGAGGGTGTTTTATTCTGGTTGTCCGGCGGCGTCAAATACGACGACTACGACACCAACGGGTTTGACGAAGGACTACTACAAGACCTGGATCTTCTTGGCACGTTCTTGTTTAATTTTCTCGAAAGTGATGGTGAGCACGCCGTCTTTGAGTTCGGCCTTGACGCCTTCTTCGTTGACCGCGACGGGTAGCGCCAGGGTGCGGCTAAACTCACCCCAGTAGCATTCTTGGATGTGCCAGTTCTTGACGTCGGTCTCGTCACCGCTTGATAGGGTGCCGCTGATCGTGAGGATGCCGTCGGAGATGCTAACGTCTAGGTCGTTACGATCAACACCAGCGGTTCGGGCTTTGATAATAAGTTCGGTTTCTGATTCAAATACATCGACCGCTAGCTGCCCCATCAAATCATCGGCCTCATCCTCCCAGTCATCCTCAGGAGTGGGCGCTGCGGTAGCCGGTGCTGCTGCGGGTGCGGCTGGTTGCGGCGCGTCATTAGCCAGATCATCATTCAAGAAAGCTGCGGTTAGCTCATCTTCGATTAACAAATCGTCGTTTCTGCGTGCCATGTTTCCTCCGCCTTTATAGGCTGATTGACAATATCATCTATTAGTATAACGGTTATGTGCGCTATAATCAAGAGTGAAAGGCGAAAAAGCGAAAAATGCCTATTGATACGTTATTATCATATATCGCGCCGCATTATTGTTATGGTTGCGATGCAACTGGCTCGCTTTTGTGTCGGTTGTGTCTTGCGGCAGAAAAGCGGAGCCGCTATCAGGTCTGTGTGATTTGTGGACAGCCGTGCGCTAATGGCAATGCCTGTCGGCGACATGCCCTGCCCTACGAAGCGCTCGACTGTGTGTTGTGGCGGCGAGGTGCGGTGGCGCGGTTGATTGATGATTATAAGTTCCATCGCGTGCGTGCCGCCAGTGGGGTGTTGGCTAGGATCCTAGACGAATTGCTCCCAGAATACGACGCCTCGACGGTGGTTGTATCGGTGCCGACAGCTCCTGCCAATATTCGTAAGCGCGGCTATGATCATATGTTGCTGGTTGCTCGGCAATTTGCCCGGCGGCGGGGACTGAGGGTCGAGCGACCCTTGGTCAGACAGACGAATGTGACGCAGCATTATGCTCGCTCGGCGGCTGAGCGTCGAAAGCAGGCGCAGCAGTTTTTCCGCATGCGCAGTGCTCGGGCCGATGTTCCCTATCTGATTTTGGATGATATTTTCACCACTGGCTCAACGATTACAGCGGCAGCCCAAACGCTACGAGCGGCTGGTGCGCGGGACATTCGCGTGGGGATTATTGCTCGCCAGGGGAACAATAAAAAGGCTACTGTAAAAACGCCGCCACATCCTAGTCGTGATGATACGAACCGCCCCGAGCGATCTCTTGGGCGCGGTACAGCTGCTCGGCGAGCATGAGCCGTACCAACTGGTGTGGAAACACCAGGCGTGATAGCGACCAAACGATGTCGGCTCGCCGGTGAAGCGTCTCGGTAACGCCATAGGCCCCGCCAATGATAATGACGATGTGCTGATCGGTGTGATCAAGAATGAGCCGCGATAGTTCTGGCGAGCTCAGGTTGCGGCCGCGCTCGTCGAGAAGGATGATGAAATCGTGCGGCTTGAGGCGAGACATCAGGCGCTCTGACTCATCCTGGCGCGCTCTGTCGCCGATTTGGCCGGAATGTGGGATGATGATCATTTCTGCGACAAATGGCGCTCTGAGGCGCTCTAAAAAGCGCTTAATGCCTGGTTCCACCCAGGGCTCGTGCCGCTTGCCGATGGTGAGAATAGTAATTTTCATGTGCGGGCTTTCGGTGGGGCGTTATTATCATGCAAGATGGCTTCGGCGGTTGCCTTGGCGATTTGGTGATGGATATAAGCGGTCGGATGACCGACGTCATCACCCGTGGCTACCACACCAAGACCAAACGTGGCGCAAGCATCAACGTTCTTTGGCGGCTCGACCAAGGTGATCCGCGGTTCATGCATACTGGCCACAACGTCGCGGATAGCTTGATTGACCGTCTCGATAAAGCTGGCGACAAAGTGGTCGGTATCGTTATTGATAATCGTTGGACAGATGTCGCGTGGCTGAATGGGCGTGGTGTAGAGATTGATGTATAGCTGGGCGTTGGGGGCATGTTCAAGAATGGCGCGGTAGGCTTGCTCGAGCGACTGACGATATTCGTCTGAGTACAGTCGGCGAAAGACATCGATATACATCTCGCTGCGCGTACCACATCGTCCGTGCAGACAGGCGTCGAACACTACGTTGAGATCAACCATATTGGCGCCAAGCGACAGTGTGACGATATCGGTTTCGGGGCTAAGGGCGTTGATTTGCGGTGGCTGGTCGTCAAACTGCTGGTCGGAGATATGCTCTGGCCCGGCGCCACGACAGGCCACGAGGGTAATGTTACCCGGGGGAATGCCAGACGCTTCGAGTTGCCGCGCATAAGCTTCTGGTGAGCGCCGGCACTCTGTTGTTGTGTCGTCGTAATTTCCTAGCCCTGCCCCGCTGGCGACTGAATCGCCCATGCCAACGACGTAAGTGTGCTTTGCTTGCTCGGGCGAGATGATCGGGCGGCTGGACGCTGATAGCGCTAATGAAGTGAGGGCCGCTATCGTAGCGACCCCCCGTTTGGCTAATGTTTCTAATCTTTCTCCCATGATATCGTGTCTGGCGGAAGGGGAGGGATTCGAACCCTCGGTACGTGTTAGCGCACGCCGGTTTTCAAGACCGGTACCTTCAACCACTCGGTCACCCTTCCAATTAATCGTAGCGACTGGATTCTGGCGGAGAGAGAGGGATTCGAACCCTCGATGAGTTGCCCCATACCGCTTTTCGAGAGCGGCCAGTTCAACCACTCCTGCACCTCTCCAAATAAAAATGGTACACCCGGCACGATTCGAACGTACGACCTTTGGCTCCGCAAGCCAACGCTCTATCCAGCTGAGCTACGGGTGCATACAGCCTTTCGGAAATCCGATTGGCTATAACAAAAATATAAAGAACTTTCAATGCCAGCGGCAATGAACTTTTGTATTCTAGCACACCTGTTAACTCGGGGCAAGCTATAGCCTGATGATCCGAATGAGCTTCTCCAGCGCATCTGGCGCGATTTCTTGCATCGGTAGTCGTGCCCCCAGCATGTCGACGATGGTCTCGCCCTCGGCCTCAGAAAAATAGATGGTCAGTGCCGGTGAGAACCGCTTGACCGGCAGTAAAATTGCCGAGTGCTGATCGCCGTCTTGCCCCAGCCCAAAGGCTCGAAATTCACTAAAATCATACAAGCGGTCGGCGACGTAAACCCCCTTGGGACTGATGGCGTAATTGACCATCACTGATGGCTTGGATCGAAGTAGTACGAGCGCCACCGCCATAATCGGCAGCAAAATCGCGAATGTCCAGCTATTAAAAACAAAGATCGCCAGCGCCATCAGGGCAAGCACTACGAAACCAACAGCAATATACCAGCCAGTCGTGCGGTGGGCCTGCACGCCCTCGGGAGCTTGCCAGGCGATGGGCTGCGATAAGTCAGTCATCGGCTGGGCCGCGTCTTGTTGGGTGTTTTCGGTGTCGGTTGCGTGTGGCTGCTCTTCCATATGTCTAGTATACCACGAGCGGTATGATCTGCTATACGTCGGTAGAATTACCGCCAAGACCAATTACGGTATTGAGGACAAATTGAATGATGGCGTAAGCAAATAGGGCGACGAGCAGACCAATGACGGCATAGAGAATGGTGTTCTTTGCCGAGGTGACGGCGTCTTTGTTGCCGCTAGAGACAACGTAGCGAAAACCACCAAAAATCAGCATCACCACAGCGAGGATACCGATGAAATAGAGCATGATGTTGATAATTTTTTTCACCAACGAGCTGTCACCGTTAGTTAAGTTGGTTGGCACGCCGTCGCCACGCGCATCATTGATGCCACGAGTGACGCCGCCCTCGCCGAGCGCGAACGCTGGAGTGCTCAAAACTACCGTGCCGACACCGATGGTCAGCATGATGCTAACGATACCTGCGAAAAACCTCTTCATGCGCGTTATTATCCTCTCTCTTAGGTTTATTGTCAAGTTTTGCGGCCCGCCTGCTAGCCGCAGGGCTAGCCAGACCACTGCTTCTATGATACACTATTTTTGGCTCATGGAGGAGTACCCAAGTGGCTGAAGGGGACGGTTTGCTAAATCGTTAGTACGGGGAGACCTGTAGCGGGAGTTCGAATCTCCCCTCCTCCGCCAGAGTTATGCCGCTCTCGTCTCGGTTTATCCGGGACTTATTTTATTGTTTTGTTTAGTACGCGGAGTGGGTATCGAATAGAATTTTGGGCCGATGGCACCATCTAAATCAGGAAATATTATTGACAAATTAAAAACCTTATGCTATTATCCTAACATTGCTATGGCCAGATCCATACAGATAAACATAAAAAGAATATGAAATATTTATCACACATTATTACTACTACCACGATGGCACTGGGCCTGTCGACCAGCCTCGGCGTGTTTCTACACGATACGAATATTGATAAAGCGATTGTTTCTGCTTGGCAACTCATGAGTGATGCGCGCCAGGTTGATGACGACCATCACAGCAAGCCGCATTCCTCACCGCACACTCACTCTGACCATCATGATTTTTCAGGGGTGCTAAAGGACGGACAAACTCATCCGCGGACGACGCCGCGCAGCGCTGATCGCAAACACCTACACACCAAGCTTGTCAGTCGTGGTGGCGATGGTGACATTGATGGGCATCGACTGATAGTCGATCCGATTAGCGTGAGCTGATGACTTCGAGCTCGCCGATGAAGCGCTGGATGAGCTTTTCTTGCTCGGCCAGCTGCTGGCGAGTTTCCTCGACGAGATGGGCTGGCGCCTTTTCAACATAAGTTGGATTATCCAGCCGTGCTTGGAGGTTTGACAGGGTTCGCCGCGCTTCACCTAGCCGCACTTCCAGATCGGTCTGGTGCTGATAGAGTGTCTCCTCGTCAATATCCAACCACGCTTCCCTGTTTGCCGCCGCCAACCTAAGGCCTCGCGGTTGATCGGTGTGTGCAATTGACTCCAGGCGCATGAGGTGTTTAATGGTGTCTTGATTATCAGCGATGAGGCTGTCATTACCGTATAGTAGTCGATATTTCTTATTACCTGGCAGTTCAGCGATCACCCAGCGGCCTTCCGCGACCAGCGTCTTCAGCTGTTCAAACTGCTCGGCGGCGATAGGGTCGAACTTTTCTGGGGTCGGCCAGTGGTCGCGCATCAAGATACCGTCGGTGTAATTAAGCGTCTGCCAAATAGTTTCAGTAACGAATGGCGCGAACGGATGAGCGATTTTCAGGCTGGTTGCCAGCGCCCATGACAGTAATGGGCGATTGATAGCAGTTTTTGATGACTCGATGTACCAATCAGCTAGGTCGTCCCAAATAGCGTGATAGACCGTATCCGCGGCTTCAGAAAAGCGGTACTGCTCCAGGCGGACGGCGACGTTATTGGCGGCGTCATTCAGTTGGCGGATAATCCAGTGATCGGCCGGCGTCTGCGGCTCCAGGTCAACGATTTGATGTTCATCGCCGATTTGCGCCTCGACGAAACGAGCGATATTCCACAGCTTATTACAGAAATTGCGAGCAGCGATGACCGCGCCCTTGTTAAATGCCTGGTGCTGTGCCGGCGCGCGGCCAGCGATGATGCCCATGCGAGTGGCGTCCGAGCCAAATTCTGACACTAGCTCCATTGGATTTATGACATTGCCCTTGGATTTGGACATTTTTTGATTATGTTCGTCGTTGACCATACCGTGCAGATAAACATCCTTGAACGGTAGTTTGCCGGTGCGGTACAGGCTAAGCATAATCATGCGTGCTACCCACGCCCGCATAATGTCCATACCAGTTTCCATCAGGCTGGTTGGGAAATATTTGGCTAGTTCCCCGCCGTTTAGGTAATCGGTAACGATGTACGGCCACTGGCCAGATGAGAACCAGGTATCAAAAGTGTCCTCTTCTCTGACATATGTTGTACCATTTACAACTATCTTTCGTTCGTCAGTACGAATGTTAAATATCCAGTCGCGTGGGTCGCTTTCATTGACGAATGCGGGAATCGGGATACCCCATGGGATTTGCCGGGAGATATTCCAGTCTTTCAGTTGTTTAAGATAAGCGATGAGTTCTTTGCGTTTGGCAGCTGGATAAAAGGTAATCTCTTCCCTCTCTAAGGCTTCAATGGCTGGTTGAGCCAACGGCTGCATTTTAATAAACCACTGCTCCTTAACCATCGGCTCAATCACGCTGCCGCATTTGTAACAATGTCCGACGGCATGTTCAATGTCTGTTTCGCCGCGGCGCAGCTCTAGCGACTCCAAAGCCGCCAACACGCGGGTGCGGGCTTCTGCCGGCGTCAGGCCTAGGAATTGCGGCGGTACGTTGACCATCTTGCCTTCTTGGCTGATGATTTGTTTGAGCGGCAGATGGTGGCGCTGGGCCATTTCGAAGTCGTTCGGGTCGTGCGCTGGCGTAATTTTCACTGCGCCAGTACCATAGTTCATATCGACGTACTCGTCGGCGATGATTGGGATTTCCTCGTCGGTGATTGGCAATAAAATTCGCGTACCGATGAGGTGTTTGTAGCGCTCGTCATCCGGGTGGACAGCCACTGCCACGTCGCCTAGCATGGTCTCCGGCCGCGTGGTGGCGACTACGATTTCGCCGATTTTATCCAGCGTCGGGTAAGCGATTTGCCACAACTTCCCCTTTTCATTTTTATGCTCAACTTCAATGTCGGCGAAGCTGGTTTGGTGTTTGGTGCAATAATTAACGATCCGCTCACCGCGATATACCAGACCATCATCCCACAGCTTTTTGAAGGTCTCGTACACTGTAGCGATGACTTTATCGTCCAGCGTAAAGGTCAAATGCCGCCAAGAAGCGCTGACGCCCAGAGCCCGCAGCTGCAACTCCATGTTGCCGCGTTTTTCTTCAACAAATTGCCAAACCTGGTCGTACAGTTGTTCACGTGAAAAGTCAAAACGGCTTTTTCCCTGTTTTGCCAGTTCTTTTTCATAAACTACCCATGTCTCAAAGCCAGCATGATCTGCCCCAGGAATAAATACCGCGTCGTCGCCCTTCATGCGGTGATAGCGGATCATAATATCCTTCAAATTCATGTCTAGGGCATGGCCAATGTGCAAGTTACCATTAGCGTTGGGCGGCGGCATGACGATGGAGTACGGTTTGCCAGTGCCAGTCGGCTCTAATGCACCGCTAGTTTCCCACATGGCGTAAATGTTTGGTTCGTAATCGTTTGGGGTGTATTGTTTGGCTAATTGCATGAATAATTCCTACTTTTCACGTGAAAAGCGAGCATCGCTACCGTCAAGATTTTTCACGTGAAAACTCAGACAATAGGCGTAAATGATCTCTCCACGCGGTTATATTACCAAGCCAATTATACCACAGAAAAAGGGGCGGCAAAACCGCGGACGATGCCTGGCTGGGGGTGTTAACGCAGCGTTTGGTAGGCGCGGTACAGCCAGTAGCGGCAGCGCTGTAATGGCAAATCCCAAGCCCCGGCAAAGGTGACGTCATGTCCGCCAAATGAGCGTTTGAACTTGGTGAAGCCAGCCCACGGATGGTTTTTGTCGGCACCGTCGGGGGCGATGCCGTAGAGGTCAGCTTTGGTTAATCCGCGCTGCTGAGCGTCAATAATTGCCTCGGCCAGTAGGGCAGTGCCAGCGTTAAGTTTGCGGTGAGCTGGGTCTGATGAGGCGCCAGCGTGGGCGTAATATAGCGTGTCGCTGCTGTGGTAAAACAGGGCAGCGGCGATGGGCTGATCATCAAGCGCGGCGTAATACAGCGTGGCTGCGCCGAGCGGGAAGAGAGTGGCGGCTTGCTGGCGGAAATAACTATCGGGGTGTGGTGTGATGCCGCGCTGCTGAGCGACCTCGTGGACAAATTTTAGCAAGATATCAATGTCATGCGGGTCGGTCGAGCGGTGGACAGAGACGCCTTTTTTATGATAATTGCGGTACACATTACGAACTGGCTGTGCCATATGGGCGATCAGCTGGTCTTGCGGCTGGGTCAGGTCGATGACGTGCGAGTGCTCGGGCTGGAGCTTTTGGTAGGTGACCTTTTTCCAGCCGTGAGTTTGCAGATGGGCGGTAAAGTCGAGGTTGGTTGGCTCAACGCGCAGGAAAGTAACGCGGTGTGTTTTACCAAGCTGAGCTAGGGAATCAAGGGCTGCTGCGAGCGAATGCTCGTCATTGGCAGTAGGACCGTATGGGCAATACAGGCGGGAATTGCCAGTGCTGCGCTCTAAAATAGCCAAGTATTCCCAGTCCGGGCCGCTATCGCGAAAGGTGGTGCGCCCGAGCGACCCTTGAAAGGCTTGCCAGGCGGTTGATTGTAAAAAATGTTGGTTCATGTTGTAATCCTCA
Organism: Candidatus Saccharibacteria bacterium oral taxon 488; assembly: GCA_013099195.1. Lineage (NCBI taxonomy): Bacteria > Candidatus Saccharimonadota > Candidatus Saccharibacteria bacterium oral taxon 488. The sequence continues at coordinate 30,903 of CP039999.1, forward strand.
CAACGTTAGATTGCTGTCATTGATAAACTTGGTTGCACTTCCAGGTCGTACGGGTCGGCGGGCTTGTCGATTTGGGCGCGGAAATAACCGAGCGCGGCGATCATGGCGGCGTTGTCGGTGCAGAGCTGGATGGGCGCGTATTCGATATCGATAGGCAAGGCCCGGCGTAGTTGGCGGCGTAATTCTTGATTGGCGGCGACGCCACCGGCGATGACGACGGAGGCAGGCTGGAAATTGTCGTAAGCTTTCTTGGTCTTATCGACCAGGGTTTTAACGGCGGTGTACTGGAAACTGGCTGCCATATTATGCCTTAGACTGTCGTTTACTAGCTCTGGAAGCTCGTGCGACGGAAAGGTGAAGTCTTTGCCCACCTCGCGCTGAACGGTCCTCAGAACGGCTGTCTTGAGGCCAGAGAAGGAGAAATCGTACTCGCCATCAAGCTTGGCGATGGGCAGGTGAAAAGCGTGGGGATCGCCGAGCTCGGCTGCTTTGGCGATGGCAGGGCCGCCAGGGTAGGGCAGGCCAATGATTTTAGCGACCTTGTCGAACGCCTCGCCGACGGCATCGTCTTGGGTCTGGCCGATGAGTTGGTAGTCACCGTGACCTTGGAATAGGACCAGCTGTGAATGTCCGCCAGAGACGATGAGGGCGAGGAGGGGGAAGGCGGGTTGATAATGCGGTAAAGACAGTGCCAAATTGCTGGAATTAACAACGGCTTCCGCACGCCGAGATGCTTTCTCGTCAGATTCTTTGGCGACTGCGGGACTCGCTTTGCTCAAACAGTCCTCGTCTCGCAAGGAATCTGACAAGCTCGCCTCTCGGGTTTGTGCAGATGTTGTTAATTCCAGCAATTTGTCATGTTTTGAGCCTCTCTTTCTCTGTTCGGTGATGAAATTAGCGTACACATGCGCCTCGACATGGTGTATCTTGTAGAGCGGCTTATTGTGAATGATGGCGAGGGTGCGGGCGGTGAGAGTGCCGATGAGCAGCGAGCCGATCAGGCCGGGCGCGTAGGTGACGGCGATGGCATCGATGTCGTCCCAGGTGCAGCCGGCATCAGACAAAGCCTTTTTAATGACCGGGTTGATAACTTCCAGGTGGCTGCGGGCAGCGATTTCCGGGATGACGCCGCCGTATTCGGCATGGATGTCGATTTGGGAATTGACCACATTAGAAAGCAGGCGTTCGCCATCTTCAACGACCGCCGCCGCTGTTTCATCGCAGCTGGACTCGATTCCCAAAATCCTCATTTGCTTTTATTATAGCAAATATAAGTGGTAAAATAGGGATATGAAAGCCATATTGGTGAAGTTTGTAAGGAAAGTACTGCCGGGCGGGATGCTGCGGCGGTTAGAGAATGGGTATCGGCGGTTGCGCGTCAAGCTGGTTAGCGCGCGGTATGGTAATCCGTCAAAGCACCTCAGGGTAATCGCGGTGACGGGGACGAATGGCAAGACGACGACATCGTGCTATATTAATGAGATTTTGAAAGAGGCTCATTTCACGACCGCAATGTTTACCACAGCGGTGATCGAGGTGGCGGGTGAGCGAAAACTCAACGACCTCAATGCCACGGTGGCGAGTACGGCGCGGATGCAGCGGTTTTTCCGCGATGCCAAGCGGGCGAACGCTGACTACATAGTGCTGGAGGTGACGAGTCATGCGCTGGATCAGCATAAGCTGGACGGTGTACCGATCGAGGCGGCGGTGATGACGAATTTGACACAGGATCACCTCGACTATCACAAGACGATGGAAGAGTACGCGGCGGCCAAGGGCAAGCTGTTTCAGCTGCGGCCGCGGTTTATCGTGCTCAACCGCGATGACGAGTGGTATGATTATTTCAATCAGTTTGTCGCCAGCGAGCAAAAGATGACGTATGGCCGAAGCGTGGAGGCTGAGGCAAAGATTACCCACGTCAAGTTGTACCGCAAGGGCACCGAGGCCGACGTAGTGCTGGATCATCAGACACACTTGGAGTTGGCGACAAATCTGCCGGGCGAGTTCAACGTGATGAATATGACGGCCGCGACGACGCTGGCGTATCTCTTGGGTGTCAAGCTGGAGGATATCCAGGAGGGCGTAGCGAATGTCGAGGCCGTGCCGGGGCGGTTTGAGCGAGCGGTCGAGGGGCTGGGCTATGACGTGATCGTTGATTATGCTCATACGCCGGATGCGCTGGAAAAACTGCTGGCGGCGGCCCGCGGCATCACCAAGCAGCGGGTGATCTTGGTGTTCGGGGCGTGTGGCGATCGTGATCAGGGCAAGCGACCGATTATGGGCGAGATCGCGGCGCGTGGGGCGGATCGGATTTTCCTGACTGATGAGGAGAGCTATAACGAAGATCCAGAACAAATCCGGCGGATGTTGATGGAGGGAATTGAGCGCGGTCGCGGTGACGCAAAAACGACGGAAATTGCCGATCGGCATCAGGCGATTGAGCGAGCGCTTGGCTGCGCCAAGAAGGGCGATATGGTGCTGATCACCGGTATGGGTCACGAGCAGTATCGGATCGTCAATGGTCAGCGGCTGCCGTGGAATGATAGCCAGGTGGTGCGCGAGATCGTTGGTCGGGAACGGGTGGCGTGAGGCATGCGGCTACTATTGGTAACCAGAGGCATTCCTGGCTCTGGTAAGTCGACGTTTCTCGCGGAGCAGGGGCTTGATAATTATACGTTGTCGCCGGACGCGATACGATTGATGCTGGCGTCGCCGCAGTTGACGCTTGACGGACAAACGACCATGCCGTCGCGTCAAGATGCAGTGGTGTGGCGGCTACTACACGAGATGCTGGAGCAGCGGATGACGCGGGGTGAGACGACAGTGGTTGATGCAACACACACGACGCCAAATTATTTCAAGACGTACGGCGAGCTGTGCCGGAAATATCGCTACCGGCTGGTGGTAATTGATTTTGCTGATGTGCCGCTGGCGGTATGTCAGCAGCGTAATCGAGAGCGGCCGAGCTATAAGGTGGTGCCGAGTAGCGTACTTGAGCGTATGCATCGGCGGCTGCAGCAGAGTTCACTGCCGAAGTGGGTGACGGTGGTGCGGACAGCCGAGGAGGTGAATCAACTGCTTACTAATCAGCCGGAGAATGTTGATAGGTATCGGGCGATTCATCATATTGGCGATGTGCAGGGGTGTTTTACGCCGCTCAAGGAATATTTCGAGCGGTATCCGCTTCGGGATGATGAACTGTATATTTTTGTCGGCGACCTATTAGATCGCGGCACGGAGAATGATGCGGTGATACGATTTATTTGTGACGAGTTGCTTGACCGACCAAACGTGCGGTTCGTCGAGGGTAATCACGAGCTGTATCTCTGGCAGTGGGCGACTGATCAGCCGGTTGCGGCGCGGGTATTTAGCGAACAAACGCAGCCACAGCTGGAGGCAGCGGGCATCGATAAGCGTAACGTAGTGCGGCTAATGCGGCGGATGGATCAATATATTTTGTATCAGTTTCGAGGTCAAACGGTCTTGGTGACGCATGGCGGGCTCAGTACGCTGCCGGAGCGGTTACCATTGGTGGCGACCAGCCAGCTGATCCATGGCGTGGGGGCGTATGATGAGGTTGGGGCGGTGGATGATGCATTTATGGCGCAGACTGATGACGCGACGTTTCAGATTCACGGACATCGCAACAGGCAAAATTACCCCACGCGCTACAACGAACGGTGCTACAATTTGGAGGGAAAGGTTGAGTTTGGTGGCGAGCTGCGAACAGTGCGGCTGGACGAGAATGGCATGACACCGATCGCTATTCGAAACCAACAGGCAACAGCGCGGCTATATCCAGAAAACGCAGCGTTCCTGAGCCAGCTGCGGCAGAATCGCTACATTCATGAATCAATTCTGCCGGGTGATATTAGCTCGTTTAATTTCAAGCCCGAGGCATTTTATCGCCAGGCATGGACGACGCAAACGATGCGGGCGCGCGGACTGTTTCTCAATACGCTGACAAACGAAATCGTGATTCGGGCCTATGATAAGTTTTTTAACATCGGCGAGCGGCGCGATACTGAACTAGCGGCGCTGGAGCAGACGATGACTTTTCCGGCGCGGGCGTGGGTGAAGGAGAATGGATTTTTAGGATTAGTCGGGTATGATTCGGCAGCGGGTGGGCTGGTGATGGCGTCAAAGTCGACGACCGAGGGTGACTATGCGGCGGCCTTTCGGCGAGAGTTTTTGGAGCAATTTCGAGCCAAGCTACCGTCCATCACTGATTATCTGCGCCGGTATAATGCGTGCCTATTGTTTGAGGTCGTGTTGCCGCGATTTGATCCGCATATTATCGCGTATGAGTCGGATCAGCTGGTGCTGCTCGATATCGTTAAGCGGCAGGTTGCATACGAGGCGGTCGACCGGCAGGAGCGGGAGCGATTTGCGCGCGAGATCGGGGCGAACAGCAAGCGTCTGGCGGCGGAGTTTTCGTCGTGGAGGGAGTTTGCGGCGTGGCTTGATCAGCTTCACGGCATGGGGTATCGGTGGCAGGGTGAGCGGGTTGAGGGATTTGTGCTCGAAGATGCTCGTGGCTATCAGGTTAAGGTCAAGCTTGATTATTATAGCTTTTGGCGGCAGATGCGAACAGCACTGGCGGCGCTGCAGGCTGGTCGGCAGCCATCAACGAGGCCCGACTGTCCTGATCCGGCGCTGGCAGCCCGGGTGATTGAATATATGCGGCAGCTGCCCGCCGAGGAATTAGCGCGGCTGGACATCATCGCGCTGCGGCGACGGTTTGAGCAGGCGAGTGGCTAGTTTCTTGTTGCGCGCGGGGGCGGTCTGGTACAATTTTGACATAAGCATAACGGAGGGGGCGCTTATGTGGAAACTTATTATTAGTGTTATTGGGGCTACGTTGGCGGTGTGCATCGCGGTGTCGGCGACGGCTGAAGCGGCTTCTGAGTATGATGATATTATTGATAAAGTCTCAACAAAAACACTAATTCATCATATTGATAATTATCATGGCAAGACCTGTGGAAGTCCCAATGATGATTATGCAAAAAAGTGGTTATTTTCCTTTAAGCAAAAGAGATATTATTCAGGCGACCCCAAAGACCACCAGGCGGCGGTAGAAAGTTTAGAGCGTGCTATGTCGTCACCAAAGGGTGCGTACGCGGTTGTTTATGAGCAGAACAATAAACATAACGACACGTCAAACCCGTATTTCATAAAAGTTTTTTGGACAGAGGACGGTAGGAATGATTATACGTATCGTTTTTATAAAAATCATCAAATAAGCGGGATTTATCTCACGAGGAAGGAGGGTAGTCAGTCGAGACTTTATGTGGCTACCGTTGCCAGCCCTAAGTTGATTTTAGGAGGTGGTAATGGTAGTAATTGTGACCCTGAATACTTGTGGGGATATAAACATTCGCAGGCTTTTATATCTGATATGAATATATCTGTAGGATCAAATAAAAAACTCTTTACGTCTACGTTTTCTGTTGACTATCCAAGTGGCTACGCAGGCCCCAAGTTTCCGGACAATCGCTCAGCGATCGGATGGTGGCCAGACTCGTCTCAATATGATGATTTTACAGACAAAATAACAGTAAAAAAATTAATAAATTACATAAATTATCACAAGAAATTTTGTGCACCATCAGACTATTCTAACAGTTGGTTTACAGCGTTTAAGTATCCCAATATTCCTGACAATCATAAGTATCATAAAAGTTATATGGCAAGTCTTGAACGGGCGATGGCGACGGGAGCGTATGCTGTTGCTTATGAACAAACGACGGTTAATGGTAAAACAGTAAACCCCTATTTCATAACGGTATTTTGGTCAGAAAATAGAGATGACTTTCATATTAAGTTTTACGGTGATGCTCCGTACAGAGTTGCTACCATTACACATAAGTGGGGCAGCAGTGCAAAGTTGTACGGTATGATCGCAGGTAGCACTGGACCGCTCTGGGGACGTGGCGGTTGTGAAGTTGAGTTTTTGCAGGGAAATTATCTAAACGGCTATATACCTACTGCTCGGTTTAACGAGTCGTATATACCGTTGAGCGGTGGCAATAATATGAAAATCTTCACCTCAACCTTCGACGTCGAGTATCCAGACGGCTATAAGGGTAAACCGATTCCTGGCGATCGACGCAATATCAAGTATCTCGCTCTTGGCGATTCCTTCTCCAGCGGTGAAGGCGATACTGATAAAAATCCGGCGACCGACCGGAAGTATTATCGCCAGTGGACGGATGTGAATGAAGATAAGGCGAAGGGCGCGCCAAGGGAAAAGTGCCATGTTAGCACGCGTTCGTATCCGCACAAGCTGGCGAATTGGATGGGGCTGGGTAGCGGCCCGTCGGCGGCGTGGGCGTCGGTTGCGTGTAGTGGGGCGACAGTGTACGACATGAATTGGGACAATTCGGGCGGCTATGAAGGGCAGGACAGTCCGCTCGGGCGGCTGCACGGTTATGACAACAAAGGAGTGTTGCAGAAGATGGCGCTTAACGAGATGATCCCAGGGCGCGTCAAGCAAGTCGAGTTCGTAAAGAAATACCAACCAAAGGTGATCACGCTGACGGCGGGAGGGAATGATGTGGGGTTTGGTAAAAAGATTAAGGATTGCGTTCATTATATTAAAAGCATAGGAACGTGTGATTGGGCCAAAGACGAGATGAACACCCTGGGGTCGCAGATTAAGGGTCAATTTGATCGCCTTGTCGGACTATATAAAGAGTTAAAAGCTGCAAGCCCTAAATCAAAAATATATGCAATAGGATATCCACAATTTATCACAGATACAGAGCCAGCCGCATGTGGACTGAATGCTGGAGCTATAGACCTGGATGAGCGACGCATGATAGTCCACGCTACTCAGTATATGAACGAAGTAATCGAAGCTGCTGCGCGCAAAGCTGGTGTAAAATATGTAGATATTTCACAAGCACTGAACGGTGGTAAGATGTGTGAGAAGCATCAGATCTACATGACAGGTATAGTAGGCTTGGGTGAGCAAGAAAGTTACCATCCAAACAAGCTTGGTCATGTTAAGATATTCGCTGAAATAGCAAAACAACTTGATAATGAGGATTTATCGACTTATAGCAAATACCCTACTGCTGGCGATGAATCAGTGAACGCACCTTCATCAATCTATTTTGACAAAGGTGCACCTTCGTCTGTGAATACTACAATGCTAGCAAACTCCAAACCTTCAAAAGGCAGCAAGCAGAGAGTTGCGCTGGCAAAGAGCTCGCTGCAACCTGGTAGTTCGGCTCGTGTCGAGATTCGATCTAAGCCAGTGGACCTAGGCAGCTATACTGTGTCAAGTGACGGATCTATGAGGGAAACGATAACTATCCCAGATAACATTCCCGCCGGCTATCACACCCTATTTGTGTATGGCAAATCCGTAAGTGGCGAGGATATCAAGATTACTCAGACACTGCTAGTAACGGGCAAAGATAAGGAAGATCTTGACGATGATGGAGTAAAAGACGCTAATCAACCATGTGGAGCCTTTTTGAAGGCTTCGGGGAAAGATGAGGATCTTGACGGCATCGACGACGCCTGCGACCCTGAAATTACCGACCCAATTCTCTATACAGCCCGCAATGGTAAATCAGAGTTTAATGAAGACGAAGGTAAAATCTATGTCTTTCGCAATACTAGAGCAGCGAAATTAACAGGTGTAAATAATGACTATATTGACAAATCAAGTAATAAAGATAATACCGAAGCACTCATTGCCAGCAGTCTTACAGAAGATACCAAAAACCTCTCCTTTAGTAAACTTGTCATCGCAAAAGAAGACGATAAAGATAATAATATTTCAAAAGGTATGCCTATAGTTTTAGCCAAAGATATCAACGAGAAGTGCTACGCTTTGGGGCCTGAAGACTATTTGTCGCCCGCATTGAGGCCAGGATCAAACGGTTACAAACCACGAGGATTAATAAAATTAAATAGACTACCGAAGGGGGTGAGTTGTGAAGAATAAAGAAATGGTTAATGATAATATATCTGGTAAGTTAATAAATAAAAAATCTATCAGTAAAAAAAGACGGGTGGCTGGTCTGTATACTCAAACTTTTGCCGGACTTCTAGTCGTATTCTGGTTATATAGCTGGATGGTAGCGAATCTAATAAGTGACCAAACCTCTATGCTCTATAAAATTATAGTAGGAGTAGTAATTTTGTGCTCGCTTGTAAATGTCCTCCTACTTAAAAAATGGTGGCAACGACTTATCTGGGTGTTTATTGTTCTTGTTTTTGTCGCAATCTTAACTTATTGGATTGGCTGGGACTTACATAGCGATATACGTTTTTAGCGGTGGGAAAAAGAGGAGAATATATGGCTATGGTCTCAAAATCCCAGGATATCGACGAAAATGGCACGCCGGACAAACTTCAACCCTGCGGAGCTTTCACTCAAGCTGCTAATAAAGACGAAGACCTTGATGGCATCGACGACGCCTGCGACCCTGAAATTACCGACCCCATCCTCTGCACTGCTCGCAATGGTAAATCGTCGCTTGGCGAGGATGAGGATCGGATTTATCTCTTTCGCAATACGCGAGCAGCTAACTTGACTGGTGTCACGAACGATTACGTTGACAAGTCGAAAAACCAGAACAATGCTGATGCACTGATTGGACATACTTTAAGCGAAGAGACACGCGGACTTGCATTCAATAAACTGGTCGTTATGAAAGAAGCTGACGGTGACATCAAAAAAGGAACGCCGATTATTCTCGCCAAAGATGTGAACGAGAAGTGCTATGCCCTAAAACCAGAAGACTACCTATCACCAGCACTCAAACCTGGAGCAAAAGACTACAAGCTACGAGGATTAATAAAACTAAATACACTACCGAAGGGGGCAAGTTGTGAAGAATAAGAAAGTTATAAAGTACTCAATCATGCTGTATACTGGTATACTGTCGGTTTTAGGATTGTGCCAGTTTCTAGGCATACCAAACCTTGATACAGCTTCAAGACACGACAGGATGTTGCTGGGAGCGACTATATGGTGGTTAGGTGTGGCCGAGTTATTATAAATGTGATTATTGCAATAAGGCTTAGAACATTGAGGACCCTGGCTATTGTCCTGCTAATGTTGTGTATCGTGTTTGGCTTGGTCGGTGGTTTTCATTATTATCTAGCAGTTAACTGGAAATGGGGTTGATCCGTGAAGAATAAGAAAATAATTGTGGGATTATCAATTATTGTCCCAATGTTAATATTGTTGCTAGAATACTACATAATCGGTCCGCTATTGGCTGATGGTGTCAGTATATTTGTTGCACAATGCTCGTTGCTAGCTTTGAGTGCTATATTTATGATAGTGGGCATTGTCATTTTAGTGAGAGCTTCTGGGGGTTATAAATTTTGTTGTGTGCCCAGTATCGTCGCCAGCTTATTACTCGTTTTTGGATATTTTTTGTCCGAAACTGTAAAAGAGATACGGTTCTAGTGAGCTTGGAAAGTAAAATGTGTTATGTTCAACAAAGTGGGCTGTGAAGAAAAATAAGATTGTAAAATACGCCACGATAACTTATACATGTCTATTGGCGGTAATGGCATTTTGCTTATTCGTAGGAATACTGAATCTAGACATGAATCCGAGGCAAGTTAACTCACTGTTAGGAATCATTCTTGTGTGGGCAAGTGTGATCGGTATAGCTATAAACCTGCTCACGGTAATTTTTATAAAAAGTCTACGCTCCATTGCCGTAGTGCTGCTCATCGTATGCACATTTGCACTGGCAGAAGGATGTTTTCATTATTTTTGGTTTTCACAGCCATTCGCAGGGGGACGGTGAAGTAGCGCATGGTTAATCACATCATGAAGATTAATAAAACTAAACAAGCTACCGAAGGGGGGTGGTTGTGAAAAAGAATAAAAAGATAACGCAGAATATATTATTGGCGGCCGTTATGGCTACCATGCCGCTACTCGTGGTGCGAGGTGATACATATCAAATAGGGCTGATTATAGAATGTATTGCAGCCGTGATTAGTCTGTTATTATTGTTTACTTCTGCGAATAGAAGAAAGAATTTTCCACTTTCACATCTGGCGGCTATTTTGTGGTTATTTGTCCCCGTGTCATTTTTGTTCCTACTGCAGACATCCTTGTTTGGGAGTGGTTTTGAAGGGCTTTTTAATTGGGCGAGAACCGGACTCATAGTTGGTGTCGTTGCTATAGTATTGACGAGTATTCAGCTGTTTAGAGTGAATCGTTGATGGAGTTTGGTAGGGTGAGTTGTGAAGATGAGCCAACAAGTACGTCAAAGCGCCAAGGACACGACCAGGAAAGTTCATTACATTTGGTAGCTGTCTGGTCGCAGTGATAGATTGATTAACTAACACAGCCGATTTATCATGAAGAGTAGGTTATGAAAGATGATGTAGCGACGACAGACAAGCCATATTTGAGCGATACGGTCGTGATTTTGCTGGTAGTCGCACCGATAACTTTGTGCGTGCTGCTCTTTGTTGTGGCGAGGTGGGATACGTGGTGGATTCGTGAATATCATGTTACTGAGATAGCGGCAATGGCGCTGCCAATGCTGTTGTCGGCGGCGGGGGTGTGGATGGTGGTATGGCTGAAGGGTATATATAAACTCTGTGCGTTCAGTAGCCTCGCGGTAGCGGCGTTGTTCTGGCTGGCGTTCCTTTATAAGTTATCGCAGTGATTTTTTGCGACTCTCGCGGTACTTGGTGCGGCGATTGATAATCATAAGAGATGTTCCGCAGATGAAAAGCGGCGGCATACAGAACAGGTATACGAATTCCCCGAGTCCATCAGCCAGAAAGCAGTTACCTATGGAAAATCCGCTACCGCAACGCCCAGGAATACCCCACCCGCCGATTGTCACATCGAGAAGCAGTATGAGTATTACGAGGTAAAACAGGATGCCTGTTATAACCAGTGGCCAGCGATTGCGTAGATTCTGGTGGCGGGCGGCGGTGATTGACCGGTCCGTTATCCCTATCATCAGCAAAGTGATAAGCATGGCCACAATGAACCACATTGAGTCGTGCAAATAGTAGTCATAATAATAGTCAGGCGGGCCAAATTGGTCAGAGTTGAGCTTGTGTAGGTGGTCATTATGGGCGGTTGCAAGCACAAAAACGAGAATCGTCAGGCCGTAAATAAGCCAACGCATGATGCGAGTGGTAATTGATTTTTTTGATGGAGTATTTTCGGTCATCAATGGTTACTTTCAAAAAACTGCTGTTTCTTTTCGAGCCACGCGTCTGACTGGCGGACGAGTTTTTGGCGGTCGGCGGGGTTTTTGAGGAGCGGCTTGATGGCTTCCTCGAGGTAGATGCCACCCTGGGAGCCCTTGAAGAGGAATGTGGTGTCTTTATTGGCTAAGCGGGCGAGGAACTCAGTGGCATCGGTGGCCTTGGCGAACGAGGTGACGGTGCAGCCATTTTGGCGAGCAACTGGAGCGAGGAATTGCTCGGCCAAGCGGCCGACGGTGATAACGTGGTCAAGCTGCTTTGGGTCGCATAGTGCGCCAACAGCGGCGTGTTCATCGGCTGCGGTCTCGCCCAGCTCGTTCATGTCGCCAAGGACGGCGATTTTGGTTTTGGCGGGCAGCTGGTAGAGGGTTGTCAGGGCGGATTTTACAGCGAGGGGACTGGCATTATACGAATCGTCGATGATGGTTGCATCGTTGATACCGGGCAAGATATTCATGCGGCCGCTGACTGGCGTGAAATTCTCGAGCATGGTCATCACACATTCGATGTCAAGTCCAAGCTCCAACGCCACCGCCGCTGCGCCGCCGGCAACGCGGAGTTGATGCGCGCCGACAACGGGGATGATGAATGGACGCGAGGTTTGGTCGGCGTGGATGAGCCGGCACTGAAAGCCCTTGCCGCTGGTAAATTTACCGATAGCCATCTGGTAGTCGGCGCCCGGCTCGGTGCCGTAGGAAATGATTTGGCTGCAATCGGCGAAGTCCACGAACTCGGGGCGAATGTCGTCGCGGTTGTAGATCACTTTTTCGCTATATTCAGCGAGGGCGAACTCCTCGCGGGCGACGGTTTCTAGTGAGCCGAAAAACTCCATATGCTCAGGCGCGATGGCGGTGACAATGGTAATGTCAGGGCGAATATAGCGGCCGAACGCGGCCATTTCGCCGGGGTGATCAATGCCGAATTCTTGAACGATAACGTCGAGGTCGTGCTGGCGGCGGGCAGCACGGCGGGCTCGGCCCAAGACCGATAACCAATTCCATACCGAGCGGGGGTTCTGTGGTGAATCGACACCGAGAATTTCCAGCGGCGCGCTAAACTCGGCGTTGAAGTTGCCGCGGTTGGTGCGGACTTTATAACTGGAGTTTAGGACGCTGACGAGGGTTGATTTGGTAGTAGTTTTGCCGACGCTACCGACAACGGCAACGAGCTTGATGTGCGGATTATGCAGGAAGAACGTAGTGACAGAGCGGGCGAGAATGCGCGAGATGAGGGTTTTGAAGAGTCTCATGAGTATAGTATAGCATCTTTTGAAATAGGTAGTGATCCAGGAACTTGATTTTTTATCAAGTTTATGCTAATATCCATCGTATGGGTAGTAAAGAAAAATTAACAAGTCACGCTGATGCTATTACAACTGGTTTAGAGGATAATGAAGCAGTTTTAAGCTATCTCAATGGGGGGGTACTTGAGCAACAAGGAACTTGGGATGCCCCTAGTGGCAGTGAACTCAATGGTCGGTGGAGCAGGGAGTGGATACTGTCATGCTATCTTGACCTTACAGATGCAATGATTCAGCATCTTGGTGGTTATGAGAATGAGCAGCCGGATTTTGTGCCAGATGAGGTACTGTTTCTAGATAAATCGGCTAGACCTGTTGCGTGGCTCGTTGATTCATTATGGGAAGTAATGGCCGATGAGGGAGCAAAAAAGCCTCATTTTGATTTTATTCATATTGATCGTAAAGAGTGGTGGGCACGTGTCGGTCGTCCGCTAGTTCGTGAAGAAAATCGTGACCCACTTGAGTTTAATGTCAATGAAATTTCCGAGGAAACCATTAGTGCCATTCGTGCCAAGTTTGTAGTTGGTGATCTGACGCCTGATAACTATAAGACCGAGGTATGGAAATTACCTACTACACTTGATGGTAAAAAAGTGTTAATTGTAGATGAGATTAAAAGTAGCGGTGCAACAGCTTATATGACCCAGCAGTTACTGTCTCGCGCAGTCCCAGATGCTGAGTTTACAAATGAGTATTTTTGGTCTGTGCCATATAGTGAGGGAAAATCTATAGAGATTGATAACAAAGATGGCACAAGATCGGTGCAGCGTCAGATGCATAATACACCGGTTTGGTACGATAAAACCTCACCGGCCGGAAGGGAGGTTTCAGACCCTTCTTTGGGAGTAATGGATAGGCTGTATCATGAAAATCCTACGCAAGAAAACCTGAGAAGGCGGATAGCGTGGTTTATTGAGAGTGTAACACCAGAAGATGTCGGCGCTGATGTCGATGAGAGGACGAAGCGGCTGAAGAGGGATATAGCCACTCTAAGCTATCTGAGCATAAATGATTTTATGATGACGCGCAGTGATACGAGAGCGAAGAGAAAAGCAGAATATCTAAAGAGCAAACAGGGGGCATCCTCCGGAAATAAGAACAGTAATCTGCTACTGCGTAAGCATAATGAGGGTATTAGAAAGGCTCAGAAAATAAGAACCGTTTAGGCCTGCAGTCGTCTTAATTCTCCTACTATATCGTTATGTGTATCATCATATATTGTTAGAGAAAAGGGTGCTGACTCAGCTTTATGACCAGTGTCGCTACTGTCACCCTCTGGAAATACTGCATTCCCCTCATAGTGTATAGTTCGTTCAAATCGTATCGAATTAGCAACCTCGAGTGCTACATCGCCTAGGCGAGTTTTAACACAGGTAGGTAAGTCATGTTCGTTGCGCTCTACATGGAGCACCTCCTGTACGTACCTAGAAGCCCTTCTGCCATCTGGAGTTGTTGTTTTTTCTAAACACATCTTGTGAATATTAACACAATATATTTATAAAGTCAAGCAGTATTGGTGTTGGCTTTGGCGGATTTTTCTAGCACTCACCCTTGACGAGTGCTAATTTGGTGCGGTACAATGGGTGTATTGTTAACGAAATGGAGGATGATATGGATACACCTATCAAGCCTCTCGGCGACCGCGTGGTAGCGGTGCGCGAGGAGGCGAAGACGCAGACGGCTAGCGGATTATATTTGCCGGACAACGCCAAGGAGAAGCCGGTGGTGGCTGAGGTTAAAGCAGTTGGCGGCGATGTCAAACATGTGAAAGTGGGTGACAAGATTGTCTATAAGGAATATTCGACCACGGATCTAAAGATTGACGGCACGGAATATTTGATCGTCCGCGAGGAAGATATTTTAGCAACGGTTGTTTGAGAAAAGGGAAGTTTTTATTATGGCAAAAAAAGTTTTTTACGATGATGATGCGCGCGCTCGCGTGTTGGGCGGTGCCGAGGCGCTGTATAACGCAGTTAAGGTAACCTACGGGCCAAAGGGTCGCAATGTGGTGATCGCCAAGGGTTTTGGCGGGCCAACAGTGACGCATGATGGTGTAACAGTGGCGGAAGGCATTGAACTGCCAGAGAACGACGACGAGACGCTGGGTTATAAGGTCGGCGCTGATTTGATCAAACAAGCGGCCAAGAACTTGAACAAGCAAGCTGGCGACGGCACCACGACCGTGACGGTGCTGACTTATTCGATTTTGAAGGAAGCCAACCGGTTGATCGCAGCGGGCCACAACCCAATGGAGCTGCGCAAGGGTATCGAGCAGGCCGGCGCGGAAATTGTCAAAGAGCTGAACGAATTAGCTGAGCCAATTGAGGGCAAGTCTGAGCGCGTGGCGGAAGTGGCAACCATCTCGGCGGGCGACGCGGAAATTGGCAAATTGATCGCCAGTGTCATCGAAAAAGTTGGCAAAGACGGCGTGGTGACGGTTGAAGCTGGCCAAGGCTTGGAGCTGGAGGCTGAGGTCGTTGAAGGCTTTAGCCTAGACAAGGGCTGGGTCAGTCCGTTCTTCGTCACCGACACTGGTCGGCAAGAGGCGGTGTATGAAAAACCAGCAATTTTGATTACCGATAAGAAAATTTCCAGCGTGCAGGAATTCTTACCGATGCTGGAAAAATTGGCACAAAGCGGGAAAAAGGACGTGGTGTTGATCGCTGATGAGGTCGAAGGTGAAGCGCTGAGTATTTTGGTGCTGAACAAGCTGAAAGGTGTGTTTAACACCGTGGCTGTTAAGGCGCCAAGCTTCGGCGACCGCCGCAAGGAGATTTTGCGCGATATCGCGGTGTTGACTGGCGCAACGGTGATTTCTGAGGACCACGGTTTGACGTTTGAAAATGCTGGCCTGGAGGTCTTGGGTTCGGCACGCAAGGTGATTGTCGGCAAAGATGAAACCACCATCGTTGAGGGCGCGGGCAAGCCGTCAGCCGTGAAGGAGCAGATCGCTCAGATCAAAGCACTGTCCGACAATGCTTCCAGCGAGTACGAAAAAGAACAATTCGACAAGCGGGCAGCTGCCTTGAGCGGCAAGGTGGCCGTTATTAAAGTCGGCGGCGCGACCGAGACAGAAATTGACGAAAAGAAGTTCCGGGTGGACGACGCAGTGGCAGCGACCAAGGCAGCCTTGGCTGAAGGAATTGTCGCCGGTGGTGGCGTCACGCTGGTGAATTTGGCTGGCGGCTTGAAAGTGAGCGGTGCAGATAGCATCGCGGCTGGCCGGCAGATTCTAAAGGATGCCTTGAAGCAGCCGTTCCTACAGATTATGCGTAACGCTGGCTTGAATGCCGACGCGCTGCTAGCGCAAGTCGAGGCGGGCAAGGCTGGCTTTGGCGTTAATGTCATGGATCCGGAAGCAGGCCTGGTGGACGTCAAAAAAGCTGGCGTCATCGACCCAGCGCGCGTCACTAAGGAAGCAGTGCAGAACGCGGTATCTATCGCCTCAACCGCAGCAACCATGGGCGCACTGGTCGTCGACGTACCAGAGCCAGAAGCTCCAGCTGTGCCTGGTGGCATGCCAGGTATGGGGATGATGTAAGACTCTTGCTTCTACCAGTAAAATGTCCCGTATGAAGCGGGACATTTTATATTGCTCGTGAAGTGAATTACCGACCTTGGGCCTGCGCTCTGTTTATGTTTGAGTCTGCAGTCTCAGCTCTGCGACAAGAAATCAATTTCCTTGATAATATCGAGCAGCGCCTGGGCTTTGCGGGTCTCGTCGGGGATGGCGACGGCCGCTTCGTGTGCTGGGGCGATTAGCGAGGTGTCGTCAGTTGAGCGCAGCAATAGGAGGTAGGTGTCGAACTTTTCCTCGGGCGAGACGTTGAGCTTGTTGACCAGTGGTCGAAGCTCATTTAGAGCATTTTGCTTGATATCATCAAGTGACATATCGGTCGGCGTGGTGTATGGTCGGCTGGCGTTGTCGGTGGTTGGCCGCGGTGTTGGCGTGACCAATCCGGGCGTGGTGCTGGTTTGCGGCTTGGCCGGGCGGCCTGTTGTGTCGGCGCTCTGTGCACCAGTCTCTTCAAACCGTAGATTGTCATCACTGCCACCAGAGACACCCGCCAGCACGTTGGCTAGATCTTGATCGCTGTTGACTTGTCCGCTGTCTTGAATTGTCATACCCCACCTCTTTTCACATTACGGTTACGCTTGCTTCCTATGTTATACTGTAACACAGGAAAAGGAGGAATTTCAAGATGCTTGACGATAAAAATCTTTTAGCGCAGCGTGACCCGGGTAGTACACGAATAGGTGCGGTGGCGGTAACAACGCAGACGGACTTTGCGGCCGAGGTGGAGTCACCGGCGACTCCTGGTGAGGTGGCTAATGTGGTGCTGGCGGGTATGGGCGGCTCGGCGCTGGCGGCGGATATGGTCAAGGTGCTGACAGCTGATCGGATTATGGTGCCGCTTGAGGTAGTGAAAGGCTACCAGTTGCCACATTTTGTGAATGAAAAAACACTGGTTGTTGCTATCAGCCACTCGGGTAACACCGAGGAGACGATGAGCTGTTACCAGCAGGCCCGTGAGCATGGCTGTCAGTTGGCGGTGATGGCGACGGGTGGGAAGTTGTTTGCGGCGGCCGAGGCGGACAATGTGCCGCGGGTGCGTGTCCCGTCGGGCAGTCAACCACGGATGTCAACGATTTATCATTTGCGCGGGCTGCTAAAGCTGCTCAGCCAGTTTGAAGTGATCGACGATAGCCTGTACCACGCGGTCGCAACCAGTGGTTTGTGGCTGAAAGATCAGCTGAGCCAGTGGGCTGAGGGGGTGCCGACGGCGGATAATTATGCCAAGCAACTGGCGCTCAAACTGATTGGCTCGACCCAGGTGTTTTATGCGGGCGAGCTGACGTGGCCGCTGGCGTATAAGTGGAAGATTAGCTTTAACGAGTCAGCGAAAAACGTGGCGTTTTGGAATCAGTATCCGGAGTTTAATCATAATGAGTTTATCGGCTGGTCATCACATCCGGTCGATAAGCCGTATAAGGTCGTGGATTTTCGGAGCGGCCTTGAGCGTCCACGGATCCGGGAGCGGATGGAGCTGACCGATCGGTTGCTATCGGGTATGCGCCCAAAGGCCGAAGTAGTCGAGCTACAAGGCGAGACGCTGCTTGAGCAGCTGCTGTGGGGTCTGGCGCTGGGTGAGATAGTCAGTATCTATGCGGGCATTCTCAACGGTGTTAATCCAGAGCCAGTGGCGCTGGTGGAGCAGCTAAAGAAAGAATTGTCGTAATCAATTTGATCTAGAACATGAAAAGCGACGCCCGAGGGAGATGGGGCGTCGCTTTTTATTTTAGAACCAGGTGGATTTATTAGTGGCGCAAGCTCTCAATCGGATCTTTACCGGCAGCGCGGCTGGCTGGATAGATGCCAAAGAGCATACCGATGATCAAGGCTCCACCGATGGTCAGGGCGGCTGCTTGCCATTCGAGAACTGGGGTGAATGGCAGATACATACCAAGGAGGAATGACGCGCCGAGACCGATAACGTAGCCAAGAACACCGCCAAATAGACCGATGATGGCTGATTCGATGAGGAATTGGGCGACAATGGTGCGGTTGGTGGCACCAACGGCCTTGCGGATACCGACTTCGCGCTGGCGTTCGGCAACCGAAACTAGCATGATGTTGGTGATGCCGATACCGCCAACTAGCAGCGAGATGCCGGCGATGACCGCCATGGCTGTTGAGAGCGCGTTCACTAGGTGTGAATTTGGTGCGGTGATGGCCTGGCCGACCAGGGTGTGGTAGTCGGTATCGCCCTGATGCTGCTGGGCGAGGACCTTTTTGGCGGCATCAATTTTAGTTTGCAACGCCGTGCCGTTGTCGGCAGTGATGAGGATTTGCTGGATTTGGGCGGTGTTTTGGGTGAACTTTTTGCTGACGGCCAGCGGCAGGATGATAGAGCGATTAAAATCAACGCCGAGGTAACTAGGTGCAGTTTCTGGCTCGTCGAGCACGCCGACGACCGTGAGCGTTTCGCCGCGGAGCTTGAGGACGCTGCCGAGGGATTTTTCGGTGCCGAATAGGTCAATTGACAGCTGCTTGCCGATCACGACGCCATTGGCCTCGTCGATGAATTGTCCCTCGCGCAACTTGAGGCCGGCGAGCTTTGCCAGTTCGCCCGAGCTGCCGGTAACAGTGATGTGTTCTAGCTTCGTCTTACCGTCCGGTGTCGATACGTTAGTGTGAAATGTTGCCAGCGGTGCGGCGCTGTTGTTGGTCGCCTTGGCAATTTCTCGGGCGTCCTGTTCGGTCAGTGTATTCACCATCTGGGCAGCGTGTCCGGAGCTGAGTGACAGCAATGAATCCGGCCGCGCCTCGCTACCAGAGCGAATGAGCGCGGTGGTGTCAGAGATCTTGGCGGACTGATCACCAAACAGGCGGCTCGTGCCGGTCAGTAATGACAGGATAATAGTAATGCTGGCGATGCCGACCATGATGCCAAAAATCGATAGGTAGGTGCGGACTTTATTTGACTTGAGCGACTCAGTAGCGTTCTCGAAGTGATTATTGAGGAGCATTTTCATGACTTTTTCGTAGCTTTCCGTTCTTTTTTGACTGGTTTCTTCGTTGATTTGGCGGCATCGGTTTTTGCGTCGTCGGCTTTATCGGACTTAGGGGCGGGTTTCTTCTCGGTCGATGGAGCAGCGGTTTTTGCGGCGCCAGAATCTGCTGATTTTTTACTATGGTCGCTGTCGGCTTTAACAGTCTTTGTGGTCGCTTTGGCCGAGGTGGTGCCAAGCGGTCGCTTTGGCGGGAGGTCATCCGGGGACTTCACTGGGGTAGCAGGTTCGTCGGGAGTAGTCGCCGCGACTGGCTGTTCGGGTGTCTGTTTCTCAGTTGGGGTTTTTACTGGCTCAGTTTTCTCGTCTGGCTTAGCTTTTTCATCTTTGGCGGCTGTCGTGCGTGGCGGAGTTGAAGTCACTGGGGTTGCTGGCTGGTCATCGCCGCCCAGCTTTTGCTTAAAGATCTTCTTGATGTGGTGCGTATCGGTGTCGATGCGCCCGTCGAGCATGGAAATCACCCGGCTGGCATATGACAATAATTCTGGATTGTGCGTCACCATGATAATTGTGTTGCCTCGGCGGTGAATGTCGGACAGCTCCTCCATGATAATGTGGCTGGACTTGGAATCAAGGTTGCCGGTCGGCTCGTCGGCTAGGATGATTGATGGGCTGTTGACTAGCGCTCGGGCAATCGCTACGCGCTGAACCTGGCCGCCGGATAGTTGATGCGGCAGATAATATTCGCGCTCGCCCAGATGGAAGTTGCGCAAAATTCGGCTAGCTTCTTGGAGGCGCTTGGTCTTGCTAATGCCTTTATAAGTAAGTGGCAGGGCAACGTTATCAATCACCGTCAGGCGCGGGATGAGATTGAAATGTTGAAAAATAAAGCCGATATCGCGCGAACGAATTGTGGCGTGGTGTGTCGCCGTCAGATCCTCGACTGATTTATTATCAAGGTAATATTCGCCCTCTGACGGGTGGTCGAGTAATCCGAGGATATTAAGCAGGGTCGTCTTGCCGCAGCCGGACGGGCCGACGATGGCAATGAACTCGCCCTTTTTGACCTCGAGATTGACATTGTCCAGCGCCACCTGCTCGGCGTCACCGAAGCCAAATCGTTTCGTTACATTAGTAAGTTTAATTCGCGTTGAAGGATCGTTCATCATTGCTTTTTATTATAGACAAAAAGCCGCTCCGGTTGCAACCGCTAGCGGACTTTCTGTTATAATATGCATCACGGAAGGATGCAGGAGTGGTTGAACTGGCACGCCTGGAAAGTGTGTAGGCTCTTCACGGGGCCTCCGGGGTTCGAATCCCCGTCCTTCCGCCAGAGTTGATACCTATTCCTCAGCATCATCGATAGAGTGGAAATTATGATCTTACCAAAACTCGTTCAATTCCACAATGAAGCAAACGTTGGCGTCTTTTTGCGTGGGATTCATTCGATTGGGAATGGGTGGTGGTATGCCCAAGGGCAGTCGGGAATTGACGACTGCTACTGGAACTACGCTTACCGCGTTGATGGGAGGGCGCCTTCGAAGGGGGACATGGCGCAGATATCCACCTACTGTAGGCAGTACGGATATCCTCTCAACATCTGGACTACGGATTCGCTTAACGACGTGTCCTTTTCTCTGGAATCTCGTGAAGCATGGATGGTCTTGGTCAACAACACTGCGCTAACAGGCTATTCCACCACCGATTCCTCGGGAGCTTCCATCACGATCGTGGCTCGGCCCGATAAGGATATGTTGATGGTCTTCGAGGCTGCGTATGGCACTTCCGAGGAGGAGGGCGAGGGGATTGGCTATTCTGGGCTCCCCTTTGCATATGTGCGGTCGTATGCACAACAGGAGCCCAAGCATCCGTTGATTCATGCCGTACATAGCAAGGTTACGGTAGACGGTCGGTGTGTCGCAGTCGGCTCGGCCCTGATTGGGCCAGATGTTGGGGCGATCTACTCGGTAGGAACAGCCCCTGATTCCAGAAGAAAAGGCTACGGCTCTCTTGCTACAAAAGCAATAGCGCGTGAGGTAAACGCGCGGTTTAAGCACGACAATCCTACAATTCTGCTGCAGACTGAAGCGGACTCGCCAGTGGAGGAGATGTACTCGTCTCTAGGGTTTGAAAGAGTGACTTGTGGAAAGCTGTATAGTGGTGAATGATGGATGAATACGATTCTCGGTTAATGGAGCGTGCGTTGGGTGCGGCTCGTAGCGTGGTGCAGAATGGCGAGAACCCCTAAGACGTCGATATTAGCTGGTGGTCATCCATAACCGCGGGCTATATCCTCGTCGATACGCCTCGAGGGGCGACCACTAATGATTGCCTCCGTGGCTCGTTGGCGGAGAGTAATCAGTTAGCGAGCTGCTTTCATTGTAAAATTCACAAATCCTCTTGTCACGCCACATCTAGTGCTTTATCATAGTATACATACACTAAATGTGTAGAGGGTACTAAACAAAAAGCAAATAGACGAGAGGGGTCAGTCGCCACCACAGAGAGGTCGGCGGTAGTTTTGCTGAGCATCGAGGAGGGAAATAGGTGCAACAAATCAACGTCATCAAACGCGACGGGACGAAAGAGCCGTTTGATGCCAATAAAATTAACGCGGCGATTTTGAAGGCTTGCGACGGGCTGCCAGATCAGGTTTCTAAGGTGGTACAGGTGGCGACCGAGCTGCAGCTGACGCTATTTGACGGGATTACCACCGAGCAGCTGGACGAGGCGGTGATTCAGACGGTTTTACAGAATGTCAAGGATGACCCAGATTATGATAAAATCGCAGCCCGCTTACTGCTAAAGACTATTTATAAGAGTATTTTGGGCGACTACGAGACGGCCGACGAATTAAAGAAATTGCATGCACGGGAGTTTCCGAAGTTTGTTAAAGCGGCGGTCAAGGACGGTCTGCTCGATAAGCGGATGGGTGATGACCGGTTTGATTTGAAAAAGTTGGGTGAAGCATTACAGCCAGAACGCGACGATCTCAGTAAATATCTCGGTGTGATGACCAATAAAAACCGCTACGCCTTGCGCAAACAAAGCGGCGACCCGTTGGAAACGCCGCAATTTACTCATATGCGTATCGCTATGGGACTTAGCTATAACGAACCGGATCCAACTGCAGCAGCGATTGAATTTTATGAACACATGAGTAAGTTGGAATATCTGCCGGGCGGCTCGACGCGGGTCAATGCTGGCGGCTCGTTCCCGCAGCTTAGCAATTGTTTTTTGCTAAATGTTGATGACGATATGGAATCAATTGCCAAGAGTGTGCGGGATACGATGTTTATCGCCAAGGGTACTGGCGGTATCGGCATCGGTTTTACGAAGTTGCGGGCAGCCGGTAGCCCAGTTAAAACCACTAATACTGAATCAACTGGCCCAATTCCTTTCATGAAGATGATCGATACCGCGCTGTTTGCGGTTAGCCGTAAGGGTAAGAAAGCTGGTGCGGCAGCAATTTATATGGAGAACTGGCACCTCAATTTTGGGCAATTCATTGATTTGCGCTCCAATTCTGGCGACCCGTATATGCGGACGCGCTTTGCCAACACCGCGGTATTTATCTCTGATGAGTTTATGAAGCGGGTGCAGAAAGATCAAGATTGGTATCTGTTCGACCCAGCGGAAACGCCAGATTTGCCAGAGTTATATGGTGAAGAATTTTCCGTGCGCTACAAAGAGTACATCAAGTTGGCTGAAGCTGGTAAAATGCGCGTCTTTGAGAAGACATCGGCTCGCCAGCAATTTAAGCAGATTTTGACTAGCCTGCAGGCCACTAGCCACCCATGGCTCACCTGGAAGGACACTATCAATGTGCGGGCGCTGAACAATAACACCGGTACGATTCATCTGAGCAATCTGTGTACGGAAATTACCTTACCTCAAGACAAGGATAATATCGCCACCTGTAACTTGGTTAGTATCAATCTGTCAGCGTTTTTGCGTGAGGATAAGACTTGGGACTGGGATCGTTTGCAAGAGGCTTCACGGGCAGCGATTCGGCAATTGGATAATCTGATCGATATTACTGAGACGCCAGTTAAAGAGGCAATGCACGCCAATCAGCAGACGAGAGCTGTTGGGCTGGGCATGATGGGTTTTTCGGACGTATTGGAAAAACTCGGTTATTGCTATGAATCGAGCGAAGCCTATGAGTTGATTGACCAATTGACCGAGTTTATCAGTTACCACGCCATCGACCAGTCAGCGGATTTGGCGGCCAAGTTAGGCAGCTATCCGACATATAACGGCAGCGGCTGGAGTAAGGGTGTTTTGCCGATTGATACGGTGGCGGAATTGTCGAACAATCGCAAGGTTAAGGTGAAAATTGATAACAAAACCCGTCTAGATTGGGATAAACTACGCAAAAAAGTTAAAAAAGGTATGCGTAACGCCACTTTGATGGCCATTGCACCGACCGCTAACATCGGTCATGTGGCAGGAACGACCCCAGGGATTGATCCGCAGTTTGCTCAGATTTTTAGCCGCTCGACGCTGAACGGTAAGTTCTTAGAGGTAAACAATAATTTAGTGCGTGATCTTAAGCGGTTGAACCTGTGGGATGAAATTAAGGAAGAAGTATTTGCTAATCAAGGGGATATTCAGCACATTGATGCTATTCCGCAGAAGTTGAAAGATGTCTATAAAACCAGCTTCCAATTAAGCCCGTATGCATTCATTGAAGTAGCAGCCCGGGCACAAAAATGGGTCGACCAGGCGATTAGCCGTAATATGTATCTTGAGACTCGTGATATTGATGAATATGTGGAGATTTATTCTGAAGCTTGGCGACGTGGCCTAAAAACCACCTACTACTTGCACGTTAAGCCACGCCATCAGTCAGAGCAGACCACGGTTTCAGTGGAAAAATTAGCAGAACAGAAGATTCGAACTGGCGCTAAAACGCGCGGGTTTGGATTTGCTAAAGTTAAAAGAGGAGAATAATATGGCAGATTATCAACATCCTAAACAGGGAATTTTGGGCTCAGGCTTGCGCGATGGGCTGAGCTTGCACCCAATTCGTTATCCGTGGGCATACGATTTATACAACCAAGCAGTGGCTAATACCTGGTTCCCAAACGAGGTGCAGTTAGTACAAGATTTGGCGGATTTTGAGAAACTCAGTGACGAGGAAAAGCATGCGCTCAAAACCGTCATTAGTTATCTTAACCCAAACGAGCTACTGATCAACAAGTCGCTGGCATTTGGCATTTATCCGTACGTCAATGCCGCTGAAGCGCAGCTCTATCTGTCAAAGCAGATGTGGGAAGAGGCCAATCACTTCATGACGTTTGAATATATCATCGAGACGTTTCCGTTTGACCGTGAGGAAATTTATGCGGCGGGCTTTGGTAAGAAATCGTTGGCTGACAAGGCAGATTTCCAGAACAAGCACCTCGATGTCATGCTGGATCCAAACCTCGACATCTATACATTGGAGGGCAAAAAAGACTTTGTCCGCTCGCTGGTGGCCTATAACATTGTTCTTGAGGGTATCTGGTTCTACTCGGGCTTTATGGTTGGCATGAGCTTCCGTCAGCGCAACTTGCTGCGCAATGTCGGTACATTGCTGGACTGGATCACCAAGGATGAGAACTTGCACTTGACCTTTGGTATCAATTTGCTACTGACTATTTTGGACGAAAACCCAGAGCTGCAAACCCAGGAATTTGCCGAGGAAATTCGTGGGCTTATCCTGCAGGCGGTTGAGCTGGAAAAAGAATACAACAAGGACATGTTACCAAAGGGGATCTTGGGCCTAAACGCTGATTATGTCAATCAATACGTCATGCACATGACTGACCGGCGCTTGGTTGAACTTGGATTTGAGCCGGAGTACAACGTAGCCAACCCAGCCAAATGGATGGCCACCGCAAACGACACTTTGGAATTGGTCAATTTCTTTGAAAGCACTAACACCAGCTATGAAGTAAACACCACGAAGTAACTGCCATGGACAAAATTACAACAGATATTTTAGATACAGTTGAAATTGGCGCTTTGGCGACTGTTAATCGCGATCGCACGCCGTTAATCACGCCGCTCCACTTTGTACGTTATAAAAATGACAACATTATTTGGATTTCTGACCGACAGTCTCGCCATGCCGTTAATGCCTACCGCAGCGGTGTTGTAGAATTTGTAGTGTGGAATGATCAAAAGAGTGCTGTCTTTTTGACAACAAAGGTACGAGAGTTGCCAGAGGAAGAGGAGGCGGCGGCTTTGCAGGCGTATGCCAATAAGTTAGGCGACTTCATGCCGCGCGTGGAAAATAGGCAAATTTACATCAT
Source organism: Candidatus Saccharibacteria bacterium oral taxon 488 (assembly GCA_013099195.1). Taxonomy (NCBI): domain Bacteria; phylum Candidatus Saccharimonadota; species Candidatus Saccharibacteria bacterium oral taxon 488. Next base: position 56,238 of record CP039999.1, read on the forward strand.
GCCAATTGGTAATCTTGATGAAAAAACTACAACAGGAAATTGGCTGCACTATGTTGCATAAACGCTACATGTAGCGTATTATAAGCATAAGCAGATACTAAATATATAGAAAGACAGGAACATGAACGCAAGTCAAATTATTTCTGACGACATGACTTTGGAAGAAAAATTGAATGCCATTGATGCGGCGATGCAGGCAGCGCAGGCGGTGGCCGACGAGCAGGCAAAGAAGTCTGGCGGCATTGCGGCGCCACTCGATCCCGCAAGTTTGACAGTGTGTGACGGTTGTGAATAAAACAACAGAGGTGTCAATTCGACGCCTCTTTTGATAGGTTGGAGAAGTGATGACAAAGAGATATATTTTTGTAACCGGTGGGGTATTGTCTGGTGTTGGCAAGGGCATCACGGCGGCGAGTATCGGCGCGGTATTGCAGGCCAAAGGCATCGCCGTGTCGGCACAAAAGTGCGATCCGTATCTGAATGTTGATGCTGGACTATTGAACCCAAAAGAGCATGGCGAGTGCTTTGTGACCAAGGACGGTGCCGAGACCGATTTGGATTTGGGTCATTACGAGCGGTTTTTGGATTTGGAACTGACGCGGAAAAACACCACACTGTCGGGCCGGCTGCTGCGCGATTTGATCGCCAATGAGCGGGCCGGTAAGTTTGGCGGCCAGACGGTACAGATGGTGCCGCATTTGACTAATTCTATCAAGGCGGCTATCCGCGAGGCGGCCGAGGGCGACGTCCACATCGTGGAAATTGGCGGTACGGTCGGCGACTACGAAGGCCTAAGTTTTATCGAGGCGATTCGCGGTTTTGCGCTGGATGTGGGGCGGGAAAATTGCCTGTTCGTGCACGTGGTGTATGTACCATTTTTGGAGGCATCTCATGAATATAAGACCAAGCCGGCTCAGAATGCGCTGGCGGATCTTCGCGGTTTTGGCATTATGCCGGATGTGGTGGCAGTCCGGACGGAGGGCCATGACAAGCCGCCGCGCAGTATCGGCGAAAAAATTGCTATTTCATCTGGCGTGCGCCAGGAGGGAATTATTATGATGCCAAATGTTGATACGGTATATGAAGTGCCATTGACGGTGTATCGCGATCTGGGCAAGTTATTGGGCGAATTTACCGACAATTCAGTGGAGCCGAATTTGCAGCGATGGAAACGTTTGGCAAAGCGTGATAAAACTGAGTATGCCAAGCGGGTAACCGTCGGTCTGGTGGCTAAATACATTGATAATTCTGATACCTACTTGTCGGTGACTGAGGCGCTAAAGTCTGCCGCTTGGGCGAACAAAAGCGAGATTTCTATCAAGTGGATTAACGCTGAGACGGCGAGCGAAGCTGATTTTGCCAGCGTTGACGCTATCGTGGTGCCGGGTGGTTTTGGTACGCGCGGCGTGGAGGGCAAGATTAAGGCGGCTGAGTATTGTATAAAAAACAACAAACCATATTTAGGAATTTGTCTTGGCCTGCAGGCGGCGGTCATTGCGGCAGCGCGCCTTGGCGGCGTAGCGAATGCTAACAGTGAAGAGTTTGGCGCTGAGCCTGGCGCGAATGTGGTGTACATCATGGACGGCCAGCAGGGCAAGCAGTCGACCGGCGGCACGATGCGCCTCGGCGATTATCCGGCGGTGCTGAAATCTGGTTCACTTGTGGCTAAAACATACGGTTTAACAGAGGTAACTGAGCGGCATCGCCATCGCTACGAAGTGAATCAAGAGTTTGTTCAAGCGATTGAGCGGGGCGGTTTGGTGATTTCCGGCACATCGCCGGACGGCCAGCTGGTGGAATTTATCGAAGCGCCGCATCATCGGTATTTCGTGGCTACGCAAGCTCACCCTGAATTTAAGTCGCGCCCATTCCGACCGCATCCGCTATTTGACGGGCTGATTCGAGCTGCCTTGACAAAGTAAAAAACTTATGCTAGCATACAGCCAGATAGTACCTAAAATAAAAAGGAATAAAAATGGCTGAAGAAACAATTGAAATGCAGGATCCGCTTGATAAGACGACGCTGAGTCATGACGATGCCTCGGCACTTGGGTATGTTTTGCGTCACGTCAAGGGCTCGAGTCCGAGTTCGGTGACGCTGCTGCAGCTGGAAGAAATGGGTCAGGAGTAAAACTGCTTGTTGTCTGCTATACTGGAAGGTATGGAACAGATTATTTCTCAGGCGGTGAAGCAACGTTTTGATCGAGATGTGTCGGTGCAATTAACGCGCCCCGATCCAAAGTTTGGCGATTTTGCGACGAACGTGGCGCTGCAGCTGGCGAAGCCGCTGTGCAAAAATCCGCGTGAGATTGCTGAGGCGATTGCTGAAGAGCTGCGCGGCCACCAGGAGCTGAGTGAGGTGAGCGTGGCTGGGCCGGGTTTCATCAATGTGAAATTACGTGATCAGGCGATACTCGAGCTGCTCAAAACCTATCCACGCAGCGCGCGCAGCGGTGAGACGGTAGTTATCGAGACTAATAATCCAAATCCGTTCAAGGCCATGCATATCGGTCACGCGTTCAACGCGATTGTGGCAGATACGATTGCTAACTTGTTGGCGCTTGCCGGCACCAAGCTACACCGCGTGAGTTATCACGGCGACGTTGGGGCGCATGTCGGCAAAAGTATGTGGGCGATCCTGCAATACATCGATGGTGATGTGAAAAAACTTGATGAGATTGTTCCAGCTGAGCGCAATCCTTTTATGAGCAAAATGTATGCTGAAGGCGCTCGGGCATACAAGGAGGATGAGGCGGTAAAGGCCAAGATTGCCGAGCTTGCCAAACAATCGTTTACGCTGGATGACCCACTCTATAGGCAAGTGTATGAAACCTGCAAGCAGTGGAGTTTTGACGAAATTGATCACAACATGCAGCGTATCGGCAATCAGCCGATTGAGCGGCGTTATCTGGAGAGCGAGGCGGATAACAAAGGCGTGCCAATTGTCAAGAAGCATGTACCAAAGGTGTTCAAGGAAAGTGACGGGGCGCTGGTGTTTCCGGGTAGCCAATATGGCAGCTTTGACAATGTATTTGTGACGAGTCAGGGGTTGGGGTTGTATGGCGCGCGCGACTTGGGACTGATGACGCTGAAGAACGATGATTTTCATGCCAAGAAAAGCTATATTGTGACCGCCGAGGAGCAAAAAGCCTATTTCCAGGGAGTGATCAAGGCGGCAGAGTTATGTATACCAGAGCTAACGGGTGTGACTGAAAACATCTCGACCGGTACCGTCAAGCTAGCGACTGGCAAGATGAGTTCACGCGACGGCGACGTGATCACCATTGGCTGGTTGTTTGACGAGTTTAGTAAGGCGATTGGTGAGCGGGGCGGTGAGCCAACAGATGACGTGGTGGCTGGCGCACTGCGCTATCAATTTTTGAAGGTCAAAATTGGTAGCGATGTGGTCTTTGACGTTAATGATGCGGTCAGTCTGACTGGCAATACGGGTAGCTATCTGCAATACGCCCACGCTCGCGCTTGCGGTATTCTCGCTAAATCTTCAGAGTCCGTTACCTTTCCAAGGGTGATTGAAGGTGAGGATCGAGCGCTTATCCGGAAAATGACTGAATATACGGAAGTTGTTGAGCGGGCAGTTGAGCAACTGGAGCCACATCATATCTGCACCTATTTGTTTGAATTGGCGCAGGAGTTCAACCGTTATTATGAGAAGAATCAAGTTGTCGGCAGCGACAAAGAAGCGCACCGCGTCGGTATTGTGGCGGTGTATGCTGATATCTTGAAGGCGGGACTCACCATTCTTGGTATCGTCGCCCCTGATAAGTTGTAAAATATTAGTAAATAATTGTATGATATAGCAGAGATGGACGAGTATCTTTCTGCTAATTTGATGACGCCTAAGCAGCGATTGATCAAGGCCGAGCCAGGACTACGGCGTGAGTTTTTATTAGATTCGCAGCAGCTGAAATTAATTCGTGCGGTGTATGAACAGTCTCCGCAGACGTTTGATGATGCGACGAAGGCAGCGGTTGACATAGCACGGGTGGTACGACAAACGGTGGATTTTGCTCCGACTTTGGCTAACTCACCGCTACTCGATGCAGTTGAAGTTGCCAATCGTGAGGCTACAAACTGTTTTGGCCATGTCATTATTGCCTCAGAATGTCTGGAGCAGCTCGGCATTGAGCATTGTATTAGTTATGCGAATCAGCATGCCATGGTGACACTATTTGATTGGAGTAGTAGGCGAGCTTTTTTGCTTGATGTGGCGACGCAGGAGCTATGTTGTGATATGACCGGCGTGATTGGCAGCGGTGCGCCCAACCCGCTTGACCAGCTAGCGATGGGTGAGTTGCGGGCAGTGAATACATTTTTTTCAGGAGAACTCTTGAAACGGCTACCGCCGTCGATTGATAGGCAAAAGTTTATTAATTCAAGGCCATGGTTGTCGTTTGATGCTATTGACGTAGCACAATCTCATGAACATGAGCCTCGAAATCGGATATTACAATTCTTAACATTACCCTCAGTACCGAGGCGTATGTTGCTGATTCAGCAGTACAATGCCGTCCGACGAGCGGGGTCGGGCAAGATCGAAGCAGCGAGTAAAGGGCTATCAGAATTATCAGGGGTATATCTTGATGTTGATTCGCGAAATGGCCTGAAGGAAGTTGATGGGTTGTGTCGTCAGCTAATATTGGCAGGAAAATATGACGAAGCAATTGATTTAGCGACTATGGTGGACGAGAGCTTGGTTCCAGACGATAAATCGAAAAATAAGTTATTTTTGCCAGATATCATACGAAAAATTGCCAAACAGACAGGAAACAAGGAGCTTGCCTGGCGGGCTATTAAACTATACGGGGAGAATCCACCAAATAGCCTGCACAACGGTAAGCTTGCTGCAGCCAGAAAACTTTTAGATAATTTGTAAAGTTTTATGCTACAATCAAGGTACTACTTAACATAAAGGAGTTTTTATGGCAGAGAAGAAAGTAGCCAAGAAGGCGACTACCAAACAGACGACTACTAAGAAATCGATTGTGAAAAAACCAAGCGTGGCAGCGCTGAAAGAAAAGGCAGCGGCGGTCAAGGGCCATGGCGGCGGTTTTATGACCTTTATCCGTGAGCAAGGCGTGGTTGGCCTGGCTGTCGGTCTGGCGATCGGTACTGCGGCCGGCGATACCGTGAAAAAGTTGGTGACAGCGTTTATCGACCCGCTGGTGCAGCTGATTGTTGGTTCGCAGGAAGGCCTGCAGGCAGCATCATTCTCTGTTGAGATTGCTGGTCGCAAGGGTGAATTCCTGTACGGTGCATTCGTTAGCTCGCTGATCACTTTGTTAGCGGTGGCGTTTGTGGTGTATGCGATTATTCACTTTTTGAAGCTGGATAAATTAGACAAGAAAAAAGACTAATTGGGCCTTAAAAACAGATCCGCCGGATAAATACGGCGGATTTTTTATGTAAAACGATTTATGCTGGAACAAGATGCGTACCGTACTCAGGGCTAGGAAATCAGCGTGCCGACTGTCTCGCCGCGAGCGGCCCGGGCGATGTTGCCGTCGGTGAGGAGGTCGCAGATGATAACTGGTTTATTTTCTTCGGCGGCCAGCCCGATGGCAGCCTTGTCCATGATGGTGATATCGGGGTTGGTGAGGATTTGGTTGTAATTAAGATGGTCAAATTTAACAGCGTCAGGGAATTTGGTTGGATCTTTGTCGTATACGCCGTCGACTTTCGTTGTTTTGATCACAACGTCGCACTGCATCTCGAGGGCCAGGTTGAGGGCGGCGGTGTCGGTAGTCAAGAATGGCCGGCCAGTGCCGCAGGCAACGATGACGACGCGACCTTTCTTGATATGACTAAGGGCGCGGCGGAAGGTGTATTGGTCGATGAATTGATTAATCTCGACAGTAGAGAGAGCGCGGGTCGGTAGGTCGGTGTCATTGAAGACATCAGCCAAGGCAATGGCATTCATCAGGGTTGAGAGCATGCCGATATTGTGGGCTGAGACGGGCTGGATACCGTGGCCAATGATTTGGTTGCCGCGGACATAATTGCCGCCGCCAACCATGATGACGATTTCGGCGCCGGTTTCTAGAGCTGGTTTAATTTGTTCGGCGATCCAACGGGCACGTTTGGGATCAAAGCCGCTGGCGAACTCGCCCTGGAGCTGCTCGCCGGATAATTTGAGAAGGATACGTTTGGTCATGGTTTTAGTGTAGCACGCTGCAAGGAAGTGGTAAAATAGAAACATGAAAGCCAGTTTTAAGCCGAAAAAGATTTTATGGATGGATTTGGAGATGACCGGGCTGGATCCGGTGCGTGATGAGATTTTGGAGGTGGCGGCGATCGTCACGGATTGGGATTTTACGGAGATTGCGACGTATGAGGGAGTGGTGTGCCATGATTCAGAGAAGCTAGGTAAATTGCTGGATCGAAATGCTAGCTTTTGGAACGAACATCCAGAGGCGCGGCGTGGGTTGGAGCAACAAAATGCCTCGGGCAAGCCGCTGGCCGAGGTGGAGCATGATTTGCTGGTGTTTTGCGATGAATATTTTGCGGACGAGCCGCGGATTTTACTGGGCGGTAATTCAATTCACCAGGATCGGCGGTTTATTGACGGGTGGTGGTCTACGTTGTCAAAAAGGCTACACTATCGGATGCTGGATGTCAGTGCTTGGAAAGTGGTGTTTGAGGGCAAGTACGGCAAAAAGTTCGCTAAACCAGAGGATCATCGGGCGCTGGAGGACATTCGCGGTAGCATCAAGGAGCTTCAGTATTATCTGAAAAAGGTAAAACCATGACCCATAAACAATTTGAAGAGTTTATTCTCAGTTTGCCTGGCGTATGGCTGGACTATCCGTTTGGCGAGGATGTTGCGGTGTATAAATTTGGCAAGAGCAATAACGGTGTGGGGAAGATGGTGGCGCTAGTGACGGAGGGCTCAAAGCCACTCAGAGTTAGTCTGAAGTGCGATCCGCTATTGGCTGAGAATCTCCGCGAGAAGTACGAGACGGTGCTGCCGGGGTATCATCTGAATAAGAAGCACTGGAACACCATCATTTGTTCGGGGCAATTGAGTGATGAAGAAATTTTTGATTTGGTGCGACTGAGTTATCAGCTGGCGGCGAAGTGAGTAAAACAGCAGGGGCTAATCGCTGAGAAAAGTAGCGCTGATTTGCCCCAGCTGGTGACAGAGTGAATAAAACTTATGACTTTTCCGAATCACCGGTGATCGCCATGAGCTGCTTGCGTACGTTGGTGAGGTCGGAAATAGTTTTTTCGAGAAAGTCAATTGTGCTTTTGCTGCGCGAGCCCTCTTTGATACGATTCATCATCAACAGAGTGTCGGCTAGCTCGGTATTCATGGTGTAGGCATAGGTGTTGTCGAGGTCGGCGTTGAGATAGGCCTCCTCAAATTTTTCCTCGAGCTTTGTTGGTGGGTCGAGCGCGGTGATGTTTTTGAGGTCTTTTTTGACGTCGATATTCTGGGCAGCGGCTGGTGTTTCGATGGACTTATTGGCAGTGGTGAGTACAGCTGTGAGCGAGCTATTAGCATCTTGGAGCTGGCTGGATTTGAGGCGGGAAGTAAATTTCTCGGAGACGGTTTGGAGTTTTTGTAGACGAGCAATGAGATTATTTAATGAGGGGCCGCGGGAAGCGTTTTGGGCGGCATTAATAATAAAGACCAGACCGAGCAGCCCGATGATACCGAGAACGAGCAAGATAATCTTTGACTTTTTATCAAAGCCCTGCGGCGCTGGCGGTGCAGAAATTTGATTGAGATAATCGATACCGGTTGGCACGTCATAGTCATTGTGTGGCTGCATATACCCATTAAAGCATAAACAACAACAGAGGTAAAGAGTGATATAATAAAAACCATGAATGATGCCAAGGAAGAAGTGCGAGCGCGGCTGAATATCGAGGATGTAATCGGCGAATATGTTCAGCTGAAGCGGGCGGGTCGTAATCTGAAGGGACTGAGTCCGTTCACTGACGAGCGGACGCCGAGTTTTATGGTCAGTCCGGAAAAGCAGATTTGGCATGATTTTTCTTCGGGCAAGGGCGGCGATATCTTTACATTCGTGATGCTGGTGGAGGGGATGGATTTTCGCCAGGCGTTGGAGCATTTGGCGCGCAAGGCGGGCGTGGATTTGAGTTTGTTTTCTCATGGTGATGGACGGGCGGCCAAGCGGCGGGCGCGGGCGCGGGAAGCGCTAAAATTAGCAGCAAATTTTTATCAGCAAAACTTGGTGAAAAATTCGGCGGCGCTAAAGTACGCGGTGAAAAAACGGCGGCTGAATCGGCAGACGATCGGTGATTTTGTCATTGGCTATGCGCCAGATCAGGGCGATGCGCTGACCAAAGCGCTGGAGAAGCGGGGGTTTTCGCGCCGGGAACTGGCTGATGCGGGGCTGGTGAATCGGTTTGGCGGCGACTTGTTTCGGGGGCGGATGATGGTGGCCTTGAGCGACGGCAGCGGCGAGGTGGTTGGCTTTACGGGGCGAATTATTCGCGACGATCCGCGTGCGCCGAAATATTTGAATACGCCACAGACATTGCTATTTGATAAATCGCGCCATATTTTTGGGCTGTATCAGGCGAAAGAGGCGATTCGTAAGAGTGATGCGGCGGTGATTGTCGAGGGGAATTTGGATGTGGTTAGTAGCCATCAAGCTGGCATTAAAAACGTAGTGGCGACGGCGGGGACAGCGATGACGCTGCAGCATTTGAAGGCGCTGAGCCGGTTGGCGGGACGAATTCGCCTGGCGTTTGATGGCGACCGGGCGGGCGTGGGCGCGACGGAGCGGGCGATCAATTTGGCGCAGGAAATTGGCGTGGAACTAGAGGTGGTGAGCCTGCCGGATGACGTGAAAGACCCGGATGAATTGATCCAAAAAGACCCAGTGTTATGGCAAGCGGCGGTTGAGCAGGCGCAGCCGGCGGTGGACTGGGTGATCGCTCGGCACGCCGAGATGGAAGATTTGGCGACGGCCGAAGGCAAGCGGCGATTTTCAACAACTGCACTCAGAATTGTGCGCGGCTTGAAAGATCCGGTGGAGCAAGAGCATTACTTGGCGGTGATTTCTAAAGAAACTGGCGCCAGTCTCGCGGCCTTGCGGGCGAAGCTGGGCGCTGACGGATCAACGCCGCCCGCTCAGCTTAAAAAACCAAAGATTGAAAAGGCGACTCCGAGTAAACCTCGTGACGAATTAGCGGACATCATCGTCGGTCTAGCGCTTAGTCAACCATCGACGCGGCGCTGGGTCGGGGCGCTTGAGGCGGCAAGCTTGGACGAGCCAGCTCGAGCAGTGGTGACGGCGCTGCAAGCTGAGCCGCTACTTGATCGAGAAAAGTTGCCACGCCCCTTGCAAAAATTTGAGCAGTATGTGAAAATAGTACAGTTAAAAAGTGAACGCCGCTACATGGACTGGGAACCAGAAGCTCTGGACAGTGAAATGGCGCGTTTGGTAAAGCAATTGATACGTAAACACCGCGACACAAAAAAACAACAATTATTAGAAGATTTGCGTGAGGCTGAGGAGCTCAGCGATGAGGCGCGGGCGCGCATCTTGCGGCAGCAGCTGAACGCATTGATTAAGGAGAATGCGTGAACAACGACCAGCAATACACCCCGACCAATGACGATCCACTTGAGCCAGATTTGACGGCGGTACATGATGACGAGGAGATGGAAGATCTCGAGGCATTAAGCACCGGCCAGTATCTGGATGATATTTCGGACGATTCGGTGCGGTTGTATCTGCGTGAGATTGGTAAAATCCCGCTATTAAGTTCGGATGAGGAAATGGAGCTGGCGCGGCGAATCATCGAGGGCGACAAGAAGGCCAAGGACAAGATGGCCGAGGCGAACATGCGTTTGGTGGTGTCGATTGCCAAGCGGTATTCGGGCCGCGGGTTGGATTTTCTGGACTTGATCCAGGAGGGCAACACTGGCTTGCTGCGCGCCGTGGAGAAGTTTGATCCGGACAAGGGCTTTAAGTTTTCGACCTACGCGACGTGGTGGATTCGCCAGGCGATTACCCGGGCGATCGCTGATCAGGCGCGGACGATTCGCATCCCTGTGCACATGATCGAGACGATTAACAAGCTAGTGCGGACGCAGCGACGGCTTACTCAGGAGCTGAACCGCGAGCCGACAATGGAAGAATTGTCCAAGGAAATGGACATGGAGCCGGAAAAGATTGAGTACATCAATAAAATTCGACAAGAGACGTCGAGTCTGGATGCTGGCATCGGGCGTGATGGTGACGAGGAAGATTCGGTGTTGGGCGATTTTATCGAGGATGAAGATACAATTTCGCCAGAAGAATCAGCGACCAATCAGCTGCTGAAAGAAAAGGTCGCCGAGGTGCTGTCAAGCCTGTCTGATCGCGAGCAAAAAATTGTGCGCATGCGGTTCGGGCTGGACAATGGCGGCAAAAGCCATACGCTTGAGGAAGTCGGCCAACAATTTGCCGTGACGCGCGAACGAATTCGCCAGATTGAAGCCAAGGCTTTGGCAAAGCTGAGGAAGCACAAGGATGCTAAAAAGTTGTATGAGTATTTGAGCTAGATTGACGGGCGATAATAAAAAGGCCAGGCGGGTATGTCTGGCCTTTTTGGTGCGTTGTGATTTAGCACTGCTCAGGCGCCTTGCAAAAATGTTCGTGGTGAGTGACGGCTTCTAACTGCGCGTACAGCTCATCCAGGCCGCGGTCGTTTGTTACGAAATAGTCGGCAATGGCAATAGGCCCGCCTTTTTCTAGGTTTTCAATTTCCGACCAATCGCGTTGGTCAACTTCGCGTGGTTGCATTGGCCGCTCAGGGCGTTTGGCCATGCGTTGATAGCGCAGGTGTTTTGGTGTGACGACGGCGATGACGGACATCTGGCCAGGGAATTCGTGCTTGAGAATTTTATATTCGCTCCAAGTGTACAGCCCGTCCAGGACGATAAGTTTTTGGCCAGCGTCAATCAAATCATGCGCGGATTTAACGACGCGCTTGACCACGAAATCTTTGCCTTCGCGTCGGCGAATTTCCTCGCGGAATTTTTGCTGATTGTCCCACGTTGGTTCAATGCCAGCTTCTTCCATGGCCTTGTAGATGATGCCGCCAAAATAGATTTTCGGAATACCCTTTTTGGTGAAATATTCGACCGCCGAACTTTTGCCGCTACCAGCCAGACCGACGAGGGCGATAATGTTTGCATGTGGTTGTGTCATGTTGTTAGTATAGCAAATTTGCTATACTGAGTATATGAAGCGTTTGGCGGTCATCGACGGAAAATCAGTGTTTTACCGAGGGTATTATGCCATGCCAGGTCTCAGTACGGCGGACGGTACGCCGACTGGCGGCGTGTATGGATTTGTGAGTTTGGCAATTGAGCTGATCAAGAAATTGGAGCCGGATTATGTGGCGGTGGCGTGGGACAAGCGCGGCACTAACATCCGTAAGCGGCGGGAATTATACCCAGAGTACAAGGCGGGTCGCAAGCCAGCGCCCGATGATTTTTATCAGCAAATTCCGATTTTGATGGAACTTTTGGATGCCTTTGGCTGGCCGCTGTATGAGTTGGATGACTATGAGGCGGACGATATCATGGGTGCGTTTGCCAGGCAAGCGGAAGCGCGCGGCGTGCAAACCTGTCTGCTGACGTCGGATTTGGATGCGCTGCAATTGGTGTCGCCCCTCACCAAAGTCTACGCCATGAAAAATGGCCTGAGGAATATCGAGGAATTTACCGCGGAATATTTTGAACAAAAATATGGCATTCGGACGGATCAGTTTTTGGATTTGAAGGCGCTGAAGGGCGATTCCAGCGACAATTTGCCGGGCGTGCCGGGCGTTGGTGAAAAGACAGCAGTGAAATTATTGCAAGCGTATGACACGCTGGACGGCGTGTATGCGCATGTGGATGAGCAAACAGGCGCTCTACGGACAAAGCTGGAAAATGGTCGCGAGTCGGCATATTTGACCAAGCAAGTGGCGGAGCTGTGGACGGATGCGCCAGTGGAGCTGGATTGGGAGGTGGCGGATGTTAACGACTGCGACTTTGCGCGGGTGGCGGAGATTTTGCGGAAATTGGAGTTTCATTCGCTGATTGGGCGGCTGCCAAAGACAATGCAGGCGGCGGATGAGGCAGTGGAGACGGCGGAGTTGGAATTGCCGCGCGTCGAAAATCTGCCGACTGAGCCACTGTTTGAGGCGGAAAATAGTATCTATATTGATCCATCGGAGCCGGACATAGTCTATATTAATTCCAAGCCTGACGTGGCGTGGCGAGCGAAGGTTAGTGAAATTGGCTGGTCGGTTTGGCAGCTGTTGGCGCAGGGCGTGGTGATCGCGGCGGATGTCAAGGAGCTGTATCATGCGCTGGACGCTCACGGTGTGACGGTGCGGTTTCACGAGGTCTGGGATATTGGGCAGGCGGCGTTTTTGATCGATCCACTGAGGCGCGACCGTCGTTTAGCGGCGCTGGCGGGCGATTTTTCTGAGGATAATTCCGCGTTGCGGCAGTTGGCGCGGCTTCGTCAGATTTACCGCCAGCAGCAGGATTATATGGCGACGCATCAGCAGATTGCCAGGGTGCTTCACGAGTTTGATTTTCCAGTGATTTGGCCGCTGTTTCAGATGGAAAAGCGCGGCATGAAGCTGGACACGGCGCTCCTTGAACAGATGGGTGAGGAGCTGAGGGCGGAGGTGAGCCAGCTTGAACAACAAATGTATACGATGGCTGGGCGTGAACTCAATGCCGCCAGCCCGGCACAGCTGTCTGAGGTGTTATTTACCAAACTTCAGCTGCCGACGACCGGTATCAAAAAAGGTAAAACCGGCTATTCGACGGGGCAGAAAGAGCTGGATAAGCTGCGCGGGCGACACCCGATCATTGAGCTGATTGAGCGGTATCGGGAGCTGACTAAATTGATCAGTACCTACATTGAAGCGCTGCCGAAATTGGTGGCCGAGGACGGTCGGATTCACACCACCTTTAATCAAGACGTCACCAGCACCGGGCGGTTGAGTAGTACCAATCCCAACCTACAGAATATTCCGGTGCGCACAGAACTGGGCCGGAAGATTCGTCAGGCGTTTGTGCCCAGTCAGGGCAAGGTGTTTGTTGGTGTGGATTATTCACAATTTGAGCTGCGGCTGGCGGCGGTGTTGGCGGGTGATGAGCAGCTGATTGATGATTTTAATAGCGACGTGGATATTCATACCAAGACGGCGGCCGAGACCTACGGCGTGCCAATGGCTGAGGTGACAAAATTGCAGCGGCGCGCGGCCAAGGTGATCAACTTTGGTGTGCTGTACGGCATGAGTCCGCACGGCTTGGCGGCAGCTACCGGCATGACCTTTACTGAGGCAAAAAAATTTATCGAACACTATTTTGCAGTGCGCCAGCCAATCCGCCAGTATTTGGACACAATTTTAGTTCAAGCGCGTGAACGAGGTTTTGTCGAGACCTATTTTGGTCGGCGCCGACCAACGCCCGACGTTAAGTCGAGCAACTTTATGGTGCGTTCAGCGGCGGAGCGGGCGGCGATGAACATGCCGATTCAGGGAACGGAAGCGGATTTGATGAAGCTGGCGATGATTCGGCTGGAGGACAAGTTGGCTGGGCTGGCCGAGCCAGTCCTGCAGGTTCATGACTCGATTTTGGTGGAATGTTCGCCGGAAGACGCTGAGCGAGTCGGTGAAATCATGCGCAGAGAAATGGAAGGCATTTGTCCGGAACTACCGATTGCGCTAAAAGTGGACGTCGGCGTGGGGCTACACTGGGACGAGGTGTAGCCGGGGTGGTAAGTGCAAAACTGACAGAATATGGTATAATCAACCCATGAGGCGTACGTATAATTCGTTTAATTCTTTTTCTCGGTTTGTGCCAATTTTGCTCGTTATCATTATCACCATCGTGACCATCGTCGCGATTATCAGCATTAGCCGGTCAATATTTGGTGGCAATGAGCAAAAGCAGCAGCCAGAAACAACTGAGCAGAAAAAAAGCGACTTACTACAAACCGACGAAGGTCGATCGGTCAGGCTGACAGTGCGTGGCCCGATTGTCGCTAATGAGAAATTCCGTTCGTATCAAATAACTATTGCGCCGTCGTCGCGGGTGATGACGACGTATGAAGGCTATGTCGAGAAGCAGCTGAACACCAAGCAGCTGAATAATAACGCCAAGGCTTATGAAGAATTGGTGTACGCACTGGACAAGCGCAAGATGATGGAGGGGCGACAGTTGAGCGATGAGCAAAATGACCTGCGCGGTATTTGTGCGACAGGCAAGGTATATAAGTTCGAATTGTTGATGAATGGAACATCGATCAAGGCGCTATGGACGTCAGATTGTGGCGGCTCCAAGGGCTCAGCCGTTGCTAATGTCGAGGAAATTGTCGATATGTTTATCAAGCAAATCCCTGATGGCAACAAGATGGCCACCGCTATTGGGTTGTATCAGCGGGATACGCTGTTCAAGTTTTAGGAGCGTCTTATGCCGGAACTTCCCGAAGTCGAGACGGTTCGCCGCGGGTTGGCGGAGTTACTGCCGGGCCGAGTGGTGGCGCGAGTGGCAGTGTTTGATTCGCCAAAAAGCTTTCCGAATGCGCCGGCTGATGTTGAACAATTTTTATATGGTGCGCGCGTGACGGCGGTGCGGCGGCGGGCAAAGGTGCTGATGATTGATTTGGATACGCATTATTCGCTGGTGGTGCATTTGAAGATGACGGGGCAGCTAGTTTTTCGCCAAAGCTCTCGTCATAGCGCTCGGGTATCCCCAAAAAAATCTCGGGGCCCACGTAAAGTTGCCCAAGATTTTTTTGCGGATACCGCTCGCGAAATCGACGACTTTGCTGGCGGTCATCCGAACGATAGCTTAATTGGTGCGCTGCCGGATCGGTCGACGCGGGTGCAGGTTGATTTTGTGGATGGGTCACGGCTATTTTTCAATGATCAACGTAAGTTTGGTTGGGTAAAATTACTGCCGACTGATGAGGTGAAGAACTTGCCGTTCATGCAAAAAGTTGGGCCGGAGCCGCTTGATCCCAATACACGCGCCGAGGATTTCATCCAGCGGATTCGCCGCCGCCAGAATTCGATGATCAAGCCAGCTTTTCTTGACCAGACAGTGATCGCCGGGGTTGGTAATATTTATGCTGACGAGGCGTTGTGGGCGGCGCGGATTCATCCGCAAACGCGGGTAAAAAACATCAGCGATCAGCAGCTGAATACATTATTTAACGAGTTGCGGCAAATCTTGCAATTGAGTATTGACCAGGGCGGCTCGACCGATAAAAATTATGTTGATGCCGAAGGCCGGAAAGGGAATTACCTGACATTTGCTCATGTGTTTCGCCGTGAAGGTCAAGCCTGCCATCGCCACCCCGATCAGGAGATTATCAAATTGAAAGTCGGCGGTCGCGGTACGCATGTTTGTCCAGTGTGCCAGGTGGAAGTTATATGATCCATCTCTTTCACGGCGACAACGAGTTTGAGAAACGGGCGGCGCTTGCGGCGCTGGTTGGTGATATGGAGGTGGTGCGGCGTGACGGCGAAGAGCTGACGGCCGCCGAGGTCTGTGAAGTGGTGATGGGGCAGAGCCTGTTCACGCTAGAGCAGGCGGTGGTCATTACTGATGCGAGTCAGAATGTGGCCCTGTGGCGTGAGTTGCCGGAGCTACTCAGCGACACGGCGATCACGGTTGTCCTTCTGGAGGCAAAGCTTGATAAGCGCACGAAAACGTATAAGTGGCTGCAAAACCATGCCGAGGTAAGGGAATACGCTCATTTCACTGAACGCCAAAAACCGCAGCTGAGTGCGTGGTGTGTTGAGCGGGCCACGGTGCATGGGGCAGTGTTGACAGCGGCACAGGCAACGACGTTGATCGATCGGCTGGGGTTTGATCAATCACGGCTTGATCTGGTGCTGCAGCAGTTGGCGTTGGCTGGCGAGTTGAATGATGAGCTAATTAATGCACTGGTGCCGCTCGCTCCGGCTGAAAGTGCGTTTGAGCTGTTTGCGGCGATGATGGATGGTGACCAGGGAAAAGTGCGCGCAATCATTGCCTACCTCGAGGCGGAGAGCGGTGATGATGGGGCGTACCAGACGCTGGGGCTGTTGGTTTCGCAATCGGTGCAGCTGAACGCGTTGGTGCTATCTGGCGGTGACACGGGGGCGGTGGCTCGTGATTTTGCGGCCCATCCGTATGCGCTAAGAAAGGTAGCGCCGTATGCAGCGCGGACGACACCGGCGCAACTTGCGGTAATTAATTCTGCCTTGGCGCAGGCTGATGAACATATGAAGACAACCCGTGTGTCGCCGTGGCTGTTGGTTGAGGCGGCGCTGATTGATGTGACTAGGATAGATCGCTAAGCCAGCATAAGCCATTTATATGCTTGACAAAATAAGTATGATATAGTACAATGCAAACTACTATTAGTTTACTAGAAAGGTAAAAAGGAATTAGCCATGGTCTTCAAAGATACGGAGCTTGATACGCAGGGGTCTGATAAACAACAGTCTTTAGACGAACGGCAAAAGCAATGGATGGAGCTGGGGCTCGAGGAGAAAATGGCTAGAAAAGAAACAGAGATTAGCCGAGGAGCTATTGACAATGAGCCTGCGTTAGTGATCGCCGAGATGGCAAAGTATGTTGGCGAAGAGTGTCCTCATCTCGTTCAGGTATTTGAGGAGACTAAACGTATGCGACTATCTGACAAACATCTGAGCTCATTAGCGGCAAATATAGACATAAGGTTAAATGAAACAAGACCCGAAGAATTGTATGAGATTGCCGGGGAGATCAAGGATAACTATGATACGTGGGCCGAGGGAAGGGCTGCACCGCCAATTGGCTCAAGAGGTCCACGTGGTGACGGTTATAAAACTCAGTATTTGTATGAAAGTATGATGGGGAACGGGCTTCCTGAGGAATTTTTTGACAAAATGGCCGTGGCATCCGTTCATTTTAATTATGTTTATCACCCAGACTCTCCGCAGAGTCAGATATATCAACAAATGCGACTTAACTCAGGGCGAGTGTCTGACATTGATGAGCTACAGGAGCAAACACTGAGAATTGCTGATGAAAGTCTTTATGATGCGGTAAAGCTGGTTATAGGGAAAAAAGAGCATGTGATTCGTGGAGTTTTTTGTGAGACGGACAATTATTACCCACAGCTCGTAACTCGGATGATAACAACGCTCGAGGTAGATAAGGGCTTGCCACAAGGGACTCTGTTGGAACGGGTTAAGATGGACGACTTGTTCCATAGAATAAAGGAGGATATTGGCCCGCGAGCAAGCACTAGACTTTCTCGGTACTAGGGCTCACAAATTGTAAAATACTCCCGCCAACCGACGGGAGTAATTGTTGATGCAAACCGAATGGCTATTTAGCTTCTTTGGCTGCTGGCTTTTTTGCAGCTGGTTTTTTGGTAGCGGTTGACTTGGTGGTAGTCTTTGCCGTCGTCTTTGCTGGGGCTTTGGCAGCTGGTTTTTTGGTCGCTTCAAGCTTAACACCGGCTTTTTTCGCGATAGCTGAGAGGGCACTCTTGCGCCGGGCAGCAGTATTTTTCTTCAGCAGGTTCTTCTTGACAGCGGTGTCAAGTTCACTATGGGCAGCGGCCAGCGTTGCGGCGCTTGGCTCGGCCATGAAGGCCTTGACGGCTGACTTGATGTCGCGCTTGATACCGATATTGCGCTCGCGGCGTTTTAGGGTTTGTTTTGCCCGTTTGATGGCGGATTTGATGATTGGCATAGATTTCCTTTACCTCTATAAATTTGTTTCGCTAATCAAGGATGGATTATACAGAAAAACCCAATAAAAGTAAAGAGTGGCTCGCATTGACGATAATCTATTGACTTTCCTGAAATGCTTATGTATAATGTGATTCAACGGTATAAACAAAAATAAACAGGGACACAACAATGGCGAGCCAGTCACAAAAGCAGCAGATCATTCAGAGCATCAAAGATGTGACTAATATCTTGGTGACGGTAAGCGCTGATCCATCGGTGGACGAGCTATCGGCAGCGTTGGGGCTGACAATTTTCCTCAATAAACTGGGCAAGCACGCCACGGCTGTTTTTAGTGGCAAAGTCCCGCCGGCGATTTCGTTCCTCGAGCCTGACGAGACGTTTGAAGCCACGGCGGATAGCCTGCGTGATTTTATCATCGCGCTTGATAAGGAAAAAGCCGACCATCTGCGCTACAAGGTGGTTGATGATGCAGTGAAGATTTTTATCACGCCGTACCGGGCGACAATTACCGAGGCTGATCTAGAGTTTTCGCAGGGCGATTATAACATTGAACTGGTGCTCGCATTGAATGTTGAGAGCCAGGACCATCTCGACAAGGCGCTGACGGCTCATGGCAAGATTTTGCATGATGCAGTGGTATCGACGGTGACCGCCGGTATGGTGAGGAGTAGTCTCGGGACGGTTGATTGGCATGATGATAAGGCGTCAGGCGTGAGCGAGATGCTGGTTGACCTGATCGATGAGTTACGAACACCGAAAATAACCATGGATGAGCAGATCGCGACGGCGTTGCTGACCGGTGTCGTGGCGGCGACGGAGCGGTTTAGTAATAACCTAACCTCGTCGCGGGTGATGACGTTGGCGGCAGAGCTGATGGCGGTTGGCGCGAACCAGCAATTGATTGCTACTAAGTTGGCCGAGGGGCAGGCGATTAAAGCCGAGGAGCACTCAGAGCTAGAGCAATCAAAGCAAGCGGCCGATGCAGCTGATGATGAGATGCACGATAATGACGGCCAGGATGGTGCTAATTTTAAGGTCGAGCGGGGAAAACGCTCAAAGCCGGCTGAGTCAAAAAGAGATGATGGCGCGTTGTCAATCAGCCATGAGCGGCGGGGTAGCCTTGATGAGGTGGCCAAGCAGACTCGGGCCGAAGAGCAAGATGCGGCGGCCCGCGCGGCCACGGCGCAGCTTGATCGCCTTCGAGCGGCGTCAGTGACGAGCGGACGGAGCGGTGCGCCATCAACATCGCAACCAATCAGTGCGTCGGTGTCGGCTGAGCCAGAAACGGCCGCACCGCTCTTGGGTGGAACGCTAAACGCAACGACGGAGCGGGCGGCTGAGGATAAGCGTCGTGATCTTGATACTGATCAAAACAAGACTATCTTGCATCACGGTACCTATGTCGGTGCGTCGCGGCCGGCCCTCGGCGAATCGCCGTTGAATGCCGCCATGGGGAAGTCTGATGAACCGCCGAGCGTTGACCCGTTTGCGACCACCAACAAAGACGAAGCGGTCATTGCCGCACTCAAGGAGGAGACGCAGGCGCTGGCTGACAAGCAGACTCAACCTGCCGCGCCGCCATCGCTGCCAGATTCTGAGCGCGACGCCCGAGCGGCAATTACCGAGGCGCTGGCTGCTGCACCACCGCTTGAATCTGCGACTTCGCCCGCTCCGGCAGTTTCACCTTCGCCACTACCGACAGTGTCGTCTGCTCCGGCCACGCTCGCCGATATTGAGTCTAATGTAATGCATGGCCTGCCACCGCTGCCTGATTTCTCTGACTTCTCAGGATCAGGTTTGCCGCCGCTGCCACCAGCTCCGGTCGGTGCTGCAGATGGGGGACTGCCAGCGTTGAACACCTCACCCTCAGCGCCATCCGCTCCGGCGCCGCCGCGCACCTTTAATCCGTCCCAATTCCAGATCCCGGGGCAAAAATAGCCCATGGATGAGGTGCTGCTCATTGATAAGCCGGCTGGCATGACAAGTTTCGGGGTAGTAGCGCGGTTGCGGCGGGTGCTCAGCCAGGCGGCGGGCAAGAAAGTGAAAGTTGGCCATACTGGTACGCTTGATCCGTTCGCTACGGGACTGATGATTATTGTGACGGGCAAGAAGTGCCGTGAGGCTGATACCTTTACGAAGCTTGATAAGTGGTATGAAGCAGAAATCATGCTTGGCGAGACGTCGACGACCGGTGATCCTGAGGGTGAACTGACTCGCGTGTCGGAGCGGCAGCCGCCTCGCAGTGAGGTTGAAGCGGTACTCAGTACATTGGTGGGTGAAATTAAACAGCGCCCACCGATATTTAGCGCCATCAAGATCAATGGCCGTCGGGCCTATCAGCTGGCACGTCAGGGTCAGTCGGTCGATATGCCAGAGCGCACCGTGTCGATCTATGCCCTGGAGCTTGTCGCGTATGAGTATCCTCGTCTGGTGATTCGAGCGCATGTTTCGAGCGGTACGTACATTCGGAGCCTAGCGGTTGATATTGGTCAGAAGCTGGGAACAGGGGCCTACTGCCACCAGCTGCGCCGCCAGGCTATCGCTGAATATGACGTCGCTCAGGCAAAACCATTAGCAGATTTTGGGATTTCGTCTTGAAGTGCTATTATCAAAGCATGGGTAGGCAGACAGGTTTTACAATCGTTGAACTATTAATTGTGATGGTCGTGATCGCGATTTTGGCAACCATCGGTATTGTGGCGTATTCGGGCGTGCGCCAGGACGCTACCGATACCAAGATCCGTTCCATCGTCAAGATCGCTGGGGACGCGCTGCAGATATATGATACACAGAAGCGAACGCTGCCGTCAGGACAGGGGACGTTCAACAACGCTAATAGCGTTGACTCGCTTGTACCACAGTATATCCAGCCGGGGTATCGTGAGGGTGTCAGCAGCAAGAACGCGTCTAGTCCAGACGATATTTTTGTCTGGTATCCATGCAAAGATACCTCTGGTAAGATAACAGGTATTGCGGTATTTGCGGCCCTTAATTCCGCCAAGCCGCAGGAGTCGGCTCAGGTTAATGCGGTCAAGGCGACCTGTAACATTCCGGGTGCCGCTGTGCCGACTACGGGTAGGCCAGCCTATAACTACGTGCAAACCTTTTAGTAGTGCAGCTGATTTGCGTTTTTAGCGTAGCATTGGTATAATGACGAGGCTATGATTAGCAAAGACGATAAAGCGAAAGCAATTGCTTTGACTCAGGTCAACAAGGACGACGTCGGCAGCCCGCAGGCGCAGGTGTCGATCTTGACGGCTCGTATCAAAGAGGTCACAAAGCACCTGAAGGCGAATAAGCACGACTTCATGGCACGCCGTGGCTTAATCCAGATGGTTGGCAAGCGTAAGCGCCTGCTCAAATACCTGGAGCGAACTGATTTTGAGAGTTATAAAGCGGTTGTGGCTGCCCTGGGTCTGCGTAAATAGTCGCGCCTCGGTAGTTGTACGGATATCCACCTTGATATATCACGAGGTGGATATTTTGATTTAACGTGGCGTAGCTACAAAAACCGTCCGGCCGTCGGCTGCGCCGCCAAGCGTGCATGAATAGAGGGTGAGCTGTGGCTTGTTGGTTCGGTTTTCAATGTGAACGGCATCTGGCTTGACATCAAATAACTGAGATATGACGTACCTGTAGCGTTTGCCACGGTAGTCAATGATTATTTCATCGCCAATGCGCAGCTTATTAATATTGTAGAATGGTGATTTTTGGATGGTTTGCTGCGGCGTCAGGCCCATGATAAATCGATGGGCCGACAAGACGAAGTTGCCGCCGTCGACTGGATTGCCATTCTCTGGCCGACGCCACCATGCACCTCGCTCCATAGTTTCGGCGCCGCCAGTAGCGTACGGTACGCTAATGTCAATTTTGGGGATGTAGAGGCGGTCCTCGGTGATGCTGGTTTCTGGCGTAGCGGCGAGAAGCTGGGTGGCTTGGTTGCGCGTTGGGTTAATGAGCTGAGCGCGAAAGAATGGACTAAACGCCGTGATGAGTGTGTAGCCGCCGCCAGCGAGCATGATGATAGCCAGACTCATACTGAGCCATCGGCGGCGGTTTTTGGCGTGGGTTGTCTGCTTCACTTGTTAATTGTAGCATGGGCGGGTCAGCCTAGCAGCATGGGTCGTTGTTTTACCGGGGTGAGCCGATCTGTTTTTTGGTGTTGTTTGACTTTTTATAGTTTTTATGCTAAATTACAAAGTATGAATGAATACGCGCCGCGGGCTGATAAATTACCGCCAGATGTGGCTAAACAAGCGGCAAGAGTCAGTGAAGTTGTGGCTGCTGTTAAGAAGCAGATTGGTCCGGATGGGGGACGATTAAGTGATGGCCCGCTGCATCTTGAGAAGTTGGAAGAGCCGAGCGCTGATGACCATAGCCCAAGGTTTACGAATGCAGATGATTTTTGGAAAAACGGCATGGATCCGTCGCGAGCAAATCCGTCGCAAGACGGCTCTGATACGTCTGAAAAACTGCCGAGTAAATTTGTTAATAATTTTTGGCAGTACTTCTTTCCGGATAAAATGTTTGAGGATGACTTATTGGGGCCAACGGTCCTAAATAAACCGCCGCGAAAACTGCTTAAAGAAACAGGAGGAGAACTCCTCACATCGGTTCAGCAGTTGTTTGGGATGTTATTTGAGGATACCAATATTGATAGCCACAAACTTGCTACCCTGGAGTCAGCAGCTGGTGAAGAGCACCTTACCGATCTTAAGGAGGCAGTGTTTATGCTCTATGTGCTGGCACTACATACGGTTACTCAACAAGATGCTGCTGGGGCTGGGTGTCCGAGCGCACATGCTTATTTATGTCTGTAGGAGCTTCATATGACGAGTCATGAACAATCGGAAAAAAAGAGTCCAATAAGTCGGCGCGGTCTATTATGTGGTGCGGTTGGGACAGCGGCGGCTATAGCTGGTGGGTTACTTATGAACTGTGGCGATGAAAGTCAACGGATACTATCGGTAGAGACGAATGCTTCAAAGCTTGATCTTGATTGGGCGTATGAGATATATGGTCAAGCCCGTGACATGTTTCGGCAATGTATTGAGGAGGCGCCCGTGTTTACGAGTGAGATACCGCCGATATTGCCACCGCCCACGTCGGTATCTGTCTCTCGAGACGGAGGTAGGCGTGGTTTTATGACGGGGGGTGCGCTACTTCGTAAGGCCGGTCATTCTGAGCGAGCAGTGATAGGCACGGGAGTCTCTTCGGATTTGGGTGATGATAGTAGGGTGCACGTAGCCGTCGCGTTTGAATTGTTGGCAGGTAAGCCCGAAGCTAAGATTGCTGAGCTGATGGCGGTTTGGGGAGTATCGAGGCGAGGGTTACCGACAGAACGTGCCTTTCGGGGTATACTGTATGAAATTGATCCGGAAGAGCTGATGCTATCCTTTGTGCCAGTATCTCAGAGGCAACCGACAGCGCCAACTAGTGAGCAGCCGTATGAGTGGACTGCTATGCTGCCGGGAATGGAGAGTTTTAATGTGATACAACAAGTCATTGGTGCGGCTGGCGGTAGCTCACCGGAGGTGTTGTCACCAACGCCAGAGGTTTTGGATCGAGTAAGTGAGCAGCTCGCTGCGGTTCGGGATGCGTTTGCTCAGGCCGGCTTCCTATAAAGCGTGCGGCGCTGTGATATAATAGATGGTACGAAGCATAACCCGCAGACGGTGATGGATGTGTGGTGTGTTGATAGTAAACCAGCATGCATACACCTGTTACTGTCTTTGCGAGAAAGAGAGGATCTATGGCAATTATTAACCCGAGTGGCAAGGAGATTTTTTCGGTTACTACTGAATTATGTGGGCGGCCGTTGACGCTGGAGGTCAACCGTGTTGGTTTTCGGACGACTGGTAGCGTACTGGTGCGCTATGGCGATACGGTGGTCTTGGGCAGTGCTCAGGTGGGCAGCCGGCCGGTGCAATTGGATTATTTCCCGCTGTCGATTGATTATGAAGAACGGTTTTATGCAGCGGGTAAAATTTCTGGCTCGCGGTTTATTAAGCGCGAGGGCCGGCCGAGCGACGAGGCGGTGCTGATCGGCCGGTTGATCGACCGTCCGATTCGGCCACTGTTTCCAAAGGGCTACCGCCAAGAAGTGCAAGTGGTGGCGACGGTGCTGAGTATGGATCCGGATTTCCGTCCAGATGTGGTGGCGATGATTGCGGCTTCGAGCGCCTTGATGCTGACTGGGACGCCGTTTGACGGGCCGGTAGCGGGCTTGCGGGTGGGTCGCGTGAATGGTGAGTTTAAGGCCTTTTTGACGCCAGAGGAACGTGAGCAATCTGATTTGGATTTGGTAGTAGCTGGTATCGAGAGTGGCATCACCATGGTGGAAGCTGGTGCCAAGGAGGTATCAGAAGAGGTGATCGTCGATGCCATGGCCTGGGCACACCAGATGATGCAGCCGGCGATTGCTTTGCAGCGAGAACTGGCGGCCAAAGTGGCGCCAGTCGCGCAGGAATATGAATTAGTTTTACCCGACGAAACAATTCAGCAGACGGCTGATGCGTGGGTTGACGGCAAGCTGGGCGAGAAAATCCGCCTGCCGTACCCGGAGCGCAACGAAGTGGTTAACGAGATTCGCTGGGCATTTCACGAAGCGATGGCCGAAAAGCTGGGATTGAGCGCTGAGGAGTATGATGAAGTACGCGACGAGTATGATGAAGCGTTCACGCTGGCGCTACACAAAGATGTCCGCCGCGGGATTGTCGAGGACGGCAAGCGCCCGGATGGCCGCGCTTTGACGGAAATTCGTCCGCTCAGCTCAGAGGTCGGCTTGCTGCCGCGAGCGCACGGTTCGAGCTTGTTTACTCGCGGCGTGACGCAGGGTATGAATATTGTCACCCTGGCGCCGCTGAGTTACGCGCAGCTGGTTGATACTATGGAAGTTAACGATGGCGAGCGGCGCTATATGCACCATTACAATGCGCCGGGCTATACGGTTGGCGAGGTTAAGCGGATGGGCAGTCCGGGCCGGCGCGAAATTGGTCACGGCTACTTGGCGGAGCGTGCCTTGACGCCGGTATTGCCAAGCGAAGAAGACTTCCCGTATGCCATTCGCAGCGTTACCGAAATTATGAGCCAAAACGGTTCAACGTCGATGGCAGCGACCTGTTCGAGCTGTCTGGCGTTGATGGACGCTGGCGTGCCTCTCTCGGCACCGGTTAGCGGCATTGCTATGGGTCTGATGATGGACGGTGATACGCCGTACATACTAAGTGATATTGCCGATGCTGAGGATTTTGCCGGTGATATGGATTTCAAGGTGACTGGTACAGCCAAGGGTATCACGGCGCTGCAGATGGATATGAAAGTGCATGGCTTGCCGGTGGCAGTGCTGCGCCAAGCGATTGAACAGAGCAAGGCGGGGCGGGCGCATATTTTGCAGCATATGCTAAGCGTACTACCAGCGCCGCGCGAAGCACTTAGCCCGTACGCGCCGCGAATTGAAAAGCTAAAGATTGATCCGGATAAAATCGGCGCCGTGATTGGCAAGGGCGGCGAGGTAATCAACAAGATTACCAGTGAGACTGGTGCTGAGATTGATATTAAGGAAGACGGCCTGATTACCATCGCTAGTCCGAATAGTGAGTCGATTGAGAAGGCACTTGCCTGGATTAAAAGCCTGGTCGAAGAGCCAGAAGTTGGCAAAATCTACGAAGGCAAGGTCGTCAGTATCAAAGATTTCGGAGCGTTCGTGAATATTCTGCCGGGAGTTGACGGGATGGTACATATCTCGAAGCTGGCCGATCACCGCGTGGCTAAGGTGACTGACGTGGTCAAGGAAGGCCAGATGGTTCGAGTAAAAATTACCGGCATCGATGAGCGCGGTAAGATTAACTTGACGATGATCGGGTTGTAACTTTTGCTTTTTAGCAAAGTACGCTACAATAGGAGAATATAAGACTAATTGAGGGGGATTATGGACGATAAGAATAATAAAAACGTACCACAACCGACAGCAACACCGCCAGCAGCAAATGAGCAGGCTGCTCCAGTAGTACCACAGCCAGTACCATCGGCTCCACAATCGCAGCAGCCGCTGCAGCAGGGTGTGCCAATGCAGCCCAAAAAGGGCTTGAGCAAGGGTGCGCTATGGGGTATCATCGGTGGCTCAATTGGTTTGATAGTCATTGTCGTTGGTATCGTGTTGGCAGTTATATTCCTTGGTGGGCCATCAAAGGCTGATTACCAAGAAGCTGCTAAGGCCATGAAAGAGTTTGATGGTGGTAGCCTTAATTCAGCACTCAGGTCGGCAAGCGCTGATAATGCAAAGAAGCTGATTGAGGAATCGGTGGAGCGTGCTGATACAATGATGAAAAAACTTGATGCATCAAAGATTATGCGCGACGAGGAGACCAAAAAATCTTTCGGTGAATACAAGACTGCCTACGAAAAAGTACGCCCGAATTTGCTTGCCATTGCCAGTCTGATAGGAGATATGAAGGACTTTTCTAAGAAGTGCGCACCAAGCTTCTCCGGCTATGTCGGTAAGTCAGGAGACGAAGTAAAGAAACTCTACGATGAAAAGATGAGCGACTGCTATAAGCTACTCGATAACGTTGCCAAATCAGAACAGAAAGAAGCACAGGACTTTGGCAAGCAAATGAAAGAGTATTACAAGTTGCTGGGTGATTACTTCGTGGCACGCGCTAATAAAGACTACACTACTCGGGTACCGCGTCTACCGTCGGGTAGCTCAAATCCACTGGCCGGCTTTGCTAAAAAGATTCAAGAGTCAAACCTACAGAAACACGAGCGAGAATTCATCAATTTAGTGAAAGAAAAAGCTGAAAAGTAATTTTCGCCTCAGCATCAAGCAAAACACCTCGCATAGTGACGAGGTGTTTTGTATAATAGAAATATGGATGAGGCAGCGCAACTGGAGGTTTTGGCGGCAGAGATTATCGCTGGTGATATTTGTCATGACTTGGCGCTGCAGGCGACGCAGCTGGTGATAGGTGATGGTCGGGCTGACGCAGACATTGTATTTATCGGTGAAGCGCCAGGAAAAAACGAAGATCTTCAGGGCAAACCATTCGTTGGGGCAGCTGGTACATTTCTTGACGAGATGTTAGCCGCAGCCCAGTTACGTCGTCAAGATGTCTATATCACCAATATCGTTAAATATCGGCCGCCAAACAATCGTGACCCGCTGCCGGAGGAGAAGCGCGCTTTTTGGCCGTATTTGATGCGCCAATTGCAAATTATTCAACCAAAGGTAGTCATCACACTGGGTCGGCATAGCGGCATGGCATTTATTCCTGACTTGGCGATCTCGCGTGATCATGGCAATCCGCGCTGGGCACAGTTCAACGGTTTGAAGTTCTTGGTGATTCCGCTGTATCATCCGGCAGCGGCGCTGTATAACGGGGCGTTGCGGCAGACGTTAATTGACGATTTTGTGCGGGCGGCGCAATTGGCCGTCCAGGCGAGCGTCTGAGCTATTTTTGACAAGAGCTGGCACCCCGTGCTATAATGAACGCAATTGTTAGGGGATAGATTTGTCGTACGTTGCCCCCATGTCTATCGCCTGTCATTCTAATTTTGCAAGGTATTTATTTTTATAAAAGGAGAACAATACGCATGGGCCAGAGACGACTTGCGACGCCGAAGGGCGATGATCAGTCAAAACGACCAGCTACAAAAAAAAGTAACACAGCGGTGATGAATAGTACCACCACTCGCAAGGGCGAAGTGTTTCGGGCGCAGCGGCGCACGAGTGAGAACGTTAATCTCAGGGCGTCGCAGCACGTGATCGATATTCCGGTCAACAAATCAGTTTACAACGGCTATGGCGGCGAGCAATTTAGCGCCAAAATGCAGCCAAAACGCACTCGCGGCGGCAAACCGAAGTTGAGGATTATCCCAATCGGCGGTGTCGGCGAAATGGGTATCGGTAAAAACATGAACGCCATTGAGTATGACGATGAGATTATCATTGTGGACATGGGTTTCCTGTTTCCGGGGAGCGATTATCCAGGTATTAATTACATCACGCCAGATATCACGTGGCTAGAAGAAAATAAGCATAAGATCAAGGCGCATGTGTTCACCCACGGGCACCTTGATCACATTGGTTCATTCCGGCACTTTATCCACCGGATTCCAGCACCGGTCTATGCATCGAAATTTACCATCGGCATGCTAGATAAGTCGCTGGCTGACGCGGATACTGATTTCCAGCCGGACTTTCGGGTGATGGACCCATTGAGCCACGAAGTTGTTCAGGTGTCGAAGCACTTTTCGGTAGAATTGGTGCGGGTGAATCACTCGATTCCAGATTCAACGGCGGTGGTGATTCGGACGCCGCTGGGCGTGGTGATTGACTCTGGTGACTGGCGATTTGAGGAAAGTCCGGTTGATGGTCAGAAGTTCGACCTCAAACGGATGACTGAAGTGGCGTCCAAAGAAGGCGTGTTGATGTTCATGAACGAATCGACCAACTGTGAATCAGAGGGGACGCACACGCACACCGAGTTTGATATTCAATATTCCATCGGTCAGGTGATGGATAAATTTAGTAACAGCCGAGTGATTTTAAGCTGTTTCTCATCGCAGGTACACCGCCTACAATTGATTTTGGAAGAAGCGCATAAGCACGGACGCAAGGTGGCGTTTGCTGGATTCTCGATGATTCAGAACTTGGAGGTGGCGCTGCGTTCAGGCACCATCAAGATTCCGAAAGACACCGTCATGAAGATGGAGGACATCATCAAGCTGCCTGATAGTCAGATCACCGTGGTTTGTACCGGTTCGCAGGGTGAGTTTAATGCCGTGCTGAGCCGCATGGCGACTGGCGCGCATAAATACATGAAGATTAAGGGCTCTGACGTAGTGGTGTTTAGCTCCAATCCGATTCCGGGCAATGAGAAAAACGTGGTGCGAACGGTTGACGGCTTGATGCGCGAGGGCTCTGATGTGATTCAGAACGGCAAGACGCACCTGACGGGGATTGGGCCGCTGCACTTGTCGGGCCATGGTTACTACGACGATCACATCAAGCTGATTAACGCATTGAACCCGACGTACTACATGCCAATTCATGGTGAATTCCACATGCTGGTGCACAATGCGCGGCTGGCAGAAAAAGAGTGTGGTATTCCGAGGAAGAATATCTTTGTGTGCGACGCCGGCGATGTTATTGAAATTGACGTTGAGCGGCAAGCTAAGAAAGCCGGTCGGATTCAGGCTGGCGGCGTGATGTATGATGATACGGGCGCTATCGTCTCTGAGGTGGTACTAAAAGACCGGATTCATATGTCTCAAGAGGGAATGTTTGTGGTGGTGTTAACGGTACAGCGTGGCACGGGACGGTTGCTAACCAGCCCAGACATTATTTCCCGTGGTTTCATCTATCTACGCGATTCCGAGGAATTGATGAATATGATTCGCCAGTACTTGAAGCAGAAGGCGGCGCGTAGTTTTGCTGGCAAGTACGACCTTGATGTGGTAAAGAAAGAAATTAAGGATGAAATTACCCATATATTATATGACCAGACCAGGCGGACGCCGATCGTTATCCCGGTAATTAACGAGGTTGGCGGTCTGAAAACGGTAAAATCGACTGCTGCTTCGAATACTTCTATCGCAAAGACACCGGTGCGCAGCAAAAAACCTACCATCGCTTCAGCGGCGGAACCGAAAATGACTCTGCCAACTATGCCGCGCCGCCGCTTCCCGCGCCGCCAGGTGCCAGACACCGAGGCGAATGATACCAAGGCTCGAGAGGTCGGCCGAGTGCGCGCATACTAGTCCACGCTTGCTATTTGTTGTAAAATATGCTACAATGTGAATGTCGGTAAAGTGATATAATAAAAATAGTTATGCCAAAAAAACGAAAATCTACCCGTAAGAAATCAGTTTCCACAGCTCCAAAGCATGATGTGCCGAGCGGCTTTTGGGCGCAAGTCGGCGCGGTACTGCTCGTTGTGTTGTCGCTTCTTCTGATGGTGGCGTGGTTTGGTGTTGGTGGTCCGGTACTGGGGTGGTTACACAAAGCGACCCTGAGCATGCTTGGTTACGCGATGTATGGATTGCCGATTTTGCTGATATATATTGCTGTGGAGATTTTCCGGGCGGAGAATAATCGGTTGCCGCTGGCGATGAAATTAGCAGCCATCCTCGAGGTGGTGTGGTTGTCTGGTTTGTTTGGATTATTAAAGACACCAACCCGCCCAAATGCTGGTGGATTTATCGGTGATACGGCCAATCGGGCGATGAGCGCCATGGTCGACCCGGGCATCGCTGCTTTGATATATGTGGTCCTCATCATCATCACGGCGCTATTTATTACTCAGACGTCGCCGTTTATGGTGATCAAGAAAATCGCCGAGGCGCTCAAGCGCGACCACTCCGAGGAGGATAACAATGCGGCGGTGATGAAGAAGGCGGCTCGTGAAGATGCGGCCAGCGCCAAATCATCGAGCGACATCAAGTTGAATGCCGGCGTCCCAACCGTCGATCCGGTTACGCCAAAGGATAAAAAGGCATCGCCGTTGAGCAGTCTGCGTGGTAGTGTAGCACGGGATAAGGCAGCTGAGGAGCAGGCAGCACTGGTGGCGGCACACGACCCGAATTGGCAGGCACCGAGCCTTGATCTATTGGAGAAGAAGCAAAGTCCAGCTGATGCTGGTGATATTCGGCAGAATGCGCAGATTATTCATGATACCTTGGCAGAATTTAACATTGATGTGGAGATGGAAGACGCAAATATTGGACCAAAGGTGACGCAGTATACCTTGCGGCCGCCGAGCGGTGTGAAGTTGACACGCATCACGGCGCTGGAGACGAATATTGCTTTGAATTTGGCGGCGCAGAGCTTGCGGATTGAAGCTCCAATTCCTGGGCAAAAAGCCGTTGGTATTGAGGTGCCGAACCGCCGAGCCGCTGATGTGCGGCTGTATGGTGTGTTGGACTCTAAGCAGTGGAAGCACGCTCGTGAACCATTGAGTTTTGCCATCGGTAAGGATATCTCTGGCGAAGCAGTGGTTGGCGAGCTCAACAAAATGCCACACATGTTGATTGCTGGTCAGACTGGTTCTGGTAAGTCGGTGATGATTAATACCTTGCTGACCAGTTTGCTATATCGCAACAGTCCGAGCGACATGAAATTGATTTTGGTTGACCCAAAGCAGGTGGAAATGGCACCGTACGAAGATATCCCACATTTGCTGACTCCGGTGATTACTGAGCCAGAAAAGACTATTTCGGCCTTGAAATGGGCGGTCAATGAGATGGAGCGGCGCTATAAGCTGTTGGCGGCCGAGAAGATTCGCGATATCAAGGGGTATAATCAGCGCCTCGCCACGCGAGCTAAAAAAATCCCGGTAGCGGACGCCGATGGCAACATTCAACAGCACGAAGACGGGGCGATGCCGTACATCGTTATTGTAATTGATGAGCTAGCCGATTTGATGATGGTGGCAGCACGCGACGTCGAGGCGCTGATCGTTCGCTTGGCGCAGAAAGCGCGGGCGGTGGGTATCCACCTGGTCTTGGCAACGCAGCGGCCAAGTGTTGACGTGATCACTGGTTTGATCAAGGCGAACGTGCCGGCGCGTATCGGCTTTACCGTGGCGTCGCAGGTTGACTCGCGGACCATTCTTGATCAAATTGGCGCCGAGAAACTACTTGGCCAGGGTGATATGCTGCTGTATACGCCGAGCATGAGTAAGCCAAAGCGCATTCAAGGTGCGTGGGTGACCGATGACGAGGTCAATAAAATTACTGATCACCTGCGGATGCAGTCAGCACCGCAGTACAATGATGAGGTGGTGGCGCAGCCAGTTCAGCTGAACGGCAAGGGTGGCATGGCGGTTGATTTTGGCGGTGGCGGTGAAGATGAAGCATTTATGGACGCGGTGCGAGTGGTGATTGAGGGCGGCAAGGCCTCTACCAGCTATCTGCAGCGGCGGCTACGGATTGGCTACGGCAAGGCAGCGCGACTGATTGAAGAGATGGAAGAGCGTGGTATTGTCGGCCCAGCGAACGGCTCAAAAGCTCGTGATGTTTTGGTCTCAAGTGTCGATGAGCTAGGGCAATAGCTAGCTTGACATAATTATTTTATAGGTTATAATACGCTAAGTGAGAAGTTGATTTGTATGTGGAAGGATGGCTACATGGCGCACATAAGTTGTAGAAATAATGGAGAATTATCCCCTAATAGTAGAGGCGACAGATTAAGGAAGCCTCTTGTGCTGGGGGTTGCTGCGGTCACGTTAGCCGTATCGGGTATACTTGGGTATAGTCTTGGCCGGTCACACAATGTTCCGCCCGCACCATCAGTAGAAAATACCGATGGTGGAACATTCAAAGAGTCCAATGATAGTTCGAGAGCGGAAGAAATTACATTTACGCTACCAGACACCGAAGGCCGTCAAGAGGCAGAGGTCTTTTTAAAGAATCCTGATATGCTTCGACAGGCACGCGGTATTGCCGGACGAGTGCTTACTGCTGCGGGGAAGTTGGTTGATAGTAAGGCCGCTCGACTTACTCGCCAAGATTATCATGATGATCACAATAGGCTTAAACAGCAGTCAATAGCGATTACAGATGATAGGGGAAATGTGGTATCGGTTGATGTTACTCAAGGCGACAAAAGGCTTGGTGGAAGTGAGATCGCAGTAGAAGTTGCCACTGATATGATTGAGGTTGGCGCAAAGAGTAGACAGACGGACCGGATAACGTGGCGGTTAGATTTTTTGTCTCCAGAACCTGTGGCGCATCAGCATATTGAATCTCCAGAAGCACTACTACCGGCCCTCGAAGGCGTGTTACTGACGAAAGTGGAATGGTCGCACAGACAGATCACTGATGGTTGGTCGGAGACTAAGGCAATTACAATCGTTTCACCAAAGTCTGTCTCGCCATCGAGACCAGATTATGAAAGCATAGCGGCGGTACCGGCTAAGGGAGAGATTAACGGTCGGGCCGTGAAGAGTGCTAAGGTATATGATGCGGCAAAAAGCCTATTTGATCGGCTCGCGACCGATGGTGATATATCCGATATCTTGCCTTCTCAGTAAACTAACGTGCCGCCAGATATTCACCGAGTAATGTTACTTTGTGACCAGTTGAGGTAATTTTATTGATGGCGTGATGCAATGACGGGCCGGCAGCGTCAACGGTCATGAAGAATTTGTAGTTCCATGGTTGGCCGATGATGGGTTGGGACTGGAGGCTGGTGAGGTTAATGGACTGATCGGCGAATGTACGGAGTATTTCAAGGAGGCTGCCTGGTTGATGGGCAGTGGTCACCACAAGCGTTGCTCGATTAGCGTTAGTCACTGTGGCGGTTGGATCAAGGACGAGGAAACGAGTGATGTTGTCCTGACCGTCTTGGATGTGCCGCCTGAGAATTGGCATATTGTATAGTTGGGCAGCGGTTTCACCGGCGATGGCTGCCAGGTGTGGTGAACCCTGTTGCTTGATGAATTCGACAGCGCCAGCGGTATCAAAATATTCAATTTGTGCAGCTTGCGGTAGGCGTTCTTGGAGAAAACGCTGACATTGTGACAAGGCGACAGGATGTGAATAGACAGCGGTAATGTCTTCAAGTTTTGTGCCCAGATTGGTGATGAGTGTTTGTTGAATGGTAAGTGTTACTTCCCCGACGATGGGAGCACTGCAGGATTCAATGTGACGGTAAGTTTCGTTGACGGTGCCGTAAATGGTATTTTCCACTGCTACGACAACGGCGTCGGCCTTACTGCGAGCATAGGTTTGAAAGACATCGCCAAAGGTCATGCACGGAACAATGGTGATGTCAGATCCATACCATTGTTTTGCCGCTTGTTCGTGAAATGACCCAGCTTGTCCTTGAATGGCGATACGCATGGACCCTATTGTAGCATGGTCTGGCGGGGTGCATCACTGGACTTTTGCATTAGATTACCGTATAATACGGAGGAATAATAACCTAAGGTTATGTGCGATGACATAACCATCCGTAATGGATTCCAAAGGAGGAAACATGAACGAATACGAACTGACTGTTCTTATTCACCCAGATTTGGAAGCAAATTTGGATACGGCCCTAGACAAGGTCCGGTCGCTTGTCACTACCAATGGTGGCGAAATTACTAAAGAAGACAATTGGGGCAAGAAAAAGCTAGCCTATGCAATTCGTCGTGAAGACTTTGCGGTGTATGTTTACTTTGAGGTGAAGTTGCCAAGCAGTGCGCCGCTCAAGATATCAAATGTTCTGAATATCACCGACGAGGTGCTTCGTTATTTGTTGGTTAAGACCGACGAGAAGACACGTCGAGCGCTTGCTGAGCAGAAAGAGCGCGAAGCTAAGGTCGCTACCGAGGCGGCTGATAAAGAAGCCTAATATTCGACGCGATACATAATAAAAAAGGAGGGTCATCATGGCACGAAGTATCAACCAAGTTATTTTACTAGGGCGGTTAACGCGCGATCCAGAGCAGCGGACAACGCCATCAGGTCGGACAGTTGTTAGCTTTAGTATCGCGGTTGATCGTGCCGGACAGGATGATCAAGTTGATTTTTTCGACGTTACCGCGTGGGAAAAATTGGGCGAACTGGTGATGCAGTACCTGTCAAAAGGCCGCCGCGTGTTGGTCCAGGGTCGGTTGCGACAGGACAGCTGGGATGATAAAGAAACCGGCAAGCGCCGCTCGCGTATTGAAGTGACGGCGACCGATGTAACATTCCTTGACGCTCCGAGCGGCGATAGCGCGAATACAACCGCACCACGTAATACTAATACTAAGCAGGCTGAGACCGTAGCGGATATTGACGATAAGCCGATCGATCTTAGCGAGATACCGTTCTAAAGGAGAACAAAATGGCAAAACGATTAAAGAAGGACACCCCAACGGTTTTTGACTATAAGGATGTTAAAACATTAATGCGCTATGTTAATGCGTATGGTCAAATTGAGCCGATAGCGAAGACGGGTCTCAGTGTCAAGCAGCAGCGTAGCTTGGCAGTGGCAATCAAGCGTGCTCGGCACTTAGCATTGCTGCCGTTTGTATCGCAAGGGCAATAAAAGTATACATTGAGGGAACTCTCTAGCCCCCGAACGTATTTATAGATAAGAAAGAGAGTCGAGTGGTCTGTGCAGGGTAAGGCACGGGCCACTGTTGTTTGTGGGCTGCTGTACAGTGTGTTTTTATTTTTGATACAGGATAGTATTATGATACCACTAAACCCACTGCGGGATGTTTGAGTAAAAAATATGTTCAGCCGACAAGAAATACTCTGCCGTCCGAAAGAATGTTAGAATTAGGTACGGTAGCTTAATAGTTATAGGAAAGGAAAAACAACATGTATCAGCCGACAGATCTTAAAAAGGGTACGGTTTGTCAGATTGACGGTAAGCCATATCGCGTCATTGAATATGGACAGAAGGTTATGGGGCGTGGAGGCTCTATTGTGAACGTTAAATTAAAAAATTTACTAGACGGAAGTGTCATCCCGAAGACCTTTAAGGGCCAAGACAAAATTGAGTCAGCTGAGGTGACTAGTAAGACTGTTCAATATTTATATCATGACGGAGATATGTTCTGCTTCATGGATCCAGAAAATTTTGAGCAATTTGAGCTGTCTAATGATGTGGTAGATGAGGCAAAAAATTATTTGAAAGAGGGTTGTGAGTTGAATCTCCAGGTGTTTGACGGGCGAGTGATTAATGTTGAATTACCAAAAAATCTCTATCTCGAAGTTACATATACTGAAGATGTCGTAAAGGGCGATACAACCTCGAGCGTACTTAAGGATGCAACGCTTGAGACGGGTCTTGTTATTAAGGTACCAGCATTCATTAAGCAGGGCGATATTGTCAGTGTCGACACGGCGACGGGTGAATATCGAGAGCGCAAAAAATAACAAAAGGGCCTTCTTGTCGGAAGCGTCGCCCAGGGTGTTCGGGCGACGCTTTTTGTTGTTATGAATACATCAAATAACGATAAAGAATGGAACGATATTTTAGATATTGATGCTAAAAATACAACGTAATATATGTATAGCTGGTGGGGTGTTTTTGGTGATACATACGACAATTGTTTTCATGAAAATTATGGGCCTATTTGCGATAATGGTGAGAGTCTTCTTGACTACTACAGAGGTAAATATAACTATTGATGTATAAATTACACTGATGTGTAGTACACAACGTTGTATTTTAGTTAACGTAGAATTAACGATAGCGAAGATCGGCCTATAGGTAAAAGAAAGAATAGTTATTGATGTATCTATAACAGCAGTTTCGCTATCGCAATAGGTCACTAGTGATTGAGAAAAATATGTATTCAGGCTACAATGAGAAGTGACATGAAGCAGCGATTAGATAAAATGATACTAGAACGCGGGTTGGTTGAATCGCGTTCAGAAGCAGAGAACTGGATAGGCTTAGGGCAAGTCATGGTCAATGGTAGGGTGGCGACGCGTCCCGGATGTTTCGTTAATGAGACAGCAGACATTACATTGCTGACTCGTGAGCGGTACGTTTCGCGTGCAGGCCTCAAGCTAGCGAGTGTGGCGGATAGTTTTCGGTTGGACTTTCAGGGGAAAACAGTGCTGGACATAGGGTCGAGTACTGGTGGATTTACTGATTTTGCGCTGCGTCATGGCGCCCGACGCGTGTATGCTGTTGACGTGGGCACGAATCAGTTGCACCATCGACTGCGTGACGATCGGCGCATAACATTACACGAAAAGACAGACATTCGTGACTTTGAGCTTGATTTCCCACCAGACATTATCGTGGGAGATGTGTCATTTATTAGTCTGCGCGACATTCTACCACACGTTGCAAAGCGACTGATGGGTAGTGCGACGGTGCTTGTAGCAATGGTAAAGCCGCAGTTCGAGGCGGGGCGTCATTTGGTACAAAAGGGTGTTGTAAAAAATGCTGCTATACGACGAAAGATCCTGACCGATTTTGAACAATGGGCAAAACAGTACTTTGTAGTTCTTGATAAAAAGGATAGCACCGTCGCTGGCAGTAAAGGTAATGTCGAGCGCTTTTATAAGCTACAACTAAAAAAATAACAGGGGTAATAGTTGTAGTAAAAATGGCATCGTTGTACTTAAGTCAACGTAGTATACTATACAATAATATTAGACATTGAACCGAAATTCGACGACATCATTAGGCTGCATGATGTAATTTTTACCCTCAGTACGTATTTTACCCGCTTCACGGGCCTTAGCTTCTGAACCTGCGGCAACAAGGTCGTGGTAACTAATTACTTGCGCGGCGATGAATCCGCGCTCGAAGTCTGAGTGGATGACGCCAGCAGCCTGTGGTGCCGTCCAGCCTTTATGTATTGTCCATGCTCTAACTTCCTTCTGACCTGCCGTGAGATAGCTTTGTAGACCAAGTGTGTCGTACGCGGCATGGACAAGCTGTGACAATCCAGTTTCGGAAGCCCCGTAGCTATCAAGTAGTTCCAAGGCGTCATTATTGGACAATTCTCTGAGCTCTTCTTCAAGCTTGGCACAAATAAATAATACTCGGGCTGGTGCGACGAGTTTGGCAAGCTTTTCTTGTAGGGCATGGTCGCCGAGCCCCGCCTCGTCAACATTAAATGTATAAATAATTGGCTTGGCGGTGAGTAAATGAAGATCATTAATTATCTCATATTTGATATTTTCTAAGGATGCTATCGGCGTACCTGAATTAAGTGATGTCAGGAGTGTTTCAAGGTATGTAGCGACCTGTCGTGCCTCCGGCTTGGCTTTGGCTTCTTTTTGGAGACGAGGCAGACGATGTTCTATGGTTTGGATGTCAGCAAGGATAAGTTCGGTGTTGATGATATCAATGTCGGCCTGAGGGTTGATCGGGGTATTGTCGTGTCGTAATATATCTGAGTTTTCAAAGGCGCGAACGATATGGATAATGGCGTCGCATTCACGAATATTGTGCAAGAATTTATTGCCGAGCCCTTCTCCTTTTGAGGCGCCAGCCACCAATCCAGCGATGTCGACGAACGTTACGGTCGCGGGGATAATTTTTTGTGTATCATACAGTTTTGCGAGTACATCAAGCCGCTCGTCGGGGACCGGCACAATGCCAGTGTTTGGTTCAATGGTGGCAAATGGGTAATTAGCCGCTAGAATATTATTGTTAGTAAGTGCATTAAATATGGTCGACTTACCGACATTTGGCAGGCCGACGATTCCGATTGATAGACTCATATCGTGTATTATAACAAATTATACAAACTTGCCTCAGTATATAATATGTATTAGAATAAGCAGTATGAATAAGGTTATTATCTCGCGAATATTTATGATAGTGGGTATCGTGTTGAGTGTCGGGGTGATAGTCGCCGTTATCATGATGGTGACGGGGCGATTGCATGTTGGACTAAAAGAGCCGAGCCAAGATATCGCGCCAACCGCTAAGATGATATGTGGCGAGGATATGATAAAAGAATATCAATCGATTATCGCTGCGCCAAATGGGTATGGTCCGACAGCGCTTGAGGGGCTGGTGAAGAAGATTTCAGAGCGTGGCGGCCCGGGTGACGATACGGTGTGTCACTATATTGTGCTTCACGATGCATCGCTACGGAATGATCGCCAGCGGATTGATCAGATTCATCAAGGGCTGGTTAACTCGATGAAGATGCGTCAGGCGGTCGAGCCGTTTTATCGACTGGGTATTAATCAGGATACGGTAAAAGCACTGGTCGAGATCGGTAAGGCTGATGCGGGTGTGGGGAATAAGGATGGTACACCGGGTCAGGGTTAGGGTCGGACTACGGCTCGTTATTGGCTATATGCTGGCACTTGTGGTTGTCGCATCGACGTTGGCGATTATTGGTGCGGATAGAGCAGAGGCGGTAGACTGTAGCGGTTTGAGCGGTCGACGACGTTTGATGTGTATTAATGCACGCAATGATGGTGAACGGTTTGCGGTGCAATATATCTGTAAGGGCGGTGGAACGCGGTGCGGTGCGATGTGGATGTCGTCGCCTGGGACGTCGTATACGAATGATGTTATTAACACCGTTAGCTGGAATGCGACGTCATTATCACTTGACTTGAGGGGGTCGGTGAACGGCAACGGTCAGTCGCGAGCACGGGTGTGGGCGACAAATGTAACGGTTAGTCAGAATGGTCGGACATTACTGTCTGGCGGTACGCTTGATCGGGGGACGCATCCATCGGGCGCGTACCACTGGGTTGATGGCGGTAGCAGCATTCGAGTAAACGGGATCGACATATCTGGTGTAGTTGCGCCAGGAAGTTCCGGCCGTATCATTTTGCAGGTGCGGCGCTGTTTCTATAGTAGTCCAGGCGGTAGCGGTGTTTGTGCGACACAAGATGTTGAGGTGTGGATTAAGCGTGAGCAGGCGCCAAACCAA
The DNA here is from genome assembly GCA_013099195.1 of Candidatus Saccharibacteria bacterium oral taxon 488. Classification (NCBI taxonomy): domain Bacteria; phylum Candidatus Saccharimonadota; species Candidatus Saccharibacteria bacterium oral taxon 488. The sequence continues at coordinate 95,318 of CP039999.1, forward strand.
TGGACTGTCGAAGGACAATCGCGAGTATCAATCAATGGTGGCAGTTTAGTGCAAAATGCGACCGCTGCGCCAGGACAGCGCGTACGATTTTTTCATTATTTACGGAATAATTCTTCGTATACGATTCCTCCCTACACCCTAAAGCGCATAGGAATTAATCAGGATGTTAATGGTACGACAACGCATCATGCGTGGGCATCGCCGTATACGCGTAGTGCTAGCCCGTGGAATACGTTTTATGAGCCGAGCGATGTTAAGCCATATAATAATGTCTTTGGGGCTGAGGGGATCGTGACGCAGGATGATGTCGGTAAAACAGTGTGTCAAAAGATTTTATGGCTGCCGGGCGCGTGGAATACTGATGGCTGGGGGGTCTCATCGAATGCCTGTGCGTCGGTGCCGTATGATTATGAGTTGCGACCGGAGGTGCAGGCGCCAGATTATATTAATGAAGGAACGATTGAGGTGAGTGGCGTGACCGCGCGAATTAATCATACAGGATCGACACGGTCAAATCGGGCAAATTATGCTGTGGTGCGGTTTGTGTTAAGGGGCGGTGGAAATTATACCGTGCCGGGCGGTGAGGGGGTTGTTGTGCCGTATGATAGACGTTCGCCGGGTAATTTAGTGGGCGATTGGGATTGTTATATCGCCAAGAACACGATTAAAAATAGTCGGCCAGGTTTGCAGGTGGCAGATTGCACATCAAATAATTTGGCGCGTAATGGCGCGGGAACAATTATCCAGCGAGGTGGGCTGGAAATTCCGCTTGGCAAGGATAACTTGAGCGGAGTGACGATGACGACTGGTGACCAGTTGTGCTATATGACTATTGTGAGTACATACAACCAACATGTGAATACCAGTATGTTTCGCTATGCGGTAGATTGTGCAAAGGTTGCCGGACGGCCAAAAGTTCAGTTTTGGGGGGCGGATGTGCGAGTTGGTGTCGGGATAGACGGCAGTGCGGGTAATAATAATGCGGAAGTCAGGACATCACTGACGAGAGTGAGGCGATAGATGGCGCTACAGTTAAAAACCCGAAGGTGGTGGATCGGAGTCGGTGCCGTTGGGCTAGTGGTATTCGGAAGCCTTGGAGTGTATATCTGGCGTCATTATATCAGCGTAACGGCGCAAGTAGCACCTGACGTAACTCACGTCGAGAGGGCGGTGCTAGCAGCAAGTACGACAACGCCACCGGGCGGCAGTAGTTATGACCCAGCCACGTCGTATCACATGCCGTGGGAGAAATATCCGGTTGGCGAGAGAGAGCAGATCGGCGGGACGCCAGAACGGATTAGTAGTTGGCCAACGGCCGGGGATGGTGGATCTGACTGTCGTGTGAACGTAAATGCTACGACAGTGGTCGATGGTATTGGCGGGACGTTTAATTATGGTGGGTTTACGATGCTGCCATTACCGATGTCCGGTAATCGGACGGCTGGTCAGGATAAGTGTAGCGGATCGGTGTCAACATGGACGGCACCGGATGGTGAAAATAGCACGTCTTCGGCGACGCCAGCACCGAGTTGGTTTGATGATGTGGTAGCGGCTAATAGCGGTGGTCTAGCGGGTGGAGCATACGTTAATCCACGAGCTTATGGTGGCTGGGCGACGGATACTAATGCCACGACGAAAGTGCCGTTTGGTGTGCCCGCCCAGCGATCGGGCGCGGCTGGGGCGGCCGAGTTTGCCGAATGCGGCGGGGTTGCCAAGGAATCGGGGACATCGGCGTGGGCGACTGACGGGGCTTTTCGGCAGTCAATGTATGATCAAGGCGGCCAATCAAAGCCGCTCTGGGGTGCGCGCTGCAAGGACGAGACAAAGTTGAAAGAGGTACTGACCCGGCGTCATAATGCACTGCAAGCTGATACCAACGGTGGAAATTACGTGAAGTCGTCTGGTGTAACACTATTTCGGCAGAAATTCCGGCTGACTAGCCAGCAGCTTGAAGAGATTCGTCAGCTGGATTTGTTGAACGACGGGCGATCGGGACTATACTTGCGTTTGGCGGTTGATGATTATGCTGCGGTGTACATTAATGGCAAGCCAGTCTTTGCTAATCCGAAAGCGTCGTCTGGTGTCGAGATGAAGAGAATCATCGCGGATTATTTACGGGCTGGTGATAATGTGATTGCCCTAGAGGTGCAAGATGCGATTGCTCCAACTAGCCTCGCCAACGCTAATGTGGCTGCTCGGTGGCTGCTCGGTGTGTATGCGCCAAAGGGGTGGCAGCCGGTGCCGGGGGAGCCGCGGCTGTACGGATCGTGGGCGGAATATGCTATTAGTGCGCCTGGACAAATTATTTCTTCCTCAGGGGCAGGCTTGTCGTCTGCGCCGACAGGGCGAACGGGGGCGATTGAGGCACGGCAATATAATGATCTGACATTTCAGAACACTAACACCCCGTTTGGTAATTTCCGCGACAAGATGCCGACCGTACGCACACCTGATGCCTATTTTACGAACACGGGAAATTTATCCGGGGCGGTGTCTATGAGCGACGTGGCCGGTGGCGTGTATCAGGCTGGCAACCTGACGATTACTGGTGGCGAGATTAAACGTGGTCGGCAAATTGTTATCAAATCGGGCGGCGTGGTGACTATCAAGGGTGATGTGAAGCAGGAGGGCGGTAACTATTCGGTGGCTCGGGATCTGCCGCAGTTGATTATCAGCGCTCGGCATATTATCATTGAGCCGAATGTGACGCAGCTTGATGCTTGGCTGGTGGCCAAGAACGGTACAATTAACACCTGTGATACCATAGTTCGTGATAGTCGCCAGTGGCTGTCGGGGCTGGATGCAAAAACCTGCGAAAAACAGCTGCGGATTAACGGTCCAATTATCGCGAAGCACCTCTTTTTGCGTCGTACCTTTACCAAGGGTGGCGATACCTCTGGCAATAATCCGGGCGAGCCGGCGGAAATATTGAATTTGCGTGCCGATGCATATTTGTGGGGAAATGAGCGGTCGAAAGAATCGGGGGCTATCAAAACGATGCATCTAAAGGAATTGCCGCCACGTTTTTAAGGGTTTTACATTTTAATATGCTTATGTATAATAGAATAGTATGAAAATAGCTAAAGGGCTGGGCGACTTTTTCGGATTAGACATCGGGACGAATGCGGTGCGCGTGGTTCAGCTGGTGCGAACGAGCAACGGATGGAATCTGCTGCATTATGGTTATGCGCCTGTCGACCCGAAGATTACAGGTAGTGATTCGCCAGAGGCGCAGCGTAAGCTTGGTGAAGTGATCATGACTGCTGTCGGACAGAGCGGTATCAAGACGCAAAATGTAGCGATTGGGCTACCGTCGAGCAAGACCTTTACGGCGATTATTGATGTGCCAAAAGTGTCAGACCAAGAGCTAAAGGCGACTATGAAATACCAGGTCGATCAGTACATTCCTATGGCGATTGAGGATGCCAAGGTTGATTGGGCGCTGCTCGGCGACAGTTTGCGTGAGCAAGGCCAGTATGAGGTGTTGTTGACCAGTGCAGCGATTAGCTATGTCGAGGAGCGGCTCGAGTTCATTGAAGGTCTTGGCTTTAATGTAGTTGCTGAGGAGCCGGATCCGATCGCGATGCTTCGGGCATTAGCGCCGACTGATGGAGCGACCGCAAAATTAGTACTAGATATGGGCGAACACTCGACCGATTTGGCGGTCATTTATGGCGATATGCCGCGGTTAGTGCGCACGGTGCCGAGTGGACTGCAGGCGTTGGTGCGAGCGGCGGTGCAAAATCTCAATGTACAGGATGATCAGGCTCGCCAGTTTATTATCAAGTTTGGCTTGGCGCCCGACCGGCTTGAAGGGCAAGTTCTCAGGGCGATTGACGGTGTGCTGGATAATTTTGCGACCGAGCTGACTAAATCAATTAAGTTCTTTCAGACGCGCTATCCGAGTATTTCCGTGTCAGGAATTCTACTATCGGGCTTTGGCGCGGCGATACCGATGATGGATAATTATATTACTAACAAGACTGGTATACCGGCGACTACGGCTGATCCGTGGCAGCATGTTAGTCTTGGGCAGGCCGATCAGCAAAAATTAGCACCAATTGCCTCGGAGTTTGCGACGGTTGTTGGTCTAGCGCAGCGGAGGAGTGGGTCGTGATTGAGATTAACTTGATTCCCGATGTCAAGCGCGAGCTGCTTCGGGCAAAAATGATGCGCAACACCGTGACAGCGATGTCGATAACCGTCAGCATGATCGCGGTCGGAGTGGCGGTTGCTCTCGGCTTAATCTTTGGTGGTCAGATAGCCTTGGAGGCGCTGCATGATGGAACAATTAAGAGTAAGACGCGCGAGCTGACGTCGATTGAAGATCTCGATAAGTTAGTGACCATTCAGCATCAGCTGGCGACAATTAACAAACTATCAAGTGAGCGTCAGGCCGATTCGCGGCTATTTGACGTGATGACGGCGGTCAATCCGGTGGCGCCAAATAGTATTAAAATTGCGACGCTAAAACTCAAGCCAGAGTCACGGACAATTACTATTGAGGGATCAGCTGAGAATGGCTATATTGCGCTGGAGATATTTAAGAAGACGATTACTAATACGACTGTGCAGACAACACAAAATGGGCAAGAGGTTAAACAGCCGCTGGCTGAGAATCTGCAGGCGGGTGAGGCCAGCTTTGGTGAAGATGCCAACGGTAAGAAGGTGTTGCGCTTCTCGTTCACGTTTACCTATCCGGCAGAATTGTTCTCGAAAACGAGCGACTCAGTGGTGATTGCGACGCCAAACGGTAAAGTTGATGTGACTGATTCGCGGCTGGGGGTGCCAGAGAGCCTATTTGCCAAGAAGCCAAAAGACGCTTCAAATAAGGAGAAAAACTAATGCCTGAAAACAAAGACGTTGCCATCCGTAAGCGCCAGCAGATTGATTCATCAAAGAAAACCATGTTTCTGTTCGTGGCGGGGGCGGCATTTGTTAGCGGGGTGGCGATTGTGGTGTCGTTCTTCCTCGTGCGGCAGATTTTGTTTCATGGCGCAGTGGTACTCGCGAAGCAAGACACCATCAACACACTGGAGAATAATAAAAAGGCGGCCGAGTCGCTCAAAGATAATGTGCGTTCACTAGAGGCGAATGAGGCGCTTAACTCAGTGAAGTTAAAGGATAGTAGTAGTCCACTGCAAACGATTCTTGATGCGCTGCCGGCTAGTGCGAATGCCGATGCGCTCGGCGCGTCCATTCAGAAGAAGTTCGTCAATGGCATCGCCGGTCTGTCACTAGAAAGCATTTCGGTCCACTATACGGCGAATGAGTCGGGTGCGGAGCAAGAGGACGCTGGTGATGGTCGCTCGGCGGTGAGTTTCACCATGACAGTGAGCGGTACGTCATCAAGCCTCAAGGAGCTATTAACGCGCTTTGAAAAATCAATTCGGGTTATCAATATTACCGAGATCGAGATGCAGGCCAGCGAGGACGGCAAGATGACGATGGATATCTCTGGCAAGGCCTATTTTGAGCCGGCGCAAAAAGTTGGATTAGGAAAGAAGGTGATCAAGCCATGAAGAAGAGCGATATAGCGATGATCGTGTTGATAGCCAGCCTCGGCGTTGTAGTGGCATATTTCGTTGCCAGTAGTATTCCGTTCTTGCGCGTACCATCATCGGGTGTAGAAGTACAGACGATATCAAAGATTAGTCCAGATATTGAGCAGCCAGATAAGACAGTATTTAATCGTGAAGCTATTAACCCAACGGTGGAAGCAATTGTTGGCAAAGCGACTGGTAGTTAGCGCGGAGGTGATATGGCGCTACTGACGGATGATATGCAGGGAAAATTGATTGGCTTGCTGACGAGCGAGGGCTTGATTGAGCGGTCGGTCGTTAAGGAGGCGCAAAAACGCGCCGGCGAGTCGGGTAAGCCGTTACTGTCACTGCTAACTGAGGAGCACCTTTTGGAGAATGAATTATTGGTGCATGCGGTGGCGCAATTGTCTGGTGTGCCGTATGTTAATCTCGCAAGCAGCGTGATTGAGCAGCACATCTTGAACCTGCTGCCGGAGGATGTTGCCGAGCGATTTATGGCGGTACCGCTGGCCGAGGTGCAGGGGCGCTTGGCGGTGGCGATGATTGACGCCAATAATGTCCAGGCGGTTGACTACCTAGCAAATCGTATTCAGCGGCCGCTGAAGGTATTTATGGCCTCCGAAGAAAGCATCCGTCATGTCCTTGGCCAGTACAGAACAGACTTATCATCGGTCAATGAGGCAGCGGAGGACTCACAGCGCGAAGCACTGGATGAGTCGTCGCAGAACATTGTGACGATCGTTCAAGATTCGCCGATCTCGCGGGCGCTTAGTACAATCCTAGAGTATGCAGTAAAGAGCCATGCCTCGGACGTGCACATTGAGCCGTTAGAAAAGGCGTTGAAAATTCGCTGCCGTGTTGATGGCGTGTTGCGGGAAATTATGCAGCTACCAAAAAGTATTGAACCAGCGCTGGTTAGCCGTATTAAGATTCTATCAAATCTCAAAATTGATGAGCATCGAATTCCGCAGGATGGCCAGTTTGCAGTCAATGTGGCTGGCAAGGACGTCGACCTACGTATCGCGATTTCGCCGGTGGTATGGGGAGAGCAGGTGGTGATTCGTCTGCTTGATAAGACAGGTAACTCGTTTGATCTGACTGATATGGGGTATGCTGGGCGGGCACTGAGAGCCATCAAAAAAGGCATCAAGCGGCCGAGCGGAATGATTTTGACGTCTGGGCCGACTGGTTCGGGTAAGTCAACCAGTTTGTATGCGCTGATCAAGGAAATCAAGGACGACTCGATCAATATTGTGACGCTGGAGGATCCGGTGGAGTACAAGATTGACGGCGTCAATCAGATTCAGGTGCACGCTGATGTTGGACTGACGTTTGCATCGGGCTTACGGTCAATCCTCCGGCAGGATCCCGACGTGGTGATGGTCGGTGAGATCCGCGATACTGAGACGGCGAACTTGGCGGTGCAAGCGGCATTGACCGGACACTTGGTATTTTCGACGCTGCACACTAATTCGGCGGCGGGTGTGCTGCCGCGGCTGTTGGATATGGGGATTGAACCGTTCTTGATTGCTAGTACCGTAAATACTATCATTGGTCAACGGCTGGTCAGGCGGGTGGCGCCAAAATATGATTCATATCAATCGTCACCACTTGAAACGGAGACCATTCAGTCAACGGTTGGCCACCTCCTGCCAAAAACCCAGGCTGACATATCGACTGTTTCGCAGGATTTGGGCTACAAGGCCTTGCCATTATCTGGTCAAGCCGCTTATACTTTAGTCAGGGGCCGCGATATGCCGCAGACGCCGCAAGGTTACTCTGGCCGGTGCGGTTTGTACGAGGTTATGGACGTCACTGAGGAAGTTCAAAACCTGATCGTCAAGCGGGCAACGAGCGCCGAGATTCAGCGGCTCGCCATTCAGCAAGGCATGATAACGATGCGTCAAGATGGTTATCTCAAGGCGCTCAGTGGCGTGACAACATTAGAGGAAGTAAATCGGGTAGCAGCCGATACAGCATAAAAGAAAAGGGGGACGATTATGAACAATCAAGAATTACGCATCGAAATTTTACTCGAAGAGGTGGTTAAAAAGCGGGCCTCAGACCTTCACATTCAAGTGGGCCTGCCACCGATGCTGCGTATTGACGGAACGTTGGTCGCAGCAACGGGCACGCAGCCGCTTGATGAGGCAACCGTGGAGCGGCTGGTATTTCAGATTCTTGATGAGGATCAGCGGCAAATTTTGCTCAAAGATAAGGAGTTTGACTTTTCGTTTGCGTTCGGTACACTAGGACGATTCCGGGTGAATGCCTTTCATGAGAGGGGTAATTTGGCAGCGGCGCTGCGCTTAATTCCAAACGAGATCAAGACTGCGCAGGAGCTGGGCATGCCGCCAATTGTTAATACATTTGCCGATTTCCCACGCGGTTTGGTGTTGGTGACGGGGCCGACTGGCTCTGGTAAATCGACGACGCTGGCGGCGCTGGTCGATAAAATTAACACCGAAAAGTCGCAGCACATCATTACTATCGAAGACCCGATTGAGTTCACGCACAAGTCAAAAAAATCAGTGGTGGTGCAGCGTGAGGTTCATTATGACACCTATTCGTTCTCAGCGGCGCTGCGCTCGAGCCTGCGCCAAGATCCAGACGTGGTGCTGATCGGCGAGATGCGCGACCTCGAGACAATCTCGGCGGCGATTACCATTGCCGAGACCGGGCACTTGGTGTTTGCGACGCTACACACCAACTCGGCAGCGCAGTCGATTGACCGTATGATCGACGTCTTCCCGCCGCATCAACAGCCGCAAATCCGGGCGCAGCTATCAAACATTCTGATGGCAATTTGTTCGCAGCGGCTGGTGCCGTCTATCGGTGGCGGTCGGGTGGTGGCGGCCGAGATCATGATTGCTAATCCAGCGGTGCGTAACATTATTCGCGAGGGCAAGAGCCATCAGCTGGATGCCGTCATTCAGACAGGTGCTGATCAGGGCATGCAGACCATGGATCGGACGCTGGTAAATCTGGTACAAAACGGTACGATTACCTATGATAGTGCCCGTGAGTTTGCGGTTGATCTAGCGGAGTTTGAGCGGCTTATCAGGGGATAGCACATGAAAAAATATTACTATGAAGCCAGGGATTCGGCCACGCAAAAGATTACCAAGTCGGTTGTGCAGGCTGAGAGCGAGGTCGCTGCGGCGAAATTGCTGAGCGCTCAGGGTTTCGTGCCGCTGAAAATTGAGCTTCAAGATGAGCGTGAGGGCTTCTTTCAGCGATTGTCAAATAAAATATCGTCCAAGGACAAGATCGTCTTTACGCGGCAGCTAGCGACGTTGATTGGTGCGGGGTTGCCGCTGGCGCAGAGCATGCATACGGTACTGGAGCAGACGCAAAACAAGCGGATGCAGAGTATCATTCAGGAGATAATTTCCGATATTGAGGGCGGTCGGCAATTATCAAGTGCGTTCGAGAAGCATCCAGAAGTATTTGACAATGTGTATGTAGCATTGGTGGCGGCCGGTGAGGTATCAGGAACGTTGGATGAAGCGCTTAAGCGCATCGCGTCACAACAAGAAAAAGATACAGCGATGCTTAGCAAAGTGCGTGGCGCCATGGTCTATCCGGCGATTGTGCTGTTAGTGATCATCGCAGTGGTGGTATTCATGCTCGTGATGGTAGTGCCGCAGGTCGAAGGACTGTATGGCAGCTTACACAAAGAGCTACCGTTCACAACGAAGGCCATGGTCAGCGTCGCTGGTTTTTTGGCGCAGTTTTGGTGGGCGTTGGTGATTTTACTTGGCATCGGTTTATATTTCTTTCAGCAGTATCTCAAAACCGAGGCTGGTATTCGCGCTAAAGATACGTTCAAGCTGAACATACCAGTGTTTGACGCCATGTTCCGCAAGCTGTACATGGCTCGCTTTACTCGTACCGGTCAAACGCTTCTTAATAGCGGGGTAGCGATGCTGGATATGCTGCGCATCACTGCTCGGGCGGTCAATAATTCAGTTATCCGTCAAGGTATTGAGCATGCTAGCGAAAAGGTGAAGGGCGGCAAGGCGCTGTCAGTGTCCTTAAAAAATGAGGATTATATCTTGCCGATGGTGCCGCAGATGATCAAGATTGGCGAACAGTCGGGTAAGATTGATGAGATGATGGGCAAGTGCGCGCAGATTTACGAAGAAGAGCTGGATGAGGAGATCAAGGCGATCACGACGACCATTGAACCAGTGCTGATGGTGGTCTTGGCGGTCGTGGCCGGCGTGATGGTGGGTGCAATAATCTTTCCAATTTATAATCTGGTCGGAGATATTAGCCTCTAGACAATCCATAAGCAGTACGGTACAATAACGAAAGAAAGTTAAGTCACAGAAAGGTGGGCAACTTCATGGCTCAGCAAAAAGCAAATCGAGGGTTTACAATTATTGAAGTCGTGTTGGTGCTGGCGATCGCCGGACTGATATTTTTGATGGTATTCTTGGCGTGGCCGGCCTTGCAGCGCAGCCAGCGCGACACACAACGACGCAGTGACGTGACTCGGTTCGTCTCGCAGGTGAATAGTTATGCAACAAATAACAAGGGAAGCATCCCGAAAACCGATACGGGGTCGATTAATAGTTTCCTCGATTCGTATATGAAGCGTGGCAACGGTGAATTCAAGGATCCGCAGACAGGCAACAATTACAGCGTGGTAACTGGTGTCGCTCAGCAGGGTTCGGCAACGACCGAGAAGATGGTCTATGCCACGAGCGCTCAATGTGATGGCGAAAATATTGTTGCTAAAAGTGGTTCGCCGCGCTCGTTCGCTGTCAAGGTGCAGCTAGAAGGAAGCGGTGCGTTTTGTAAAGACAATCAAAACTAGCCAGAGACAACGAATTATTAGCAGCCTCCTACTATTAGGGGGCTGCTTTTTTCATGATTTCTTGTTACCATTAACAGTATGATGGTAGTGACAATACTGGTGGGTGTGGCAATTCTTGGCGCAGTGATGGGGAGCTTTATCGGTGCTCAGGTGTGGCGAGTCCGTGCTCGGCAGCTCGTTGAAGACAAGCAGGCCGGCGAACCGGTTGATACGCTGGAGCTACGCCGCCTGAAGCTGCTGCTCAAACCTCTCAAGAAAGATCGATCGCAGTGTCTTTCCTGTGGGCACGAGCTACGCTGGTATGATTTGCTGCCAGTGGTGAGCTGGCTGGCTGCTAGAGGTCGCTGTCGGTATTGCCAGGCACCGATTGGCTGGATGGAACTGGGGCTCGAAGTGGCGATGGCCGGGCTGTTTACAGTGGTGACGTGGCATAGCATGATGACGCTTACGGCGCCACTAGTGATAACGAAGGTCGCGATTATGCTGATGGGGCTATCATATCTAGCGTTCCTGTTCGTGTATGACAAGCGGTGGTTTTTGCTTCCGGACGTGGCGAATTGGCCGTTCGTGATGTTGGGGGCGCTATTTGCTGGGATTCACGTAGCGACTGGCCAGCTGCCGGGCGGAGTGCTGGGGTTGGTAGCGGCGGTTGTTATCCTCAGTGGCATGTACGCATTGCTCTACGTCGTGTCGAGTGGTCGCTGGATAGGGTTCGGTGATGTCAAGCTGACACTCGGCCTCGCCCTCTTTTTGATGGATTGGCGGCTAGCATTTCTTGCGCTGTTTCTGGCAAATTTACTCGGCACGCTACTAGTGCTACCGGGGATGCTTCGAGGTACGGTGCAGCGTGGAGCGCGAATCCCATTCGGGCCGCTACTAATCGTTGGCTTTCTTATCTCGTGGTTTTTTGGTGCCAGGATCGTGGATTGGCTTATCGTGATTTGATAGTGCTTATGCTATAATAATGAGCATATGAAGCGGTGGCAATCCGGGTTTACAATCGTTGAAGTGGTGTTGTTCTTGGCGATCACTGGCCTGTTGACCGTTGGCTTGTTAGCTGGCGTGAGTGCTGCACTGCGCCAACAACAATACCATGACGCTGTTCAATCGTTCGCCGGCTTTATTCGTGATCAGTATAGCCGAGTGATTAGTATCGAGAATGATCGGGGCGATCGCGACACGTGTCCTGTTAAGGGTGCAACAAACGACGGAGCTCGGGGCCAGTCGAATTGCGTTGTCGTTGGTCGCTATGTCAAGTCGACGAATTCCGAGGCACGTTCATTTACTGCCTATCCGCTGTACGCCCTGAAGCGCTCGGGAGTGTGGACGTATAGTTACAGTGAGAGTGAGGCAAGTACCTACACGGTTGGCTGGGGTGCGCAGGTACGCTCGCTCACGGCAACTAATACGATTGGTAGAGAACTGGCTCTATTAATATACCGCGATCCAGATAGCGGGCAGGTTATCGTACGCACGAATGACGCGCCGTATTCACCAGCTAATATTAATAATTTTATTCGCAATATGCAGCCGAATGGCGGTATGTATACGGCCGATTTACAGCTGCGGCAGCGAGAGTTTTGTATCTATGATACTGGCTGGTCAGTTGGCCAGAGGCTGTCAGTCTTTCTGGGGGCAAAGGCCGGCTCGAGCGAGGCAGTGACGGTCGGTCATGCGACAAAGGGGTGCGATAATGAAGCGACGGCATAGCGCGCGCGGCGACACGATCATTGAAGTGGTAATGGCGGTAGCAATGTTTAGCATGCTGGCGATCGGTATCATGGCACTCATGAACAGCGGTATTGCTATGGCGCAGCGATCATTAGAGTTGACGCTTGTGCGGCAACAGATTGATAGTCAAGCAGAAATGCTGCGCTACATTCACGACAAGTCGTCTCAGGCCGGCAGCTCATTTGCTACCCTCTGGGACGCAATGAAAGGTCGGACCATTGACCACGCCAATTCGCTACTGAATGTTAATCGATGTCCAGAGGCAATGCCGAGTGGGGGATTTGCACTAGCGCCCAGCAAAAATACCTTTCAGTTGATTACCAATAGGTATGAATTATCGCCGACATATGCCAAGATTTCAACTGCCCGAAATCCAATTTCTTTAGGTATTTCAATCCAGCTGGTGCGTGTTGAAGGCGGCCGCGCCTATGATGCGTATATTCAGGCCTGCTGGATGAGTGTGGGGACTGACCGGCCAATGACCACGGGGACGATTGTGAGGATGTATGACACAGCGGTATAGACGATACGGGTTTACCTTGATTGAACTGATGCTGGCGATGGCATTTGTGTCGGTGTTGCTACTGGCGATTGCTACGATAGCGATCCAGGCTGGCAAGCTGTATAATCGAGGTCTCACGCTCAAAAGTATCAATCAGTCCGGCCGCGAAATTAGCGATAGCTTGCGGCGCGACTTTTTGCAGGCTAATGCTGGCAAGATAAGTGGTAATGCTAGTTCGGCCGTTGTCATGGTGCAGGCGGGTGGTACTGATCGGAGCGGCCGACTCTGCCTCGGTGACTATTCATATGTCTGGAATGTGCCAAAGGTTGTCTCTGGAGAAGTGAAGTCCGGCGCGGGTATTATTACCGAGGTTGGCGGGCCGCATTCTGGTCGTCCGATTAATTTTGCTCGAGTGATTGACCCAGATGGCATGCTGTGCCAAAAAAATGAAACAACGGGGGCGTATATGTCAACGGTCGCGACGGATAAGGTGACGCATCTTCTCAAGCCAGCCGGGTCGAATGATGTGGTGTTGGCAATTCATCACATGAAAGCAGCGCGAGTGGCGGGTGATAGCGGGGCAGACAGTCTGTATCGTTTGGAATTTGTCCTTGGAACCAGTCAGCTTGAGGCGGTCAATACAGCTAATGGCACCTGTAAGCCACCGGCGGATAACAGTGAGAATCTCGACTTTTGCGCAATAAATAGCTTTGAGATGATTGTGAGGACAAATGGATAAAATAGCGAGAAATAATCAATTAGGTGCAGTATCGTTATTTGCAGTGATCTTTGCGACACTGCTACTAACGGTTTTGATGCTCGGCTTCATGCGGCTCATAATGGTTGATCAGCGACAGGCCCTGAATAATGAGCTGTCACAAAGTGCGTACGATGCGGCCCTGTCCGGTGTTGAAGACGCCAAGCGAGTCGTGCGTGCCTGTCAAAAAGGAGATAACGGCGGTAAGGCTTGCGAGCAGTTACGACTGCCTAATGACTGCAAAGTGGTCGCACGTGCGGGTGTTGCCGGTAATGTGACCGCTAAAGAGACACTGATTCAGTCACGTCGCTCAGGGGATGGTAAAGAGTTCAACCAAGCCTATACCTGTGTCAATATTACGATGGATACGGAAGATTTCCTGGTAAGCATACCCGAAGGGTCATCTCGTCTCGTACCACTAAAAGCCAAATCTGAATTTAATAAAATTGTCCTCGAGTGGTTTACTAAAGAGGATGCGAACGGTAACGTGGCTGCTGGGCGAGTAAAGAATGCTGCTTCGGCGTCAACTTCGCTGCCGGCGTACAGTGATTGGGATGAGTCGCCGTCTCGTCCTGCACCCGCGCTATTACGCACTCAGATGATTTTTCCAGGTGATACATTCGACCTTGCTAGTCTTGATAGCTCTCGTGTTGCGACGATGTTCCTTTATCCACGGACGCTGAGTGTTCCCGGGCCGACGAACGGAGGTGTATCGGCAATTAATCTACCGCGAGCGGGCGGTGGTGGGCAATTTAACAATGCTCCGACACCGGTGAGCTGTTCTCCGGATTTTGCTAATAGTGGCTATTCGTGCCGAGCCACAATTGATATATCGCCTGTTACAGTCGCCGCCAGCGTTAATTCATTCTTGCGTTTGACGCCGCTATATCGCATGTCACACGTACGAATTGCCCTGCGTAATGGTGCAGAACCGGTCAAGTTTGATGGCGTTCAGCCGGCGGTCGATGCGACTGGTCGTGCTAGTAATGTGTTTCGGCGGGTTGAAGCACGCCTCCAGATAGGTGACGATTTCCCGTATCCTGAAAATGCCATTGATCTTGAGAACAGCCTCTGTAAAGATTTTTCGGTGACCGAAGGCAGCGTAACGCCGGGTAGCTGTCGGCCGTAATGTCTTAGGGGTCTATCTCGTATCACTGTGAAAGCGTTCGTGGACGTCTTTGAGGTGCTGGTCGGTGACGTGTGTGTAAATCTGGGTCGTGGCGATATTGCTATGACCAAGCATCGATTGTACCGCCCGTAGGTCCGCTCCATTCATCAGAAGGTCGGTGGCAAAGCTATGACGCATAGTGTGCGGGCTAACGTGCTTGGTGATGCCAGCAAGTCGGGCATAGTGCGATACCATCCGCTGGATTGAGCGAGCACTCAGCCGACGATAATCGCCGGAAACTGATGGCTTTGCTAGGCGCCTGCTATAGCTGATGAATAGAGCCGGCAAGCTGTCACTTCGCGCATCAAGGTAGTTTTTGACGTGCTCGGCAGCGGACATTGAAACGAATACAGGCCGGTCTTTCTGGCCCTTGCCGCGCACCATAAACTCGCGTCGAGCGAGATTTATGTGGTCACGGTTCAAGTTAACAAGCTCCGACACGCGCAGTCCGCTCGAAAACAAAAGCTCAATGATTGCTCGGTCGCGAAGGCCCGGCTCATTGTCCAGCGGGATCTGCTCAATTAGTCGTACCACCTCGTCGTAGTGAAGAAATGTGACTTGTTTGCGAACGGTTTTTGGTAGGGTAATCTTGTCGGCCGCCAGTGATGAGATGTCTCGTTGTGATAAATACGTCAATAATCCACGCAGGGCGATCAAGTGATAGTTTTGTGTAATTAACAACAATTCTTCACCGGTGTTGCTATTTTTATAACGGTTTAACCAGAGGCGATATTTACGAATTGTCTCTGATGTTATTTTTGCAACATCAATATCACCAGCAAAATCAATGAAGCGTTCAAGGTATAGTTTGTAGTTCTCAATGGTGCGAGGACTGCGTCCACCCTCAACTTCTAGGTGTTCCAGGAAATCTGCTAATGCTTCGGAGAAATACATAGGTTAATTTTAACAACATCTATACCGTTTATCAAATGGCTAGTTTTTGCTATGATGAAGAAAATAATACACGAAGGAGGCGTATGGCTGAGTCAAAAAAGAAGAATATGTGTGGCATTGAACGAACACTGATTGTGTTCAAGCCTGATGCAGTACAGCGGGGGATCGTCGGCGAAATCCTGCAGCGGTTTGAGCGTGTTGGCCTCAAGATTATCGGTGTCAAGATGGTTGCTCCGGGTCGTGAGCACTACTTTGCGCACTACGAAACGATTGGCAAGATGGTGACCCGTCGTGGTGAAGAAATTTTTGACATGACGCTTGATATGATGATGGACGGGCCGGTTATCGCTATGGTTCTTGAAGGAGTTGAAGCGGTTGCCGTGGTGCGTAAAATTGTTGGCCCAACCGAGCCAAAGTCTGCCGATATGGGTACGATTCGTGGTGACTATTCGCATGTTAGCTTTGGCTACGCCAACGAGTGCCAGAAGGGTGTGCCGAACTTGATTCACGCATCGGGTGATCCTGACGAGGCGGCGCAAGAAGTCGCCCACTGGTTTAAACCCGAAGAGTTGATGGATTATGCGACGTTAAACGAAAAGTTTACTCGGTAGCATTGTCGCGACCGACGACCACCCGTGTTATAATTAACACGGGTGGTTTTTTATGTGTGCCTCGGTAGCTCAACTGGATAGAGCAGATCCGTCCTAAGGATAAGGTTGTAGGTTCGACTCCTGCCCGGGGTACCAAAGAATTATGACGAAGAAAGCCAAATTAGATAAATCATTTGATGGCCAGCGCGATGGCGAGGAGTTGCTGTTTGTGTTTCGCCGGCATATTATTGCTATGCGTAAGGGTTTTTATCTATTACTCATCCCGATGACGATTGGCGCGCTGCCGTATCTTATTTGGCAGGATAATCTCAATCTTTTATGGGTATTTCTCGGCAGCTTCATCTTTGGACTCGTTCTGTTTGGTTATCATTTTTTAATGTGGTTTTATACATATTACATTGTGACAAATCAGCGACTTCGCCAGATAACGCAGCATGGTTTTTTTGGTAAGGATGTAATTGAACTTAAACTAGCGAAAGTCCAGAATATCAGTTATGTCGTGCCTGGTTTTACGGGCGAAATGTTCAAATTTGGTACAATAGTTATTCAGACGTTTGTCGGGGACCTTGTCATTAAAAATGTCGAGCACCCAGATAAGATTTATAATAAGCTGCAAGATGCGGTGGACCTCGCTGCTGAAAGGAGTGATCATGCTAAAGAAGACAACGAAGGGTAAGAAAAAGGACAAACGCTCACTGCCGTCACGGATTACCAATGACACGGTCGCGGAGCATCGCGAAAAGGTGCTGGCTGGTGGGCGCAAACACAAATACCCGATACAATACTCCAAACATAAACTAGTCTGGAACACGGTATTTATTAGTATTGCTGGACTCGTGACGGTGATTGTCCTATTGTATCTGCAACTCTATGTCTGGAAGGACACAAGCGATTTAGCATATCGTATTACCAAAATTTTGCCGCTACCGGCCGGTTCAGTTGAAGGGGAATTTGTGCGCTATAGTGATTATTTACTATATAACCGCGGTAATATGGCGGTGCTTAAGACTCAGGGTCAAGATCAGGCTGGTGATAAAGTCGCTTTTCAGCGGCAGCGGGCCATGAACCAAGCGGTGCAGGATGCATATGTGCGTAAGCTAGCGAGAGAAAGGGGTATATCAGTTGATGATCGAAAAGTTGATGAAGAGATGGACCGCCAGCAAAAGGATGCCGGCCTGTCAAAAGAAGCCTACCGTTCGGCGGTAAAAGATATGATTGGCTGGTCGCTTGATGAGGCGCGTGATGGCATTAGGGCATCGCTGCTGCGCTGGGAAGTATCGTTTGCCGTTGATGAAGCGGCGGCCAACCTTGTTAAGGAAGTTGAAGCACAGCTCAAGGCCGGTAAATCGTTGACCGATGTCGCGGCGGCGTTAGGCGAACGAGTACAAGTAATGCCAGAGACTGTTGTTCCGAAGACCAACAAAGACGGTGGCTTGACCGAGGCGGCGATTAGAACCGCAGATGGCACGATCTCTGGGGTTATTAAGCCGCTCGGTGGCGATGGCTACTACTTTGTTCAGCCACGCTCACGGGATAACGGTTCAATCACCTACTCATACCTCAAGATTCCATTGACGACATTTAAAGCTAATTTTGATAAGTTGATCAATGACAAGAAAGTTACCTATTACGTTCATCTTGATCAGCCAGCCGAACAAAAGTCTGGTGAGTCTGGTGAGTAGAAATAGCCTCCGGCCTGCTCGTCATCATCTTTGCGAAAGCCTCACTCATCTGCTATAATTCTTGGGGAGACGTGCCGCTGTAGCTCAGTTGGTAGAGCGGCGCTTTCGTAAAGCGTAGGTCACCGGTTCGAATCCGGTCAGCGGCTCCAGAACAGCATGAAGAACCATATTACAAACACATTACGACAGATAATGAAAGACCGCTGGCTACTTGGTCTTGTTATTGTTAATATCTTACTAGCGTCAATAATTATTATCTCCTTTGCTGTTACTATCAAGCCTAAAGAAACCCAAGTTATTGTTCAGCATAGTGCATTTAGTGTGACGGGGCTTTATCGTGGTCACTGGTATTCGCTTTGGACGTATGGCGTGTTGCAGCTTATGATTACGGTTGGGCACATCATATTGAGCGCTAAGCTTGCTGTGGTACAGCGTCGAGACTTAGCACTGGCACTTCTTTGGCTCACAATCGCTATATCAGTTATACTAGCACTGTTTGCTTACTCAATAATCGTAATCGCGTCGGTGGTGTAGAATTATGGATATAGAAATACCACTTGGTAAACGAAAGCCGCTCTATCGATTTTTAGAGATTCTGCCGGGTCTGTTGAGCTATGGTGCAATTATTCTTCTTGTCATACTGTCGATTTTTAGTCCACTGCTTGCGTCACTCTATCTGCTTATTATCATCCTGTCGATGATGGTGCGCGTGGTTGGCATTACCTATCATATGGTCGCTGGCCGTGCCAGGATGGATAAGGCGTGTCTGATCAATTGGCATGCGCGTCTTGAAGATCTCGAAGATCCGCAGGCGGTATATGCACGTATTCGTGACCAGCGACAGAAGGAGGTCGGCTTTGCAGAGCACAAAGAAAACTTACGTCTCATTGCTTCTGCACAGCCAGGGTTTTTCCCGAAACCATCTGAAATTTATAATGCAGTCATCATGCCAGCCTATAATGAGAGCATTGAGGTAATCGAACCAGCCATTCAAGCAGTAATCGCTACTACGTATGATAAAAAGCGTATGATTATGGTATTTGCGTATGAAGAGCGAGGCGGTAAGGATATTGACACAACTGCCAAGACACTGCAAAAACGCTATGGCAAGTATTTTCACGCCTTTCATATCGTCAAGCATCCAAAAGACATTCCGAATGAGGTGATCGGCAAGGGTGGCAATATTACACATGCCGGGCGCTGGCTGAAGGGGTGGCTTGAGAAGCAGCATATTCCGTACGGTAATGTTATTGTCACGACGATGGACTGTGATAATAAGCCACATGAAACCTACTTTGACTACCTGACATACGAATATATCGTCCGCGAGGACCGTAAGCACTACTCGTATCAACCGGTTTGCCTATTTACTAGTAATATTTGGGATGTGCCGGCGCCGATGCGTGTGGTCGCGACGGGTAACTCATTCTGGAATATTATTAGCTCAATGCGCCCTCATTCGCTACGTAATTTTGCTTCACATGCTCAGCCGATGGATGCGCTCGTTGAGATGGACTTCTGGAGTGTTCGAACGATCGTCGAAGACGGCCACCAGTATTGGCGCAGCTACTTCTATTTTGGTGGTAACTACGGGGTCGTGCCACTCCATGTACCGATTTATCAAGACGCGGTATTGTCAGCTACGTATATAAAAACGCTCAAAGCGCAGTTTATCCAGTTTCGTCGTTGGGCGTATGGGGCATCTGATGTTGCGTATGTTGGTGAACGGGTCTTTACTAAGCAGCGTAATGTACCATTTTGGGCTGGTTTCTCACGGTTTGTGCGGCTACTTGATGGAAATGTGACGTTAGCCTGCAATTCGGTTCTAGTTGCTTTTGGTGGCTGGGTGCCGCTTATTGTTAATGCCGAAGCAGCTCGTAGTGTCGCCGCGCATCAATTGCCTGATACGGTGAGTACGCTGCAGCAAATTGCGTTGATTGGTATGGCGATAGCGATTTTTAGTGCTTTCAAGATTTTACCACCGCGTCCAGTTCGCTACACGCGACGTCGAAGTGTCTGGATGCTTTTACAGTGGGTGCTGATGCCAGTGACGTCTATTGTCTATAGCTCTGCTGCGGCGTTTGCCGCGCAGACTCGCCTGTTAGTCGGGCGATATCTCGATAAGTTTGACGTCACCGAAAAAGCTACAGCGGCGATTAACGCTCGCCAGAGGGCGGCTGCACGTAAACGGTCGAAGACCTCCCGCCGCGTCGTCGAGAAGTGATGAGGCGGTGCTGAGCGGCATACTGGAGTGCCGCTATTGGATCGTAGCGTTGGAGAATCATGTGTGTTATTTGAGTGATGATTTGCGTAGATAGCGGCTTACCTTGCTTGATAATCTGTTGCTGCACAGTTTGTGCAAGGAAGTAGCTATCATGTGCTGCAGCATGCTTATTATGTTGAAAGCTACGGCTAATGCTTATGATGAGCTTTCCTAAATTGAAAGGGGTGGTTGACCCGTCGTGTGTTAGCACCATGCGCCCGTCTAGCGTAGCCTGTTCGTATGTCGTAAAGACTGCGCCACATTCTGGACAAGCCCGTCGCCGCCAGACGCTGGGGTGTTTCGTGTGCTTGCGGGAGTTTTTTGTAGTAGTTTTATCGTGAAAACAATTTATACAAATCATATCAATATATTGACATATCGCTATAAAAAATACTAGTGGAAAAGTATATAAAAATGTGTAAAATAGAAAAAACTAAAAACCCTCCGCACTGCGAGGGTTGTATGCAATAATGGTGGGCAATAGAGGATTCGAACCTCTCACCTCTTCAACGTCAATGAAGCGCTCTAGCCAAATGAGCTAATCGCCCGACTATTGTCAATAATAGCAGGAATTAGTGGTGAATGCAATTACCTCTTGCGGAGAGCGTAGGGGTTGGCCGTCATGTCGTTTCTTGGTGTAGTATTACGGATCCGCTACCTAGTCCATGCGTCGTAAGGGTTGCCCGGAACTTTTAACTATGATACGGTGAGAATAGCAAGGACAGAGACTAACCACCTCTCGAGCAACGTGAAAGCGGTTGCGGCGCACGAAACCAGCCGGAGCAAGAGTCATCGCCAAGGTGGAACCTCCTGGCTCGTCCCCAGGACCGAGGCACGCACGCTATACGCGTTGGGCGTGCTTTTATAATTACTTAAAGGAGGTTTTATGAGCGAAGATAAACTCTATGCAATGCGACACAGCCTGGCGCATATTATGGCGGCGGCTGTGCAGCGGGTATGGCCAGACGCCAAGTTTGGAGTTGGTCCGGTTATTGAACATGGGTTTTATTACGATATTGATCTTGGTGAAACGAAGATCAGTGAGCAGCAGTTTAATAAAATTGAAAAGGTAATGCGACGAATCATTGCCGAAAAGCAAGACTTTGTGTGCACAAAATGCCCAATTGATGAAGCAATTCAATGGGCCAAAGATAGCCATCAGCCATATAAAGAAGAACTTCTTAATGACCTAAAACGTGCCGGGACAACGGTAGCAAAAGATCTGGACGCTGCAGAAATGGGTACAATTGCCGAAGGTGATAGCGCGCTCGATGAAGTTTCGTTTTATACCAACGGGTCGTTTAAGGATCTGTGTCGTGGACCGCATGCTGTAAATACCAGTCAGGTTGGTGCATTTAAGTTGATGCGGGTTGCGGGCGCCTATTGGCGGGGCAATGAAAAGAATCCTCAAATGCAGCGACTATACGGTGTAGCTTTTGCTACGCAGGAAGAGCTGGATAAATATTTGGAGAAATTAGAGCTGGCCAAACAGCGTGATCACCGCAAGTTAGGCAAGGAGCTTGATCTGTACACCACCTCGCCGCTCGTGGGGGTTGGTTTGCCATTATTTACACCTCGTGGAACTATCTTGCGCGATACCGTGGCCCAATACTCAAATCAGCTGCGTCAGAGGTTTGGTTTTGAAAAAGTCTGGACGCCGCATATTACCAAAAAGGATTTGTATGAAACGTCAGGCCACTGGGCCAAATTTGGCGAAGAGCTGTTTTTGGTTAAAAGCCAGGAAACCAGTGATGAAATGGCGTTAAAGCCGATGAACTGCCCGCACCATACGCAGATTTTTGCTTCACAACCTCGTAGCTACCGCGATATGCCGGTGCGCTACTTGGAGACGACCACTGATTATCGTGACGAGAAAACCGGTGAGCTTGGTGGTCTGAATCGCGTGCGCTCATTAACCCAGGACGATAGTCATGTTTTCTGTCGTCCAGATCAAATTGAGCAAGAGATCAATAATTTGTTGTCCGCTGCCCAGGAATTGTACGGTACTATTGATATGAAACTGCGGGTTCGACTGAGTTATCGCGATGATTCTGATGCATATTTGGGCGAACGTGAGCTGTGGGCTTCCGCACAAAATCAGTTGAAATCAGCAGTTGAAAAAGTTGGCTTGGACTATTTTGAGCAGGAAGGTGAGGCTGCTTTTTACGGACCAAAAATTGATTTCATGGCAACTGACGCTATCGGTCGTGAGCACCAAGTCGCGACAGTGCAGCTAGACTTCGTGCAGCCGCAACGGTTTGGTTTGGAATACACAGATAGTGATGGTAATTTTACAACACCTGTGATGATTCACTGTGCGCTGCTCGGGTCGATTGAACGATTCTTGAGCGTCTTCATTGAACACACGGGTGGTTGGTTCCCGTTTTGGGCGGCGCCAGAACAAGTACGTATTCTAACGATTAATGACACCGTCTCAGACTACGTTGATGAAATTACATCGATTTTATCAGAGGTGACCTTAATGAAACCAATAAAATACAACGATGTAAGATTTACAATAGATAGTCGTAATGAATCCCTTGGGAAAAAGATTCGTGAGGCGACTGTTGTAAAAATACCAATACAGATTATTGTTGGGCCAAAGGATCAGATAGCACGTGTCGTAAGCATCAGGACGCATGCGGGTGAAGAGCAAATTCCGCTTGAACAGCTAGCTGAGTATGTACGGGGACTGTAATCTTGTGCGTAGGCTAAGAATTGCAATTGACATTGACGATGTTCTAGCAGAAAATGCAATCGGGTTTGTGGCATTTAGTAATGAACGGTGGGGCACACGATTGGGTGTTGATGACTATAGCGAACATTGGTCAGAGATGTGGCATGTTGATAGCGAGGAGGCAGAACGGCGTGCTTATGTCTTTCACGACTCTGGTGCGATAAAGGGATATGCTTATATAGGGGGGGCGGAGGAGGTGCTTAGAAACATGTCGCAGGTGGATCATCTCATGGTGGCTACTTCGCGTTGCTTGCAGGTGCAAAGCGATACACTGCTTTGGATCGAGGAGCATTTTCCAGGGGTTTTCGCCAGTTCTGCGGTCTACTTCTCTGGCCTATGGGATACAGTGCACGAGGGCTCTCATAAACTGACAAAAACCGAGTTAATCACGCAAATTAATGCCGATGTTTTAATTGATGATCAGTTGAAACATTGTTTAGCTGTTTCCGAGACTGGTCGTAATGCCATCTTATTTGGTGATTATACTTGGAATAGAGCAGATAGTTTGCCGGATAGAGTGGTGCGATGCCATTCGTGGTCAGAAGTGGAGGTGGAAATTGAGCGAATTGCCAATAGCTAGCTTGCGAGACCGGATCTATATTCTCATGGCGCAGCTACCTGACGACAAGGTGACGACGTACGGTGACTTGGCAGCACTGTCTGGACACCCGCACGCAGCGCGAATTGTGGGCGGGATAGCGCATGGTGGCCCAGAGAATTTGCCGTGGCATCGCCTAGTGAACGCGAAAGGTGGCTTGGCGGTAGGTTTTCCGGGTGGGCAAGGTGTGCAAAGGCAGCTACTTGAACAAGATGGTATTTATTGCGATGAGAGATGGCGGATAATTGATTTTGAGGAACGACGATGGCGGCCGAAACTATAAAAGCAAAATTACCCCTAGTTGTTATCGCGGGGCCGACTGCTAGCGGTAAGACCTCGCTGGCGATTCGCCTGGCAAAACAGTATAATGGCGAAATAATTTGTGCCGATAGCAGAACAATATATCGAGACATGGATATTGGTACCGCAAAGCCAACTATGGCTGAGCGAGAAGCCGTGCCCCATTGGGGCCTTGATTTGGTCAGCCCGGGTGAGACATTTAGCGCCGCACAGTTTAAGGAGTATGCTCTGCAAAAAATAAGTGAAATTCGCTCTCGGGGGCGTTTACCATTTCTTGTCGGCGGCACGGGTCTCTATATCAATGCAGTAATTTTTGATTTTCAATTTGGAGCTCCTCCCGATCCTACTTTACGGCATGAGCTAGAAAAAAGGACAGTAGCCGAGCTACAATATTATTGTAGTATACACAACATAAAATTACCAGAAAATGACAAAAATAAACGCTATCTTATACGTGCTATTGAACAAAAAAATAATATTAACAGATGTAGTACAGGAATTAGAGATAATAGTATCGTTGTAGGAATTGCTACGAATAAAGATATACTGCGAACAAGAATTATACTCAGATCTGAACAATTATTTTCAAATAATGTTGTAGATGAGGCAATTCGACTAGGCCAAAAATATGGCTGGGGCAGTGAGGCTATGACAGGTAATGTTTATCCGCTGGCCCGGGAGTCTCTGAATAAAAATATTACTGAGGGTGAATTAAAACAGCGATTTATCACGGCTGATTGGCGACTGGCGAAGCGCCAGATGACATGGTTGCGACGCAACCCGTTTATCATGTGGGTGACCCTTGACTCCGCTGAACACTATTTGTCACAACTTTTGGCTCAGGCGTAAAATTTATGGTACAATTTTTAATACATGATTGATGCGCTGTTCGGCTCAAAAACGAGGGTGAAGTTACTACACCTGTTTTTAGCGAACCCTGAAAAATCGTTTTATGTTAGAGAGATTACGCGATTGATCGGCGAGCAAATTAACTCGGTACGGCGTGAACTATCAAATATGCTCAGAGTCGGAGTCATTGTTTCGAATAATTATGACAATAAGTTGTATTATGCTGCGAATCAGCAGTATGCATACTTCACGCCACTAAAGATGATTTTTGCCGATGAACGACCGAGTGAACAGGTTGACCATAACAAGAAGAACAGTATACCGTGGGTGAACGATATTGCTCGGCTGTCCGGGCTGAAGATCGCTATAGTTGCCGGTGCGTTAGTGCGTGGATCAACGAGTCGGGTTGATATACTGTTAGTTGGTCGGCTATCGGAGTCGAGAGTGGGTGTCGCCATTAAGAAAATTGAAAAAGCCGAGGGGAGAGAGCTGAATTATGCTGTAATGAGCTATGATGATTTTTACTATCGTCTGAGCGTTAGAGATAAGTTTGTGATGGAAATAATGAATAGTAAGCACTCGGTTGTGGTAGACGCAGAGAGCATACTAGGATAAGGAGACGTATATGTTTGAAGTAGAATACAAAGGTGCAAATAATGTTATTTTTACAACGAAAATGGTAAAAATTGCGTTTGATCCAGCGTTATCGCTGGTTGGTCTTAAGGATAATCTCGGGGGGCAGGATGTTGAGATATTGTCAGAGGATAGATTTGCCGCAAGTAATGTAACACCACGGTTACTCTTCAGCGGTCCGGGTGAATATGAGGTCGGCGACGTATCTCTGAAAGGGGTGGCAGCCTGGCGACACATTGATACGGAAACTGATGTTAAAAAATCAACGATTTACCGTTTAGCAATTGGTGGTGTGCGTGTTGTGATTATAGGTAACGTTGCCCCAAAATTGTCAGAGTCTCAGCTAGAGGAGATTGGTGTCGTTGATGTTGTTGTGATACCGGTTGGCGGTGGTGGTTACACGCTTGACGCGACATCTGCGGTTCATATGGTACGCCAGCTGGAGCCGAAAGTAGTTATCCCGGTACATTATGCTGATAGCGCGCTACACTACGAAGTACCGCAAGATGACCTGTCGGTGTTTGTTAGCGAAATGGGCGTGGAGACTGTTGACGCTGGGCCAAAGTGGAAGGTGAAAGGGGTGGCATCTTTACCTGAACAACTATCAATCATTATTGTCGCGCGGAGCTAGGCTGGTCGATACGTTGCACCAATAATCTAATCCCCCTCCTTGTCAGGAGGGGGATTGAGCTTAGGCGGTTTTTGTCTGTATCGGGCGTAACAGCCCTTTCTTTTTAAGAGTACGAATTGCTTGAGTACTCAGAACCAACGTGACTTTTTGACCATCTACTACAAGAGTTTTCTTCTGTAGGTTTGGCTTAAAAGTGCGCTTGGTACGGCGAAGGGAAAAGCTAACGTTGTGACCGTATTGCTTGCCTTTGCCGGTTAGTTCGCATCGTGATGCCATTTCCAACCTCGCTTTATATTAACTAAACAATCTATCGTATTGTAGCGGTATTTCTATAATTAGTCAAGGTGTTATAATGGTAATTATGGATTTGGCATATTTAGGTATGGTCTTGGTGGTCATTCTCGTCTCAATGACGCTACACGAGGCGATGCATGCGTTTATGGGCTATTTCCTTGGAGATGATACAGCCAAGGCAGAGGGGCGGCTGACATTAAACCCGCTGAAGCATATTGATCCGTTCATGACGCTTTTGCTGCCATTATTACTAGCTATGCTAGGGCTGCCAATTTTTGGTGGTGCTCGACCGGTGCCATTTAATCCTCAGCGCGTACGACACGGTGAATGGGGCGCAGCGTTTGTAGCGCTTGCTGGGCCACTGACTAATTTGTTTTTAGCGTTTTTAGCGTTTGGCGTGGGTGTCGTCAGCGGGGTTATTACTAGCGGCGGGCTGATTCAAAATATATTAGTGGGGCAAATCATTAGCCTCGTCGTGTTGGTCAATTTAGGTTTTTTCGTGTTTAATATGTTGCCGCTGCCACCACTTGATGGGTCGCGGGTGCTGTACGCGCTTGCTCCAGAGGGTGTGCGCCGTGGCATGGAGTGGATTGAGCGCTACGGGGTAATGGTGGTGTTCATTATCATTATGATCGGACAGGCGGCAATTGGGCGAATTATGACGTTTGCTACGAACGGTATTATCCAATTCTTTTGCGTGATTTTTGGTGTATAATAGAGATAGCCTCAGGTAGGCGGGCGCATATGATTTTCCTAACATCATATGATAGGGAGTCCTAATGGTCAGTCATCGTGGTGACTGGTTGCGGATACCCACCTTGCATCTATGCGGGGGAATATCACGTGCTTGCACTGCTTGGGGCTTTTATGATGTATAATAATAGGGCAGTCTACTAAGCGATCGCTTGGCGGTGAAGCCAAGAGGAAAGTCCGGGCAGTAAAGGACACCGACAGTCGCTAACGGCGACCGGGGGTAACCCTAGGGAAAGTGCCACAGAAACAAAACTACCTTTGTGGCGATAGACACAAAGGAAAAGGTGAAACGAGTAAGGTAAGAGCTTACAGTCCTCGGTGGTGACACAGAGGAGAGGTAAACCCTGTCGACTGCAAGGAGGTCTACAAATGAGTTGTCCGCTCGTAGACCGATAACCGCTTGATTTATCTGGCAACAGGTAAACTAGATAGATGATCGCTCGCGACAGAACCCGGCTTATCGGTAGGCTGTAAACTAAAACCTTCTCTCAGCGGAGAAGGTTTTAGTTTGCTGAAGTCGCTTTCTTATAGTGCTGCTTTAACAATTGCGGTAAAGGCCGTAGGTTCGTTAACGGCTAACTCTGCCAACACTTTTCGGTCAAGCTCAATATTCTTTGCCTTGAGAGCAGCCATGAGCCTGCCGTACGTCGTGCCCTCTTGGCGAGCGGCTGCGTTAATCCGGGTAATCCACAGGCTGCGGAGGTCTCGTTTTTTATTGCGTCGATCACGATAGGCATATTGCAGAGCTCTAATTACCCCCTGCTTCGCTAAGCGAAAGCTACGAGTTCGATTGTGCTGCATGCCTTTAGCGGCTTTCAGAATTTTCTTGTGCTTTGCGTGTCCAGGGACGCCTCGTTTTACCCTCATAGATTAAACTCCCATTGCCCGTCGGGCATTCTTTGCCATCGAGCCTGTTACTTTCGCTGTTGTATTAATCGCCCGCTTACGGCTTTTTGACTTCTTGGCTAAGAAGTGACCGCCAAATGCACGTTGACGAGTTAACTTGCCAGAGCTCGTTAACTTAATGCGCTTTGCGGTACCTTTGTGGGTCTTTAGTTTTGGCATTATTTACTCCTTATTACCACACTCAGATTGCGACCAGCCATCTGAGGTTTTTGTTCTAGAATTGCCTCTTCCTCAAGCTGATCAGTGATTTTTTGGATCAATTCGTAACCGACTTCTTTATGCGCCATCTCGCGACCCTTATAGACGACTTGGATACGGACCTTGTGTCCATTGGCGAGAAAATCTCGTATTTTGCGCAGCTTGACTTCGAGATCGCCAGCGCCAATCTTCAGGCCAAAGCGCATTTGCTTGAGATCGCCGACTTTTGCCGCGCGCTTGTTGCGCTGCTGGTCTTTGATCTTCTGATATTGGAACTTGCCCCAGTCAATAATCTTGGCGACTGGTGGATTGGCATTTGGTGATATTTCAACGAGATCAAGTCCCGCATCCTCCGCCGCTTGAAGGGCGTCGCGCAGGGGCATTATCCCCAGCTGTTCACCGTCAGAACCAACAACGCGCAGTTCCCGAGCACGGATCGCTCCGTTAATACGAATTGATTTATTAATCTCCTAGCTCTCCTTTTGAAGCAATTTTAGATTAATTTCATCAGTCATTGTATCAGGTATAGGGGTCGATTTCAAGCACTAGGTCGGGATAATCTGTCGGTATTGTAGGCTTTCGGCGACATGAGGAATGGTTATTTCTAGTGATGACTCAAGATCAGCGATAGTGCGAGCAACCTTGATAACTTTGAAATAGCCACGAGCGCTTAGGTCAAGCTTTTTGGCGGCTGTAAGGAGAAATTGCTTGGCCTCAGTCGTTAGGGCAGTTATTTTATCAACACTACTGCCATCTATATCAGCGTTGTATTTATTACCATTACCGTATCTGTTAGTTTGTAGTGTACGAGCTACCTTAATCATAGTTTCAAACTGTTTTTGTTGTGAATCCGACGATGACTTACGGGACAACAAATCTTCATGTGCGACGCGGGAAACATTGATTGTTAGATCAATACGATCAAGGAGCGGGCCGGATAATCGTTTCTGATAGTTCAGGATTTGGGTCGATGAGCAATGGCAACTTTTTTCTGGATCGCCCAGATAACCACATGGACAAGGGTTCATCGTGGCAACTAACATAAAATTGGCGGGGTAGTAGTATTTACCTTGGGCGCGGGAAATTGTGATCTGCTTATCCTCAAGCGGCTGACGAAGCGATTCTAATGTCGTTCGTGGATATTCTAATAATTCGTCTAAGAAAAGTGTGCCGTGGTGCGCGAGGCTAATTTCGCCGGGCGTGGCCTTTGCGCCACCACCAATCATTGATATGCGGCTTGCGGTGTGGTGTGGTGTGCGAAATGGTCGGTCGGTAACGATATCATGACTAACTTGATTGCCGTCAAGATTGTGGAGTTTCGTTACTTCGATAATCTCAACGTCAGATAGCGGCGGCAGGAGTGAATTGAGTGCGCGTGCTAGCATGGTCTTGCCGGATCCCGGTGGTCCGGACAGCAAAATATTGTGCCTACCCGCGACGGCAATGGCGACAGCTCGCTTGGCCTGCTCTTGTCCGCGGATGTCATCAATGATGATGCCGCGTTTCTTTTGGCGATATTGCTGCTTTGTTTTTACTGCGGGTTGGATGAGTTTTTCTTGTTTGAGGTGGAGAAATAATTCGGTCAGATTATTGACGGGGATTACGGTAATATCAAAAATAAGCAAGGCTTGTTCGCTGTTGGAAGCTGGTAGGTATACCGTCGAGATACCGTGCTGCTTGGCGGTTTCGGCAATAGTAATGGCCGAGCGAATGGGGCGAAGACTACCATCGAGTGCCAATTCACCAGCAAATAGCGCTCCCTCTAGGGCGGTTTGAGGAAGTTGTTTGCCGAGACAGAGAATTGCGAGGGCTATTGGTAGGTCGAATTGCGTACCGTCTTTTGGTAGTTCCGCCGGGGCGAGATTGATGGTAATTTTACCTTTTGGAAAATCAAGTAGCGAGTTCTTGATGGCGCTGCGAACGCGATCACGCGATTCATCGATTGCTTTGTTGCCAAGTCCGACGATTTGTAGTCCAGGTAGTCCTCGTGATATGTCGCCTTCAATTTCAATAAGCTGACCGTGAAAGCCATATGGCGTCGCTGAAACTACCTTGCTAACCATATACCTAGTAAAGCATAGATAGCTAGACTTGAAAAGGGAAGGTTGCTATAATTCAAGGCAGATTGATGGGGCTGATATAGCTTTCGACAATTGGACTTTATCAAGATATTCTGCGAGCCGACGATACGCGTAACGTATGTTTTAGTTGCAAAGTCTAAACTTGCAGGTGCATTTGCTAGCCTGAAGAGTGTTTTCACTCCGATGGCTGCTGCGCCAGTCGCTGCTTAATTTAAGCGACCGTCCTTGCTTTGCGGCAACAGGCAAAGCCTAGGGTGTCATATATATGTTGCTGGCTGCATGTTCGGAAGCGGCGGACATGTGGGACTTTCTCCGCGTAACGAAGCTTGGTTTTTTGGTTCGTTTTTAAGCCGAGCAACGTTATAAAATAAATTAAAAGAACCTATGCTCGTAGACGGATATCATGATACCAGTTGGACCCGGGGGCAGTACCCGGCAGCTCCACCAGACAGTTATATATCGACCTAAAGAGGTCGATTTTTTATCGTAAAACAGGTGATAATGTGGCTGCGTGTGTTGCTATGAAATGAAAACAACCACCTGCGAGTAGTGGTTGTTTTCAAAAAGTGGAGTTTTACGTGTGCTGTTTATTTTTGGCTCCCGACAAGTTGTGTATAACTTTTTTATTCAGAAGCTACCCCTATAGTAAATGATAAAAATGGTTATGTCAATAATCTTTGAGAAAAAATCTAGGTAAAAAATACCACATAATTTAGAGGGTCAGTGAAGTGGTTTGATGAAAATATAGGTTGTTGCTGGACGAGACGGTTGAACCCTGATGGTTCCTGGTCGGTGCCCCGCACGGCCGGTGTTTTACCTGCGAGATGGCGAAACGGGATACGCTAAGGGCTTGGTTGTTTTGGTGTTTTATTTGTGGAAACGTTCAGCGAGCCGCATTAATTGCTAGATTATTTGTCAGATTTATGATGTCGTATGGAGTGGCTATACAAGAACTATGGATTAGCGGGCGGTATAGTAAGCATATGTTTATATTACAATGTTGTGTATAAAACATTTCATAGAACATAACAGATGAAAATATGTAAAGATTGTTACAAAAAAGTTATAAATACAACATATTTTTTATGTGAAGTATTGACCGATAAGCGTATGCATGATAGTATTAGTACAAGCTTTTAAGAGAATAAAAAGCAAAAATCAGTACAATAATAAATAACAATAACAACATTAACAATTTACGTGACCGAATTCACAGTAACGCATATCGTTTGGCGTATAGTCGGCAGCAGTATGAAGCCAGAATAACAAAAGATTATTCCGCCATAGTGTTGCCGATGCTCCGCCGAACTTGTGATTGTTAACCTGTAGTTAACAGTTGCAATGTAACGCGTTGAGCGCGCGTATAATTAGTACCACTGCGCATCCAGTTAATCCTTGTTAGGTGATTAGCAATGAGACTACTGGATGTGCAGGAAGAGGAACGTTGCGCAAGGACATGCTCCGAAATTCGGAGCGGTCAGTTGCCCTGAGCGGCGGATTTTGAACAGGTGACCGCGCCCTAATAGTTATTGAGTGCGGCGGATGGTTCACCTGATCATATAATGGTTCGTCGCCTGGGCTCCCTTAGTCTATGATATAGTGTGAGTATGAAGTGTCGGTATGTTACTATGGTCGCGGCGCTGGCTGCGACGGCAGATGTCGTATTGGTGCACACGGTGACGCCAATGAGCGTTGGTCCGTTGGGTATCCTAGCGTTTTTCGTATGTCTGTATATAGCAACTGCGTCGATCTGTTATTTGGTGATGGCTGCGGTGAAGCGTATAGCGATGCGTGTTGTTCAACATAATATGTATCGTGGCTTGGCCTCGGTAACACCGTTGAAATTATATTATTATGCGAGTATCATCGGGCTTATACCGGTTATCTTACTGGGAATGCAATCAATTGGTGGTGTTACGGCGTGGGATGTCCTGCTTCTGGTGCTTTTTTTGAGCCTTGGTTGTTTTTATGTACACAAACGATTTTAGGGCGTAGGAACTCTATCGGTAACGTGGTACAATATAGGTATGAATCCAGAGTTGCCTCAGGTGCGTCCACCGGTTGAGAGCTTACCGCCCGCTTCAAGCGGCGAGCTTCGGCTGGATGACGATGTAAATCAGGTAGAGACTGAGAAACGCTCCGCCGAACGCTCAGCGGTAAATGTGGCGAACTCACAGATGCCAGCAACAGCACTACCGACTATTCCAGCACCAGCGCCTCCAGCGGTACAGGCTCCTGCATCGACGACGTCAACTGACGATACGCCGCTGATAGCTGGTGATGATGATTTGATTGAGAAGGAGTGGGTTGATAAATTGAAGCGGATTATTACCTTGACAAAAGATGATCCGTACGAACGGGCGCGAGTAATTGCACAACTGCAGGCTGATTATCTCAAAAAGAGATACAACAGGGAGATGGGCCAATCAAACGGATAGGAATATGGATAGCGGGCCGTTAATTACTGGTTTTATCGTCGTCGTAGTATTAGCGATCGGTGTGACGATTGTCACGCTGCAGTATCGCAAGATGCTGCGTGAAGCAAAAAATTATGAGCGCGGGCTAAAAATGGTGCCGCTGCTCATTCATTTGCCGCCATCAAGCGAGGATATTGACGGGGCGAGCCGTGACCAACGTGATTTGACGGAAGAAATCCTCAGCCAAGCGCAAGTGATGTATAACATTATATCAAGTACCGCCACGAAAGGATTTAAGAGTCGACTCTACGGACAGCGTCATTTGTCATTTGAGATTATTGCGCGTGGCGGTTTGGTGCATTATTATGCCGTGGTGCCGACGGTGCTGGTTGATGTAATTCGCCAAGCGATCGCGGCAGCTTATCCGGCTGCGCGCTTGGAAGAAGTGGCTGATACGAATGTATTTAGTAAAATTGGCAAGATGAGCGGGACGATTGGCGGCGAATTCTCGCTCCGTAAGTCGTTCGTCTATCCTATCGCGACCTACCAAGAGTCAAAGCGAGACGCATCGCGCGCGCTACTGAATGCTATGTCAGCGGCGACAAAAGACGATGGTATCGGTTTGCAGTTCTTGGTTCGGCCGGCGCGGGAGGGTTGGTCGCGTGCTTCGGAAGAGCATGTTGAGAAGATGAAGAAGAACAAGGGCAAGAAATCAACGAAGGTGGCGGGCGTTGATATCTCAATGGTTGGGGACATTTTTGAGGCGTTGTGGAAACCACCACAGTCGGCAAAAGAAAAAGAAGGTGAAATTAAGCCTGAGGACAAACAGCTATCGTCGCTCGAGCAGGCAGAGGTTGATGCTGTTAGCGAGAAGACCCGCTATCCGGCGTATGAGGTATTAGTGCGGGTGGTAATTTCATCAAATACTGCCGCTCGTTCACAGGTGCTGCTTAAAAATATTATCGCTGCGTTTGCGATGTTTGACTCGCCACGCAATAATGGTTTTCGTTTTTCGTTGACAAATAATATTGAGGAAATGACCACAGCGTATATTATGCGGTTTTTCCCGCAACATATTCGCAGTAATATCCTTAATAGTGTTGAGATGGCGACTCTGTTTCACTTGCCGAGCGCAACTGCCATCCCAACTTCACAGGTTAAGCGGCAGATGTCCAAGCAGGTTGATGGGCCGACTGATGTCTTGGACGAGGGACTATTGATTGGTTACAACGAATTTCGTGGTACGAAAAAGCCAATTCGTATCGGTACGAAGGATCGTCGTCGTCACGTTTACATCATCGGTCAGACTGGTGTTGGTAAGTCAGTATTGCAGGAAAATATGGCGTATCAAGACATGATGGATGGCCGGGGATTTGCGCTGATCGATCCGCACGGTGATTTGGTCGAGTCGCTCATGGGGAAGGTGCCGAAAGAGCGGGTGGAGGATATTATCTATTTCAACCCTGCCGATATGGAAAATCCGATTGGCCTCAACATGTTTGAATTCGATAGTCCGGATCAAAAGGACTTTCTGGTGCAGGAAGCGATTAACATGCTGTATGGGCTGTACGATCCGGGGCATACCGGTATTGTGGGGCCACGGCTTGAGCATATTTTCCGTAACTGTGCGCTGCTGTTAATGGCGGATCCAGCTGGTGGAACATTTATTGATGTGCCAAAGTGTCTCATTGACCCAGAATTTGTGAAGAGCAAGCTGAAGTACGTCACTGATCCGCAGGTGATTGATTTCTGGACAAAGGAGTTCCCGGCCTCACAGCGATCAAATGAGGCCGGTGAGGTGATATCGTGGGTGGTCTCGAAGTTTGGCCCATTTATCTCTAATGATTCGATGCGTAATATCATCGGCCAGACGAAGTCAGGGTTTAACATCCGTGAGATTATGGATAATAAAAAGATTTTGTTAGTTAATCTGTCGAAGGGTAAGCTTGGTGAACTCAATGCCAAGCTACTAGGAATTATCTTTATCATGAAGTTCCAGGCGGCGGCTATGTCGCGGGCTGATATCCCGGAAGAGCAGCGTGAAGACTTTTCACTATATGTTGACGAGGTGCAGAACTTTGCGACTGATAGTTTTGAATCAATTTTGTCTGAGGCGCGAAAATATAAGCTGAGCCTGATCATGGGTAACCAGTTCATGACGCAGCTAACGGAGAAGATTCGTGAGGCTATTATTGGTAACATTGGTACGGTTATCTCGGGGCGTATTGGTATTACTGACGCGGAATTGATGGTCAAGAAGTTTCAGCCAGTGTTTGACATTGATGACTTATCAAAGCTACCAAATTTCCAGTCGATCGCTTCAGTGATGATCAATAATGTACCGTCGGCGCCGTTTAGTATGAACTGGGTGCCACCGATGGGGCAGGTTAACAATCAGCTCCGCGATGCGTTGGTGCGACTATCGGCAGCAAAGTACGGCAAACCACGCGCGGTGGTTGAGAAGGAAATATTTGAGCGGCTTGGTCGCAATAAAAAGCCAGCGACTTCGTCGACTGGCCCATCGCTCAATCGGCCGACTGCAAAGAGCGGTTCGTCTTTCCTGGACGAGTGGTTGTCAAAACGTCAACAACTTGGTGGTGGCAAGCCAGGGGCTGTGGGCGCTGCTGCTCCGGGTGCGGGGCAGTCTCGGTTGGGTACGCCATCGCCGCTAGCTCCACAGTCAGGCCGTCCAGCTACGTCGCGACTAGCGTCGCCGACCTCAGGCTTGGCGGGTGCGCAACCACCGTTGGCTTCTATGCGACCGCCACAGATTGGGCAAGGCGCTGTGCCACAAGATGTCGCTATGCCCGCCCAGATGGCTGGCCAGATGTCGCAGGGAGTTGGTGCTTCGCCGAACGGGCCATTGGGGCAGCCAGCGAGTGCGCCTCATGATAGTTTACGATCACCAGATCAGCATCCGGCGCCTGCGCCGACAGTGGCTGGTTCGGATGTGGCTGCGCAGGTCGCACCGCTATCAATTGCCGATAGGATGGCGGCAGAACTGCAGCAGGCAGAGTCGCAAAACCGCCTCGACCTGCGCGGTGATAATAACGATAATGGCGAGATATCGATCAAGCTACGCTAGGCGTGGGCCAGGCTATCTTTTATTGAGGAAGCCAACGCGAGCGTACTCAATAATGGCGCCGATAACCCAACCACAACCAAAGAGAATGATCGTTTCTGATCCAGAGAGAACGTAGCCGTAGTGGCGGGCGATAAAGTAGACGATGACTGAGGAAATTGCGCCAAGTGCGCCAGCAATAATGAGGTTCGGGCGTGCGACGGTGCTGCCGATAGCTTCACTGGCTTTTTCAACGGCTGGGTTGTGGATGACCTTGCTAAAGGTGCGTGAAGCTGGCGATAATTCGCTCTGCATTTTTTTCATGGTTTTCCGGTAGCTGTCGGTACGGTCGGCTTTGGTGATCTGGCGAGGTGCCTCTGAGACTACTGGCTTCTCCGTTTCAGCGGTTTGGCTTGCCTCGGCTTGCTCTAATGCTTCGTGACGAGCATCGTCGAGCTTTTCATGTTGTCGTCCGGCAACTTGTTCAGCCCGCCGCTCCAGTTGTTCAGCCGCTGATCGTTCTACTTCGCTGGCTGACTGCTCAAGTTCGCCAGCATTCTTTGTTAGCTCTGGATTAGCTCTGTGCAGTTTTTCTGACATTGTATTACCCTCCCTATGTTATAACGTTCCCGCCGTAATATCACGGCGAATGATGCGGACCTCTTTACTCAGTTGTCGCGAGCGGCAATAGAAGAAGGTGACAACAGCTGCAATGATACCGGCGAATAACATGTTTTCTCCAGGGCCGGTTCGCGGCAGGGTAGCGACGGTCTGCTCGACGACCTTTGGCGTTGGACAGTTAACAACAATTTCGACACTGGTACCAAAGACGTTTGTCATACGGCAGTCATACGATGACGGGTCGCTGGTGCCGCGTGGTTTAGCCGAAAGTTGACCCTTGAGCTGGACGACGTAGGTCATAACCTTTTGTTCGCCTGGTTTGAGGGTGACTCGTGGCCAAGAAAGGGTGCGCTTTTCCTTATCAAAGGTGCCACCACCATTATCATAGATATCGGCATATTCTAGTACATCGGATAGCTCGTCCTTCAGATCGACTGTTGCTGGAGCTTTGCCTTCGTTCTTAGCGGTTAGCTTATACTCAATGCGGTCGCTGGCGTTGGCTTTTTTCTTGGTGGCATCGCCGCCAGAGGTCAGGTTATGTGCCGCCTTGGTGCGGGTAACCTGGGCTTTACAGGTTGTGTCTTTGACCCAAATTGTGGCGTCGCCTGGACACGGCTGGCAGTCGGGATGGTCTATCGGCAGACTTGGGTTAAGTGGACAGCGTGGTTTTGGACTGATCGTAAAGATTGAAGCACAGGCACTGTTCGTCTGGTCACCGAGGCTGGTGTGGACAATAACGGACACGGTATACGTGCCGTCCTTGTCGAGTGTGTGCTGTAATGACGAACTCGTAGCGGTGGTATTGACACGTTTGCGGAGCACCTCTGTGCCGGCTGAGTTTTTAATGATGAAGGTATAGCCAGCGATCGTTGCACCGTTTTGGACATCACCATACGCTGTCATCGAGACTTTGGTACGGTCGGTGACGACGGGTCGCTCAAGTAATTTACAAGCGGCGGTTGGTTTCGGTTTTTGTTTTGGCAACTCTTTGAGCATGATGTTAGCGCAGGCCTTCATGATAGCAAACGGTTTGCCCTCGCTAGTCGTGCCGACGAATGATTTATACCATGAACCTGAGCCGCTGCGGTTGCGCCCGGTGTCAAATTCAGCCATTGGTCGCGAATACAGCGTCAGACTACCAACCTGAAACTGGACTTCTCCGCGCTGAAGGCCGAAGCGTGAAACTCGGCTCCAGGACTGCCAGCCATTATCGCGGCCGCTGCTGCGAGTACTGATCTCAGAGTCCCGAGCACTCGCCAAGTTCTCGCGTGTGATACCAGCATGCTGCAGCATATCACGATAATTTTGCGAGTTATTGTCCCACGCGGCGAGTAGCTGTGATTTCGTATGAATACCGCCATAAACGAGGTCTGAAGCATTGGCGGCATTGGCAGATTCAGGTGGTTGGAAAACGGCAAATGACTGCACGATGAGCGCTAGGGCGGTCAGAATGAGACCGGTTTTGCGAGTGATTTCCTCTTTGTGGAGGCGTTTCGCGTAAAAGCCGAGCTCTTGGATGAGGCTTGGGCTAAACGCGAGGTGGGAGACGATTTTCTTAAACATGCCGTTCCTTATTTTCCATTAGTTTTATGTTTTCGTAAAAATTCCGTCTCCACTATAGCACAGCGATCGCTTTTACGCAAATAGCTTGAGTGAACACTTTTTTTGCGGTATAATGGGGGAGTTGTAAATAGCTGACAAATCAGAAATAGTGAGGGAAGCATGGCTAAACAAACAGATAAGCAAGCCTACGATGGCTCGCAAATCCAGGTTTTGGAGGGTCTCGAACCGGTGCGTAAGCGGCCGGGAATGTACATTGGTAGCACGGGATATGATGGTATTCACCATCTGATCAAGGAGATTGCCGATAACTCAATTGACGAGGCAATTGCGGGCCATGCGACGAGAGTAGAGGTGGTGCTGCTAGAAGACGGTGGTGTGCAGGTGACCGATGATGGGCGCGGTATTCCAGTTGATAAACATCCAAAAACTGGTTTGTCTACTCTAGAAACAGTGCTGACCGTGCTACATGCTGGCGGTAAGTTTGGCGGCGGTGGCTACAAAGTGTCATCTGGACTCCACGGCGTAGGTTCGAGCGTGGTAAACGCGCTTTCAACCAAAATGATCGCTGAGGTGGTGCGAGACGGGCAGCTGTACCGTGTGGTGTTTGCGATTGGTGGTATCGTTGAACCACTGAAGAAGGTTGGTAAAACTGATCGGCCAACCGGGACGCGCATAACATTCTACCCAGATCCAACGATTTTTAAGGAGACAGTGGAATTTGACTACAAGTGGGTGGTTAGTTATTTGCGCCATCAGGCATACCTCACCAAAGGCGTGCACACCTCAGTTATTGACAATCGAACAGGTGAGCGACAGTCATTTTACTTTGAGGGTGGTATTCAGAGCTACGTGAGACACCTCAACATTGGCAAAGATGTTTTATCAAACGATGTCTTTTATGTTGAGAAGCAGGTTGAAGATTGCATGGTGGAAATTGCCGTGCAATATAACGATACCTACATTGAGACGGTGAAGCCGTTCGCCAACAATGTGCTGACACCAGATGGCGGTACGCACCTAGTTGGTTTTCGTTCAGCGCTAACCAGGGTCATCAACGACTATGCGCGTAAGAATGGCTTATTGAAGGAAAAGGAAGATAACCTGACTGGTGACGACATTCGCGAGGGCTTGACGGCGATTATCTTGGTTAAATTGCCTGATCCACAGTTTGAAGGTCAGACCAAAAATAAGCTCGGTAATCCAGAAATGCGTCGCTATGTCGAGCAGGTGATGAACGAGTATTTTGCGTATTACCTCGAGGAAAATCCGAGTATTGCTAAGAAAATTGTCGGTAAGGCGACTTTGGCGGCACGAGCCCGCAAAGCGGCACGAGCAGCCCGCGACAATGTGATCCGTAAGGGTGCACTTGATGGTATGGGGCTACCAGGTAAGTTATGGGATTGCTCGAGCAAAAGTCCGAGCGATAGTGAAATTTATATCGTTGAGGGTAACTCGGCGGCCGGTTCAGCTAAAGAAGGCCGCGACAGTAAGACTCAGGCAATTTTGCCGCTCCGTGGTAAGGTGTTGAACACTGAGCGAGCGCGGCTTGATAAGATGTTTGCTAACAAAGAGATTGTGGCAATGATCCAGGCGTTTGGTGTTGGGATTGGCGATCAGTTTGACATCAATGGCTTGCGCTATCACAAAATTATCATCATGACCGATGCTGATGTTGACGGTAGTCACATCGCGACGTTGCTTTTGACATTCCTGTTCCGCTATATGAAAGAGGTGGTTGAGGGTGGCTATGTGTATCTTGCCAAACCACCGCTGTATTCAATCAACCGCGGGCAGAAGAAGATTTATGCGTATGACGAGGATGAGAAAGACAAAGTATTGGCGAGCCTAATTGCCGATAAGAAAAGTCGTGGCACAACAATCGATGATGAACAAGATGTCACCAAGCAGGCTGGCGTGACAATTTCACGATTTAAGGGTCTTGGTGAGATGGATGCCGACCAGCTGTGGGAGACAACGATGAATCCAGAAAATCGTGTATTGATTCAGGTCAGTGTGGAAGACGCCGAAGAGGCGGATGCGATCTTTACGCGGTTGATGGGCGATGACGTGAGTTTGCGCAAAAACTTTATTCAAAGCTGGGCAAAAAATGCTAACTTGGAGGATTTGGATATTTAATCATGAGTGATCAGGACAAACAGATACAATCAACCAGTCACCACGAGTCAATTGAGGCGACGCCGGATATGGTAACCGATATGCCAACAGGTTTAGAGCGACGTCGACTCGAACACGTGATGCAGGATAATTTCTTCCGCTATTCGATGAGTGTCATTGTTGACCGGGCACTACCAGATGTGCGTGATGGTCTGAAACCGGTGCATCGCCGTATTTTGTATTCAATGAACCAAAACGGCAACCGTAGTACCGCAAAATTCGTCAAATCAGCACGCATCATTGGTGATGTAATGGGTAAATATCACCCGCATGGTGACTCAGCGATTTATGATTCAATGGTGCGTCTGGCGCAAGATTGGGCGATGCGCTATACCTTGGTGCAGGGCCAGGGAAATTTTGGCTCAATGGACGGAGATCCACCAGCCGCTCACCGTTATACTGAGGCGCGACTCGACAAGCCAGCTGAAGAACTACTAACTGACATCGAGAAAGAAACGGTTGATTTCAAGGATAACTTTGACGGCTCAGAGCGTGAGCCAATCGTGCTGCCGGCAAAATTACCAAACTTGCTATTGAACGGTCAGATTGGTATCGCTGTTGGTATGGCGACGAGTATCCCGACGCACAACTTGGGCGAGTTGGTGGATGCGACGGTTGAGCTGATCAATAATCCTGAGGCGACAGTTGATGATTTACTGAAGCACGTTAAGGGCCCGGACTTTCCGACGGGGGCGATTGTCTATGGAGGCGCGCCGATGCGTCAGGCATATGCGACTGGTCGCGGTAGTGTAATGATGCGGGCGGTGGCGGAGATTCAGGAGACCAAGAAGGGGCGGCATCAGATCGTCGTCACAGAGATCCCGTATGGTGTAAATAAAGCAACACTAATCGAAAAAATTGGTGAGCTTCATAAAGAAAAACGAGTGATGCTGGCCGACCTACGTGATGAAAGTTCTCGAGGTAAAGTCCGCATTGTCATCGAGCTGAAGAAAGATGCGTATCCAAAGAAGGTGCTGAACCAGCTGTATAAATTAACAGCTTTACAAACAAGTTTTAATTACAACATGCTGGCACTGGTCAATACCATGCAGCCACGGATCTTAGGCTTGCACGATATTTTGAGCGAGTTTATTAAGCACCGACAATCTGTGGTGCGCCGCCGTACTGAGTTTGAGCTGAAAAAAGCTAAGGCAAGAGCGCATATTCTGGAGGGCTACAAGATTGCACTGGATCATATCGACGAGGTGATCAAGACGATTCGTGCCTCAAAAACCCAGGATGAAGCGGAAAAGAATCTGCGCGCTAAGTTTGGACTGAGCGAGATCCAGGCCAAGGCTATTTTGGCGATGCAGCTGAGACGCCTGACTGGACTTGAGCGTGAAGCGGTTGAAAATGAACTGCGCGAGCTTCTGAAACTGATCGCAAGGTTAGAGGCTATCTTGGCCGACGAGCAAGAGATCTTGAATATCATTAAGACTGAGCTCCTGGAGATGAAGGAAAAGTATGGCGACGAGCGGCGTAGTAAAATTATCAACCATGAGCTGGGTAAGTTCTCTGACGAGGAGCTAATTCCGGATGAGGAGGCGGTCATTTTGCTGACTGGTGAGAATTACATCAAGCGGACCCTGCTCAGTGACTATCGCAAGCAAAACCGTGGTGGCAAGGGCAAGCGCGGCATGACCACCAAAGAGGAGGATATCATTGACCAGGTGGTGCCAGCAAATACCCATGACTATTTGTTGTTCTTTACGAATCGAGGTCGGATTTTCCGTCTGAAGGCGTATGAAGTGCCAGCTGCCAGTCTCAGTGCCAAAGGTGTGGCGGCGGTGAACCTGCTCCAGCTACAGCCAGAAGAGAAGATCACCGCTATCATTAAACACGAGAAGAATGCTGGTGATCAAGGTTATCTGTTTATGGCGACTAAGAACGGTACGGTCAAAAAGACGCCGCTTGGTGACTACGCCAATATTCGGACGAACGGGCTTATTGCCATTAAGTTAGATGATGGTGACGAGCTGCGCTGGATCAAGAAAACAGATGGCAAAAGTGATGTAATTATTTCAACATCAGCTGGCCAGGCGATTCGTTTCAACGAACAGGATGCCCGGCCGATGGGTCGAGCGGCGCGTGGTGTACGTGGTGTACGCCTGCGTCCAAATGATTGCGTTGTTGGTATGGACATCGTTACCAGTGATGATCAGACACTGCTGGTTATTAGCGAAAAAGGTTTTGGTAAGCGCACGAAAGTGACTAATTTCCCAAGTCATAAGCGCGGTGGTGTCGGGATAAAAGCGGCGATTGTGACAACAAAGACTGGCCCGATCATTTCAGTACAGACAATTGATCCGACGATGAACGAAGCACTGTTGGTGTCGCAAAATGGTCAAACAATTCGTCTAGGCTTGAGTGACATCAAGTTGCTCGGCCGAACAACCCAAGGCGTAACAATTATGCGGTTGAGCGATGGCGATGCGGTGTCGTCGATTGGCCTAATGGAGAAGCGTCCAGACGAGGAGGATTAGCTAAGTGCCGATGCAATACATCCTGATACCGGGCATCGCGTGGTTTGTAGCGCAGTCATCAAAGCATCTGGCCCGGCTGTTTGGCCGCAATCGTCGAGTTACGCAGTCGAACCCTCGTTCACCGGTATTGTTTTCGGGCGGTATGCCGAGTGCTCACAGTGCAACAGTGGTGTCACTTGCGCTGACCATCGGCCACTACCAGGGGTGGGGAAGTCCGCTGTTTGGCCTGGCTGCGTGGTTCGCGGCAATCGTATTATATGATGCGGTGATGGTGCGATTTTCCTCTGGACAGCAAGGTGACTTGCTCAATAGAGTGGTGCGAAAAGATTATCCAAAACTATCGACGATTAGGGTGGCACATGGCCATACACTGCCAGAAGTGCTTGCTGGGGCCGCTGTGGGTGCGGCTGTGACGTTTGTTGTAATTTTCGCTACAAGATAATTGCTAATAACCCTTGACCTGACTACTAATATCAGGTAAGATGAGTATCAGTCTGGTTGCTGGAGTGCGAGCCAAGCGACAATCACGCTAATTTGTTAGGTGAAGCGAAAGCGGTACACAAACCCGACTATGATCTTTAACAATTTGATTGTGCAATATCATCGTCAGTTTATATTTTTGTAGAGCCTTACTACTTTGATATAAAGTAGATTTTTAACGGAGAGTTTGATCCTGGCTCAGGATGAATGCTGGCGGCGTGCCTAACACATGCAAGTCGAGCGGCAGCGGGTTCTGCACTATCAACTTGAAGCCTGGACGCGGGGATTTCCAAAGGAAATCAGCCGCATCATTTCGAAAGAAAATGAGTGTCTAGGGTGACTTCGAACTGATAGTGCAGAATGCCGGCGAGCGGCGAACGGCTGAGTAACGCGTAGGAATTTGCCCCAAAGTGAGGGATAACTGCCCGAAAGGGTAGCTAATACCGCATATGGTCTTCGGATTAAAGGATTTATCCGCTTTGGGAGAAGCCTGCGTTGGATTAGGTTGTTGGTAGGGTAATGGCCTACCAAGCCGACGATCCATAGCTGGTCTGAGAGGATGATCAGCCAGACTGGAACTGAGACACGGTCCAGACTCCTACGGGAGGCAGCAGTGAGGAATCTTCCACAATGGGCGAAAGCCTGATGGAGCAACGCCGCGTGAAGGATGAAGGCCTTCGGGTTGTAAACTTCTTTTATGAGTGAAGAATATGACGGTAACTCATGAATAAGCACCGGCTAACTACGTGCCAGCAGCCGCGGTCATACGTAGGGTGCGAGCATTATCCGGAGTGACTGGGCGTAAAGAGTTGCGTAGGCGGTAAGTCAAGTGAATAGTGAAACCTGGTGGCTCAACCATACAGACTATTATTCAAACTGGCTTACTCGAGAGTGGTAGAGGTCACTGGAATTTCTTGTGTAGGAGTGAAATCCGTAGATATAAGAAGGAACACCGATGGCGTAGGCAGGTGACTGGACCATTTCTGACGCTAAGGCACGAAAGCGTGGGGAGCGAACCGGATTAGATACCCGGGTAGTCCACGCCGTAAACGATGGATACTAGCTGTTGGAGGTATCGACCCCTTCAGTAGCGAAGCTAACGCGTTAAGTATCCCGCCTGTGGAGTACGGCCGCAAGGCTAAAACATAAAGGAATTGACGGGGACCCGCACAAGCGGTGGATTATGTTCTTTAATTCGATGATAACCGAAGAACCTTACCAGGGCTTGACATCTAGGGAAGGTCTATGAAAGTAGACTGTGCCTTTTGGAACCCTGTGACAGGTGATGCATGGCCGTCGTCAGCTCGTGTCGTGAGATGTTAGGTTAAGTCCTTCAACGAGCGCAACCCTTGCAAGTAGTTGTATTTTTCTACTTGGACTGCCCCGGTAACGGGGAGGAAGGAGGGGATGA
Source organism: Candidatus Saccharibacteria bacterium oral taxon 488 (assembly GCA_013099195.1). Taxonomy (NCBI): domain Bacteria; phylum Candidatus Saccharimonadota; species Candidatus Saccharibacteria bacterium oral taxon 488. Next base: position 139,485 of record CP039999.1, read on the forward strand.
TGTCAGGTCAGTATTTCCCTTACGTCCTGGGCTAGAAACGTAATACAATGGCTAGTACAATGCGCAGCGAAGCCGCGAGGTGAAGCAAATCGCATCAAAGCTAGTCCCAGTTCGGATTGCAGGCTGAAACTCGCCTGCATGAAGTCGGAATCGCTAGTAATCGCAAATCAGCAAGTTGCGGTGAATACGTTCCCGGGTCTTGTACACACCGCCCGTCAAACCATGAAAGTGACCAACACCCGAAGTCCGATTCGTCGGCCTAAGGTGGGGGGCATGATTGGGGTTAAGTCGTAACAAGGTATCCGTACCGGAAGGTGCGGATGGATTACCTCCTTTCTAGGGAGAATAGATGCCAATTTGTCGAGCAATCACAAATTGAGCTAGGTCGGTCTCGTAAATATGCTGAGCTTACATATTTACAATAGTCCTTCTAGGGACGAGACAAAGTTCAAAACCTTCTCTACGATAAGCCGATTGATGAATTGCACAATCAAGTTGTTAATATGGAAATACCCTCCTATGTGGAGGGTGTTTTGTCGTCTATGACTAATGACGGGGTCTTTCACGTGGCTGTCTCTAATCGATTATAACTAGAACGCGATATGGCGATGGCTGCGGAACTATCGGCGACCGAATAGCGATTCTGCCAGCCAGCCCAGCGGGATAGTGTGGAGACACAGCATAATCCCAAAGCCAACTCCACAGACGACCAGACCCCAGAACTTAAAGCGCTCGTAACTACTGATACCGCTCGCGAGATTGTCTGCCAGTTTTTGATGATATACGGTCATGACGGCGCCGATAATCAAAACGATGAGGCCGACAAAAAAAGATCCAAAGGTAAATTTATAATACATATCTCCATTATACACTTGCCAGAATAAAAAAGATACGGTACAATGAATAAAGTCTTGGCGAGATGGGGGCATAGCTCAGTTGGCTAGAGCACCTGCTTTGCAAGCAGGGGGTCCAGGGTTCGAGTCCCTGTGCCTCCACCATATGGGGTGAAGTAGGCTTACGTCTACGACACTCCACCAAGACTGCAATGAGGGCGATTAGCTCAGCTGGTTAGAGCGCGTCACTGATAATGACGAGGTCGGAGGTTCAAGTCCCTCATCGCCCACCACGCTTTTTGATACGGGCGACTAGCTCAGTTGGCTAGAGCATCTCGTTTACACCGAGAGGGTCAGGGGTTCGAGTCCCTTGTCGCCCACCAGATTAGTTTGATAACTCACCTCAGGTGAGTTTTTTGTTGGAAATACGCTTACTTGCTTAATCATAAGACGATAGCTATACTTTTAGAATATGTATAAACACATTATAAAGCCGATACTATTCTTGTTGACGCCAGACTTTACTCACAAATTAATTACTTTTTGCGGTCGTGTAGTGCAAGTACTGCCGCCTGTTCGGTGGGGTATCCGTAAGTCGTGGGGTTTTCAAGACAACTCGCTTCAGCAGGAAGTGAGCGGCATCACTTTTCGTAACCCGATCGGCTTATCGGCAGGATTTGATAAAAATATTCAGCTGTTGTCACTAATGGAAGACATTGGTTTTGGGTTTGCTTCGGGTGGGTCGGTGACACTAGAGCCGAGGAAGGGGAATCGACGGCCGTGGTTTCATCGCTTGCCGAGGACGAAGTCAGTCGTAGTTTTTGCGGGTATGCCGAATAAAGGTTTGCGAAAGATCCGTAACTATATCGAACGAAACACCCGTCGGTCAAGCAACGCAGTCAGTGTGATCTCTGTGGCGGTTATTGCAAATAAAACAACGATTGAGCAGGCTGGTGGCTATCCAGCCGAACAGGCGATCATTAATGACGTAAAAAAAGCAACAGAATATATTATTCACAACAAATTGGCGAGTGTTGTAGAAATTAACATATCATGCCCTAATGCCGGCAAGGAGCCGTTTATTGAGGCGGAGTCGCTCGATGCATTATTAACAACACTTGATATCGTGCCGCGTGACGTACCGTTCTGGGTGAAAATGCCACATCTATATGACATAAAGCAGTTTGATGCGCTGCTAGGGGTTATTGTTCGGCATAATATCCAAGGTGTGACGGTGGCAAATCTGATCAAAGACCGTAGTAAAATTAACATCAAAGATTCGCTGACTGATGAAATTCGCGGTGGGCTGAGTGGTGCGCCAACGCGCGAACACAGCTTAGAGCTGATTCGCCATGCGTATAAGAAATATGGCGACCGGTTGACGATCATTGGCGTTGGTGGAGTGTTTTCGGCTGAGGATGCGTACGCCAAGATTAAGGCTGGCGCCAGCCTAGTAGGGCTGATTACCGGTCTGTTTTTTGAAGGACCGCAGCTGGTTGGGCGAATTAATCGCGGATTGGCGGAGCTATTGAAAAAAGACGGTTTTTCTCATATTTCCGAGGCAGTTGGCGCGGATTTTCGCAGCCGGTCAAAAAAGACGAAAAAACTTTGAAAAAACTCTTGCAAAACAACTTCGGCTGCTGTATAGTTGATTACTAGTTACGCGAATGTTCAGGAGAACCTCTGGCAATACACTGCAAAATGTGCGAGGGCAGTGGTGATAGTATCGTTGAGTGTAGATTAGATGACGTTATTTTGACGGGTCGAGATGTGCACTCAAGCGTGAGGCATGATCATTAACAATTTGAAGAGAAGAAATTGAGTTTTTAATTGACGGTAACAGTAATTGCAAGGTAGCAACTACTAGTTAAGTCAATGCATAAAAAGGTACTCAAGGGCACTAAATGGATGCCTAGACGTATATTACCGATGAAGGACGTGGAAGACTGCGATAAGCCTCGGGAAGCTGTCAACAAGCTTTGATCCGGGGATTTCCGAATGGGGAAACCCAGCATGAGTCATGTCATGTTGCCACTTGCTGAACACATAGGCAAGCGAGCGGGAACCATCTGAACTGAAACATCTTAGTAGGATGAGGAAGAGAAAGTAAATAACGATTGCGAAAGTAGTGGCGAGCGAAATCGCAACAGCCCAAACCTTTTAAGTTTTTGCCTATTTATTTAGGCAAATAAGTTGATAGACGAATACTTAATAAGGGGTTGTGATATTACATATGACCAAGTCAGAGAACTTCAGAACAATTTGAAGGTATCTGATTTGCGATACCAGGCTATCAACTGGTAGTAAGGTAAGAAATTGCGTGGTTAGCAGAATAGTTTGAATGACTAGCCAAAGAACGTGAAAGCCGTGTACGCGAAAACGACGCTGACCTTATGTATGTTTTATCGAGTAGGACGGGGCACGAGAAACCCTGTTTGAATCTGGCTGGACCACCAGCCAAGGCTAAATATAATATACGATCGATAGTGAACTAGTACAGCGATGGAAAGGTGAAAAGAACCCCGGGAGGGGAGTGAAATAGATCCTGAAATTTAGTGCCTACAAGGAGTCGGAGCCGGCTTATCCGGTGACGGCGTGCTTTTTGTAGAACGATCCAGCGAGTTAATTTTTACAGCGAGGTTAAGTCAATTGACGGAGCCACAGTGAAAGCGAGCCTGAATAGGGCGTTTAGTTGTAAGGATTAGACCCGAAACCGGGTGACCTAACCATGAGCAGGTTGAAGCCACTGTAACAGGTGGTGGAGGACCGAACCAGGATACGCAGCAAAGTGTTTGGATGACTTGTGGTTAGCAGTGAAATGCCAATCGAACTCGGAGATAGCTGGTTCTCCTCGAAATAGCTTTAGGGCTAGCGTCGTGTTAGTAGCACATGGGGGTAGAGCTCTGTAAAGGACTGGGGCGGGCAACTGTACCCACCCTTAACAAACTACGAATACCATGTGTGTAACCACGGCAGTTAGAACATCGGTGCTAAGATCGGTGCTCGAAAGGGAAACAGCCCAGACCATCATCTAAGGTCCCTAAATTAACGTTCAGTGGGAAACAAGGTGAGATTTCTTAAACAGCTAGGATGTTGGCTTAGAAGCAGCCATTCATTTAAAGAGTGCGTAACAGCTCACTAGTCAAGAGATCTTGCGTGGAAAATGTAACGGGGCTAAAACGTTATACCGAAGATATGGATGTCAGATTTATCTGGCGTGGTAGAGGAGCGTTCCTATCAGCGGTGAAGTCGAATCGGAAGGTTCGGTGGAGCGGTAGGAAGTGAGAATGCTGGAATGAGTAACCATAAGAGAGGTGAGAATCCTCTCGGCCGTAAGAGCAAGGTTTCCTGAGCCATGGTAATCATCTCAGGGTTAGTCGGGCCTAAGCCGAGGCGCAGAGCGTAGGCGATGGACATCAGGTTAATATTCCTGAACCGGTTAAGTTTTGTACACTGTTCACGGGGAAGTAATCGAAGCGGATTCATGGTTTATCCGTCCAACCGAGCGGGAACGCAAAGGGAGTGAAAGTGATTCTTCGGAGTCGCGATTTTGGTGAAAGCCCTGGCTAGAAAAGCAGGTGTGCGCATGGACTTAGCCGCCCGTACCGCAAACCAACACAGGTGCTCGAGTCGAGTAGACTCAGGCTTACGAGCGAACCTTCGCTAAGGAACTCGGCAATACAGCGACCGTAACTTCGGGATAAGGTCTGCCCCCACTTCGGTGGATATCAGCCGCGTTCACTCAGTGAATAATAGGTTAAATAGTACATTTTTAATCACAAAACGAATTTTCTGAGACACGAGCAAACGAATTGCTCTTTTGAACGCGAATCTCTTGTATCTAACGATGTGGGGGCCGCAGCAAAAGAGCCCACGGAACTGTTTATCAAAAACACAGGTCTCTGCTAACACGAAAGTGGATGTATAGGGGCTGACTCCTGCCCAATGCTGGAAGGTTAAGGGGAGCGCTTCACGGTGCGAACTGAAGCCCTAGTCAATGGCGGCGGTAACTATAACCGTCCTAAGGTAGCGAAATTCCTTGTCAGGTAAGTTCTGACCCGCACGAATGGAGTAATCATGTGGGCACTGTCTCAGCGAAGGACTCGGTGAAAGTGCATTGGCGGTAAAGATGCCGTCTGTCCGTACCAGGACGAAAAGACCCCATGGAGCTTTACTACAGCTTTACATTGAATACGGTTTCAACATGTGTAGCATAGGTGGGAGACGTTGAAGCAGATACGCCAGTATTTGTGGAGTCACCAAGTGAAATACCACCCTTGTTGTGATTGTGTTCTCACGCTGACCGTTATCCGGTTAGCGGACCGTGTATGGTGGGTAGTTTAACTGGGGCGGTTGCCTCCTAAAGAGTAGCGGAGGCGTTCAAAGGTTGGCTAACTTCGGATGGAAATCGAAGTGATAGTGTATGCGCATAAGCCAGCTTGACTGTGAGGAGTACATTCCAATCAGAGACGAAAGTCGGAGCAAGTGATCCGCTGTACGTACATTTGTACATGAATGTGGGATCGACAGCGCAAACGGATAAAAGTTACCCTGGGGATAACAGGCTTATAGCGCCCAATAGTTCACATAGACGGCGCTGTTTGGCACCTCGATGTCGGCTCATCACATCCTGGAGGGGGAGCACCTTCCAAGGGTTCGGCTGTTCGCCGATTAAAGTGGTACGCGAGCTGGGTTCAGAACGTCGTGAGACAGTTCGGTTTATATCCGGTATGGACGATAGGAAACTTGAGAGGATCTACCCCTAGTACGAGAGGACCGGGGCGGACGCACCTCTGGTGTATCGATTGTGGCCACCTGCTGCATTGTCGAGTAGCTATGTGCGGACTAGATAAGCGCTGAAAGCATATTAAGCGCGAAACTAACCTCAAGATAAGGTTTCCCTATGAGGACACAGAAAGACTATCTGTTTGATAGGCGCAAGGTGGAAGTGCAGCAATGCATGGAGCTAAAGCGTACTAATAGTCCCATTGCCTTTTTATGTCCTTGTCTGCTAGCGTTTATGCTTGCATAACGCTCGCGGATAAGGTAGACTTGACTAGTAATTGGTGCTTTTCAACAAGTGCCGGTCAATTAACAATTCAATTCCGTGCAGAAAACTGGACATCGAAGAAAGGGGTTTGGCCCACCACGCGAGTATATGTGGAACCAAGCGCTTTAAACCCCCTCCTTCGGTGCCCATGGCGAGGAGGAAACACCTGTTCTCATCCCGAACACAGAAGTTAAGCTCCTCAGCGGCGATTATACTGCGAAAGTGGGAAACTAGCACGGTGCCGAATTATAAAAAAGACTTCCGAATAGGGAGTCTTTTTTCGTTTTTGCCAGAGGCGCTTGCGAGTAGCATAAGTATGATATAATGATGAGGAAATGGATAAAAAACAAACAGAACAGCCAGAGTCCCTGAGGTCGGAGCGTGGGGGGTTTGTGGTGATGTGCGCGTCTTGGTTGAGGCGGCCAAAATCGTGGGTTATTATTGGTGGCGGTATCGTTGCGTTGACGGTGATAGTAGTTGGAGTGCTATTTGTTATCACAACGCGCGGTAACGTCGGCGCTGAGCGCGTGTCCGACGAGGATTTGCAGGCGATTGACCGGCCGATCCGCTTGAAGTTTAATCAACAGCTTGGCGAGGTGAGGCCAGAGATTAAGCCGGAAGTGCGCGGCGTGTGGCGCGAAAAGCGACAGTTGTTTGGCGTTTTTGAGATGGAGTTTACGCCCGACCAGCCACTGGCAGCTGATACAAATTACACCGTGGCGTTCCCGGGAGCGAGACGTTCGCTGTTTGGTAATGCGACAATCCATGATGTATCGTTCAAGACGCAAAAAGCACCACGAGTGGATACGACATCACTGGACGGCAAAGAAGTGATCGCAATGGACCAGGCGTTGACGGTGCGTTTGGGGTCGCGGGCGAGTAAATTGCGCGATCTAGAATTGACGACCGAGCCAGCGCTTGAGCTGAAGCGTGAGTCGTCTGATGATCAAACATTTTCATGGAAATATGCTGGCCTACTAGCACCTGACACGCAGTACACCTTCAAGTTATACGATAAAGCCCAGAAGGAAGAGTTAAAACGTTTTACGGTGAAGAGTGCGCCACTACCGGCGATTGGGTCACCGATTAAAGAGCATTCAGTAACGCCATCAGATGAATTGAAGTTGACGTTTCAGGAAGCAATTGATGCAAAGGATCGGCCAAATATAGCGGTTGATACGGCTGGTAATGGTTCGTGGCGGAGCGATACCGAGTACGTATTCAAGGCGGATAAATTGGAGCCGGGCAAGACATACACATACACCATTCCTAAAGGCCTACGGACAGCTCGTGGAGGTGTTCTCGTCGAGGAAGTAAAAAAGACATTTACCACTAATGGGCATGTGCGTGGTGTGGGGGCGTCCCCGTGGCGAACCACTGTTGATCAAGCGGTGCAGGATGTATGGATAACCTTTGATCAGGCAGTTGACCACAAGAGCGCCCAGGATCGTCTCAGGGTTTCATCTGGTACAGTTCAGAGTATTTCCTGGCGTGGTAATACGATGGTTGCTCGGGTGGTCAATATGGGCTTTCAGCGGCAAGTCCAGGTTTGGGTAGAGCCAGGCGTGCAGCCAGTATTTGGACTGCCGAGTGTAGAGCGAATTGCGACATCGTTCACAACTAATTCACGGGTCGTCAAACTCAATAACGTACCATTCTATCGTCAGGCGTACGCCCAAAGCTGCGAAGCGGCCTCGCTGCGTATGGCCTTGGCATATCGTGGCGTACATGATAATGATTGGAATATTTTGCAGCGCTTTGGGTATCATCCACGACCGCGAGATAAGTCGACAAATGAGTGGGATGATCCGAATGCGCAGTTTGTGGGTGATGTAAACGGTAATCAGGGTACAGGCACAGGATGGGGTGTATATGCTGGTCCAGTGGCGCGAGCTGCCGGCCAATATGGCCGGGGAACATCGCTAGCGTATGGGGCTAATGCGAATTTCGTGGCGCAGCAAATCCACAATGGTAATCCAGTTATCGCGTGGGGTGTGTGGCGGACTGGCGCAAAAATTGACAGCTGGAGAACATCGTCAGGCCGAACGGTGAGTGGGCCAATACCAATGCATGTGCGCCTCATCGTTGGGGTGCGCGGCGAGCCACACGATCCGCTTGGATTTTATATTAATGACCCAATATCGGGACAGCTCTACTGGACGAGGGCACAGTTTGTGGCAATGACAGCTGGTGCTGGGCCGGCGGCGCAGCTGTTGGCGGTGCATTAAAATTGGCATCCGGATAAGGATGGTGCGTTGGGGTCACACGTCTTTGCTATTGAGCTAGTTTTACGGACACGGCTTTGTGGTTGGAAAGTTGAAGAGAGGTATATGTTATTTTGCTCGCCGTCAGATTATTTTTTAATTCAGGTAATTTAGCTGTTGACAGAATTCCTTGTACAACCAAAAACCACCCATCTCGCAGAAAGGGTGGTTTTTGAGTGGTGGAACTCATCATTTCTAAGCTCCAACAGGTGCCGTCACGGTGTGACAGATCTCATTATAACGAAGTAGATCGCCGATTGCAATATTTTATTCACAATAAAAATGGCTTATGTAAATGTTGACAAAGTATGAGCAGTATGATAATATGCATACATAAACACATATCATGTGTGATATATAAAGGCGAGGGTTTCCACGGTAGATGATGTGGAAATCTTTTTAATTAGGGAGGAAAACTCACATGGCAGGTACAAAAATTGGCGGTATGAAAGCAGCAGCAAAAAACTTAGCACGTGACCCAGATTTCTATGCAAAGATTGGTGCGAAGGGCGGTCGGAACGGACGTACCGGTGGTTTTGCGGCTAATCCAGCTCTAGCACGGATTGCTGGCGCGAAGGGTGGCCGTATTTCTCGTCGGCGTAAGGCAACAACGACAGCTACGACGGCGGTTAATCCGACAACAGCATCGACAGTACAGGCAACGGCTCAAGACGACGTAACGCTGGCTGCGTAGCCGTACTATTTAAAAGGATACATAGCCCTCTTTCTACAGAGGGCTATTTGCGGTAACGGCGCAGTTCGCAGGACCGGGCCTCGTTGACACGCCAGTTGCCGGTGCAAAGGAGACAATGATAGTGGTGCTTGGCGGTTTCTATACCGACAGCGCCACATGTTGGGCATGTACTGCGGGCGTGCAACCACTTGCGATAGGTATCAAGTGCATCCTGAACGACGTCATCATCCATGGTCAGAATAATATTATAGTTCGGGGCTAACTGATGGATAGCCGCCTCCCAAGCCTGGCGCTCTATGGTAATAAGGTCAATATCACGAGTATAGTGATGATGGCCTAGGATGGCATGGGCCGTTTCATGGAGTAGCTGGGCGACAGCAGCTGGTGATTCCTCATCAATGTAAGTAATTGTCTGTGAGTGGTATGACCACGAAAAAACATCACCAGTCTGGAACCGATACCTCGGGTAATCACGAGTCAGCTGCTTAACGATGGAGGATAGCGTTATCGTAGCAGCCATACAGTACGGCCTCCTCGGGATATGCTGCACCAACGATGTGTGGGCAGGTGATAAATGACGGTAGTTTCTCGGTGATAAATCCGGCTAACGATGCGGAGAATTTGTCGGTGTAGCGGCCGATGCCACCGCCGATTACGATGACATCTGGCTGGATAGCGGCGGTCAGTGCCTGAAGTCCTAGACTGAGTCTCTTAGCAGCCTCAAGCCAGACTTCAGGCGGTGTTGTGTCCGATAACTCTCCAAACTGTTGACTGAGCGCTCGTCCCGAGGCAAGGTTTTCCCATGAATCGATAGTTGATTGATACGCAACTTGCATATGGCCGGCTTCGCTGCCGCGCAAACTAGGGTGGAGTGTGCCATTGAGGATGATACTAGTGCCAATACCTGTGCCGACAGTGACGTAAAGACCACAGGCTGGTTGTGGCTCGAGGCGACGGATACTAGCGAGACCAGCGAGATTGGCATCATTTTCGAGAATAATTTGAGCATCGGAGAAGTGCTTGGCTAAGAGGTCTTGGATGGGTACGCCGCACCAGCCAAGGTTAATACAGTACGTAGCAACACCGCCAGTGACGGTGCCGGGCAAGCCAATTGAAATGTCTGTGACAGGCGCGCCCTCGGTGATCATGGTGATGGTCTCAACGACCTGTTTGATATATGCCGTAACATCTGTTGGCGTAGCAAACCGAGTCGTTGTTTCTAGTGTACCGTTGTCGGTAAATCGTCCGACTAATGTTTTTGTACCCCCAGTATCAATTGCAATAATCATGAGGCCAGTATAACCCTTTACGAGAGTGGTGACAATATGGTACAGTAAGTACTAGTAACATCAGGGAGATAATGGTATGAAGCAGAACCGCCAGCGAGGATATGTTGTAATCTACGTAGTTGTAGGGGTTATTTTGGCGGCGATCGCTTTGGCAACGCTGTACGGATTGCGACAATTATCGGCACAGAATCAGGTGGCATCATCGGCAGAAAATACTGCGACGACCGAGCAGCAAAAAGATGCAAAGGGTACAAAGACTGATAAGGCATCGACTGAGCAAAAGAAGAATGAGAAGAGTGATGAGAAAAAAGATACTTCTTCAGCTGAAGTCAAAAAGCCTGCGCAGCAACAGCCTCAACAGCACGCACAAAATCAACCGACAGCACCAGCTCGAAATAATGGCCGTGGGTCATCCCGCTTACCAGCAACTGGGCCGGCTGACTCGTTGGCAGTTGGCTTCGTGTTGGGGCTGATTGTAGCCGCGGGCTTTGCTTATCGCCGGTCAATGTTGGTAGTTTAGCTTTCTTCTCTTTACTCGAGGCGTTATCTACGATATAATAAAGCGAGACCTCCAAGAGGTGACTGTTTTGGCAGGCCGCTTGGATAAGAATATTAACGTAATATGGGAGTCTATTTGGACGTATGGCAAATCCATTGACCATGGACGATCTGCTTGCTCAGGCGAGCGACTCCGTGAAACAGCTGACCGCGGGCGAGGTTGTGCACGGAACTATTTTATCAATAAAGAAACACGAAGTTCTGATTGATCTGGGGCCTTTGGGCGTTGGCTTGGTGCCGCGCCGTGAGGTGAGCATGTCGAACAATTACGCAGAAGGTGACGAGGTAACTGCGAGTGTTGTCGAGGTTGAGCTGGACAACGGTTATTCACTTTTGAGCATGCGTAAAGCGGCGCGCGATCGTGGCTGGGACGAGGTCGCCGCCAAATTGGAGAGCGGTGAAATTGTAACGGTGACACCGTACGACGCCAATCGTGGTGGTCTGTTGGCTGAATATGAAGGGGTGCGCGGTTTCTTGCCGGTATCGCAGCTATCGGCTGAGCATTATCCGCGAGTTGGTTCAAGTGACAAGGATGAGATCTTGCAGCGGCTTAACGTGCTGGTCAACAAAGAGATTCGCGTACGGATTTTGGATGCTGATCGCAAGGCGAACAAGCTCATCTTTTCCGAAAAAGAGGCCATCAAAGAGGGCCTGGCGGAGCGGTTCGAGAAGTTGTCAGTCGGCGATACCATCAAGGGTATCGTGACTGGCGTGGTAGACTTTGGCGTGTTTGTGAACGTTGAGGGAATTGAGGGACTGATTCACATCTCAGAAATTAGCTGGGAGCGGGTTAACAACCCGAGCGATTACGTCAAGGTTGGCCAGACTGTGGAGGCGAAGATTATCGCTATCGACAAGGAGCGCCTCAGCTTGAGTATGAAACAACTGACGAAGGACCCATGGCTGGATGAAGTGGAGCAGTTCAAGTCAGGCGAGGACGTCGAAGGCACAGTCACACGGATTACACCGTTTGGTGCATTTGTGCAGCTAAGTCCAGCTGTCGAGGCTCTCGTTCACGTTTCGGAGCTGGGTGGCGATGGGACTGACCCGGAGAAAGTCTTTACACTGAATGAGCGCAAGACCTTTACCGTGCTAGAAATTGATAAAGATAATCGCAAGATTTCGCTGTCGCTGGCTGGCGGCAAGAAAAAATAGCCTATAGAAAAAGAGTAATGTAAACAGTTCGCCGAGGTGTCACGCGGGCGATGAAAGGAGCACGAGCAGATGACAGAAAAGATTGTCGCAATTGCAGATTCAGTAACCGTCGGAGAGCTCGCTACCACCTTGAATCTACCGGTCACGACGCTTATTGGCGAGCTGTTTAAGAATGGTATCGCGGCGACGATTAATCAGCGGTTGGACTTTGAGACGGCATCGATTATCGTTGAAGAGCTGGGCCTTGAGGTGACGCTCAAGAAAAAGGAAGCGGCTGTTGGCCGCGCCCGCGTGGAACATACACTGTCGGAAAGGGCAGTACCGCGCCCACCGATTGTGGCGGTGATGGGGCATGTTGATCACGGCAAGACGAGCTTGCTAGACGCGATTTTGGGTAACAAGACTGCTGCTGGTGAGGCCGGCGGTATCACGCAGCACATTAGCGCCTACCAAACGAAGCGTAACGAGCGGATGATTACGCTGCTGGATACACCGGGGCACGAGGCGTTTGCAGCGTTGCGGCAACACGGCGCGGTGCTGACTGACGTGGTGATCATCGTAGTGGCGGCGGACGACGGCGTCAAGCCGCAGACGGTCGAGGCGATTCGGTTTGCCCGTTCGGCTAACGCCAAAATCGTGGTAGCAATCAACAAAATTGATAAAGATACCGCCAATCCACAGCGGGTAAAAACGCAACTGGCATCTGAGCACGGCCTCAATCCTGAGGAGTGGGGCGGCGATACGGTGATGGTGGAAGTTAGCGCTAAAACTGGCCAGAATTTGGATAAGCTGCTGGATATGGTGCTACTGGTGGCAGATATGGAAGATCTGCGGGCGGATGAGGACGTGCCGGCGGAGGGCTTGGTGATTGAGGCGCATATGGAAACCGGGCGTGGCGCGGTGGTCGGGCTACTCGTTGAGCACGGTCAGCTAAAGCCAGCGCATTATCTGGTGGCCGGCACGGCGTACGGTCGAGTACGAACAATGTCGGACTTTCGTGGTCAGACAATGAAAATGGCGGGCCCGAGCACACCGGTTAATGTGACTGGATTTAAGGAGCTGCCGCAATTTGGTGATAGTTTTCGGTTGGCTAAAAACGAGAAAGAAGCACGGCATTTGGCGCAGGCAGCGCGCCTAGAGCAGGAAAAAATGGCTGCCAGCACCAATGTCACCAGCTCGGATATTTTGAAAATGATGAGTCAGCAGCATGACGCTGAGTCGTTCAATGTTCTCGTCAAGGCTGATGTTCAGGGGTCGCTCACATCGGTGATTGATAGCCTGAAATTGATTGATACAGGTGGCTTGGTGGATCTACATGTCATCGGTAGCGGGGTTGGTAACATTTCAGAAAATGATATTCATCTGGCAGTTGGCGAGAACACGGTTATTTATGGTTTTAATGTCGATCTGCCGCCAGCAGTAAAGCGCCTGGCAGCGCGTGAGCACGTTGAGGTGCGACTATACCGGGTGATTTATGAACTACTTGATAATGCCAAGCAATCCATGGAGGCGCTACTGGCCCCAGAGGTCGTCGAGACTGAGGTCGGCCGGCTGAGTGTTAAGGGCGTGTTCCGAACGGTGCGCGAAGAGGTGATCGCTGGTGGTGAAGTGATGACGGGTAAGGTCTATAAGGGCTTGTTGGCACGCCTGAAGCGCGGCGATGAGCACATTGCCGAGGTTGAAGTATCATCCGTTCAGCGTCAACATCAGGAAGCCAAAGAAGTGTTTGAGGGTGAAATGTGCGGACTCAGCCTCAAAACTACGCGAAAAGTCGCCGTCGAAGAAGGCGACACACTGGAGTTCTTTACGCGGGAGCTGGTGAAGAAGACGTTGTAACAACTTGTCACTGTGGGTAATTTTAGTATATCGGACGATTCTCTATTGACTTTTCTTACTAAATCTGCTAAAGTTTAGACAGCAAGTGTATATTTTACGAGATACTTAAATTGCTTACATATAATTATTTGTCTTTGAAAGGAAGCTGCCAGTATGCCAGAAAGAAACATCTCTCATCGTCGCAACACTATTTCGTCTGCGGAGCGGTCTGTTGACACATCGTCGTCTCCTGCTTTGCTGCCAGCCAAGAAAAACTTGGGAGAGGTTCCGGCGATTGGTAAGGGGACTGAGGGCCAGGGTAGTAGCAGCAGCGAGGGCGGTGAAAATGCTCTTATGAATAAAGCTGTTGAGCTAGTGGACGAGGCTTCGCGAGTTCTCAGTGATCCAGACGCCTCTGCTGAAGATAAGGCGAAGGCGCGTGAAGCTATTCAGGCAATCATAGAGAAGATTGATGGTCTGGGGTCGGGTAAAAAAGGTCCGGAAGGCGCGAAGGGGCCGGAAGATGATGGTAGTGGTGAGGATGATCCACGTTCAGCCGAGGAGAGAATCAGTGATGCGATGACTCGCATGAGCGATTTCTTTAAGAATACGTATGAGATAGACCCTGCTACTGGTGAGAAACGATACCCGTATCTTGAGCATATTAGGCGCTATGAAGCTGAACGTGAGCGTTTTCAACAGGTTATGGATCGTAAACAGAAGAGCCATGGGCTACGCATCAATCCAAGCGGTAAGCTCATGGAACGCTTGCTGGGTTGTGGTCGATTGGGCGCTAAGCTCGCTGATCGTCTAACGCGTCCATCTAAAGAAGAGCAGGAGGCAGCGGCAGCTTACGAAGCAGCCTTGACGCAGGTTGATGCTGATCGGCGTGACTTCCTCAGTCGTGAGATTAATGATGGCAATCTAACAGAAGAGGAAGTTCGCGGTATACGTGGTCAGTTCTTTGCGACAGAGCATCATGACAATGTTCAAGAAATTGCACGTCTACAGATGGACTATGGCAAAGATGAGAATGGTAAGCATCGACGTCCAATGAGCAAGTGGTTGCGACGACTGGGCTATGTATCTGCTGGTGCGGTTGGTGGCTTGACGGCGATATTTAGCTTGCCGCTTGGTCTTGCCGTTGCTGGGGCGGGTGCTGGTGTATTTCGTGGCTTGGCCAACAAGCGAAATGCCAACATGAAAGTTAGTCCAGAAGATAAAAATCCGCTAAATAAAGAATATAAAGCTGAGGCTGTGGCAGACGTATATCATCAACGGTTCTTGGAGTCTATGCAGGCTCGGGCTGAGGCGGCACAAGAAGAAGGTTCTGATTGGGAGCCGGGTGCGCGTGATATCGTCGGTACGCATCTATATGAGACATCAATTGAGGCTGGCAAGAATGCTGAATGTCTTATTAAGCCAGTGGTAGGCGCGGTGGCGCTAGCTGCAGTCATTAAATTTTCTACGGATTTGATGGGATCGGGAAGCGCCGGTGGGAGTGGCAATGTTGAAAAGCTAAAGTCAGAAACCGGAGGCGGTGATAGTGCTGGAAATGTTCCACCAACAGTTTCGTCAGAGACTCTACCAGCTCAGTCTCACTTTACTGAAGTTAATACGAACAGTGCGCCAGAGAGCGTGGTTGGCGATCAGTTGCAGCATCTTGGCTATAGGCTCGAGGGCGATTCGACGGAGTTTCTGAATAAGCTTGCAAATAACATTGGCCAAGATAATCTTTTTGTCGACGGTAACAATAACCCAGTAGATATATTTACGGGAGGTGCTGGTGACCAGCAGTTTGGGCCTTGGAATGTTGATACGAGTGTACGCTTTAGTGATAAAGCAGCACGAGTCATTGAAGCTATGAAAGGCGTCACTAAGCTTTAGAAATTAAAACAATAGGAGAACACAAACAATGACACAGGAACAAATATTTGAGCAGTTAGGTATTACTGGTGCGAGTGATGAGGTTAAGCAGAGCACTCTCCACAACCTCATCGGTACGGTTGAGATCCAATTTGCTAGCGTTGGCGATGAGCTATTAACGGAAGAACAAGATGAGGAATTAAATAAGCTCGTTGACGCATATGATGGTGATCCTACCGTTGTCGGTGAGTGGCTAAAAACTCATATACCAGAGGCCGGACAGCTATACCAGGCAATACTGGAGGATGAGATTGCTCGTCTAAAAAGTCGGTTGGACGCATAGGTCGTCAAATAGCTCCATGAGGTATAGTAGCATTCTGATCAGGATGCTGCTATACTAGATATAAAGAACGGGAACCATAAACGAGGAGACGATATGTTCCAACTAGATGATAATTTTTTGAAAGAATTAGGACTAGACCAACTGCCAGATGAGCAGAAGAAGCCGTTTTTGCAGCATATTTATAGTGAGTTGGAGCTACGGGTCGGTGAGCGGCTGAGTCAGGGGATGAGTGACGCGCAGCTGGATGAATTTGCGAACATCATCGACAAGGCGCCGGGCGCGGTAGATGAGTTTCTCGCCAAACACGCACCAAATTACCAGCAGGAGCCAATGTTTCAGCGGCTGGTGCAGGCGACCAAGGCTGATCCGAATAATCCGGGTCTAAAAGATGAGTTTGCGGCGACGAAGTGGCTGGAGGTGAATCGGCCTGATTATCGCGACGTGGTGGCAGCAACGATGGACGAGCTGAAGAAGGAGATTATAACTAACCGCGAGGCTATTTTAGGCGGTATGAGTGCATCCTCGGCGCCGGGTCAAGCTTAGAGCAAGTTTTTTAAGCTGCCTTAGATCATGAACTTAGCCTTGATAGCCGCGGAGAAACGCCTCTGCGGTCATTTTTTTGCCGCTCGGGGCGATCAGTTCGAGGATGGTTACGTATCGTCCATCACAGCACTTGACGCTCAGCGGCGATTCTGGAGCCTCTGAGACGTGAGTTTTGGTAATAATGAGTTCACGGTCATGAATGCGCAGACGACTACGTGGAAAGCCGAGATACGCCCGTACATGGGCGTCGGCGACTGCGGCGGTCATGGTGGCAGGATCAATGAGCGACATACCCTTGGAAAGCAGCTGGCAATACGTGGCATCGGCGTCGTTTTGTGGAGTTGGCTGGAGCGTACCGGCGAGGATGCCCGGCAGCGTGCGTACGAGCAGGTCGCTGCCAGCAGCAAACAACTCATCATATAGCTGCGGTTTGGTTTCAGTGCCGGTGAGCGGGTGACGGTGTTGGGTGTAAATTGGGCCAGCGTCCATCTGGGCGTCAAGCTGCATAATGGAGATGCCGGTTTCTGAGTCTCGGTGTGCAATGGCGGCCTCAATGGGTGAAGGGCCACGCCATTTTGGCAGTAGCGAGGGATGGAGATTAATAATACCAGGAGTGAAGAGGTCAATGATTGACTGGGGGATAATTTTGCCATAAGCGACGAGGACGCCAGCGACAGGCTGGAGGGCGGTGATATCGGGGATAATGTCGCGGAGCTTATTGGGCTGCCAGACGAGGATGCCATGTTGGCGGGCAAAGGTCTTGACTGGTGGTTCGGTAAGCTTATGGCCGCGGCCGCTACGCATATCGGGTTTGGTGATGACGGCGCGAATGGGAAATCCTGCCTCGTAGAGTGCCTTAAGGGTAATCAGACTGTACGCTTCGGTGCCGAAAAAGATGATTGGTGGCATGTTAGTCCCACAGCTGAGCATTATCTTTGATGTCGGCTTCATAATCAAGCGGCTGTAATTCACCAGAATCATCGAGCGTGTAAAAAGCGTCGTGCTGGTCGCGGATATGGTCGATAAAGACGACGCCGTTGGTGTGATCGATCTCGTGCTGGATGACACGGGCGAGGAAGCCTTCGGCCTTGAGGCGAATCTCGTTGCCGTCGAGGTCAAGAGCCTTGACGCGGATTTTAGAATGGCGGGGGACTTTGCCGTAGACATGCTTGACGCTGAGGCAGCCTTCGAAATCGGCGACAATTTCTCCCTCGTATTTGACAATTTCGGGGTTGATCAAGGTGGTGAATTCGCGAGTGACTTTGTCGTCAAAGTCGCTGCGGACGATGATGACGCGCTCGAGATGATCAACCTGGATGGCAGCTAGGGCAGCGCTGATTTCATGAGGGCGAGAATCTTCCCAGTCAAGAGCGGCCGCGATCATATCGGCTGATAACTGGCGCACCTCGTCGGTGATGACGTGAATTTTAGCTGATTTTTGGCGGAGGTGCGGATGTGGCAGGGCAATGATATCGTCTTTAGTCATTGTGATTATTATACCACAGGTGGCTAGAGGAGGCTGGTCGGGTCGAGCTCAGCCTGCCAATGAGCGGGTGGTACGAGATCAAGGAGGCTGACAAGGTCGCTGCGGCGCGGGCTTTTGAGAATGAGCTGCCAGCGGTACGTGTCGCGGACTCGCTCATAAAATGCCGGTGTTGGGCCAAGGATGCACATGTCGGCCGGGGCGGCTGCCTGCAGTGTCTGGGCGAGCTTTTTGGCGTTGCGGATAGCGGCAGCTTCGGTTTTGTAGACGCAGGTTAATTTGAGCAGATAGACAAATGGCGGAAAGTCAGTAGCGTGTCGCCGCGCGAT
Source organism: Candidatus Saccharibacteria bacterium oral taxon 488 (assembly GCA_013099195.1). Classification (NCBI taxonomy): domain Bacteria; phylum Candidatus Saccharimonadota; species Candidatus Saccharibacteria bacterium oral taxon 488. The sequence continues at coordinate 157,707 of CP039999.1, forward strand.
AGTGCGGGCATAAAAGTCAGTGTAATTTTGAGCGAGTCCGTCGCGGATGGCGGGATGATCCGGCTGAAAGGTCTGGACGATGACGTTGGTGGCGTGATGGGAGCGGCCAACGCGGCCAACGACTTGGGCCAGCAGCTGAAAGGTGCGCTCGCTCGAGGAAAAGTCAGGCAGTGTCAACCCGGCGTCGGCTTGGACGACACCAACAGTGCGTAGGTGCGGTAGATCGAGGCCCTTGGCGATCACTTGGGTGCCGATGATGATGTCAATTGAACCGTTTTTGAGCTCGTCGTAGCGCCTATCAGCTGCGTCGTTGGTACTTGTATCGGCATCGAAGCGGGCGATGGTGCTCGCGGGAAAGAGCTTGCGTAATTCTGCCTCGATGCGCTTGGTGCCGAGGCCCTTATGAATGATATCGGCATGACGACACTCGGGGCAGCTGGTAGGGACGGTTGCAGTGAAACCGCAGATATGACAGAGGAGCTGGTGCTGGTCGGCGTGTAAGGTGAGTGGCACAAAGCAGCGCGGACAGCCAGCATTCCAGCCGCATTGTTCGCATAGGGTGATAGCGGCGGTGCCGCGGCGATTATGAAAGATGAGGGCCTGATGACCGTCATCCAGCGAGCCGGTGATAGCCGAGAGTAGTTGATCAGAGAGAAAGAAATGCTGAGTAAAGTTTGTGCGCTTGGTCATATCAACCAGCGAGATGCGTGGCTTGACGGCGTCTGAACGGGCGGGCGTGGGCATAGCGATGATAGGCCGGCCAGCGGTTTTTGCCAGAAAATAATCGCTGATCGTAGGGGTGGCACTGCCGAGGACAAGCTTGGCTTCGTGCTGGCGAGCGAGAATGGCTGCAGTACGCAGCGCTGAGTAGCGGGGCGATTGTTCTTGTTTGAAGCTGGGTTCGTGACATTCATCAATGACGACGAGGCTCAGCTGCTGGACGGGCATGAACAGGGCCGATCGAGGGCCGATGACGATGAGCGGGTCGCGTGAATTGATAACATGTTGCCAAGTCACGTGCCGCTCTGCTTCGGTCTGACGCGAGTGGGTGAGGATAATATTGTCGAAATACCTCGCAAATTCGCTAACGAGTTGTGAGGTGAGGGCAATTTCTGGCACCAGAATAATTGACGATAAGCCCTCGTCTATCAACCGCCGGGCGAGCTCGATATAGACACGCGTCTTGCCAGATCCGGTCACGCCATGTAGTAGGGCGCTGCCGGGGAGCATGTCGTCAATGGCGGTGATGGCGGCTCTCTGGTTGGGCGTGAGCGCTGTTGTCGGTGGTCGTGAGGCCTGCGGACTGGCGGCGCGTGCGGGTATGTGGCGGCGCTTTTTCGTCAAACCGCGTGGCAGAATGGTTTGCCAGACGGTCGCGAGGTGCGTATGATAATAGCTACTCATCCACAGAGCCGTTTGGATGAGCGGTAGCGGCACGGGAGCGTCATCTAAAATCTGGACAATTTCTTTAACCGTAAACTCAGGCTTAACGACTGCTGACATGATGATACCAACGCAATGAGCCGAGCCAACTTCTATAACGACCAGCGCACCGACTGGCAGCTGCTCAGGGTGTGCATAGGTAAACGAGTGCGCATCGGCACGAATGATCTTGATCGGTGATACCAAATAGTAGTACATGTCTTGCTTTATTATACCGCGCTGGCTGGTTGAATATAATCATGAGCGTTTTAGGGTGTAAGCGCGTATGTTGAGGCTGTAGGGCGTATAATTGTCGAAAAAAGCTTGTCGGGTGTTGTAAAATTGTGATACACTGAGTGGTAACGAAAGGGAATATGGGGAGAGAATGCTTGACATTTTTATTACATCACGAGTGAGACGCAAAATCGTAGTCGTGTACGCCAAGTATCCTGATTTTCATACGCACGTACGTGGCCTGGCGAAGCTGATTAAGGAAGATCCCGGTAACATTCAGCGCGAGCTCAAGCGGCTGGAAAAGGTTGGTTTCCTGAGGAGTGAAAAGCAGGGCAATTCGCGGGCATACTTTACGAACAAGCAGTTCCCGATTTTCAAGGAATTACAGAGTATGGTGATTAAGTCGCAGCAACATGCGGCCCGGCCGAAGCGCGGCTCGGTTGATAGAGATTGATGACATTATTTGAGCAGATTTTAACAGCGCGGGGCCTGACGACGCGAGCAGCGCGCGAGGCTTTTTTGCAGCCGGATTATACGGCGGTCAAACACGATCCGTTTTTGCTGCCGGACATGAAGAAGGCGGTGGCGCGGTTGAAACAGGCGCGGCAGCACGGTGAAAAAATCGTCATTTACGGCGATTATGATATTGATGGACTGAGCGCCACGGCGCTGCTGCTGGATGCGTTTGGTAAGTTTGGTTTTGAGGGCGTAGACGCTTTCATTCCGAATCGGTTTGTCGAGGGCTATGGTATGACTATGGGTGCGGTGGACAAGGTGCGTGATATGGGTGCGGATTTGATCGTGACGGTGGATACGGGTAGTTTGTGCCATGCGGAAATTGCCTATGCTACTAGCTTGGGAATTGATACGGTGGTGACGGATCATCACAACGTGGCCGAAACGCCGCCACCGAGCGTGGCAGCGGTGAATCCGAAGTTCTCTGGTCATACGTATCCATTTCGTGATTTGTGTGGGGCGGGCGTGGCGTTCAAGTTGGTCCAGGCGCTGCAGACTGAATTGGATGGGCTGCCTAATGGCTATGAAAAATGGCTACTCGATTTGGTAGCACTGGGGACGGTGTGCGATATCGTGACGTTGGCGGATGAAAATCGGGCAAATGTCTATTGGGGTCTGGAGGTGTTGAAAAAACAACAACGTTCAGGACTGAAGGCCCTGATGGCGGTGGCGGGTATTGAGCCAGAACAAGTCAATGCCAGGCATCTGGGGTTCGGTTTGGGTCCGCGAATGAATGCGGCGGGGCGGCTGGAGACGGCGCAGCACGCGCTAGATATGCTGACGGCGCGCGATGGGCTGGCGGCACTGGAGGCAAGTGAGAAGCTAGAGGAGCTGAACGGTAAGCGGCGCGGTATTCAGGACGCAATTTTTGAGGAGGCGTGCGTACAAGCCGAGGGGTTGGCTGATGACCCGGTGCTGGTGGTTAGTAGTGATGGCTGGAATCACGGTGTTATCGGCATTGTGGCGTCGAAGCTGGTGGAGAAATATAAAAAGCCGGTATTTATCATTGGCGAGCGCGGCGAGGAAGCAACGGGTTCGGCGCGCAGTTTTGGTGATTTTTCAGCGGCAGATGCCGTGCGGGCAGCGGATGACATTATCATCAAAGGCGGCGGACATGGAGCGGCAGCGGGCGTGACGCTGGAGACTGGGAAAATTGGCGATTTTCGTCAGCGCGTGAATGAGTTTTATGACTCGCTGCAGCTACAAAATCAAGAGCGATATTTGTTGCCGCGGGCTGACGTGGAAATCGACGATTTTTCGGAAATTAATGAGGAATTGGTGGAGAATCTGGCGAGAATGGAGCCGTTTGGCAATGGTAATCCCGAGCCTGTAGTAAAAATCACTACAGCGAGCGTATCGAGCGTGCGGCGGATGGGTGCGGACGGACAACACGTTAAATTAGCGCTGCGTGATAAAAATGGTAAACTGTTGCAGACGCTGGCGTTCAACGCATCAGAGGAATTCTTTCGCGATCCAGGTGATGAAGTAGCAGTGTGGTTTCAGCCAACCGTCAACGAGTGGCAGGGAGTGCGGACGGTTGAGGGACGGTTGCTACACGTAAGTAGTGCAGAATAGTTACAGCATAGGTGTCAGTAGCCACCGTATGGTTGATTTATATCAATTTATGTAATATAACAAAAGTCAGTTTGAGAAATAATCCGCACTGGAGCATTACGCACATGAGTGAAACAGCTAAAATAACACCAGACTATAGCTTTGACGAAGGTCTTCGTTTAGAACGAGTCAGTCATATAGTGCCCGCAGCAGAGGGCACTGAGAATAAGTTGTCTAATGATGGTAGAATAATTCAGATATCGCCAGAAAGGATTGAAGAGCTGGAGGCCAATCCGTGGCTTGATATCAACAAGGACCAGAAAGAAAAAGCTATTGAGCAGTTGAAAAACCCACGCTATATTCGTGGTTTGGGTGGCGTTGGAATTGAGGTTGCGCTAATCGGCGACCCTAGCGCGGGAGAGCTTCAGGCTGTGTATTATGGCTGGGGCGGTGCCTTTCGTCATCCGAACGCTCAGCGTGAAGCGGTCAATATGGTTTATGCAAATCCAGATGTTGCCTATATGGTAATGAATGGTCCAGGAATCGGTAATTCTGGTATGCTGCCAAAGTCGGTCCAAAAAGAAATCAGGCAGACTGGTAGCTATGTACCAGCAGGTGAATATTATGCAAAGGTGTTGGAGCATGTTGCTCAAGACTATGACGAGGTCAATGTAGCTGGACACTCACTGGGGGCAAGGCAAGCTGCGGGAATAGTCGCGAATATGGAGCCAGGTGCAGTATCGGAGTTACGATTGCATGATCCGACAGGTACACGGGATATGAGTCTGGGTGGTATTGCTGTTGGCTTTTTCGGAAAAGAAGGAGCAGAGGACGCTCGGTATGCTAAGGAGTCTGCTTCTCCAACAGCTAAAGAAGCTGGCTTGATACCGCTTGCCGTGGAAGCTCCTCATCTCCGTGATACCGAATATGCAAAGGGCGTTCAGTTTAGCCCGGAGGAGTTGGACCGTCCGTTTGAAGCACCAAAGAATGGTTGGATTCAGTCTTTCTTGGTTGATCCGTCTGGATTGAAACGGAATGCGTTTGAGGGTGACTTCCAGGCGGCGGCTCCAAATGTGCGAAAGAGGATTGATATTTTAGTACCAGAACTGAGCCATCTAAACAAGTGGGAAGATATTCAAATGATAGTTGAGCGTGCACGTAATATACGTAATATACCTAATATTCCAGAAATCAGTCAGTGGAATATCCTTCGTCATACACACGCCAATATGAACCAGCCGGCAAGTTTGGCGGCGATATATTCGGTTGATCTGGAATACTAATTTGTCAAATATTTTCTCATCTGTTATAATGCAAAAAGTATGGTTCAAGTTACACGTAAAGATCAGAAGGAAGCGAACGAGAATGTGATTCGTCGCTTTAATCGCAAGGTGCTGCAGAGCGGTGTCCTTGCACGGGCAAAGTCGGTGATGCGATTTGCCAAGCCGATTTCCAAGGTTGAGCGCCGCAAGAAAGCGATTATTCGCCGCGAGCGCCGGGCCGAGAAAACAGCCAGGATGCGTATGGGAGCAACGCGTTAATGTCGGCGCTAAAAGCGCGTATTGCTGATGATATGAAAGCCGCTCTTCTAGGGCGGCATCGTTTTCGGGGTGACGTCCTACGTAGTTTGAAGGCGGCAATTCTTAATGAGGAGGTATCGCTCGGTAAGCGCGACGAGGGCCTAAGTGATGCAGAAGTCGAGAAGGTTATTGCCCGCGAAGTTAAAAAACGCAAAGAAGGTGCCGAATTATACCGGGCAAATGGCCGAGCGGAACTAGCTGAGCCAGAGGAGAAGGAGGCAGCTATTTTACAGGAGTATCTGCCTAAACAGCTGAGCGAAGATGAGATTCGGGTAATGGTCGAGGCAGCGGTTGCTGATTTGGGTGCGACGATGCAGCAGATGGGTCAGGTGATCGGTGCGGTGAAGGCTAAGGCTGGCAATGCGGCTGACGGCGCCTTGATTGCGAAAATTACCAAAGAAACGCTAGCAAAACAATAACAACACAGAAAAAGGAGCAAAGGATGATCTTATTGTTTGGGCCGCCGGGGGCTGGTAAAAGTATGCAGGGGCAGATGTTGGCAGCGCGCCAGGGTTGGAAATGGCTATCGACCGGCGAGATGTTGCGCCGAAGTAATGATCCGGCGGTGATTGATATTTTACGCTCGGGCGAGCTGGTGAGCGATGCGTTGATTTACCAAGTGTTTGAGCAGGCGGTGCAGGATGCGCGCGATAAAAAATATCCAAATATCATTGTGGATGGCTTTCCGCGGACGAAAGAACAGGCGGCATGGCTGGATGAGTATATGGCACGGATGAGTGAGAAGATTGATACGGTGATTTCACTGGAAGTGCCGGAGGCGGAAATTATGCGGCGGCTAGAAAAGCGTGGCCGGTTGGAGGATACGCCAGAGGCGATTGCCCGGCGAATGACGATTTATCGGCAAAAAATGTATCCGGTGTTGGGGATTTTTGCTGAGGCAGGCGTTAGGATTGTCCATCTGGACGGCGTCGGGACGGCTGGTGAAGTACATGACCGGATTTATGAAGAGGTGGCGTACGCATGCCAACTTTAATTACGGGTGAGAAAACGCCGCAGCAGATGAAGGATATGCGCGAATGCGGGCGGATGTTGGCGACGATTTATGACGAGTTGCGCCAGCGGGTAACGGCTGGTATGAGTGAATTGGATGTCAATGAGTTTGCGGCCGGGCGAATCAAGGATTTTGGTGCGGAAGCGACGTATTTGACAGATGAGGTAAAATTTCCAGGGGTGATCTGCGTGTCGACTAATGAGCAATTGGTGCACTCGTTCCCGACAGACTATGTATTTGAGAAAGGCGACGTGGTGAGTTTTGACCTGGTGATCGGCTACCGCGGTATGAAAACCGATAGCGCCTTTACTATGGTGATTGACGAAGAGCCGCGCGGCGCTAAGAAGCATTTGCTGCACGCGACGGAACAGAGTTTGTATGCGGGAATTGATGCGATTTCTGGCGAGGGAACGCGCGTTGGCGATATCTCGGCGGGCGTGGAAGCGGTGTTGAAGAAAGCGAAATTGGGTATCATTCGCGAGCTGGTTGGCCACGGCGTAGGACTGGAGATGCACATGAGTCCAGAGATTCCAAATTATGGTCGCCGCGGTACCGGGCCGGTGCTGCACGCAGGCGACACAATTGCCATCGAGCCGATGGCTAGCCTCGGCAGCGAGAAAATTGTGACCGAGGACGACGGCTGGACGATTAGCATGAAAGACGGCAGTTTGGGTGCACATTTTGAACACACCGTATTGATTACTGAGACGGGTGCGGAGATTTTGACGACACTCTAGGCTATCTGGTATACTAAGCATATGCAAGAACAATCTCGATATGTGGTAGGAATTGATGTTGGTACAAAGACCGTGCGCTGCGTGGTCGGACATATCGGGGAGTCGGGACTGCCGAACATCGTTGGTGTTGGTGTGAGTGAGAATAGCGGCATGCGTAAAGGTGCGGTATCGAACTTGACGGGGCCGGCGGCGGCGATTGACAAGGCGCTCGAGGCGGCCGAACGCATGAGCGGCCATCATATCAATGCAGCGGCACTGAGCGTCAATGGGTCACATATCTTGAGCACCAAGGCCGATGGCATGATCGCGGTGGGGATGAGCGGCGGCGAAGTGACAGACGAGGACGTGCTGCGGATCGAGGAAGTGGCGACGACCGGGAAGGTGCCGGCTAATCGAGAGATTTTGGAGATTGTGCCGCATGCCTATCGGCTGGATGGGCAGGACAACATCAAGGATCCGGTGGGGATGAGTGGGACGCGCCTGGAGCTACGAGCCAATGTGGTCTCGGGCTTGACGCCGTATGTGGCGAATTTACGCCGGTCGGCCGAGATGGCGAATGTCACTGCCTCGAGCCTAACACCAAGCGTGTTGGCGGCAGCGCGAGCGGTGCTCAGCGAGTCGCAGATTGAGAACGGCGTGGCGGTTATCGACATTGGCGGCAGTACAACGGGAGTGGCGGTATTTGAAGAGGGCGATTTGCAGCATGTGGCGGTGATCCCTATGGGGGCGCAGAACGTGACAAATGATGTGGCGATTGGGCTCAAGACCGACCCGGAGATCGCTGAGGCGGTTAAATTGGCGCATGCCCGGCTGGGCGGCGGTAAGGCTGGTCGCGTTGATACCAAATACGACAAACAGGTGTATACGTTTGAACAAAGCGAGATTGATGAGATTGTTGAGGCGCGCTATGAGGAGATTTTCGAGCTCGTTGCCAAAGAACTGAAGCGGGCCGGTGGCATCGGACGGCTGCCGAGCGGCGTGGTGCTGGTTGGTGGTGGCGCCAAGGTTAAGGATCTGGTCGAATTTGCGAAAAATAGCCTCGGCGTGGCGGCTAAGCTAGGCGTGCCGGCAGGATATGCGGGCGTGAGTGACGAGGCGAATGGGCCGGAGTTTGCGGCGGCAATTGGTCTGATGCTCATTGATGGGGCGGGGACTGAGCGGGCCGAGCACGCGCAGAGCAAGGTAGGTTCGGTGACCAAGAAAGCCGGCGGAATGATTAGTCGATTGCTAGCGAGGTTTAAGTAGAAGCTAGTAGACAAAGATGGTATACTTGATAAGAGAAAGATAGGGAGAGGAAAATGCCGCAGATTACACCAAGTGAAGTTCAAACGTTTGCCAGTATCAAAGTTGTCGGTGTCGGTGGAGCTGGCGGTTCGGCCATCAATCGGATGAAAGATGCGGGGCTCGCTGGCGTGCAGTTTATCGCCATGAATACTGATGCTCAGGCACTGCACAATTCTAAGGCGGATGTTAAGATTCACCTTGGGCATACCACGACTAATGGGCTGGGTGCCGGTGCTGATCCGATGGTTGGTGAGGCGGCGGCTAATGAGTCGCGCGAGGAGATTCGCCAGGCACTTGAGGGCGCGGACATGGTGTTTGTGACGATTGGTGCTGGTGGCGGCACTGGATCGGGCGCTGGGCATATCGTGGCGGAGATCGCTCGCGAGATGGACATCCTGGTGGTTGGCGTGGCGACGCGGCCGTTTAGTTTTGAAGGCGAGAAGCGTCGGGTGAATGCAGACTGGGCAATTACTCACTTGGGCCGACAGGTTGATACTTTGATTACTATTCCGAATGACCGATTGCTGCAGACGATTGATCGGCGGACGCCGCTGCTCGAGACGTTCAAGATTGCTGATGACGTGCTGCGCCAAGGTGTGCAGGGTATTTCTGAGCTGATTACCGAGCATGGTTTGATTAATCTCGACTTTGCTGACGTCAAGGCGGTGATGAGTCGGGCTGGTTCGGCGCTGATGGGGATCGGTCGGGCCGATGGCGAGAACCGTGCGGTGCAGGCCGCTCAGCAAGCGATCGAGAGTCCGCTGATCGAGGTGTCGATTGACGGTGCGAAGGGCGTGCTGTTTAATGTGACTGGTGGCTATGACATGAGTATGGCGGAGATTCAGGAGGCGGCTGAGGTAATTACCAGCGCGGTCAGCCCTGATGCCAATATTATCTTTGGAGCGACGCTCAAGCCAGAACTCGAAGACGAGGTGATCATCACGGTTATCGCCACTGGGTTTGATAGCGAGACGTATCATGATCATGAGGTGAGTTTGACGAGTGAAGCGTCGCATGAATCAGAGACTGAGGTTGATGACGAGGTGGTTGAAGGGATTGATCTGGAGCTCAGTGAGCAGAGCGGAGCGACAGACTTTACGTCCGAGCAGGAAAATAACATCTGGGATCAGCCAGCTGAGGATGAGGCGGACGAAGATGATACGCCAGCATTCCTTCGTCGCCGCAAAAAGAACAAGGAGGAATAAATGAGCGGATTTAACATTGGTGATAGCCGCGTGATTGAGTCGCGAGAGGTTTCTGATGGCGTGGCGATTCGCCGCCGCCGCGAGACGCCGGATGGACGGCGTTTCACTACGTATGAACGAGTAGAAAAGCCAAACCTCATTGTGATTAAAAAAAACGGCAGTCGTGAACTGTTTGATCGAGTTAAGCTCGCGCATGCGGTGCGCCAGTCGGTCGGCAAATTCCTTAAATCCGACGAGGAAGTCGAGTCGATTATCACGGCGGTTGAGGATAAATTATATGCCCTGGGCGCCTCAGAGGTACCGTCGCGGCAGATCGGCGAGTTTGTGTTGGATGAGTTAGCGAAGCGTAACGAGGTGGCGTACGTACGTTTTGCCAGCGTGTTTCAGAAGTTTGAAACGCTGGATGATTTCGTCAAGATACTAGAACAACGCCGCCAGAAAGGACAAGAATAATGCGAGTCGTCGTCGTATATCGGGCAGAAAGTGATTACGCGCGCCAAGTCACTAGTTTTCTACATGACTTTAGTCGGCAGACGGGACATACGATTGAGGAACTTGACCCAGATTCGGCTGAGGGCAGCGATTTTTGCCGGACATACGACATCGTTGAATACCCGACCGTTATCGCATTGAGCGCTGATAGCCAGATGCAGAATATGTGGTGCGGATTACCGCTACCGACGATTAGTGAGGTGAGTTTTTATGTTTGATATGCTGCGTAAGTGGCTCTCGAACAAAGATTCAAAACGCCGGCAGTTCGCAGCATTAGTGCTGCTGCTCGGCAGCGGTTTGGGCTTGTTGGCCTCGTTTGTACTGTCGATCGAGGCGCTGACGCTTGCTAAAAATTCGCATGCTGCATTGAACTGCGACTTGAATTCGGTGATAAGCTGTTCGGCGGTGGCAAACCATTGGTCGGCGACACTACTCGGCTTTCCCAATAGTTTCATCGGCGTGATGACGCTACCAGTAATGGTGACAATTGCGGTGGCGTTGCTAGCCGGTGCGAAGTTGCCGAAGTGGTTTATGTGGGGCGCGCAGCTTGGTGCGGTGGCGGGCCTTCTGTTTGCTGGTTGGATGTTTTATATGAGTTATGTTGAGATTGGCGCGTTGTGTCCGTGGTGTTTGACGCTGGACGCGGGTATGCTGCTGGTCTGTTACGGATTGACGAGATATAATGTGGTGACTAGGATGGTTGGCGGTAGGCGTACGAGAAAATTTGTCGATCGGGGATTTGACACGTTCCTGTTGGCGCTAGTGACCGTTGTGATCGTTGTTGTTATTTTGGCAACATTCGGGCGTGAGCTATTCGCATAAATTAAGAGTAGGCGTATTGAATAATGGTACTAGTATCCGTATACTAGGCATATGAAGAAAAATTTTCTCGTCAGAGCGTTTTTGGGCATTACCATCGTGGCGCTCGGCGGGATTCTGCTGCTGCGGAATCTCGGGATTATTACCTTTGATAACTGGCACCTATTTTGGGGTACTTTTTGGGCAGGTATATTCCTCCTGGCTGGTTTATCAGCACTATTCAGCTCCCGCAGACCAGCGGCCTGGGTATGGGGGTTACTGTTGATAGCTGTTGGTACGGCGATCGGACTGAACACCTATAATGTGATTAATGTTAGTGTCTGGAAGCTATTTTGGCCAGTGATATTAATCATTGTTGGCTTGGTAATCATGCTGAGTATCGGGTCTGGGGGCCGCAGACGATCTAAGAAGCTGGCTGCTGATGGTAGCGATAACGAAAAAGTTGCAATTTTTTACGGCGAAGAATCGCGGGTGAAAGGCGATTATACCGGCGGTTCAGTGACGGCGATATTTGGCGGCGTGGAGTTGGATCTACGTCAGGCGAAGATTAAGGACGGTGCGGTAATTGATGTGTTTACGTTTTGTGGCGGCGCCAGCATTAGTTTGCCGGACGACGTAATTGTCCAAAATGAGGTTCGTGGTATTTTGGGCGGCAGTGAGGATAAAACTGCGCCGAAGTCTTCTGCTAAAAAGACAATCCACCTGAGGGGTGAGTGTATTTTGGGCGGCTTGGAAGTTAAATAAGCTTTTTACCGTACAAAAGGCCAGTGGAGAATTCTACTGGCCTTTATGTTCTAAGGGCAGTGCACGGCAGAAGCATTATAAACTTGACAAATATAGATATATAGAGTATTATTTTGATAGTTCAGTAAAGATAAGAAAAAAAGGAATTAGGTAAAAATAATGCATGATCATCTATCGCCACGACATGAGCATCCGATACCACCGGTATCATTGGTGAAAGAGGCCTATGATGGAATCATTGAGCACAACAGGGGAGTTAGTCCATTTAAAGACCTAGTACTTGCTATAATAGCAACAAACAAAGCCGAAGCAGCCGAGGTAGACAGTGGTAGTCTCGAAGAGGCTTTATCGGATCAGACTAGCAAGAATCGTATCAAGGCTGATATCCAATGTCTACGGCATGCAGAGATTCTTGGTAATGCGGGTGTTCGGCTGGCGGACGGGGGCGGCTCAATGGCGATGATCGGTAGTTCTAGCGAGACCATGGTCGGTGACGGTAAAATTTATCCGGTCGTTCCGGGCGATTCACCGGAGGATGTTGGTAAATTTGTACAGTATGTGGAGAACCTACAACCAGGTGATGATCTTCGACTAGTAGTAGATGTTTTGAAGACGACCCGAAGCGCAATCGCGAGGGGCTGTACGGGTCAGTATCGTGAAGGCGTTGCTGATGCTGATAGAAATAAGCTCCAGAGCCGGGTAGGGGAAGAAATAGAAAAGTTTATACAGATTGATGAGGCGGCGCAGATCAATATACCTGAAGCTTTATCTAAAAGATACCAAAAACTTGAGGATGAAGGATATCATAAATTTTGTAATACCTATGGGGAATTTATTGAGGCCAAAGAGGCAATGGGAGTCTATAAAGACCTCAAGGATGCCGTTACGTATTATACACAAAATGTTTTGCCGGAGTTTGTATTTTTGGGCGACGCTGATGATGAGAGGCTATTAGAGCCTTGGCCATATGTAGATGCTGGCATAGAAAATGTAATTATGCGGATAACTAATGAGGCTGTGCAAGTAATTCAGGCGAATCATTCACCTGAGGCATTGGCTTATGCCCAACGATATGCTAATAATTTTGAGGTCGGTCTGATAAAAACATTAGATTATCTGCGTGAGTTTCCTGACGAGGATTATCAAAACTGTTGGTTGGGTGATGGTGAAACTGAGAGAACATATTCCTCTATCGTGCAGGAATGCCTGGATAAGCTACGTCGGGCAAAGGATGGCGCAAAGATTAATGAGCAATTCAACCAGATCATAGATGGTCTGAGATGGTAGTATCTAGTAATTCCGTCGAAAACGCGCTACAATGTGAGTAGGGCGTTTTCACGTGTGCTGGGTGAGTAGTCTTGGCGATACTAGCGCGAAATGAGCGGCTATCAACCGCGAAGCCTGCGGGAAGAAATCGGCTTTTTATCAGCTGAGATTAGACCCCACCGTGACTCGCTGCGACAAAGTGACAATTGAGTGCTAAAAGAGTGCGTGGATGCCGGTCAACTCGGCAAAGCCCGCGAAGAATCACTTCTTTTGGAATCGAGATGGTACCGTCCGCTTGAAACACCTCCAGCGGATTCTCGAAGTCAGAAGAGGTGATTTTATTTGGATAAGTTTTCGCGTCATTAACTAATAGCAGGAGTCATCTAACATGAGCGAATTTGCGCGTAACAATCAAGTGAATAATTTCGTCATTGATCGGACGCATGATTATATCATGTATGATACGACTGATTTGGTTCGTGCGGTAGACTTTCCGCGTCAGGTGGCGGGGCTGCTGCTCAAAGATGATGAATTCCATTTGTCGTTATTTGCGGTGCGTGAGGAGTACGGGTTCGATGAGGCCGGCTATGGACGACTGGAACAGGTGTCGTGTCAAGCTGGTGCAGCAATGACCACAGAGCCAGAATTGACTGGTGATTTTCTTAAGCTAAAAGATGACGTGACTGGCCGTGAAACGATTATCGTACTTGCTCGATGGGATGAACTAGAGACGTGGCGTGATGCAATTCGTGAGCTGATCCCACAGGCGGAGTTTATTATTCCGCACATAACACTCTATACAAATCAGAAAGGTGCGCTTGGGTATAGTGATCGGCACACAGATCGAGTGCGGGTGCTGGATGATGCAGTGGTGATGACACTAAGAAATATATTATTAAGGAGTAAATTGTGACCAACCAACAACGAGAATGGCTTGATTTTGCAAGAAGTGTAGCGCACGAAGCGGGCGACATTATGCAAGAATATTTTGGTAAAAAACCGGATGCTCATCTCAAGGTAGACAATACGATTGTGACTATCGCCGATGAGGAAATCAACCAGCTTGTGATCAAGCGAGTAGCTGAGCGATATCCAGCCCATGATATTGACGGTGAAGAAGCGAGTGCTCGCCGTGGTTCGGACTATGTGTGGGTGTGTGACCCGATTGACGGTACGGCACCTTTTGCGATGGAGTTACCAGTATCGGTATTCTCGTTAGCGTTGGTGATTAATGGCCAGCCGGAAGTCGGTGTGATTTATGCGCCGTTTAGCGATCATTTGTATTGGGCGGTGCGTGGCCAGGGTGCGTTTATGAATAGTAAACAGATTTACGTGAATAAGAAGACTTTTGGTGGGATGACTGGGATGAACGTGGATTGGTGGCCGAGTGCAGAGTGGGATGTTATGCGGGTGATTCACAAGTTAGCGTATGAGAAGGGTGCATATGTCACGGCGCTAGGAAGCACGACGCACGCGGCAGCCTTAGTAGCGCGTGGTGGGTTTGTTGCGTCGGTCTTTGCTGGCACGAAGGGCAAAAATGTTGACATTGCGGCGGCGAAAGTCATCGTCGGGGAAGCTGGCGGTAAGGTGACTGACCTCTTCGGCCGGGAGCAGCGGTATGATCAGGATATTTGCGGGGCGGTATTAAGCAATGGAATCGTTCATGAGGAGATAGTGGAGGCGATGAGGAAACTAATAGAATGATGAACGGGGAACAGGAAAGTTTGATTAATAATTTAAACAAAGCAGTGAATATAAGGTAGATAAGGAGGAAAAGTATGAAATTCACACACGGCACACGCCGCCGGGCGGCAGAATACGAAAAGGATTGGGTGCAGCGCTGGAAGGATGACCAGACATTTGAGAAGTCGGTAGCACAGCGGCCGGCGGATAATGCCTACGTTTTTTACGACGGGCCGCCGTTTATCACTGGGGTGCCGCACCATGGGACGTTGCTTAGCAGTATTGTGAAGGATGCAGTGCCACGCTACTGGACGATGAAGGGTAAACGCGTGGAGCGCGTCTGGGGTTGGGACTGCCATGGCCTGCCGGCGGAGAATTTCGTCGAAAAGCAGCTGAATATCGTGGATCGGCGGCAGATTGTGACGAGTAGCGTCAAGCAAGTCAAACTGGTAAATGATTTCGATAACGCAACGAAGGTTATTACTAAAGTTGCTGGCTGGATGGGGCAGCGAGGCTATGGTAGTAGTAGCTGGGATGCCAACAATCTAACGCCAGATAAATTAGCAGAGGAATTTGGGAGAGATAATTTTTATGTAGCTTACGATGACGATAAGTTAGTGGGGAGCGTCGTCATAAGTGATAAGGATAGTTATAATTTTTTTGCTGGCAAAAAGGATAATGGCACGTCGGTTGGTTATCTCTATAAAATGGCGGTACTACCGGAATTCCAAGGGCAAGGTTATGCGGATGCAGTGTTAAAAGAGGCTTTTCGCTTAAGTAAGCAGGAAGGGGTCAAAGAGATTCGCATAGAGGTTGGCGAGCATCAACCTAAATTGGTGAATTTGTATGAGCGCAATGGATTTCAAAGAGTTGGTGAGCATATGTCTACCGAAACAGGGGCCAACTGGTTGCTATATAGTCTCGAAGTGAGTAGTTATCCGGATATGGTATATAATCAACCAGCACCACTTGATAAAGACGGTAATCCGCTGCCGGCCATCAGCCTGGAAAAATACATCACCAAGGCGCGCGAAAGTATGGTGGCGAATAGCGAGACGTGGCAGGGGGTGATCGACCGCATCGGCCGCTGGGTGGACTTTACGGGTGCCTATCGCACCATGGACAAGGACTTTATGGAGAGTGTGTGGTGGGCGTTTAAGCAGCTGTACGAAGCCGGCAAGATCTACGAAGGCGAAAAGGTGCTGATGTACGACACCAAGTTCGCCACTCCGGTGAGCAAGGCCGAAGTGACCATGGATAACGACGCCTACCAGACAGTGACCGACCCGAGTGTATATGTAAAGTTTAAGCTGGATGATGAAGACGTTGCTGTTTTGGCTTGGACGACCACGCCGTGGACGTTGCCAGCTAACCTGATGTTGGCCGTCAATCCAGAGATGACGTATTGCGAAGTGATGGTGGGGGGTGAGAAGCTAATCATCGCTGAGGAAGCTTTGGAGCGCACTCTGCAGGATGAAAAGCACCAGCCGCTTGATTACGACGTGCTGCGTACTTTCCCAGGCAGTGAATTAGTGGGTAAAAAATACCAACCGCTTGATACCGGCTCCACCTGGCCAGAAAATGACAAGATTCACACCATTTACGCGGCGGATTTCGTCTCGCACGAGTCGGGTACGGGCATTGTGCATATCGCGCCGGCTTACGGTGAGGACGACTTTGAGTTAGCCAAAAGTTATGGTATTAGCGCCTTCCATGTCATCGATGACAATGGCTACTACACCGATGGCAATTACAAGGGCCTAGAGGTGTGGGACAATAACAAATTCATCGCCAAAGACCTGAAGGAAAAGGGTGCGGTGTGGAAAATTGAGTACATTCGCCACGAATACCCGTTCAATCCTAGAAGCAAACAGCGCATCATGTACCGGGCCATCCCAAGCTGGTTCTTCGACATCCAGGGGCAAAAGCCGCTGATGCTGGAGCAGAACGAGTATATCAATTGGTTCCCGGCCCACCTCAAGCACGGCCGCTTTGCCAAGAACATTGAGCAAGCCCCTGACTGGAACCTCAGTCGTGACCGCTTTTGGGCGACGGCTATGCCGGTGTGGAAGGGTGACCGCGGTACCGTCAAGGTGGTTGGCTCGTACGCGGAGCTGAAGGAACTGAGCGGCGCGGAGTTGGATGATTACCACCGCCCGTGGGTTGATGACATCACCTTTGAAATTGACGGCGAGAAATTTACTCGCATTGACAAGGTACTGGACTGCTGGTTCGAGTCAGGTTCGATGCCGTTTGCGCAGCTGCATTATCCGTTTGAAAACCAGGCCAAGTTTGAACAGAATTACCCGGCGGATTTCATCGTTGAGTACATCGGTCAGGTGCGAGCGTGGTTCTACTATGTGCATGCCGTCAACACTGCTTTGGCGGAGATTGGTGCCTTTGGCGAGGCTGGTGAGCAGCATAAAAACGCCTACAGCAACGTCATCACCACCGGTGTGGTGGCGGGCAATGACGGCCGTAAGATGAGTAAGTCGCTTGGTAACTTTACCGACCCGAACGAGCTGATGGATAAGTTTAGTGCCGATTCTTTGCGCTTTTTGCTGCTATCCAGTCCGCTGCTCAATGGCGAGGATTTTGCCTTACATGATAAAGATGTCGGCGACGTGGCGCGCAAACTTGCCATGATTTGGAATATGTACGACTTCTTTACGATGTATGCTGAGGTTGATGGTTGGGAGTTTGACGGCGAGTTGGTTGATCCGCTGAGCGGTCAAGCGATATCTGGTGACGAAGGCTTTGCCTTTCCGGCAAAGCGAGGCCAAGAGCGCCAACTGGATCAATTGGCGGCCGAGCGGCCTGAGGCAACGGATATCGCGACCGTAGTTAACGTAGTCACGAATCCACTTGACATCTGGATTGTCAGCCGCTTGCATCAGCTGGTCGCAGAAGTTGAAAAGAATATGGGTGCCTACAACATTCCTGATGCGCTTAGTCCGATTTTGCCGTTCCTCGACGACGCCTCCAACTGGTATGTTCGCCGCAGTCGCCGCCGCTTCTGGAGATCGTCGAAAGGGGCCGCGGGCGCTGAGGATGATGGTGATAAAAATGATGCTTACCGCACGCTACATTACGTGCTGGTGCGTCTGAGCTACATCTTGGCGCCATTTACGCCGTTTTTGGCTGAGGAGTTGTATCGCAATTTGACGGGTGATGATGAATCGATTCATTTGAAGGATTGGCTGCCAGCTGGTGCGGTGGATGAGCAGGTTCTAGCCGATATGGCTCGGACGCGTGAATTGATCAACAATGGTCTTAGTTTGCGTATGAAGCAAGATGAGCATCAAGCATCAATTAAGGTTCGCCAACCGCTGCAGTTTGCGGCATATGCGGGCGTGAAGCTGGCTGAGTATTACGAGCAGATTATGGCCGAGGAGCTAAATGTTAAGGAAATTCGCTGGATTGAGAATTTAGACGAGCACTTGGCGGACTATGATGTGACCGAGGGCGCGATCAAGCCAGAGAGTTGGATCGAAATTAGTAAGCAATTGACGCCCGAGCTCAAACGCGAGGGCTTGATGCGTGAAGTCATTCGCCATGTCCAAAGCGCGCGCAAGAAGGCGGGATTGCAAGTGGACGATCGGATTATGCTGCAGCTGACAACGAATGACGAGCAGCTCCGCCAAGCGATTGATGAGCATGCTGAGGCGATTGCTACTGAGACGCTGGCGGTGTTTGGCAAGGTACATGACAATCAGTCGACAGTGACGGTTGAAGGGGCTGGGCTCGAGATTGCTCTTGCTGTTGTAAAATAGTCATCAGGATAAAAGTTACTACCTCAAAACTAATGCGTGGCAAGCGTTTGCTCGGTCTCGCGCTGATCGGGCACTCATGACCTTGGCGATCGCCATGCAACGCGGTACAATGGGTCTATGTATGGTTTAGCAGTGCTCAGTCAGTTACTCTTTTTCGCGCGAGCCGGTGGCGGCGGGTCAAGTTCTGGCGGCGGTGGTGGTGGCGTTGCCCTTTTCGGGATACCGATGGTAGTTGCGATTTCGGTAAGTGGTTTTGTGAAAAAAACCACTCAGTCAAAGATGGCCGCCATAGCGGTCGGGTTTTTGGCCGGCCTACTCGCCAGCTTGTTCTACCTACTCGGCGGTGTTGTTATTTTTATCCTGGTGGCCATCTCGGCATTGGTCGGTGCGATTATCGGGGCATTTACGGATAAGATCAGCCGTTTTCGCAAAGGCAGCGAGGCTGCAAAACAGGCCGTTCAGCAAGCAGCTACCCAGGACAGCGCCTGGAACGAACAGGGTATTGTCAATTATGCAACAACGGTGTTTAATCGGTTTCAATATGATTGGGAGCGGATGGATTTGCCGTCAATTCAGCAATACGTCACGCCGAATTATGCGCGGCACATCGGACTAATGTTGTACGCTTTACAACAGATGGGGCGAGTCAATCGCATGAAGAATGTGGCGGTCAGTGAAGCGATTATCACACGGGCGTATGACGATGTGAATGATCAGAATGACCGAGTAAGTGTGAGTTTTGTTGCCTCGGCAAATGATGAGCTGATTGACGTGGCGAGTGATGCGGTGCTACATCGTGATACGGGCGAGTTTGGTGAGCAGTGGAACTTTGTGCGCTCGGGTAATGGCTGGTTACTGGATAGTATTGATCAGGCAACAGAAGATTCTGCCCAGCTTGTCGCCTCTATGCGGCAGTTTGCGGCACAATACGACATGTACTTCAGTCCGGACTGGGGGCGACTGCTGCTGCCGACCCGCGGTGAATTATTTAAGGGCGGCTTTAAGGGCACTGACATCAACAACCATATCATTGGGTTTTGGACGGGTAATTTATTGGTGCAGCTATACACCTATGTGGCCGATACTTCAAGTGGTGATTCGGCGGCTACGTACATTATCGGGCAGGTTAATTTACCAAAGTCGTATGGTGGGATTTTAGTGGAGCGTCGGGATTCACGTTTCCTGAAACGGTTTAGGGCGCCGTCAGGCTATAAAAAGGTAGAACTGGAGTGGGGTGACTTTAACAAGCGCTACCAAGTATACGCCACCGATGAAAATCAGGTGACGAGCTTTGAGCTGCTCAACCCAAGCTTCATGGCCTGGTTGTACGATCAGGACATTAAGGTTAATATTGAGGTGGTAGATAATATTGTTTATCTCTATGCCAAAATCTCCACCGGCGAGATGCGCTACGCGGAGATGATGGATATTTTGCAGAAATCACATAAAGAACTCAAGATGTAAGGAGGAGATATGATTACCAAAGCTATTATTCCGGTCGCTGGTTGGGGTACGCGGATGTTGCCAATTACCAAATCAATTGAAAAATGTATGTTGCCGATCGGCAATCGACCGCTGATTGATTATGTGGTGCAGGATTGTTTGGCGGCTGGCGTGCGTGAGCTGATTTTTGTGGTTGGCGAGCAGAGTTCGCAGCTGGAGAGCTATTATCGGAGTAATATCCTGCTCAATGATTATTTGCGGAGCAAGGGCAAGGATGACAAGCTGGCTCTAGTGGCGCCAATTGATGCCAAGCTCCATTTCGTGACGCAGCCGAGCTACGGTAAGTATGGCTCAGCAGTGCCGGTCGCTCTCGCCGCTGATTATCTCGAGGATGGTGAGTCGGCAGTGGTGCTGATGGGTGATGACTTTATGTATAATGCCGATGGCTCAAGCGAAGTGGCGCGGCTATTGGCAGCGACGCCAGACGGTCAATGTAGCCTACTGGCTCAGGAAGTGCCGGGCGATGACATTAGTCGGTACGGGGCGATTGTGATAGACGAGGCTGGTAATTTTGTAGAGATCGTGGAAAAGCCAAAGCCAGAAGAGGCGCCGAGTCACTTTGCCAACATCGGTAAATACGTCCTCACCAAGAAAGTTATTCAGTCTTGTGCTGATGTTGAAATATCGCCGCGTGGTGAGTATGAGTTAACTGATGCAGTCAGTAATTATGCTCGGGCCGACGGTGTCGTCAAGGTTGTACCAGCGGTAGGTATGCACTTGGATGGCGGTAACGTCGAGGGCTGGTTGCACGCGAACAATGTCGTGTGCGGTTGGTCGGGGTCGTGTTCGTGTTGAGGTCTGATTGAGCATAACGCCGACTAGCCAGACGGGCAGTGTGGTAATGTTCATATGTAGCAGCTGGTGAATATCAGATTCGTATTAGTGATGCCTTTTCGTGCATATTCTCGTGGACAATTGTTGATACTGGCAAGGGTTGTACGGCGTATGCGGCGACCATAGTGGGATCGTGCTGACGTTGTTAATATTGCCGATAGATAGGGGTTTAGGCTGGACTGGGTGCATTACAATCCTGTCATCCAATACCAGCGCAGAGGGTCTGGATGAAGATATTGACAAGGAAGTAATTTAGTAGTATTATATCATCCATGCGTGAGTTGTATGGTTTTTCTATCAAGACTGATACCGTAAGAGGAATAGTGCCTCGTGACGGCCATGGTAGTGAGATACCGACAGGTTTGAATGCCGGGTATCTAGGCAGTGTTAGTAATCTGGATAAGCGTATGGGTGAAAAAACTATCGATGGTCAATTAATTGCTCGTTTATATCTCGGAGAGGTCGCTGTTGGAGTTGTACAGAAAGGAAATAACCCTCATTCTGCTATCAGTCTGGTGTCCCCTTATCGGTTAGATTCTATCCCGTTACCGCCAAGCCAGACGGTCAGGATCGGAAGGGAGGACTTAGGAATGCCCGAAGAGGCGGACGGCTACCCTCTAAATACAGTCTCGCGATTATGTAAAGATGGTCATGTGGTGCTTTGTAAAAAAGGTAATGTCATCCATGTGAAAGATGCCGGCTCTCGTAATGGCACCATACAGGAGCTTCCTCACCCAGAGGAAATACGGAACATTCCATTAACAAATGGGCGGTTACGGTCAGTTGGCGGTTTTGAAAGTGATGTGTTGGAGCGGGCTGTCCATGGTGAGGACGCACATTTGGTGTTACCTGAATATGGAATAACGGCGGTATTTGATGGTATTGGTAGTATAAGGGGCGGCGGAGCGGCAGCCCGTAAGGCAGCCAAACTACTAGAGGAGATGTATCGTAAGTTCAATCCTCAGGAAATTCGTAGCCAAGCTCCTGAGTATGCGAGTATAGAGCTTACTGCCAGTTTGAATATAATTTCTGATATCATACGGAAAGATCCATCTTTAGGCGAAACCACTGCAAGCGTCGCACAAATGGTGAAGCACGATGGAAAAACGTTTGCTGTATGGGCCAATATCGGTGATTCCCGTATCTATCTGCGACGTGGTGGAAAGTGGTATCAGCTAACGAGAGATGATGGTGAGGGTAACGTTTTGGATAAGGCTCTCGGTTATGATCTGATTGATAGAAAGCATCAGTATGGCTCCGTTGAGGTTGGGCGGGGAGACATGATAGTTTGCTGTACAGACGGAATTACCGGTGATTTTGGGACTGACCGGGTGACGCGCTTTGAACTGGAAAAGCGCATACCGGAATCTAGGTTTTCTCCGCAAACGGTTAGCGGGGTGGCGCAGGGGCTTATGGACATCGCTCGCAAGGGGGATGACAGAACGGTCGTGGTGACGCAGGCTATAGCGGGCGAGGATGTGTACAAACGACAAATGGTTTGCTGTGATCGAACGGTGTTTCCTGGAGAGAATTGGTTCAGCCCGGTGATCTGGCGGGTTTGATTTATCGCAGTGTCTCTGGTACAATGAAACAGATTGAAAACTAATTTTTAAGGAACGAAATGAAAGCAGTCGTAAAAATCTCTGGCAAACAATACATTGTCAGCGAAAAAGAGTCCCTCTTGGTGGATCTCCTCCCTGAAGGCACAAAAGAACTCACTCTCGACGCACTTTTAGTGATTGATGGTGATAAAACAAAAGTTGGCACGCCAACCGTCAAAGGTGTGGTAGTGAAGGCAAAGGTTGCTGAAGCAGAAGTCAAGGGCGACAAGATCCGCGTTATCCGCTACAAGAGTAAAAAACGCGTTCACAAAGAAACTGGTCATCGCCAGAAATATACCAAGATTGAGATAACCTCGATTAAGTAACCAGCAAATCATTATACCGCCCTGCGATAGGGGCGGTATTTTTATGGCTAAAATTATGATACAATGGGGTAAGCAGAAGGGGTATCAATGACAAAGATTATTGCGGTGACAAATCAAAAGGGTGGTGTTGGCAAGACGACGACTTCAATTAATGTGGCATATTTTTTGGCAAAAGCCGGTAAGCGGACGCTGATCGTTGACTTTGATCCGCAAGGAAATGCCACTAGCGGCCTTGGCATTGATAAGCAAGAATTGGGCGCAACGATGACCGAGGTGGTGACTGGCCAGACGGCCTTGAATAATATAATTATTCAAACTGACATCAAGAATCTATCGATCGCACCGGCCACGCCGCACCTAGCGAATACCGAGGTTGAACTGGCCCAAGCCGAGGGGCGGTTTGTGCGGCTGCGCCAGGCGCTGGCGAGCCTCGCTGGGTATGATTATGTGATCATTGATAGTCCGCCGAGTCTGAGTCTGCTGACCGTGAATGGGCTGATCGCAGCGCAGTACGTCCTATTGCCAGTACAGGCAGAGTTTTATGCACTCGAGGGGCTGGGGCAGTTGATGGAGACGATGAAGTTGGTTCGCAAGGGGCTCAATCCGCATCTGCGCTTGCTCGGCGTGGTGACCACCATGGTTGATTCGCGAACGACTCTGTCGAGTCAGGTGTATGATGAGATCAAAAAGCATTTTGCTGATACGCTTTTCAAGACGACGATTCCGCGTAACATTCGCCTTGCCGAGGCGCCAAGTCACGGCGTGCCAGTTGGCGTGTACGATCGTTTCTCGAAGGGTTCACGGGCTTACCACGCGCTGACCAAAGAAATTATCGAGAGGATTGAAGGATGAAAAAAGGACTTGGGCGGGGATTTGATTCGCTAATACCGACAAATTTGTTTGACGAGGCCTTTGACCCGACGGCTGGTCAAGATGCGACAATGTCGCAATTACGCCAGCTGCCTACCGCAGACATTATCCCAGATCCAGACCAGCCGCGGCGGTTCTTTGATGAGGAAGCGCTGCGTGAACTGGCCGATTCGATCCGTCGTCACGGCGTGGTGCAGCCGATCGTCGTGACGCCACGTGGGGCACAATTCATGATCGTGGCTGGCGAGCGGCGCTGGCGAGCGGCGCAGCTGGCTGGATTAGTCGAGATGCCGAGCATCATTCGCAGTTTAAGCGATCAGCATCGATTAGAGGTGTCGCTGATCGAGAACTTGCAGCGACGTGACCTCAACCCACTGGAGACGGCGACGGCCTACATGAAGCTGCGCGACCAGTTCAATATGACGCTGGAACAAATCGGCCAGCACGTCGGCGGTAAATCGGTCAGTGCCATTAGTAATACGCTGCGCCTCTTGAAATTACCGAGCGTGGTGCGGACGGCGCTGTTTGAAAATAAGATTTCTGAAGGGCAGGCGCGAACGTTAGTAGGGCTGCCAGATGACGTGGCGGAAGATTTATTGCAGCAAACGATTCATCAGGGCTGGAGCGTGCGCAAGCTCGAGCAGATGATCGCCGCCTGGAAGCGGTCGCAGCAGCCGTCGGGCCCCGCGTCAACTCCAAAGCCAGCCCGCTCGCCGCACGCCTCGTCGGTAGCGCGCCTGTCGAAAAAACTCCGTGCTGACATCACGGTTCGCACCAGTAAGCGCGGTGCCGGTCAGATTATCATTCCGTTCAAAGACCAAGCTGATTTTGAGCGGATCCGCGACTTGATTGGCTGATTACTAAAATCCTCTGATCTGTGTGAAGGGGAAAATACGGGCGATGACCGGCCCGACGATGTCGTACAGCGGAATATTACCCATGCAGTTACGCGAGTCACACGAAAAATTACCCTCGCGATTATCGCCCATCACGAAAACCGTCCCCTCGGACACCTTGGTGTCGACATCACCGGAGGTGGGTGACTTTGGTTCGTTTTTGTTGACGGTTGTATCGGGGTTAAAGCCGTTCGGATGTTCGGTGTTATAAACGGTGACAACGCCGTTTTTGACGGTGACGCGCTCACCCGCGAAAGCAATTACCCGTTTGACGATATATTCATCGTGACCTAGGGTCGGATTGTAATTAGGATTCTTAAAGACAATAATTTGGCCGCGCTGGGGGATGTACTGTTTATTTTGCAACTGTTTGATCGTGACTGATAGTCGGTCGACGATCAGGCGGTCATTGGTGTGCATGGTGTTTTCCATGCTTGGGCCTTGCACGCCAAAACTACGAAAGACAAAGGTATTGATCAAGATTGTCCCGATGATCACTCCGACCACAAAAATAATCAGCCCCAGACTGTCCCTCAGGCGCGGGTGTCGATCGAGAAAGTGAGCATCCATCCGCCTTATTATACATGGTTTGGCGGCGAAAACCAAAAGCTTGATCGATAGAGAAGTGTGCTATAATAAGGAGCAGTGAAAATTTCAAATAGGAATTCGGTCGATGGATTTGTACCGCGAAGGGTTCAGCGGTCTCGTTTGGGTGGTGTATCGCCAGAGCAGGTAGCCGCTCATCCTCGTCGGGCGGAGCAGTCTACCCCGCAGACACTTGGGCAGCAGCCGGTCCAATTACCGCGCCAGTCACTGTCACAAGCTGATCGGGTGCGCCTCGCGACTTCGTCAACTGCTGATATTGACGAAGATATCAGCAATTCGCTCAAAGATCTCGAGCTTCAAAAGCCCGAAACACCTCGCGGAAAGCGCAAGAAATCGCATAAAAAACGTCG
The DNA here is from genome assembly GCA_013099195.1 of Candidatus Saccharibacteria bacterium oral taxon 488. Classification (NCBI taxonomy): domain Bacteria; phylum Candidatus Saccharimonadota; species Candidatus Saccharibacteria bacterium oral taxon 488. The sequence goes on from CP039999.1 coordinate 183,014, forward strand.
CAAGCTAAAGATTATTATCCTGGTGATCGTGGCGCTGATAATTCTGGTGGGTGGATTTTTGCTGTACAAGGCGTGGGTCAATGCGGGGCGAGTGTTTGGTAGCGGTAATCTGATTGACTTGTTTCAGAATCAACCGCTGAAAATGGATGCACACGGGCGAAGTAACATGCTGATTCTCGGTACGACGGATGACGACCCGGAGCACCCGGGCGCGACATTGACTGACTCGATGATGGTGCTCAGTATTGATCAGAAGAAACACGACGCCTATATGTTCAGCATTCCGCGCGACCTATACGTGCAGTTTGGGCGGGTTTGTAATTCTGGTAGCGCAGGCAAGATTAACGAATATTTTGACTGTGTTGCCAAGGGTAATGACGAGCAGGCTGAAAAGAAGCGGATGGAGGCCAGTCGCGAGTTTGTTGGCAAGATCTTTGGTATGGACCTCCAGTATGTGGCGCATGTGAATGCTCAAGTGATCAAGGACGCTGTTAACGCAGTTGGCGGCGTGACGGTAAACGTACAGAGTGATGATCCGCGCGGTGTGTTTGACCCAAGTGTTGACTGGATGTGTCGGGAGAAGGGTCTGTCAGCAGAGCAGCGGAAACGACGCTGTCCGACGGGGCATTACATTCATTTCAAGAATGGGCCAAATGAGATGGACGGTGACAAGGCGCTGTATTTCTCGCGAGCGCGTGGTGCACTGGGCGGTTCGTATGGGCTGGATAAGTCGAACTTTGACCGCGAGAAAAACCAACAGTTGGTGCTGATGGCGCTCAAGAATAAGGCGGCCTCGACGGGCACGCTGACTGATCTTGGCAAGGTGACGGCGCTGATGGACGCCATGGGTAAGAATCTGCGCACTAACGTTGATGCCAAGGAAGTCCGTACGGTGATGGATGTTACTTCCAAGATCAAGGATACAGACATCCACCGCTTGAGCTTTGTTGAGAAGGATAATGTCTTACTTGGGACGAGCAGGGTCGGCACTTCCAGTGTCGTCGTGCCAACGGCTGGCCAGTTCGACTACTCGCAAATCCGATCATTCATCAAGGTGGAAATATACGGTGATGCACTCGCTAAAGAAAAGGCGCGCGTCCTGGTGCTCAATGGCAGTGGCGTGGTCGGAGCCGCCAAATCCGAAGCTGATCGCCTAAAGGCGGCATCGCTCAACGTGGTGAGCGTCGGCAATTCACCACAGAAAATTACCGAAAAGTATAAGGTTTATCAGCTGGAGTCAGGCAAGTCCAAGCAGGCTTCTGCCAACAAGATTAAAGAGCTGTATGGTGTAACATTAACCGAAGGCAAACCGCCATTTAACCTGCCAGCCGAAGCTGACTTCGTGGTGATAATCGGGCCATAATTTGGTATAATAGGGTGGCAATGGAGTTTCTGAAAAAAACAGCCAGGCGACGGTCGCTTCTCAGTAATATCGCTTATTACGCGCTCAATTTAGGGATGGTGGCAGTCTTGTTCTGGATGTCGCAGGAGATTCATTATCCGTTGGCGGCGATTGTGCTGGTACTCTTGAGTAAGTGGCGGACATTGTCGGTGCGCCCTAAGTTTTGGCTAACGAATATTCAAGGAAGCCTGGTTGACGTGGTGGTTGGTCTCGGTGTGGTGGCGCTGATGTATGCGCCGCAGGCGACGCTGGTGCTACGAATTGCGCTAGCGGTATTTTATGCGATATGGCTTGTCGCTATTAAGCCGCTATCAAAGCGCTGGCAGATGACATTGCAGGCGGGTCTCGCGGTATTTATCGGCACAGCAGCACTGTTTGCAGTGTCACACGAATGGTCAGCTGCGGTGGTTGTGCTGTGTGCGCTAGTCATTGGGTATGGCACGGCTCGGCATTTCCTATCGACGTTTCGTGAGGAGCAGATTACTGTACTCAGTCTAGCCTGGGGGCTGGTGTTTGCGGAGATTGGCTGGCTGGCGCATTACTGGACGTTTGGCTATGCGCTGCTTGGGGTAAATGCGCTGCAACTACCGCAGGCGACGATTATCTTTATGTTGCTGTCATTCGTAGCTGAGCGTGTTTATACCTCTTGGCATAAGCATAAGACGATTGTTATTGCTGAAGTTGCCGGACCGGCTATCTTGTCGTCGGCGCTTATCCTGACCATTTTGCTATTTTTTAACTCGGTGACACTATAATGGAGCAAGAACCTCGTTCAGTTCAGCAGACCCAATCTCGACCGGGCGTGCCGCGTCGTAGGAAACTGGCATTAATCAGCGCCTGTGTTATCACGGTTGTGTGGCTGATGGTTGGGGCGGCGGTACTGGGTTCGTGGCTAATGACGCAGTTTAATAAACAGTCCATCCAGTCTACTCCTGACGGCAACCTCGTCATGTCGCGCGACGAAGCAGATATCAGCGAGGTTGTGCAGCGTGTATCTAAAAGTGTGGTTTCGATCGTAACCACTAAGAATGGCCGGACATTGTCGCGTGCGACAGTGCAGCAAGGTGCTGGTACGGGGATTATCATCAGTAAAGACGGTTACATTTTGACGAATAAACATGTTGTCAAGGACGCTGATCGTGTTGAAATTGTGAGCAGTGACGGCACACAATATACTGATGTCAAGTTTGTTGGAGCCGACCCACTCAACGACGTGGCATTTCTCAAGATTAACGGCGTTAATGATCTGCCAGCGGCCACCCTGGGTGACTCAGGTACCGTTCGTGTCGGTCAGAAAGTGATTGCAATCGGCAATTCATTGGGTCGTTACCAAAATACCGTGACGATGGGTATTATCTCGGGCAAGGGTCGGCCGGTTCAGGCGTCCACTAGCGAGCGGAGCGGCGAAGCCGAGAGCTTGACTGATTTGCTCCAGACCGATGCCGCGATCAATCCGGGAAATTCTGGTGGGCCACTCCTCAATATGTCGGGCCAGGTTATCGGCATCAACACAGCGATCGTTTCAGATGCACAAAGCGTAGGTTTTGCGATTCCGATCGGTGCTGCCAAGGGGCTAGTCCGCAGCGTGTTGGCATCTGGAAAAATTCAGAAATCGTATATCGGCGTGCGGTATATCGCTATCACGCCTGAGGTGCGTGCCGAGTATAAACTATCCGCCAAAAGCGGCGCCTATGTCGGTGGTTCACGCGACAAATCGGCGGTCGTCGCTGGCGGGCCGGCAGATAAAGCAGGCATCAAGGACGGCGACGTCATTACCAAGGTGAATGACAAGCTAATCGGCGAGCAGGGTGGCCTCGGCAGTCTTATTTCTGAGTTCTTGCCGGGCGAGACAGTAGAACTGACTATCCTGCGCGACGGCAAGGAACAGAAGGTCAAGCTAACGCTTGGCGCCTACAAGGTGTAGGACGATGATAAAGCCGCGCGTCTCTACCTCGTGAAAGCCGTGGTGCCTTGCTTGATGGAGAATTGCCTGGTGCTGTCGCGGGTCGGCCTCTAGAAAGAGCAGACCGCCCGCTGTTATGTGGCGCGGCGCTTGCTCAATCAGTGTCTCGATCAACCTCAGCCCATTATCCGCTGCGAATAACGCCTCGGCGGGTTCGTGGCGCAGTTCTGGTGAAACATCCCAGTCCCGATCAACATACGGCAGATTAGCAAAGATATAATCCACCGGCTCAATCTGCCCGGAAAGGAGCGATTGTTGCTGCAGCGTCACCCGAGCCTGTAAATTGCCCGCGTTTTTCTCGGCAACTTTTAAGGCTCGCGGACTAATGTCAGATAGAATAACCCGCAGGGACGGTCGCTCTAGCGCCGCTGTAATACCGAGGCAGCCCGAACCAGTACCAACATCAATCAGCGTCTTTGGCGCGATTTCACCGGCTGTCAGCGCCAAGAACAGAATAATCATCTCCTCCGACTCCGGCCGCGGCACCAGGACAGCTGGCGAAACAATAAATTTCCGTCCGTAAAATTCCTTACAGCCCAAAATATACGCCAGCGGCACTCGGTCGAGGCGCAGGCTCAGCCTGGCGTCAGCGATATCAACCCGCCGCGGGTCAATCTCCTCATCCAGGTGTGCGTGAAGGTACGTCCGGTTCTTCCGCAGGGTGTTAGCCAGTATCAGCTCGGCGTCCAACCGCGCCGATGTGATACCGATAGCTTTTAACTGTTTAGCGGCGTTCTTTAGCCAGGTTGCTATATTCATGTTGTTAATTATACTACATAGCTAGGAATGAGTAAAGTGGTTGCGGTTGCAAAATAGCTAGAAAGTTGTAAAAAGTATTGACAAATTAAGAGAGAGAGTAATATATGATTCGTGCAACAAATTATATTTTTAAATGAAAGGATGTGAACACGTGGCACATTATAATCCTGACTACTATAATGGCTATGACAGCAGTCTCTATCTTACTGACGACCCAAATGATTTTGAACTTCAACAGGATCTTTTTCTTGAAGAGGGAGAGAAGTACCTTGAAGGAGTGGATACAGGCTTTACTAAGCTCCCCATCTCAGCCCCTCCTGGGTTTGATGGTCCCGAGTTGGACGCGAGGCGTAGGGCCCGCCTAGTGAAAGAATCAGACAGCAAGGATCATGCTGCTGCTGGTCTGCCTGAACCACTTTACCACGCTTCTCAGCAGGTACGGGAAGAGATTATTGCGCAATTGAAAGAGATCCATGAGAGAGAAGATGCCGAGGGAATAATGTACCCTGAGCGGGAACGGCAGATACTCGCAAGAATTGCCCTATTACGCCGTGCAGATGACAATCAATAATTAACGGGTAGGCGGGTCATGCTAGGTAGTGTTCTTCGCCTTCAACTCCCGCTCATACCGCTGTAATTGTTCAATCAAATCGTCAATATCCCCGTTCATTGCCGCGGGGATATTGCTGCGGCTGTAGTGAATGCGATGATCGGTGATGCGATCTTGTGGGAAGTTGTAGGTGCGGATTTTTTCGGAGCGGTCGCCAGTGCCGACTAGCGAACGCCGTTCAGCGCTTAATTTGGCGTTTTCTTCGTCAATTTTCATTTGCAGCAGCCGCGAGCGCAGCACGCTCATGGCTTTTTCGCGGTTCTTAATCTGTGATTTCTCGTCTTGGTTAGTGACGACGATACCAGTTGGTAGGTGAGTGATGCGCACCGCCGAGTCGGTGGTGTTGACGCTTTGACCGCCATTACCGCTGGAGCGGTAGATGTCAACGCGTAGGTCGCTTGGATTAATTTCAACGTCGGCTTCCTCGGCCTCTGGCAGTACCGCCACGGTGACGGTGGAGGTGTGGACGCGGCCTTGGCTTTCGGTGACTGGCACGCGTTGAACGCGGTGGACGCCGCCTTCAAATTTCAATTTGGCGTATGGTGCGTCGCCCTTGACCATGAAAATAACTTCTTTGTAACCGCCAGAATCGTTGGCGGATTCGCTGATGAGCTCAGTTTTGTAGCCATTTGCTTCACACCAACGTAAATACATGCGGTACAGTTCCGCTGCAAACAGCGAGGCTTCGTCGCCGCCAGCGCCAGCGCGGATTTCTATGATGATGTTTTTCTCGTCGTTTGGGTCTTTGGGTGTGAGGAGGATAAATAATTCTTCCTCCAGCTCTGCCAGACGCGCTTCAGTTTCAGTGATTTCGGCTTTTGCTAATTCTGCCAGTTCGCCGCCGTCATTCGCTAATTCTTTGGCGTCACGCAGATTTTGCTCTAATGCCACTCGCTCGTCGCCCTTGATAATAAGCGTCTCCAGTTCTGAGAACCGCTTATTTTTACTTGTGAAATCCGGCGAGCCATACGCGTCGGGATGCGCCAAAAAATCACCCAGCGCCGCCCGCTCCGCCTTCAACGCCTCGAGGTCGAGAGAGATTTTTGTCATATGGATTATTATAGCATATTGGTGGGGGTGGCGGGCCTACTAGTAAAATACTGATAATGGCGTAGGGATACTTGACAAATAAAGAAAAATAAAGTAAAGTGTAGACTATTAAAGACATTACATATTGCAGTAGCAAAGAGAAGGAAAATAAAAAGTATGGGCAAATTATTACAAGCAACACGACGTATGGTCAACGAAGCTTTCGGGACAAACTTTGGGCGGGTTCGTAATGTCGAGAAGGCCTGGGAGATGGCACAAGAAGAAAATGCTGAACATGCACGCCGGCAGACAGAAAGGAAGTTAGCGAGTTTAGCCCTTGACGAGCCGCGCATAGCAGAACTAAAAAATGGCTCAGGTCTCCCGGAGACAAAGGTGGGGTCTCCTGAGTTCATTGCTAAGATGTTTGAAAAGGCCGGTGAGTACATGTCAGACAAGGAGGGTGGTACCTCGACAGAGAAGTGGCTACCAATGATGTACGACCTTCCGTCTCTAGCTGAAGAGATGACAGTGAATCAGGTTTCGTGTTACGGTGATTTTATTGCTAGGGGACCCAACGGTGGACCGATTATCGGTATGGTTGAGGAGCGTAGCGTTGGGGGTACGGATCATGATGCTCGGCGCGTTCGCACCTCAACCGCTTATGATCCTACGACGGGCTTGATAAAGGAAGTTGAACTCACAAATCACCTAAAAAGGGAAAAGAATGGTCGCAGGTATACCGGTGATTATGAGGTGATAAAAACTGACGGTAAGATACGATGGATTTTGCCCGATGGTACCGTCGAATGTGTTGATACTGATGAAAATGGCGTGCGGCAACCAGGTACGTTGTATCGGAGGGATGTGGGAGAGCTGGCGTATCTACGGAGACTCGAGTGCATGATGGAGCATTTTGATACCAAACCCGAAGCACCTAGTAAGGGTTAGTGTAAAATTCAATGTAGTCTCATCGTAATAGCTCCGCCTCGACGGAGCTATTACGTTAATGTCAAAAATATTGATAAGTTGGGGCTATTTCTTAACCTTCTTAGTTTTTGCCTTAGGTGTAGCCGCTTTCTTCTTTGTGTCGTCTGCGTCATCGTCTGTTGCCTTGGTGGCTTTTTTGGCGGCAGCTTTCTTGGCTTTGTTGGCTAGGGCTGCCTTGCGAGCCTGGGCGGCTGCTTGGCGTGCCTTGAACCGGTCAACGCGACCCTCGGTATCGATGATCTTTTCTTCGCCGGTGAAGAATGGGTGTGAGGCGCTGGAGATATGTACTTTGACGAGCGGATAAGTTTTGCCATCTTCCCAGACGATGGTGTCCGTGGTTTGCGCTGTTGACTGTGTCAAGAACGCGAAGCCCGCTTGATCGTCGCTAAATACGACCGGGCGATAGTTCTGTGGGTGAATACTGCTTTTCATAACCTTGGTATTTTAGCAAAAAAGTATAGGTATTGCAAATACCGCCGTCAGCGTAGTCGCATGATGGAGCTGCCCCCGCTGTTTGGTAAGGGCCGTTCAACAATTATGCTTGTTAAATTATTAAAAAATATTGTTATGTACTTGACAAATCAAGAGAGAGAGTATAGTTGACTCCGATAGCTAAAAACCAAGGAGTTACACGACATGGATAAGGAAAGGCAGCCAAATATTTGGGGTGGGCATAATCTCAACCGGTTGGCAGAGGAAGCGTTTCGGCGCAATGAGGAAAAAGAGAAGGCGCAGGCTGTTGGTGAAATACTAAATTACCCCGACCGTAATGAGGCAAATACTATAGGTTTTCTATCTGAGAACACATTGTCGCGCCTTGGCTGGGCACTTAGCAAGGTTTTTGAAGTGAACTTCGCTTCTGGTTCTTGCGATACTGTGAAGGTAAAGCTGTTTAATCCCCACGAACGTGTCGTCGACAACTCTCTTGTCGTGCCAATGGAAGTAAATACTTCAGTTGTAGCACTTGATGCTTATGGGCCTGGCTCTGTTGGACGAGACGGGGCAAAGGTTGGTTCGATTTTATTATTTAAGCTGTCGGCTCGCCTTATTGATGAGCCGGTGCCGGATATGACGGCAAAGGACTTAGCGTGGGGTGATAATTGTACGTATGGTGTTCTTGTGGGCGATAGCGCAATTGACTATTTTGAGATTGTTCAAACGAGTGGCGATGTCGTTCAGTCAGAGCTGCGCCGTAAGGATCCAACAGAGGAGAATGGTCAATCTGTCGAGGCGCAAGTCGTGACGCCGGGGCAGGATAGACTTATTGTTAACGAGCTTTCCTCTTCAAGTAATGAGGCACTTGAACTCGAGCAAGAGTTAGATAAGTTCATAGTGTCTCGCTCTGCTCAGTAACGGATTGCTTTTGGTGTCGACTCGTGTTAAAATGACGAGGTAACTAAATATAACGACACAGCCCGTCGCAGCTCCAAAAGTGGCGGGCGAGGAAAAAGGAGTAATCTAATGTCTGTAACAGTAGACATGAAAGCTTTGTTTGAAGCTGGTGTTCATTTCGGACACAAAACCAGCCGCTGGCACCCAAAGATGGCGCCATACATCCATTCAAAACGCCAGGATAGCCATATCATTGATTTGGCAAAGACAGCTGAGGCGCTAGAGAAGGCGCTGCCGGAGCTGACAAAAATCGCCGCTAGCGGTAAGAAGGTACTGTTCGTCGGTACGAAAAAGCAAGCTAAGGACGTGGTGCGCCAGGCGGCCGAGAGCATCAATCAGCCGTACGTGGTTGAGCGCTGGATCGGCGGTATGCTGACCAACGGCGTAACAATCGCTCAGCAGATCAAGAAACTGAAGAACCTCGAGAAGCGGATGGCGTCGGGCGATCTGGAGAAGCGCTACAACAAGCTAGAGGTGCAGCGTTTCCAGGAGGAAATTGACAACCTGAATTTCAAGTACGGCGGTATTAAGAACTTGATGGGCAAGCCGGGCGCAGTGGTCGTGGTTGACGCACTGACCGATGCAAACGCAGTGCGCGAGGCGGAAGCCCTGGGCATCCCAGTATTTGCCGTGGTTGATACCAATGTCAATCCAACGGGCATCGACTATGTCATCCCGGGCAATGATGATGCGATCAAGAGCATCCAGCAGCTGCTTGACTACTTCACGGCAGCGGTAGCCGAGGGCGCGGGTAGCGTGAAGGCTGAAGAAAAACCAGTGAAAAAAGAGGAGAAATAGGATGGGAGTTTCAGTTGACGACATTAAAAAACTGCGCGAATTGACTGGCGTGGGCTTGACTGATGCAAAGAAGGCATTGGTCGAAACTGATGGCGATTTTGACAAGGCGCTGGAGGCGATGCGTAAAAAAGGCTTGACCAAGGCAGAAAAAAAGGGCGACCGCGAGGCGCGCGAGGGTTTGATCGAGAGCTATGTGCACTCTGGCCGAATTGGCGTGGTGGTTGAGGTGAACTGCGAGACTGATTTTGTGGCACGCTTGGATGATTTCAAGACGTTGGCGCACGAAATCGCTATGCAGATTGCAGCGATGAGTCCGAAGTATGTTTCTGAGACGGACATTCCGGCTGAGGAAATGGAGCGGGTGAAGACTGAATTGATGGCTAGTGAAGCACTTGCAAGCAAACCCGAAGAGATGCGCGAAAAAATTGTTGAAGGTCAATTGAAAAAGCATTTTGTTGAGCAGGTGTTGATGAGCCAGGCATACATTTTGGACGATTCTAAGACAGTTGAGCAGCACGTCAAGGAAGCGATCGCTAAACTCGGCGAGAACATCGTGGTCCGCCAGTTTAGGCGAATCGAGCTGGGCGTGAGCGAGTAGCTCTGAGCTTATTCGGGTGTCGTTCATATCTAGCTAGACCCCCGGTGCTAGCATATTGATCCGTAAGGGTGTTAAGATTTTATGTGTTGACAATATATTAAATCTGTGATAGTATAGAGCATAAGATTAACTACAGTGATATTAAAACATATGAAGAATATGAGGTCTGTATGCATAAAATGAGCCCCGAATCAAGCGTAAGAACATCCTACACTGGCCACATGATTGATGGGTGGGGGAGCCTCTCTGAAAAAGGGGCAGACTCTACTACTCCTGAACAGGATGGCCATAATGGGGTGCTGGCTATTGAGACAACCACCGATAAAAATAATCGAAAGTTTGCAGAAATTCCTGGGTATGAAGAGATCCGCCGACAGATTATTGATAGTAATGTATCTCATTCAGGGGAAATGGACGGCTGGAGCGCTGCTGTGTCACCAGAGAACGAGACTCAAGGATGGGTTGATCCGTTTGAGCAAACACCAGGTGGTCGAGAGTCTTTGGCAAAACGAATTGTTGGTGGCCTGAAAGGCTTAGGAGAAAAACTATCAAGTCATGGCGGAGCGGCAAAGAGAAAGATTGGTGAAGTATTCAATAAGGCAGCTGAGACCGGGAAGAGTCTAAAAGAGACTATCGGTCAGGCTGCTCAGAGTGCTAAGGAGCGTCGTGCTGAGCGCCGCCAGCAACGCGAGGAGGCTCGCGAGAACCGTGAAAGTAAGTTAGCTGCAAAAAGGCAGGAGCGTCAGGAGAGGGCCCAGAAGCGCAAGGATGCAGTAGGCGAACGCCGCAAGGCAGCCAGGAATGACAGAAATGCTGAAGTTGAGGATTTGCGAAAAAGGGCTGGACTCAGGAAAGAGATCGCGACTGTAGAAGGTGAGCAAAGTGGTATTAATACAGAAATTGCTGGAACAGAGGCAGAGATTGAGGCAATGTCGAATGGCGAACTGGCGGCTGCGTTTGAGCAACTGACAACGGCGCGTGAAGCATATAGGGATAGCGAACACCCGGCTGATTCTACTGAAGGCCAACGACTGGCGTTAGCAGTGAGTATAGCGGAAGGTGCATGGCAAGCCGCAGTTGGTCGAGTCAATATGCGTAAGCTCGATTTGCAAGGACTTGAGGCGGAACGGCAAGGTCTTGAGACTCAGCACCAAAAGGCTCTCGATAAGATTCGTGAGATAAATGAGCGGCGAGGTGAGCGTATAACGGCTGCCAAAGCAAGGCGGGAAGCACGCCGCGAGGCGCGCCAGGAAAAGCTGGCGGGTGTAAAGGAGGCGATCGGTGATGGTTTTCAGTCCGCTAGCGAGCGGGTCAGCGCCACTGCCGATCGGTTAGGCAAGGCAGCTGGCCGTGCAGCCGAGCGAATCGGTGAGATGCGCACTACCGTAGCGCAGCGACTGCGGGATATCGGTAGCTACCTATCACGTCCGGTTGCTTTCATGGGGCGTAAGACAAAAGAAACGCTCACGGCAACAGGTGACTTCACCCGACGGTTCGGCAGGGCAGCGGTTGCAGGTCATATAGCGTTCACACAGGAGATGCAAAACCCGAATTCTAATGTAGGTGATAGAGTCTAATCCTAACGAGATAAATAGTAGGCAACTTGTTGAGGAAATTGATACGACGGTTGAGATAACTAATAAAATAAAAAAGGATAGTTTATGAATAACGACAATACACCACAGGTTAATCTTGATGAAGCGTTGATTACGGTCGGTCGGCTACGAGAGATGGGTATTAATCTGCCAGAACAGCAATTGCAAGAGTTGGCTGTTCACGTGCAAGATACGATTAATGAGCGGATTGGCGAGGAGGCTGTAGAGTCTCTAACAGGTGAACAGCTGGAAGAATTAATCACAATGCAGGATAATGGTGCACCGGGCGATCAGATTAGTGAGTGGTTGCGTACACGAGTACCGGATTACGAGCAAATAGTTGAAGATAATACTATGATTGTACTTGGCGAAGTCGCCGATGACATTGATGCAATTCAACAACCAAAACCTGAAGCCGAGCGAGAGTGAATAATATCGTCACGCTTAGCTTAGCATAATACATCCCGCCAAAATGGCGGGATTTTAGCGCGTTGAGACTATCAAACAATCATCTCTCTGGTGGCGGGCGTCAGTGGTGGTGACGATGAATTGATGATGTTGGATGGTCTCTTGGAGGAGCTTTTCGCGAGTGGCATCTAGTTCAGAAAACACATCATCCAGGAGGATGAGCGGCCGTGATTGACTGATTTTCGTTTGCAGTTCCAGCTCGAGCAGCTTGAAAGCCAGCATAATGGTGCGCATTTCGCCGCGCGAGGCGACTTTGATGGCCGGCTGGCTGTGGAGGAAAATCGTAAAATCCTCGCGGTGTGGGCCGGCCGAAGTATGGCCTGTAGCGATCTCATAGTCGCGAGCACGCTGTAGGCGGTCGAGAAGTGCTTGTTCGTATCGATCAAGCGATGTACTGGCTTGATAGGTGGCTGCAAAAGCTGTTTCGTGTCCCGCCAGCGCTGCATATAAACTACTCAGCGCCGCCTCGTGTTTAGCTAGGAATGTGGCACGGGCTTGGGCAATGTGGGTCGCTAACTGGACGAACTTAATATCCCAGGCAAAGAGATGATCGCGCCAGTTTTGGGTCGTCTCGTGGGGGTGTTTGAGCAGTTCATTGCGCTGGAGCAAGGTTCGATGAAAGGCGCGGAGTGTGGCTTCGTATTGAGCATCCAGTCGAGACAATATACCGTCCAGAAAATCCCGTCGCCGCGATGGTGAGGAAGAGATGAGTCGTAGCTCGCTTGGCTCAAACAGAACGACTGGCAGGCGATGTTTACGGGGAAGGAGTTTGCTGTGGCTATCGCTAATCGTAAATTCTTTGCTTATCGTGCCGTCGGCTGTGCGGAGCAGCTGGAGGCGTCGAGAGGTGTTGTTGGTTTCGAGGTGGATGATGGTTTGCGTTTGGTCGTGCTGCATACAGTCGGCGAGGCTGCCGCGAAAGCTGCTGCCGCGGAGGGCTACGTATATCGCTTCGAGCAAGTTTGTCTTGCCCGTACCGTTTGGTCCAACGATGACGGTGCCGCCTGGCGCCAGTGTCGTCTCATAAAGGCCGTAGGAGCGAAAATGATATAGTTTAATGTGTGTTATCACTGATGATAATTATATCACGCGGCTTCTTCTGGCGGGGTTAGTTCCGCATAGGGATCGGCTACCCGTCGGAGATTTTTTTGATCCTCTGGATCAATGAGCTCTGGATGAGAGAGAATGCTATGTTTGATGTGGGTTTCACGCAGCGAAAGGGGACGTTGCATGTCTCTATATTCGGGCGGTAGGTCTTGCTCGCTGCCACTAGTAATATCGTTTTTGATGACACATTCCCATGTGTCGGGCGCGCTCTCGATGAGCTTGACATGGTGAGTGCCGGTGACGCCCAAGTAATCAATAGGCATTGGCGGAAATTCAATGGTGGCTCGTGGCGTCTCGGGGTGCTCCTCTATATACCAGGCTTCTGCACGGCGGATGGTGAATTCCTGTCCCTCGTATCTAACTTTTACGGTCTTGAAGCCGTCGGAGCGTTCTTTGTCGGCATCAAGAGTGTCGTTGTTTTCAGCGGCGATTGCGGTAGCCTCATCAAAGAATTGATTACTCTCGTCTTGGTCGCCTGGTGTTTTCACGTCGCCAGTAGGTTCATTAATACCATCCGGGAGATTACCGTAAAGGTCTGTATCATAGCCGTTATTGCGTGCTGCAATTTGCTTAGGATTAAGCAGCGGCTCTTTCGTCTCACCAGTTTGCTTTAGTCGCTCGATATCGTAGGCCATTTTCTAAGTTTCTGTTCAGGTATACGTTAACGTTTTAATTTTAGCATGAATATTTGGATAAGTCAAGCGGACAACCTTGCCACTAGTCTGCTATAATGGATGATAGATAACGGGAGGAAATATGTTTGACACACAACCATATGAGGATAAAATGGCGCAGGCCTTTAGCCATTTTCAGGACGAGCTGAAAAAGGTGCGGACAGGTCGGGCGCATGCCGGAATGCTGGACGGCGTGATGGTAGAGACGTACGGGACGCGGATGCTGCTGAACCAGGTGGCAAATGTGACGGCGCCGGAGGCGCAGATGCTGCTGGTGACGCCGTTTGATCCGAGTAATATTACGGCAATTTCGGCAGCGATTCGCGATAATCAGAGCTTGGGCTTTAATCCGTCCGATGACGGTCGGGTGGTGCGGGTGCCAGTGCCGGCATTGACTGAGGAACGCCGCAAGCAATTAGTCAAGCAAGTGAGCGAAAAAGTCGAAGAGGCGCGGATCGCTATGCGGACAATTCGTCAGGACGCCCTGAAGGAGGCCAAGCGTATGAAAGACGCCAAGGATCTCGGTGAGGATGATTATAAGCGAGTCGAGAAGGAAATTGATGCGCTGATGAGTAAGGTGCAGGCACAAATTGACGAAGCGTTTAAGGCAAAAGAAAAGGATGTGTTGACGGTTTGATGAATCAGACGTTTGCCGAGCGCGTGAAAGAGTTAGGGCTGCCGCTGGATCAGATTATCATCATCGGCAGTGGTATTTTGGATCAATTAGGAATTCGTCAGTCCACTGATATTGACGTGGCGGTTGACCGGGCGACATTAGAAAAGATTGCTGGTGATAGCGACTGGGCCGAAAAGCTTGATACAAACCAACGCCGGTATTTGGTGAAGTATGATGGATCGGTCGAGATCTGGGACGGCTGGGAGATTGACGGGCGAATTGTTGAGTATGACGAGCTACTGGACTACGCGGTGGAATATGACGGTGTGAAGTTTGTTAATCTAGATTTTCTGCGGCGCTGGAAAAACTGGCGCGGGCGCGAAAAAGATATCCAGGATGTGAGGTTGATTGATGAGTGGAGGGCGAAACATGAGTGAAAAAACAGAATTGCCGAGGCACGTTGGTTTTATCGTTGACGGTAATCGTCGCTGGGCGAAGCAGCACGGGCTGCCGGCTTATGAGGGGCACTTGGCGGGATACAACAGCCTGAAGGATGTGCTACTAGAGACGTTGCGCCGTGGCGTCAAGTATGCCAGCGCGTATGTGTTCAGTACAGAAAACTGGAAGCGCTCCGAGGAGGAGGTCGGGCATTTGATGGGCCTGCTACTCAAGGTGCTGGAGTCGGACGTGCCGATATTTCTGGAACATAATGTACGGATGCGGGTGATTGGCTCACGTGAGGGGTTATCAGAAACCTTACGAAAAGCGATTGAGCGAGCCGAGGAACGAACGCGGAATTTGACGGGCGGCGAGCTGCTTTTGTGTCTCAATTATGGCGGACATTTGGAAATTGCCGACGCGGTTAAAAAAATTGTTCAGTCGGGCGTGGCGGCCGAAGCCGTGACGCCAGAACTGATCGCTCAGAACTTGTATGCACCGGAAGTACCGCCATGTGACCTCATCGTGCGAACAAGCGGCGAACAGCGATTGAGTAATTTCATGCTGTGGCGGGCGGCGTACAGTGAGCTAATGTTCATCGAGAAAAACTGGCCAGACATGACGATAAAAGATGTGGAGTTCATTCTGGAGGAGTACAAAAAACGTAATCGGCGCTTTGGAGGGTAATAATGGTGTTCATTGGAATTTTGGTTGGGCTGATCATACTGGTTTTGTTGGTGGTAGTGCACGAATTGGGTCACGCAATTGTGGCGCGGCGCAATGGTGTGGTGGTTGAGGAATTTGGTATCGGCTTTCCGCCGGCCGCAAAAAAATGGCGATCCAAAAAGAGCTTTCTCGGCAAGAATGTGGTGTTTAGTCTAAACTGGCTGCCGCTCGGTGGGTTCGTCAAGCTGAAGGGTGAATACGATTCGGCCGAAGGCGCGGGGACGTATGGCAGTGCTACCTTTTGGGTAAAGACCAAGATTTTATTAGCTGGCGTGATGATGAATTGGCTGACGGCTGTCCTGCTGTTTATGATATTGGCGCTGGTGGGGATGCCAAAAATCTTACCACAGCAAGCGGTGCTGCCGTTTGATTCGCGGGTGGAGCGTTCAGCACTGACGGTGGCGCGAGTGACACCAGGCTCGCCGGCAGAAAAGGTCGGCCTTCAGCGTGGCGATGAGGTGCGAAAGATTGGCGATCGCAGCGTGACAACGCCGGCGGAGCTGTCGGCGACCACGAAAGCGCAGGCCGGTCGTGAGGTGACGATTGAGCTGGTGCGCGGCGGTCAGACGCTCACCAAGCAAGTCCGGCTACAAACTGCCGACCAAGCAAAAAATGGCGGCTATCTCGGTGTCGGCCCGCAACAGACAGAAACGATTCATAGTACCTGGTCGGCACCAATCGCAGCAGTGGTGACCACGGGGCAATTGACGTATGAGACAGTGGCGGGCGTTGGCTCAATTCTCGCGAAAACGATTAACGGGACGATCGGGCAATTATTTGGCTCGCCAGAATCTCGCCAGGCGGCCAAGGCTGATCTGGCGGCAGTTGGCGAAAGCGTGGCCGGGCCGGTCGGCATCTTGGGCGTGCTGTTTCCGTCAGTGCTGAGTTCTGGCTTGACGCAAATTTTACTACTGGCGGCAATCATTTCGCTGACGCTGGCGGTGATGAACGTACTGCCAATTCCGGCACTGGACGGCGGGCGGTGGTTTACGATGGCAGGCTTTAAATTATTCAAGAAAAAATTGACCAAAGAGCGCGAGGAAACGATTCAGGGCATCGGCTTTCTGGTGCTAATGGCACTGACGGTTTTAGTGACATGGAGTGATATTGCGAAAGTATTAAGGGGGTGAATGTGAGGAAGTGGGCCAAAAAGGAAAATAGTCAGTCGACGACAAAGGGGCGGCTGAATAAAGATAATTGGTGGCTACTCATCGTGCTGCCGGTGTGGACGTATGCGGCGTTTTGGATGGCGCAGTTAATTGTGCTTGGTCTGGTGTGGGTGCTTAGCCGTGTTGGTGTGTCGCTTGGTTCGGTGAATGAGGTGCTGCTGAACGCGACGGGATCGGTCGTTGTGTACGTACTAGCGGTGATCTTGGTGGTGAGTCTGCCGTTTTATGTCCGTCGCCGCCGGACGACGCTGAAAGAAATGGGGGTGACTGATTGGCCGTCGTGGTGGGACGTGGTGATTACACCGGCAGCCTTTATTGTATACACAATTTGCTCAATGGTGTTTTTAACAGTGGTGACTAAACTGGTGGCAATTGATATTCACCAACCACAAGCACTGCCATTCTCGCAGTCAATGCTCGGTACCCAGTGGCAGTACATCGCGGCATTTATGACGATAGCAGTATTGGCGCCAGTGGCGGAGGAGCTATTATTCCGCGGCTATTTGTACGGTAAATTACGGCGGACGGCGCCAGTTTGGATGGCAGTTTTGATTACTAGCCTGACGTTTGGGGCAGCGCATTTGTGGGGGGGTAGCGGGTCACTACAGTGGGCGGTCGCGGCAGACACCTTTGTGCTGAGCATCGTGATGAGCCTGGCGCGGGAGTATACCGGCGCAATCTGGGTGCCAGTTTTGATGCATATTGCGAAAAACAGCATTGCCTTTTATGCGCTGTATGTTAATCCAAATCTTTTAGAGCAACTAAAGTCAGCGCTGCTGCCACTCATTGGAGGAATATAAGATGCGAATGAGTCAACTATTTACCAAGACAGCCAAGACCGCACCGGCGGACGAAGTGTCGAAAAATGCCCAGCTTCTCATTCGGGCGGGATTCGTGTATAAGGTGATGGCGGGCGTGTATGCGTACACGCCACTAGGGCTGCGTGTGCTGGAAAACATCAAACAAATTGTCCGTGAGGAGATGAATGCGATTGGTGGCCAAGAGTTGATCATGACGAATTTGCAGCGCCGCGAGACCTGGGAGGCAACTGGTCGCTGGAGTGATGAGGTGGTCGATGTGTGGTTCAAAACTCGCTTGCAAGACGATACTGAGCTGGGGTTGGCATGGAGTCACGAAGAAGCGATTATGGAAATGATGCAGCAATATGTCAAAAGCTATAAGGACCTACCGGTCAGCGTGTATCAGTTTCAGACCAAGTTGCGCAATGAACTCCGATCAAAGAGCGGTATTATGCGTGGCCGTGAATTTGTCATGAAGGATATGTACAGCCTGCACGCCACACAGCAGGACATGGATCAGTATTATGAGCGGGTTATCGAGGCGTATAAGCGCTGCTATGCGCGGTTTGGCATTGGTGATAGTACATTTGTGACATTTGCTGGCGGTGGGGCGTTTACTAAGTTTAGTCACGAGTTTCAGACGATATGTGAAGCGGGTGAGGATACACTGTACGTCAATGCTGACCAGACGGTGGCTGTCAACGAAGAGGTGTTGGATGATGCTACCAAGGAATTGGGTATCAGTAGAGATGATCTGCTGCCAGTTGTCAGTGCGGAGGTGGGCAATATCTTTAAATTTGGTACCGAAAAAGCTGAGCAGATGGGTATCATGTACACCGGTGAAGATGGCAAGCAGCATCCGATTTACCTTGCAAGCTACGGCATTGGTATCACGCGGGTGATGGGTGTGATTGCCGAAAAAATGTCGGATGATAAGGGGTTGGTCTGGCCGGAGAATATCGCACCGTTCAAGGTTCATGTGGTGGCGATTGGTGATAAGGGTCAGGAGCTAGCGAGTACATTATATACCGAGCTGGCGGAAAAGGGCATGGAGGTGCTACTGGACGATCGGGCTGAGCGACCGGGCGTCAAGTTTGCTGATGCAGAGTTGATGGGGTTGCCGTGGCGGATTACGATTGGCGAGCGAGCGATTGATAGCGATGGATTGTTCGAGTTAACTGAACGGGCGACTGGCGAGACAAAGAAGCTGGATTATCAGCAGCTGCTTAGGTTTTGTTTGGAGCGCGGGTGATCACATTGTCTGATATGTGCGACGGAGGCCAGATTGCATCAGGGGCTCCGTCATGTATTGACATGGTTTGGGGTGATTGCTATACTCGTAGAGACTTAAATAACCATATAAATAAGCGCTATATATAGCACTTTTTGTTTTTGTAGACGCTATATATGGAGTGAGGAGAGTAACATGAATAAGGTATATCAGATTACCGAGAGTGGCCAGCGTGAGCTAGAACGAGAGCTGGATGAGCTGAAGAGTCGGCGCGGCGAGATCGCTGATAAAATCGCGGCGGCACGGGATTTTGGCGATTTGAGTGAGAATGCAGAGTACGATGCGGCGCGTGAGGCCCAAGGGTTGTTAGAAACGCGCATTACCGAGATCGAAACAATTTTGCAGAATGCGAGTATCATTCAGGCTGGCAATAGTTCAACGGTGGTGCTAGGTAGTACAGTGGAACTGGAGGCCAATGGCAAGACAGTGGTTTATACCGTCGTTGGGCCGGTCGAGGCGGACCCGCTAGAAGGGAAGGTCTCGAATGAGTCGCCGATCGGCCAGGCGTTGATGGGTAAGGCGGTTGGTGATACAGTAACGATCAGCACGCCAAAAGGCGAGTTGGCGTATGCGGTGGTGGCGCTGCGGTAGCTGGGCGGAACAACCGAAGGGCTTACTACTCGTCAATGTCTGTTGGTTGGTGGTAGATGGTTTGAATTGTCTTGGGGTCTAGCTTGGTTTCCACGGCTTGACGCGCCTGCTGTCGTACTTCTTCCAGTGTCAGTTGCTGAGACCCACTTCCAGATAACCGTTGAAGTATGATGTCATCTCGTATCGGCAAGTTTTGCTGATTGAACTGCTCTATGATCGTTTTTGCCGGTGCGGCGTCGGTTTTTGGATGATAAAACCTATTGATTGCCAAGATGACTCGACCGAGACTTCTTGGCACATCTCTAGAAAGTCTGTCGGGGTGACGCGCCAGTCTTTTGAGTCTATTCTCAAGTCTGCGAGCACGCCATGGGTGTTTATCACGGATTAAATCAGCCACATTGACCACATTCATCAGCGTACGGAGTGGATAGGCTGGGGGCTCTGTTCTGCCCCTTAGTTCTGCCACCCATAAACGAGCGTCATGGTAGAGCTCTTTTGCTTGATCTGAATTGTCACAGCTATCGGGCAAGTCCACTTCCCATGAGGCCGGCGTCGGGGTTTTATCTCTTGTCAGTAGCGTATCCATACCATTTTTGAACATCGTTACCCATTATCCAATAAACGCTTCATCTTTGCAATACCATTGGATAATGTTTATTAAAAGCGCATTGGTAATAAGTGATATAATTAACATATGAAGCGGTTTTTCTTTGGGATAGTTGCGGTGATGGCGCTGTTGGTTGGATTTGGGTCAACGGCACAGGCGACAAATAATTTTACGATTAGTAATTATAGTGTCGATATGGAGCTGGGGCGCGATAGTGAACAGCGTTCGACACTGCGCACCAAACTGACCATTACTGCAGATTTTCCGCCGCGGCAGAACCATGGCATCGCGCCAGTGTTTGTCAAGAAGTATAATGGACATCCGACTCACTTTACGCTGGAGTCAGTAACGGATGAGCGAGGTACGCCGCTAGAGCATAAGTGGCATAATGATGAGCTGAGAATTGGCAATAAAGACACCTATGTTAAGGGTAAAAAGATCTACGTCATTACCTATACGCAGCGGGACGTGACGAAATTATATCACGATACGGGTAAACAGGAGTTTTATTGGGATGCGATTGGCACTGCTTGGCAGGTGCCAATTCAGTCAGCATCGGTGACGCTCAAGCTAAGTCCCGAGCTGGTGGCTGCTAAACGAACGAACCTCCAGTGTTATCAGGGTCGGTTTGGTAGTAATCAGCGCTGCGAGGTACGTGAACAGGGCGATACGTTGACGGCGACGGCCCGCGCACTGCCAAAGATGGCTGGCGTGACGGTCGCGGTCGGATTTGCGCCGGGGACGTTTGCCGCGTACCAGATGTCATTCATGGAACAGCTGATTGATTGGTGGGCGAAATTGCAATTGGTGTTGCTGGCGGTGGCGCTGATATTGGCGGGGGTGATCATCGTGGCTTATTATCGGTCGATTGGTCGCCGTAAAGAACTGGAGCCAATTCCGCCGGAGTATTTGCCACCGCGAGGTACGAGTGTGACGACATCGGCCAAGCTGGTGCAGCCGTTTCATATGGTCAAGGGGTCGGTGATGGCGGCACAAATGATAGATCTGGCGGTGCGGCATTATATTCAGGTTATCGAGGTGAAGCCGCGTACGACATGGCGAACAGCTGAGTACGAAGTGAAAGTGATACAAGCTCCGGGTAAACTCCTGGCCGAGGAGCAAGAAATGCTGAGGAATATATTTGGCTCCTCGCCGAAAGTTGGTAAGCGGTTAAATCTAAAAACACTGCGTAACAATGCGCCATATGCGGCGCGAGTACGCTACAGCGCAAAGCAAATGAAGGGGCGGCTTACTAACGACTATGGTTTGCAAGCGCGCGAGCCGCAACACACCCAACGATTTCGACGGTATGCGATAATTATCAGTATTTTTACGGTGCTATTGCTGTCGCCGGTGCTCTTGGTGCTGGCGGGGATGGTGTTTTGCCTGTCGTTTGGTAAGGTACTGACCGACAAGGGCCTGGCGCTCAGGCGGCATCTGGCGGGCCTGAAGAGGTACATTGGCGTGGCTGAGGTCGAGCGTTTGCAGATGCTTCAGAGTCCTGAGGGTGCGGAAAAAGTGAAGATTGATGCGGCTGATGAGAAACAGTTGGTGAAGTTGTACGAGCGGGTACTGCCGTATGCGGTGTTGTTTGGGCAGGAAAAAGAGTGGAGTGCACAGCTGGGTAAGTACTATGAGCAGGTTGGCGAGCAGCCGGATTGGTACAGCGGCCAGGGTGCGTTTAATGCGGCGGCGTTTGCGACTGGGATGAACGGTCTGTCAAGTGTAGCTAGTAGCGCCAGTGATTATTCGTCGACCTCTGGCGGCTCAACTGGCGGCGGCTTTGCTGGCGGCGGCGGTGGTGGCGGCGGAGGCGGCGGCTGGTAATCGTGTCTGATGCTTTATTATTAATGATGGCGGCAGTGTTGTTGGTGCTGTCGGGGTCGTTTTCGGGCTTGAATATTGGGCTGATGATGGCGCGGCCCGATGATTTGCGACGCAAGGCCAGGCAGGGTGATGTGATCGCTGCCCGGGTATACCGCTACCGCAAGGATGGCTATTATCTGATCTTTTGTATTTTGCTGGGTAATATGACAAACGGCGTGATCGGCGGGTTGATTGCCACATTATTGATCACGATGTTTGGTGAGATTTTACCGCAGGCGATTTTTACTCAGCGCGGCTATCGTTTTGTACGGCATTTCTTTTGGCTACTGGATGTGATTTATGTGCTATTTTGGCCGCTGGCTCGGCCGATGTCGAAGCTACTGAACCGCTGGCTAGGCAAGGAAACGCCGCAGCTGTATTCACATCAGGAGTTGGAACAGATTATTCATGAGCATGCCGCGCGGTCGGATAGCCCAGTCGATTACGATGAAAGCCGGATCGCGGCGGGTGCGCTACAATTTAGTAAAAAGACAGCTGGCGATTTGGTGACGCCGATGGATGAGGTATTTACCGTGGATTTGGGTGATGAGCTGGACGCAACGCTGCTGGCCCAGATCAAACACGCTGGACATTCGCGGATCCCAGTGCGGGCTGATGGGCGGCTGGCGGGGATTTTATATGTCAAAGATGTGGTGGGGCGCGAGCTACCGCTACCGATTAGTCAACTGTACCGTGATAAGATCCATGACATCGACGCGCGGTCGCGGCTGGACACGGTGCTCAGTCGATTTATCCAAACGCGCAGTCATTTGTTCGTGGTGATGGATGACGAGAATGAGCTGGGTATCATCACGCTAGAGGATGTGATTGAAGAGATTTTGGACCAGGAAATTGAGGACGAATATGACGAGAAATAGTAAATAGCTTGACTTTTTATAGTACCTTGTATAACATAGTACTATGTATAATGAAAATGCAAGGAGCATAGTATGAGGAGAATCGACATCATTAAGCGGGCGGGGCGGAATCTTCGCCAGTCAAAAGGCCGGACGATTTTGACGTCATTGGCGATTTCTGTTGGGGCGTTTACGATTGGCTTGGCACTGATGGCTGGTGAGGGTGGTCGACTGTACACCAATAGTATCGTTGACGCAGCTGGCGATAAAAAAGTAATTATGGTCAATAAAAAGATTGAAGCAGATAAGAAAGATAAATTACCAGAATACGGCAATTCGGCAGAAGAAGCTGACAAAAATAAAGTATCGGCGGCGCGCAGCAAATATTTGCTTAACGACAAGGATTTGGAAAAGATCCGACGAACACCGCATGTAAAAACGGTAACGCCGGCGTATTCGACTGATGGCGTGGCGTATGCTAAGAGTTCAGCAAGTGATAAAAAATTTGCACTGACGGTGGGTGTTAAAATGGATAGGACTCGGGCGGAATTGGCAGCAGGAATCCTGGAGGATTTTATGCCAAAACCGGGCGAGATTATCATCCCGGATGATTATGTGAAGCAGTTAGGCTTTAAGGATGCGCAGTCGGCGATTGGACAGACAATAACCTTGGGTGTGCGTAGCGCAGCGCGGGGTGGTAATGTTGCTAAAGAGGTATCATTCAAGATCGCGGCGGTGGACAAAAAATCAGACACCATTTTGTTTTATGAACCAATGCTGAGAATTTCGACGGCTGATGCTAAAGCTATTTACGAATTCAGCCATAATAAGAGCCAGCCACATCAGTATTCAACGGCGATTGCTTTGGTGGATGACGAGAAGAATGTTGATGTTGCCAAAGACGAAATCAATAAAGATTACAGTGCGTATTCGATTCAGGATATTCGAAAAACGTTGCTGACAATGGTCAATGTGGCTCAAGCGGCACTGGCGTCATTTGGTGGATTAGCATTGCTGGCCAGTGTATTCGGGATTATTAACACTATGTATATTTCGGTGTTGGAGCGTACCAGTCAAATTGGTCTAATGAAGGCGCTCGGGATGCGCGGCCGCGATATTGGTAAATTATTCCGCTATGAAGCAGCGTGGGTTGGTTTGCTGGGCGGACTGATTGGCGTTGGCTTGGCAAGTTTGGTGACGTTGCTGAATCCAGTGATTACTAGTGCGCTGAAGTTGGGCGCGGGCACGAATTTGCTGGTGATTAATCCGCTACACATTGGTTTGCTGGTGGTTGGTCTGGTGGTGATGGCGGTTATTTCCGGCTGGCTGCCAAGCCGCAAAGCAACAAAATTGGACCCAATTGAGGCATTAAGGACGGAATAGGAGAAATATCATGATTGAACTGAAAAATGTGACAAAAGTTTATGGCAAAAAGAAAAACCAATTTACGGCGCTGAAAAATATCAGCTTGACCATTCCGACAGGAGCCAGCGTGGCGATACTCGGAAAATCTGGTTCGGGTAAATCGACGCTAATGCATGCTATTTCAGGCTTGGATAAGCCGCAGAAAGGTCAAGTGATTATTGATGGACAAGATATTTTGCAGCTGAAGTCAAAGCATGTCGATGAATTCCGTGCTAAAAAAATTGGCTTTATTTTCCAAAGTTTCTTCGTCCAGGGCAATGAGAGTGTGATTGACAATGTCAGTTTGCCACTGGAAATTGCGCGGCTGCCGCGGAAAAAACGGGCGCATAAAATCAACGCGGCGCTTAAGGCGGTAGATTTGCATGATAAGCGAAAAAACCGCGCCAAAGACCTGTCGGGTGGTCAGAAGCAGCGTTTGGCGATTGCTCGGGCGATCGTCGGTGATCCGCAAATTATCTTTGCCGACGAACCGACGGGTAACTTGGATAGTGAAACAGGCGCGAGAGTGGAAGAATTGTTGTTTGATTATAATAAGCAAAAGGGCGTAACCTTGATCGTGGTGACACACGACGCTGATTTGGCGAAAAAATGCGATCATCAAATCATCATCAAAGACGGTCGGATTGAAAAATCAACCGTGCCAGGAGGGATAAGGCATGGACGTTAGTGCTTATGCTGAGAGTCTGGCGATTCAGCTGCGCAAAGGTTTTTTGGTCTACTGTGTGCTGCTGGTTTGTGCCAAGCAACCGCAATATACCGGCGACATTGTGAAGCAATTGAGCGAGTCGGAGCTGATGGTAGTGGAAGGAACGATTTATCCGCTGCTCAGCCGCTTGCAAAAATACGGCTATTTGCAGCACGAATGGCAGGAAAGCGAGCAAGGTCCGCCGCGCAAATATTATTCGCTGACTGACAATGGCAAGCAATTGGTGGATGAATTGAAAGATCGGATAAAACTGTTAAATAATTCGCTGAAAAATCTCGAGAAAGGAGCAAAGTGATGAAAGAAATAACCAGAATCCATTTGGCGAAAACGCCGTTTAGCGCGGAGATTGATGCCAAAAAATCGTTGGAGAAATATCTTAATTTAATTCAGAAAAACATGCATGCCGAGCCGGAAGCCATGCAAGAAATTGAAGCGCGAATGGTGGAGCTTTTGGCGGAGCGCGGCGTGGCAAAGGACGGCGTGATTGGCAACGATGATGTTCTGGCAATTCAGGAACAGATGGGCGAGCCGCGCGATTTTTCGGATGATGCCGAGTCGGTGGAGATCGATGACGAGCCCGAGCGTTCAGAGCGTTCAGAGCGACGGCTGATGCGTGATACGGAACATGCGCTGATTGGTGGCGTGTGTGCAGGCATTGCTGCCTATTGGGGAACCAATCCTTTGTGGGTACGATTATTGTTCATTTTTTCGCCATTTATTACCTTTGGTGCGGCGGTATTGATTTATATCGTGATGTGGCTGTCAGTTCCAGAGGCGCGGACTGCCTCTGATAAGCTCCAAATGCGCGGCAAGGCAGTAACGTTTGATTCGCTGAAGCGTCAGGCCAGTCGGAATGAGCCATCCGTAGGGCGGAATAGTAACACGGGTCATACGGCAGCAAAAGTATTTCGATTTATTCTTGGTGTTGGTATTCTCATGGTAACGCTGGGGCTGTTGGTGGCACTGATCGTGGGGGCGGTCAGTGGCATCGCGGTGATTGGTTTGCTTGATGGATTCTATGCACAGCCGTGGGCGTGGGGTCTGTGGGCATCCTTACTCGTTGGTGGCGTGGCGGCGGTATGGCTGGGCGCGATATTGAGCCACAGTGCCTTTACGTGGACATTAAAGCGGCTATCGGTGGTTATGACGGTGGTGGCGCTAGTTGTGGGAGCACTATCGGTTTCGGGAATGACGCTGTTTGGCGTCGGTATGGCGAATGAGCTAGCACGTGACGAGGAGCGTTTGACAAAAATCGTGCCGGTTGAACTGCCAAGTGATATGAAGGGCGTGAAGTATGTCCACGTCGAGGGTGGGAATATCCCGTTACATTTTGGGGATACGACTCGAGGTGATATCAAGGTTGAACTGCGTTATATAGACCTCAAGGGCAAGCGCCAGCAGCCAAAGGTGTCGGCGGTACGTGACGGTGATAAGCTTGTACTCAGAGTTGAAAATCAGCGTAGTCGCTGTCGTACAACGTGGTTTGGCCTCTCGCCAGAGCTTGACGTCGACTGCTTCGGGTTTGTGCGGCTGCATGTGTCTGGGCCGCTGTCGCCATCGCCCGCACCACAATCAAGTGACGCATAGTGAGTGCGGAGGTTGGCGAATGCTTACCGAGCTGCTACACTGAAGGGATGAGAAGGAGCTATTAAGCAGTGGCGTGGTGGCAAGCGATCATCCTCGGCATCATTGAAGGCGTGACGGAGTTTTTGCCAGTTTCTTCGACGGGGCACTTGACGATCGTCGAGAAATTAATGGGGATGAGAATTGATGATCCAAGTCTGACAGCGTTCACGGCAGTGATTCAGATTGGCGCAATCTTGGCAGCGATCATCTATTTCTGGAGCGATATCTGGCGGGTGCTGAGCGCGTGGTGGCGCGGGCTGTGGTGGAAGCGGGCGCGGCGACAGTTTGATTATGCGTATGGCTGGGCGATTATCATCGGTTCGGTGCCGATCGCAGTGATTGGACTACTATTTAAGGATCAAGTCGAGACAGTGCTGCGTAGCCTGTGGTTTGTGGCGGTAGCGTTGATCGGCTGGAGTTTGGTGATGTGGTGGGCTGATAAGCGTTCAGAAAAAACCAGTCACCGCAGTGAACAGCAAACGACGTGGCGAGATACGCTGGCGATTGGTGTGGGGCAATGTCTGGCACTGATACCGGGTATTAGCCGGTCGGGGGCAACGATCTCGGTGGGCCTGCTGCGGGGATTTGACCGAGTGGCGGTGACAAAGCTCAGTTTTTTCCTCGGTATTCCGGCCTTGATGGCGGCGGGGCTACTGGAGATGCTGACCGCCTCAAAGCACATCGCGGGCGGCGTTGGCTGGACGGCAACGATACTTGCGACCATCGTGTCGTTTGTGGTCGGCTACCTCGCGATATCGTGGCTACTCAAGTTTGTGGCGCGGAATGACTTCTCACTATTTATTTGGTATCGAGTCGGGCTAGGTGGCCTAATCATTGTTTTACTGATGAGCGGTGCGATCAGCGCGGTCTAGCTTGTCGTTAAAAGTGTATAGTTACTTTTTGGATTGGGCGACTACGGGCGCGACCAGGGTAATCATAAGTTTTGATCACATTCTTCATTCTATGATACGATTGTAATATAGAGGTCAGGCTTGGTTATGACATCTTGTCCTTGTTACGACGAGAAACTGCAGAAGTTAGGAGGGAGAATGATAGAAATCAAACATATTACCAAGACGTACGGTGGCAAGAAAAATGCTTTCGTGGCGCTAGATGATGTTAATATCGAGATCGCGGATGGGGCGAGTGTGGCAATTTTAGGCAAATCTGGTTCGGGGAAATCGACGCTGATGCACGCAATTTCGGGGTTGGATAAGCCTGAGCAGGGCGAAGTGTTGGTTGATGGCGAGGATATTTTGCGCCTCAAGACGCGGGCAACGGATAGGTTCCGCGCTGAGAAGATAGGCTTTATTTTTCAGAGTTTTTTCGTCGAGGGTGGTGAAACGTGTTATGACAATGTCAGTTTGTCGCTGGAGACTGCTGGCGTCCCTCGTGCTCAGCGCAAGCGGCGCATCGAGTCGGCATTAAAAGCGGTTGATTTGACTGATAAGACCAAGGTGCGTGCTAAACATCTCTCTGGTGGGCAAAAGCAGCGCCTGGCGATCGCCCGGGCTATTGCCGGTGAACCAGCGATTTTGTTCGCTGATGAGCCAACTGGCAATCTTGACTCGGCAACATCGGCGATGATTGAAGATCTGTTATTTGAGTATCAAAAACAGCACGGCGCAACCTTGATTATCGTGACGCATGATGAAGATTTAGCGAAACGATGTGAGCGGATTATTCGCATCAAAGATGGTCGAATTGAATCTGATTCGGCGATTGAAGACGCGATTCGGATCGCTCAAGGTAAAACGGTGGCCTCGGGGGCTCATCGTCATGCCGCTACGGTGACAATTGCCGCCGCAGCCCCTCTGCCTGAGCCAAAGAAGCCTCGTCGTCAGGCGAAACAGTCAAGAGCCACGAAACCTATCAAAAAGGAGGCGAAAAAATGAAAACGCTAGATATCGTACGCCGTGCTGGGCGAAATCTGCGGCGAGCGAAAATACGCACCTTGCTCACTAGCGTTGCCATCGCAGTGGGTGGCTTTGCGATTACCGCCAGTTTGATGGCGGGCGAAGGGGCCAGGCAGTATGTTGATCGGATTATTAGTAGCAATTTTAATCCTCAAAGATTGATGATTGGTAAGGCCGGCGAGACATTCACTGGTCGCAGCAGTAAGTCACTTAAAGAATATAAGCCGAATACTGGCGCGCGTCGTGGCGGGGAAGTCGAGCTATTAACTCTTGACGATATGGCGAAACTGAAGGCGCGCAGTGACTTGAAAGATGTGACGCCGCTATATCAATTGAACCCAAAATATCTGACGTTTAGTGCCAAGTCTGATAAAAAGTACACGGGCGAGGTAGCGATGCGCGATAACGGTATTCGCGTTGAGACAGTAGCGGGCAAGGCGATGTCTAAGGGTACTCAGTTGGGGGATAATGAAGTGATAATACCAGAGTCCTACCTTGAGGAACTGGGAATCTCTGCCGATAAGATTATTGGTAGTAAGCTGACGCTTACTGTCGAGCAAATACCGCAGAAAGTCAGTGAAGAGGATATTGCCAAGGCGTATCGGCAGCGCGGCGAGGCTGGCGTGCGTGAACTAACAAGTAGTAAGTTGAAGCACAAAGAGCTGACCATTGTGGCGGTATCAAAGAAATCGCCGGAGCAAGCGACGAATACACCAAATACCTATGTCAGCCCAGAGACTGCCAAGGAGCTGACTGAATTTGCGACGCTCGGTACGCCGCAGTACCAAAAGTACATTACTGCTTCAGCAACGGTGGCTGACGGTAAAAAGCCCGAAGACGTCAAGAAAGCTCTTAAAGATGAGTTGAACCTATCAGCGGTAACTTCAAAAGATATCCAGGAGCTGCTCTTTACGTTTGTAAACTTGCTGCAGTGGATTGTGTTTGGATTTGGTGTATTAGCGTTGGTGGTGAGCATCTTTGGTATTGTCAATACACAGTACATTTCGGTGCTGGAGCGGACGCAACAAATTGGGCTGATGAAGGCACTTGGTGCTAGTCGGCGTGATGTTGCTAGGCTGTTTCGCTATGAGGCGGCGTGGGTCGGCTTTTTGGGCGGTGCACTTGGGGTGCTTGGCGCGTGGGGAATTGGTGAGCTGTGTAACCCAATGATCTCCGGGGTGCTTAATTTGGGGGAACATTCGCTCTTGATATTTATACCAATTAGCGGTCTCGTCATTGTTGTCGGGCTGATGCTGGTAGCAATTATTGCGGGATTCTTGCCGAGCCGCAAAGCGGCGAAGCTTGACCCAATTGAGGCGCTGCGTACGGAATGACTGGCTCATACTACTTAATTATAGCTGACCTGTCGTAATTACCCGCGATTTTTGATAAAAATTATGGCTTTTAGAATGTGCTCATGCTATAATCGTGCTAAATAGGCGTATAGCAAGATCAAATAGGGGATATAATACAATATGAACGAGCGCTCAGATAAAACATATGCGAGTCGTAAACTGGTAATATGTTTATTTATCGTCACGATACTGATTATTCTACTGCTGTGGTGGTGGCCGTGGGGCGGCGGTAATCGCTTTTACAAGGGGGTTCGTCCAGATCAGATTAGCCTACGCCAAAGCAATGGCAAGGTACAGTGGCAGTTTATGGATGGCGACTGGCAGGATATTGTCTCTCTTTCTGAGTTGCGAGGTGATAAGGGTGAGAAAGGCGACAAGGGTGACAAAGGTGACACTGGTGAGGCCGGAGCTGCTGGTAAAGACGGTAAAAACGGCGTAAGTACAGGACAGCGTGGAGCTAACGGTCGGGATGGAGCGAATGGTAAAAACGGTGCGACCGGGCCAAAGGGCGATACCGGTGCTCAGGGTCCAGCTGGTCCACGGGGCCAAAAAGGCGACAAGGGCGAGAAGGGCGATGCCGGCCAACAAGGCCAAAAGGGTGATGCTGGTAACGATGGGCGAGAGATTGAGTTACAGAAAACCGCGTTGTATATCCAGTGGCGCTACAGGGGTGATGCTACGTGGAACAACCTCATTGCATTATCTGATTTGAAGGGTCCGAAGGGCGATAAGGGTGATACCGGTCCACAAGGTCCCGCTGGCCCGCAAGGTGCAGCAGGGTCTCAAGGTGCAACCGGTGCACAAGGTTCTCAGGGGCCTGCTGGTCCACAAGGCCCGAAGGGCGACACTGGCCCTGCCGGCCCACAGGGCCCAGCTGGTCCTCAAGGCCAAAAAGGTGAGAAGGGTGAAAAAGGTAATGATGGTCCACAAGGTCCTGCAGGTCCTCAGGGAGCCAAAGGTGATACCGGTCCGGTAGGTCCAGTCGGTCCCGCTGGCCCGCAAGGACTCAAAGGCGCTAAAGGTGATACCGGAGCGACAGGTGCTCAAGGCCAAAAAGGCGACAAAGGTGATACTGGCCCAGTAGGTCCTCAGGGCCTGCCCGGCCCCCAGGGTATACCAGGTGTCAAGGGGGATAAAGGTCCTATCGGTCCACAGGGCGCTAAAGGTGAGACTGGCCCAGCGGGTCCACAGGGCGCTAAGGGTGAGAAAGGCGAGCCAGGAGCCAAGGGCGACACTGGCCCTGCCGGCCCGCAAGGAGCTAAGGGAGATGCCGGTGCACCTGGAGCTAAAGGCCCGAAGGGCGACGCTGGTCCTCAAGGACAAAAAGGTGATAAAGGTGAAAAGGGCGAAGCTGGTGCAAATGCAACAGTTAATGTGACGAATAGTACTCAGCCATGTTCGACCGGCCTTACTGTCACGGGCAGTGGTACGCCGAATATTGGACTGACATTTACCGGATCAAATATTCCGGCCGGTGGGTCAATTGGTCAGGTACTGATGAAAAAGTAGGCGGCAGATTGTGATGTTGCGTGGAGGAGCTTGCCGCAAGAAACGATGTTTGCCGGCTCGATCGGTGTCGGTAATGGTAATATCGTGGCGGTAAATGTTAACGCTGACACTTATACAGCTATTCCGATGACAACGATCACCACGAATACCGGCGGTGGTACCTGGGATCCGGTGAATCACACGTATACTATTCCAAGTGATGGTGTGTACTTCATTCGTTCCAGTATTCGTACCGTTGACAACTCGCCAGTGCGTAATATTTACCAAATTGTTAATGATGTGAACGGTGATCGTCCAGAGGGCGCATGGTCATCTAACCAAGCCGGTGTTCGTCGTTCGACACTGCCGTATTCACGGATGATGCGAGCCACAGCTGGTACCAAGCTAAAGTTGATCGTCGTATCAGACCTCCAGAGTGTGCAACTCAGCGACGCAAGCCTGACAATTACCAAGCTTTCAAACTAATCAAGTTAGCGAGATAAATTATCGTATATCTGCTACAATGAAACCATGTTAGATATTCGCTTTATTCGAGATAACGCCGAAGCAGTGCAGGCTGCGGCGAAACACAAGGGGTGCGACGTGTCTATTGCGACATTGTTGCAATTAGATGACGAGCGTCGAGAGGCGCAGCGGCAGGTTGATGAGTTGCGCCAGCAGCGTAATGAGATTGCTGCTAAAATGAAGGGCGGCAAGCCCGAGCCGGGTCTGATTGAGCAGGGCAAGGCCATTAAGGCCAAGCTGAGCGGGCTCGAGACTCGGCTGAGCGAGGTCGAAGAGTGCTACATGACACTACTCAAGCAAGTCCCTAATATGCCGCACGCCGACGTGCCAGTTGGTCTGAGTGAGGATGAAAACGTTGAAGTAAAGGTCGTCGGTGATATTCCAGCCTTTGATTTTATGCCGAAAAATCACTACGAAATTGCCGAGGCGAAGGGCTGGCTTGACAAAGAGCGTGCTGCCAAGGTTGCTGGCGCTCGCTTTGCCTATATCATGGGTGATTTGGTGTTGTTGCAACAGGCGATTATCCAGTTTGTGATCACATCTCTCACTAACCCAGCGGTGATCAAGGAGATCGCCGAAAAGGCTGGCCTTGGTGTCAATACAAAACCATTCATCCCAGTGCTGCCGCCATTGATGATCCGTACCGAGCCCTATGATCAGATGGATCGTCTCCAGCCGAGTGATGATCGATACAAAATTGAAGGCGAGGAACTGTGGCTACAGGGGAGCGCTGAGCATGTGCTCGGTAGTATGCATGCGGGTGAGATTTTTGATGCGAAACAGTTACCACTTCGATACCTGGGCTTTGCAACCAGCTTCCGCAAAGAAGCAGGGACGTACGGCAAGGATATGGAGGGGCTGATCCGGATGCACCAGTTTGATAAGCTCGAGATGGAGAGCTTCACCGAGGCGAAGGATAGTTATAACGAGCACCTGCTATTTATCGCGATTCAAGAGTGGCTTTTGGCTCAGCTCAAGCTACCGTACCATGTCCTGATGAAATGCACCGCTGATATTGGTAAACCAAATGCGCGCGGTGTTGATATGGAAGTATGGTTACCGGGTCAGGGCAAGTACCGCGAGACGCATACTGCTGACTATATGACTGACTATCAGGCGCGTCGTTTGATGACGCGGGTGCGCACGGACAACGGAGTTGAATTGATCCACACGAATGATGCGACGGCCTTTGCGCTGGGGCGCTGCATGGTGGCGATTATTGAGAATTATCAGACCGCAGAGGGTGATGTCATGGTGCCAGAAGCACTTCGCCCGTATATGAATGGCCGCGAGATGATATAATGGAGTCTAGGAGGGTATGTGGCACTGACGAACGATGACAAGCAATGGATCAAGGGCGCGATCGCTGATGGCGTGGTCGAAAGCAGACTACAGGCACTGACAAACGACATTAAAGAGATATATGATGTTATTTACGGCAAGCCGAACAAATCGTTTATGAGCGCCAGCTTTGCCAAAATGTCATCGAAAGAAAAGCTGCTCGTGATTAACGAAGAATTACTAAAAATGGCGAAGGATGCGGGTGTTGTCTTGCCGCGCTAACGTATACATAAAAGGAGGAACTATGATCAAAGATATTACCATTACTGGCGTCAAATACGAATTGACGGACACCACAAAGAAATACGTTGAGCGCAAAATCGGTGCACTGGGTAAGTACTTGCCGCGGCATGCCCGCAAGAGCGCGACTGCTGATGTAAAGATCAAGCAGATCGATAATCCTGGTGGCAACAAGTACGAGGTTGAAGTAATTATCAATGTACCAGACAAGAAAATCACCGCTAAAGATTCGACGATGAACGTGCTGGCGGCCGTCGATATCGTTGAAGCAAAGCTGAACGGGCAGCTGCGTAAATATAAGGATGATGTGCTGACACACGTTGGCAGCAGCCGCGGCGTGCTGGCACGGTTCAAGCGCGGTTTCCAGCGCGAGCAGTAGGGGATTTAATTAACCCCTTTAATTTTCCAGCCCTGCACGGTATAATTGTATACAGTTTTTGAAAATGCCTGAAAGTGAGGGAGTTTTGAGTTTATGGCAATGACACAACAAAAGGCGCTGAGTAAGATTTTTGGCGATCCGCAGAAGAAGATTTTGAAGCGGCTGCAGAAGCAAGTTGACGTAATTAACGGTCTGTCTGAAAAGTATGAAAAAATGTCGGACAAAGAGCTGCAGGCGCAGACAGAGGCGCTGAAAAAGCGTCTGACGAAAAAGAATGTAACACTGGATACGATTTTGCCGGATGCCTTTGCGGTGGTGCGCGAAGCCGCCAAGCGTGTCATCGGTGAGCGTCCGTACGATGTCCAGCTGATCGGTGGTATGGTGCTACATGAAGGAAATGTCGCCGAAATGAAGACTGGTGAAGGTAAGACCTTGGTGGCGACACTGCCGACGTACCTCAATGCGCTAGAGGAAAAGGGCGTCCACGTGGTGACTGTCAACGACTATCTGGCGCAGCGCGACGCTGGCTGGATGGGTCAGGTGTATGACTTTTTAGGCTTGACAACTGGCGTGATTATCAACGAGGCGTCATTTGTTTATGATAAAGATTACGACAATGAGCATCACGACGATCCGCGTATGCGTAAGCTCCGTCCGGTCACCCGTAAAGAAGCCTACACTGCCGATATCACCTACGGTACCAACAACGAATTTGGCTTTGACTATCTGCGTGACAACATGGTTAACGACATGGATTTGCTCAGGCAGCGCGAGCTGAACTTTGCTATCGTTGACGAGGTGGACTCAATCCTGATCGACGAAGCGCGGACGCCGCTGATCATCTCAGCGCCAGCAGCAGAGAACCCAGATAATTATTACACATTCGCCAAAGTTGCCAGCAAATTAGTGCCAGATGACTATGTTTTGGACGAAAAGCGCCGCAGCGTGGCCTTGACCGACGAGGGTGTGGAGAAAGTCCAAAAACTGCTGGGAATAAAAAATTTGTACACGCCAGACCATGTGCGCAGCGTTTATCACATGGATCAGGCGCTGCGAGCACAAACATTGTTCAAGCGAGATAAAGATTACGTGGTAACCAATGACGGCGAGGTGATCATCGTCGATGAGCACACCGGTCGTTTGATGCAAGGACGCCGCTACAACGAAGGTCTGCACCAGGCCATTGAGGCCAAAGAGAATGTGCCGGTGCTAGAAGAAAGCATGACGCTGGCCACCGTGTCGTTCCAGAATTATTTCCGTTTGTACAATAAACTGAGCGGCATGACCGGTACGGCATTCACCGAGGCGGAAGAGTTTCAACAAATTTATTCACTGGACGTCATCCAAATTCCGCCGAACAAGCCAGTGATTCGCGACGACAAAGAAGACCTGATTTTCAAGACCGAAAAGGGCAAGCTGAAGGCGGTGGCTGAAGCTATCAAAGATTATCATAAGCAAGGCCGGCCGGTGTTGGTTGGCTCTGGCTCGATTGCCAAGAACGAGCAGATCGCCAAATATCTGGAAAAAGAAGGCATCAAGTTTGAGATTCTAAACGCCAAGAATAATGAGCGTGAGGCGGCTATCATTGAGAAGGCTGGTGAAAAGGGTGCGATTACACTAGCGACAAACATTGCCGGACGCGGTACCGACATTAAATTGGGCAGGGGCGTCAAGGAATTGGGCGGCCTGGTAGTGATCGGCTCGGAGCGGCACGAGTCGCGCCGCATTGACAATCAGCTGCGCGGTCGTGGCGGTCGTCAGGGTGATCCAGGCGAGACGCAGTTCTACGTGTCGACCGAAGATGATTTGATGCGAATTTTCCAGGGTGAGCGCATCGCGGCGCTGATGGACCGGCTGGGTGTGGATGAAGATACGCCGATTCAAAACCGCGCCGTATCGAAAACTTTGGAAGCAGCCCAGAAGCGCGTCGAGGGCTACAATTTCGATACGCGCAAAAATGTTGTTCAGTACGACAACGTGATTAATCGTCACCGCCGTGTGGTCTACACGATGCGGCGAAAAATCCTTGAAGGCGACAATATCCAGCCGGAAATTGAGCGACTGTTGCGAGACAGAGTCAAAGAATTAGTGACGCTACCGACAAAAAACAACCCGAAGTTTATCGAGGAATTTACGTCGGCCTTTCCGGTCGATGAGGCGGCCGTGCGCAAGGTTGGCCGCGAGAAAAAAGACCGTCCACGCCTCCAAAAAGCCCTGAAACTAGCACACCAGGCCTACCGGGAAAAAGATGAAGAAATCGGTACTGAAGAGTTGCGCGGTGTGGAGCGCGAGGTGTATATGGCGGTGCTCGACACCCTGTGGATGCAGCACCTGGAGAACATGCAGCATCTACGCGAAGGGATTCACTGGCGCAGCGTTGGGCAGCGCGATCCATTGGTAGAATACCGGGCGGAGTCACAAAAATTGTTCACCAGCCTTCAGGAAAATCTGCGTAACGAAGTTCTGAACACAATTTTTCATATTCATAAATCCGACGCGGTAATTCGCCAGTCACAGGATGATGAGTATGACACCGAGCTAACGCGCCTAGCCGAAAGCGCAGTTGAGCGTGGCGTTAATGAAGTTGGTACGGGCGAGGAAAATCGTGACGGTGACTTTTCGGTGAAAAAGGGTAAATCAAACGCCGAGTCGAACCGCGCCAAGAACCAAGCACGCAAGAAGAAAAAAGCGCAGCGCCA
Source organism: Candidatus Saccharibacteria bacterium oral taxon 488 (assembly GCA_013099195.1). Classification (NCBI taxonomy): domain Bacteria; phylum Candidatus Saccharimonadota; species Candidatus Saccharibacteria bacterium oral taxon 488. The sequence goes on from CP039999.1 coordinate 219,057, forward strand.
AAACCGCAAAAAGAACCGCAAATAAATCTAAAACCGGTGGGCAGAGAGCGACAGACAGATGAAACATACGGTCAAAGAAATAAAATTGAAAAATGGTGCGAAAGGCCTGTTCATTGACGTGCCGGACGCGACGGTGATGAGCTTTCAGGTGCAGTTTCGGGCGGGCAATCGCTATGTCCGCGACAAGGACATCTACGAGACGGCGCACATCATGGAGCACATGGCGTTTGGGGCGAATGAGAAGTTTCGTTCGGAGCACGCGTATGAGCAGGAGTTTACCAAGAATGGCGCCTATCATAATGCGTTCACCTCTGATTATTCAATGGTGTATGAGGCCGCCTGCGCGGATTTTGAATGGGATCGGATTTTGGATTTACAGCGGCTGGCGATCACTACACCGCGCTTTAACGCCGAGGAATTAGAAGCTGAGAAGGGTAATGTTCGGAGCGAGCTGACCGGCTATCTCAATAACCACAACCGCGTGATGTGGCCGCGGGTGCAGCAAGCGCTGGGCGAGGATATTTTGACATATAATCAGCGGCTGAAAACGATTGACGCGATCACGCTAAAGGATATCAAGGAGCATCATTGGCGGACACATACCCTCAACAATATGCGGTTTGTGGTGGCGGGCAAGTTGACCGGGCGGATGGCGACGATTCGTGAATCGCTGGAGCAGTGGCAGCTAGAGCCGGGCGAGCGGTTTGCTATCCCGCACGATAACCTGTCGAGTGCCGCACCGATTTTTATCCGCCGCAAGGAGGCCTCGAATCTGACATTTGGCTGGTCGATGAATCTGCCGCGCGAGCTGAGCGATGAGGATTCTGACGCTATGGGCTGCTTGAATCATATCTTGACCGGGACGATGAGCTCGCGGATTTTCGGGGCGGCGCGCAAGAAGGGGCTGGCTTACGGCGTGTTCAGCGACACCTCGGTCGGGTTTTATGATTCGGCCTGGGACTTTGGCGGCCAGGTCAACCTCGAGACGGCAGAGGCGCTGTTCGATATCATTGTGCGCGAACTGCGTCGGGTGCTGAACGGGACGATCACCTCGGAGGACATCGAGAATGCCAAGTCGTATGCGCTGGGCCGCTATCAGATGGGGGCACAAACGGTGGCACAGGTCAGCAATTTTTATACCGGGCGTTATTTTGCTGATGATTTCGTCAAGGATTACGAGGGCGTACCGACAGCAATTTTGGCGGTGACCGCTGATCAGATCGTTCGGGTGGCACGAGAGTTTTTTGCAGCAAATACCTGGGTGCTTGCTGGCGTGAGTGGCGGCGATAAAGAACTGCTCGGGCGACTGCAGGAGAAGCTTGAGGGGTTGTTTGGGTAGGAAGCATAGGAGAGGAGGCAAGACATGGGTAAGGGTAATACGAGCGAGACATGTGGACATATCATATCGACTCAGGGGGAAAGGACTGATATTGATCCAGTAATGTCGGAGCGGGAGCGGGCGGAGCTGCTCGGGCGGATGATTGCTGATCAGGAGCGTAGTGATGCGGCTGCTGAAACACTAGAGCGGGATATTGATAAGGGCCGCATACTAGAGGGTCGAAATGTGTTGGCACTCGTCAGTACGATCTATCGTGAAGTGCGTGATCTGCGCAGGAGTATTATAAATGGCTCGCGGCCTATCGATCCTTCCGCTGTTCATCTTGTGGCGAGTATGCCCCTTGATTATACCGACAATCTCAACAATAGGCATAGGGATGATGCGATTTGTTTATATGAAGTATGCAAGGCAACTGAGACTAATAGGAATTCGTTGCGTCCAAAGGATGAGGAGGAACTTATCGAAATCCATATGAAAAAGCGGCTTCAGCCGTATATCGACTCTGGGCTTATTCCCGAGAGTATTATCATTGAAGCGCATACAGTTAAACCGTCCTATGACGATCGGCTTCCGGTGCTTCCATATGGCTCGGTAATTTTTAGGGCTAACGTATATCCACGACAAATTGATGAAGGAGTTGAGGAGGAGGCCGTTAGTGATAGTGATGCAGTGTTGCGAGGGATAGGCGAACACGCGATTCGGAGTGATGCTCCGCAGCATAGTACCGCTGGTTCTGAAAAGTTAACTCCAGAGAACGATGAGGTTATTTTACAGCCAGATGACCTCGCTATATTGCATTGGTGCTCCAAAATTGCTGAGTTTGCACGAGTTGTACGCCAGCGCGCCCTGGAGGATCGGCAGAAAGGGGATGGAATATACCCTAGTGTTGCCAGCCAAGAACGGGCTATATTTATTAATCAAAACAGCGATGACAAAAACCCAACAGTTCCATCCCGGTTCCCGCGCAGGCCTTTGCTACGCTATGATTTTGTGCCGCAGGTTACTGGTGACTATATCGTCGACTTTATCCGAGACGATCTTTTGCATCGCCTTCAACCCCATATAGATTCCGGATTAATCCCTCCAGTTGCTGTTAACGTGGAGCTATGTCGGCATAAAGCGGAATCGTATGTGGTTGCCCGAGTTAGTTTTGATGCTCTTAGTAAAGAGTGGGGCAAGAAGCTGCAGGAGAGAGATGTAGCCAATTCAGCGCTAGATGTTCCAATATCTCGAAGTTCTTGATGGTATAATAGAAACTATGAAGATCGTTATCGCTGGCTATGGCCTTGAGGGTATATCAAGTTTGAGATATTTTCAGCGGGTTTTTCCTGATGCTGAGTTTGTCATTGCTGACCAGAAGGTGGTTGAAGATGCGCCGGATGGCGTGGCAGTGCGGACTGGTGAGTCGGTGTTCGCCGAGCAGCTGCAGGACGCCGATATGGTGGTGCGAGCACCGGGTGTGCCACCGCGGCTGCTCAAAACGTCGGGCAGAATATGGTCGGCGACCAATGAGTTTTTTGACAAATGTCCAGCGCCGATTATTGGCGTGACGGGGACGAAAGGCAAGGGTACGACCTGCAGTCTAATCGCGGCGATCTTGCGGGCGGCCGGTCAGACGGTGCATCTGGTTGGGAACATCGGTGTGCCGGCACTGGACGCGCTGCCAAGCATCACAAAGGATGACTTCATTGTGTACGAACTATCAAGTTTTCAGCTGTGGGATCTCGAAAAATCGCCGACCATTGCCGTGGTATTGATGATTGAGCCGGATCATTTGGAGGTACATACGGATTTTGCTGAGTACCTCGACGCCAAAAAAAATATTCATCGTCACCAACAGGATAGTATATGTTTATATCACCCAACGAATAAATACTCACGGGAGGTAGCCACCGCGCCGCTTGATAGGCCATTGTATGGGTGTGACTGTGAGACATGTAGCGAATACTGCGGAGATGATGAGTTAAATTTCGCGCACCGCTATGCTATCCCCGATGAGGATCAGGTGTATGTTCGGGATGGCTACTTTTGTGTGCAAGATCGGCGGATTTGTCGCACTGATCATTTACGGCTGCCGGGCGCGCACAACCTCGAGAACGCCTGTGCGGCGATGAGCGCGGTGACAGAACTGCCGATCACAGTGACCGACGAGCAGTACGCGGCTGGACTAGAGAGTTTTACGGGATTGCCACATCGATTAAAATTCGTTGCTGAGAAAAACGGCGTGAAGTATTACGATGACAGTATCGCTACTACGCCGGGCAGTGCTATCGCGGCGCTGCGGGCGTTTGAAGCGCCGAAAGTGCTGATCGTCGGCGGGTACGACAAGGGGGCGGATTATGATGAAATGGCCACGGAGATTGCCAAACAAACGGTGCGAGCGGTGATCATTATCGGGGCAAATGCGGCGAAGATTGAACAGTCGCTGCGCCAAGCATCGGTCGCGGCAACGATAGTAGTGCTCGGCCAGACAACGATGGTGGACGCTGTTGCCCAAGCCGGTCAATTATCTCGCCCGGGCGATGTTGTCATCCTCAGCCCTGCGGCTGCTAGCTTTGGCATGTTCAAGAATTACGTCGACCGTGGCGAGCAATTTGTGGCGGCGGTGGAGAAGTTGTAGGTGCTTCGACAGTATTTTATCATTACACTACATGCGATTCTCACACTGGCGGCATACACTGCCTGGTCGTGGCTTGATTATAGAATAGTCATAGTTTTGGCGGTGCTACATTTCATAATACTTGAAATTTTACAGGGGTGTCCACTGTCGCACATGCAATTTTCCGGAGACAAAGAGCAGCGATTTTATGAGTGGTGGTTGGCGAAATTAGGGGTAACAATGTCCTCACGATGTCGAGAGAAGATGAGAGTATTTATGCGCTACGGGTTGCCGGTACTCATTATTATTTTGGCAGTTATGCTGCAGGTGGTACTGAAAATACGGGTATGGATCACGCTATAGTGTCTTGATATACCTCAGGCTTCAACACTCCGATATACGGTAGGTTTCGGTATTGTTGGCGGAAATCCAAGCCGTAGCCGACGACGAATTCGTTAGGGACGGACAGGCCGACGTAATCGGCGGTGACGTTGGCGATACGCCGTTCGGGTTTGTCGAGTAGTGAGCAGACTTTGACCGAGGCCGCGCCGCGACCGGCGAATAATTCTAGCAATTTTTCTAGCGTTCGGCCGGTATCGACGATGTCCTCGACCAACAAAACATGCCGCCCAGTAACGTCGCTGTCGATGTCCTTGAGGACGGTGACCGCGCCGGATGATTCAGTCGCGTCGCCGTAGCTAGAGACGTCAATGAAATCGATTTCCAGATAGCAATCCATGGCGCGTATCAGATCGATCATGAACGGCGCCGCACCGCGCAGTACGCCGATGACCAGCGGATTCTTGTCGCGGTATTCACTGGTTAGCTCCTGGCCCAGCCGCGCCACCGCGTCATTAATTTGTTCAGTAGTTACGAGGATGGTAGCGATATCTTGATTCATAGGGGTAGTATAACATGTTTTGTGTTGATAGAGGGGGTGATTATGGATATGCTTGCGAAAGGCTGGAGCTAAGGATATACTGGCGGAAAAGATAAGATGGAGTTTGTTGTGGAGAAAATAGATGCTGACGGGTGGAGGTTTAGTGATATTCAGGACCTAAAGAGCCATCTGGTAGATGTATTAGATGGTGTAGATCAAGAATTACTAGATAGTATACGGCGTATTGATAGCCCTAGTCAACTTGGGATAGTTATTGCAGCAGTTAAAGACTGCTTGGAAGGAAGACGAAAGCGTATTGAAGAGTGCAAGGAATTTATAACAGAGACACAGGAGAAAATAATACCCTATTTATCGTGGGTAATCTATGCAGAGGATAAGATTAATGAAATGGTCAAAGAACGCAGGGCATTCTTAAAGACCAATAAAATAATAGGCAAATATTTGTCCGATCTTCGTAATGCGCAGACTATTGAGAAGTAGTCTTATGTTTAGCTGAAAAAATGTATGTTAATATCTGCTAAAATATATCCATGCAGCCACTCAAAAAACGCATTCAAACCCTGCGATCGGAAGTAGAACAGGCCAAGGCGGCGCTGGATTTTGCGGCGTTGGAGCAGGAGATGGCGGCGCTGGACGAGCGGCTTAATCAGCCGGAGATTTGGCATAATCCGGACGAGGCGCAGGCCTTGGCGAAAAAGGCAGCCAGCTTGCGCCAGACAGTTGAGCCGTGGCAGACGCTCGGGGTGCAGTTAGCAGATATCGCTGAGTTGATGGAGCTCGGCGATGATGATTTGCTGCCGGAGTTTGAGGCGCAGATAGCGGCATTAGAGCAAGAATTTACCCAGCGCAAGACTGATTTATTATTCAGCGGCCCATATGATAACCGCGAGGCAGTGGTGCGGATTTCGGCTGGCGTAGGCGGGCTGGATGCTCAGGATTTCGCGGCCATGCTGGAGCGGATGTATCTGCGCTGGGCGGAGAAGTCAGGGATGAAGGCTGACACATTGGAGCGCTCGACCAATGATGATGCCGGGATAAAGACGACGGTGCTGGAGATTTCTGGGCCGTTTGCCTATGGAAAATTGCGCTCAGAAAATGGCGTGCATCGGCTGGTGCGCCTCAGTCCGTTTAATGCTGACAATTTGCGCCAGACTAGCTTTGCACTGGTGGAGGTGCTGCCAAAAATTGATACACCGGATGAAATTGCGATTGACCCGAGTGATCTGAGGATTGATGTGTATCGCTCGGGCGGTAAGGGCGGCCAGGGCGTGAATACCACTGACTCGGCGGTGCGGGTGACGCACGTGCCGACGGGCATTACCGTGGCGATCCAGAATGAGCGCTCGCAGATCCAAAATAAAGAAACGGCGCTGAAGATTTTGCGATCCAAGTTGCTGGCAATGAAGCTGGAGCAGCACGCCGAAACCCTGTCTGATCTCAGAGCCGGCGAGTCGGCCAACTGGGGCAGCCAGATCAGAAACTATGTATTGCATCCGTACACACTGGTCAAGGATACGCGCACCAAGCACGAGAACCGTAACGCCCAAGGGGTGCTGGATGGGGATATTGATGAGTTTATGGCGGCTTATTTACGCGAGTCGCGCGGCTGACGAAAGACAGCAATGGTGATCATCACGGCAAAGGCGATGAGGCTGATGACCATGACGGATAAGAAATGTACACCAAACGGCCAAGTGGTTTGCCTGACGAGAACGTCGATCGGATATTTTCGATTGGTGTCATCGCCGATGATGTAATAGAGCCACGCGCATGTACCTACCAGAAAGCACACCATGGCGAGGCTGTACCATACCAATGCTGACGTGTGGCGTGCGAGCCATCGACTTTTATCGGTAATCGCCTTGGCTTGCCAGCGATTGGTATTGATAAGCGTATAAAGCGGCAAGGTGAGACAGCCGATAGCGAGGAGCAGTCCAGTCGCAGTGTACATGATATATACGAAAATACCGCTGTGTTGTGCTATGTCTTGTAGTAGCGTGACGTGGGGTGTGAGGAATAGGCATATAAGCGTGGCGCCAAGCGATATGACCATAAGTAGCGCCAATAGTCGCAAACCAATCTCCAGTATCCTATAGGTGCACCGTACAGGTTGCGCTGACTCATCAGGTGATTGCCCCACGAGCTGTCGTAGCCCACGTCCGAGGTAATATATACCCCAGACGATGCTAACAAACAGGAGTAAGCCGCCGACCAGGAAGAGTGGCCAGCGTAAAGCATTGGCAGTTTGTCCAGGAGCCTCGCAGCATGACCAGGTGTCTTGCGGTCGCGCCGCATCAAATGTATCTGGCAGGAATGGCGCGCTGATATTACTGATAATTATTAATCCGACTCCGATGATACTGAGGGCGATAAACATGATACTGAGACGATTGAGTAATGTAGCTGAAGTTTTCATATGTCTAGTGTAGCATGGTTCGTCGCGCTAATTCGCGCCATCGTAAAAAATCTGCTATACTAATGTCAATGATTTTGTTAGATAGGGTTACCAAAACATATGGCAAGGACAACAAGCCGGCCTTGAACCGGGTGAGTGTTCACGTCAAGCCTGGCGAGTTTGTGATTTTGGTTGGGACGTCCGGTGCGGGGAAATCGACGCTACTCAAGCTGCTGACCCGCGAGGAAAAGCCGACTGGTGGCAAGATTGTCGTCGGCGGGATTGATTATGATACGCTCAAGGACAAGCATATTCCGCTGCTACGGCGCAAGATTGGCGTGGTGTTTCAGGATTTCAAGCTGCTACCGAATCGGACGGTGTTTGAGAATGTGGCTTTTGCGCTGGAGATTGCCGGTATGACCAACCGCGAGATCAAATCGACAGTGCCAAAGGTGATCGAGCTGGTGGGACTGAAGGGCAAGGAAAAGAATTTCCCGCATCAGCTGTCCGGCGGTGAGCGCCAGCGGGTGGCAATTGCCAGGGCGGTGGTGCGCCAGCCAAAGATTTTGATCGCGGACGAGCCGACTGGTAACCTCGACCCCAAGCACAGCTGGGATATTGTGCGCTTGCTGGAAAAAATTAACAAATACGGCACCACGGTGCTGCTGACCACGCATAATGTCGATATTGTGAATAAGCTCAAACGCCGGGTGATCACCATTGATCATGGTAAAATCACCTCTGATCAAGCCAAGGGGAGTTACAAACAATGACCGATATCTCACGTAAAGCCGCCGCCAAGGCGCGCGTCGATCCCAAAGTCCTCAAGCGCACGCGGCAGCGTCGCCGTCGGGTGCTGACGTTCTGGCGAATGTGCCGGTATGGCATCAATAATTTTAGCCGTAACACCTGGCTGACGATTGCGGCGACTGCGGTGATGGCGGTGACGCTGCTCATTATTGCCGTTACTATGGCTGCTCGCCAGGTGCTGGTTGACTCGGTCGATACAATTTCGCGCAAGTCCGATATGTCGATTTTCCTCAAAGGTTCAACCGAGCAAAAGGTGATCGACGAGCTGACATCGCGCCTGAGCAAGCTCCAGAATGTCGAAAAGGTGACGTATATCTCGGCAGAGCAGGCGCGTCAGGAGCAAATCGAGAAGTATAAGAATGATCCAGCAACTCTCGAGGCGATCAAGGAATCAAGTAACGAAATGCCAGCATCGCTTCGGGCTTCGCTCAAGGATTTAAACGATCAGCGGGCACTGGTTGAGTTTACGAAAAACGACGAGCTGTATAAGAAGCACAAAGACCCGACCAAAGAGCCGTCGTTCATCGGCGATCGACGTGAGGCGATCAACGCCATCGGTGATTGGGTGCGGTTTGCCAGTATCGCCGGCTCGATCGCTACGGTGGTGTTCGTGGTGATTTCGTCACTGGTGGTGTTTAACACCATCAGGATGGCAATTTTTAACCGTAAAGACGAGATCCAGATGATGAAGCTGATCGGCGCTGATCGTGGATTTATTCGCGGGCCGTTTATCGTCGAGGCAGTTATGTATGGATTTATCGCGGCACTGGTGGCCTCAGGAGTCGGGTATCTGTTGTTGTTCTCGGCGCATGACAAGCTGGCGGTGCGGCTGCCGATGGATAATTTGATGAATATTGGCACGACGTATGCCGGGCTGGTAGTGCTGGCGATGATTATGATTGGTGCGGTGATCGGTATCGTCTCATCATTGGTCGCGACGCGTAAATACTTAAAATTATAAGTTATTTTGTCGCTGACCTCTGAATATGTAATGAACCAAGACGCTTGACGTCTATATGTCGCTTGTGCTAAAATAAAAGGTAATGAAGATAAGGTCCACCACACCAGTTTCAACATCACGGGCCACACGGGCAGCTCTCGTGGCGGTTAGTGCTGTTGTTTTGGGCGCTGGCGTATTCCAGCTCAGCCCACACGTATTTGCACGTGACTATGATGCAGAAATTGATGCCCTCAACCGACAGGCACAGCAGGCGCAAAACGAGGCTAATCGTCTCGGGACGATGGCAGCGACGCTGGAGGAAGAGCTGGGGCGCATTAACGCCCAGATTGATTCGATCCGAACAGAAATTGCCAAGAGTCAGCAAAAGCATAATGCACTGGTCGCGGAGATTACCAAGAATAAGTTGGCAATTGAGAAAAGCCGTAAGGTCATGGGCAAAATCTTGTCAGATATTTACCTTGATGATCAGATTTCGCCGCTTGAGATGCTGGCGAGCTCCAAGTCGATTGGTGATTATGTTGATAAGCAGGAGCAACGTAGTAGCTTGCGATCATCACTGAACGACAAGATCAAGGAGATCAAGGCGCTGCAGGCTAAATTAGAAGAGAATAAAAAGTCAGTCGAGAATGTGCTCAAAGACCAGAAAGCTCAGCAGACGCAACTAGCGTCCAAGCAAGCAGAGCAAGCCAAGCTGGTTAATGACACCAAGAACGACCAAAATGCCTACGCGGCCCTGGCGACGCAGCGGAATAATCAAGCGGCGAAACTACGCGAAGAGCAGGCGGCGGCTAACCGGCGAGCGCTTGGCGGGGTATCAATTCCGGGTGGTATCCCGGGCGGTGGCGGCTATCCAGGTGCCTGGGCAAATGCACCATTAGATGCCTACGTCGATCCATGGGGTCTATATACGCGTGAATGCGTGAGCTATGTGGCCTGGAAGATCCATAGCACTGGTCGGTTTGTGCCAAACTTTGGTGGTGCGGGTAACGCTAACCAATGGCCATCAACAGCGGCGCGATATGGTATCCAGAGCGGTTCGACACCAAAGGCTGGCGCAGCAGCGGTTATGAATGTTGGCTATTATGGACACGTGATGTACGTCGAGTCGGTTAATGGTGACGGCACGATTACGGTCAGTGACTATAACTTAGCGTGGGACGGTCTGTATCGGAGGTATACGCGTTCAGCTTCGGGCCTAACCTACGTGTATTTTTAATAGCACGATGAGTCAATAAAGCCCTCGCATCAGCGGGGGTTTTTGTGTACAATAGATATATGACAGAGCAACGGAGGGTAGGAACGCGGGCTCGCTTGTTTTTGGGCGGGCTGCTGATCGCGATTGTGAGTTTTGCGGCCGGGACGCGGTCGGATCTGATCGTGGCGCAGGTCGGGTCGCTGTTTGGTCTCAGAACAGCAACGGGGTCGCTGGATTTATCAGCGGTGCAGCGCGTGTACCGTGAGCTAAAGGCTCATTATGACGGTAATTTGGATGAGCAAGCACTTACGCGTGGGGCGGCGCGCGGTATGGTGGCGGCGACGGGCGATCCGCACACGGCGTACATGGATCCGGATGAAGCCAAGGAGTTTGAGAAGAGCTTGTCGGGCAATATTGGTGGCGGTATCGGGGCGGAAATTGCCAAGCGGCATAACGTGCCGACGATCATCCGGCCGCTAAAGAATAGCCCAGCCGAAAAGGCGGGCGTCAAAGCTGGTGATGCCATCGTCAAGGTCAATGACACGGTGGTGACTAATATGCCGGTTGATCAAGTGGTGCAGCGTATTCGTGGCGACGTTGGCACGACGGTCAAGTTGGTGCTGTCGCGTGGCGGCGAGCGTAAAGATATAACGGTGACACGCGAGGAGGTCGTCGCGCCGGCTGCCGAGTGGAAGGTTGATGGTGAGATTGGTATTTTGACGGTCAGTCGCTTTAATGATGACACCGGCAAGCAAGCGCGCCAAGCCGCCGAGGAGTTTCGCTCGGCAGGTGTTAGGAAAGTCATCCTCGACCTTCGAGGAAATCCTGGCGGTACGGTGGCGGCCGCACAGGCGTTAGCGGGGTTGTGGCTCAATCATGAGGTGGTAATGACCCAACGGCGCGGTGAGCAGGTTATCTCGACGGAGAAATCGACCGGCCAGCCGCTTCTCGGTGATATCAAGACGGTTGTGTTGATTAACGGTGGTAGTGCCAGCGCCAGCGAGATCGTGGCGGGGGCGCTCAAGGATCACGGCAAGGCGACGCTGGTTGGCGAAAAAACTTATGGCAAGGGCAGTGTGCAGCGGCCGATTGATCTCGCGGATGGCTCGGTTCTAAAAGTGACCGAGGCGCGCTGGTATACGCCGCATGGCAAGAATATTGACAAGTCGGGTATCGAGCCAGATATTAAGGTCGAGATGACGGCTGGGGCGGCAGATAATGGACGCGATCCACAATTGGAAAAAGCAAAGAGTGTATAGGCTCAAAAAGGGAGGGTAACGATATGCAACACAGGAAAAAAATACTATTGGTTGAAGACGATACAGCACTGGCGGCAGTCTATCGGTCGCGGCTGGAGCTGGAGGGCTTTGAGATTCGTGAGGTGCATAATGGTGAGGACGCGCTGTCGGCAACGGTGGCGTTTCGGCCGGATCTGATCGTACTGGATGCTATGATGCCGAAAATTAGCGGCTTTGACGTGCTCGATATCCTGCGCAATACGCCAGAAACGACCAACGTGCGGGTGATCATGCTGACGGCGCTGAGCCAGCAAAAAGATCGAGAGCGGGCGGAGGCGCTGGGCGTAGATGAATATCTCGTCAAGTCACAGGTGGTGATCGGCGACGTGGTAGCGCGAGTAAAGCATCATTTGGGTGTGTCGTAGTTGCTTGGAGAAATTAGCCGCTCAAATACTACTAGCGTAGCGGGATAGGCAGCTAAATGAACGGGTGTAATCAAATGGGTGCAATCTGGACGCCGGGATAGCAGGTCATAGAATAGTGCTGACTAGCCGACGCAAACCTGGGTTCGTCGCTCGGTTTTGCCAGTGAACCTGGTTTTCTTGACTCGCTTAAAGGTGACGACACCGGACTTAGCAGCGTGGATGGTGTAGTTGCGGCTCATGTATGCACCTGCACCAGCGACTTTCGTGGCGCCCGTTTGGCGGACGAGTACCTCACCGGCGTTGACTTTTTGGCCGCCGAAACGCTTGACGCCGAGGCGTTGGCCAGGGTTGTTGTGGATGTTTTTACTTGAGCCACCAGCTTTGACTTTTGACATTGAAACTCCTTAAATTTTCTAAACCTAATCCGTACCAGTATAAGTGACGGCTGATAAAAAGTCAAGGGGCTTTACTTGATTAGGCGGGTGTTATATAACTAGGGGCTATGAACGAGCAGAATATGACGGAAAGAAAACCTGGGTTGGGCGAGTTGGTAAATAGAAGAACGCTACTACTGGGTGTCTTGGGTACTGTTGGCGCAGTGGTATTCGGTGGTGCTGCGTACGAATCTCAAGAGAAGCCTCGTGACGGAGAGGCACTCCAAGCATTGCACGCGGTACAGACGGCGGCGGCAGAGGTTGCTGAGCGCGGCGTCAATGGCCAGACAACCTCAGAAGAGACGATCGCAGCGATGATGCAGCGTGAGAGTGGTGCAATGGTAAAGATTGAGGTGGCGCTTTCCGAGCCGCTGGCGCACTATGCTACGGGTGAGGGGTCGCATGCGTCAGCTGGAGCGAATATGGTGGATGGACTATTGAGCCAGATTGGGCGAGAGATGTTTGCCAGTAAAGATCAACAGATGACGACGGAAATGGCGAACCAGGCGCGGCCGACATTGGCATTTTTGCTTGTGGCGTTGAATCAACGGCGGATCGGTCTGGGTGCTAGGGATCTACTGGCGATGTGTCAGCAGTATCATCAGGAGGCGATCACTCCTTCTGCGGCCGAGCAAGCAGCAGAGGCGCGTCAAGCACAGCTTGATCTTTTGGAAAAGAAATTGGTGGGTCGTTTGGGACAGCTCGCAGACTATGATCCGGCGTTACGGCTTAACCGTCCGGTGCTCGGCTAGTCCGCAGGATCAGTAGCTCGCGGGCGACGACCTGGTCGGGGCGGCGATAGATGAGCGGGATGTGGTTGAGTTGGTGATAGCCAAGTTTTTGGAGGTTTTTTATTAGCGGCAGATGAGTGGCCCGGCCGGATGCGTCGTACCACGCTGGCACGGCGATGCATAGCGGCGTGTTTGGAGCTAGCTGCGGACGGATATTAGTGAGGAAGCCGGTGATAATGTGATTACAGTTGCCGGCAACTTCTGCTAGTTTTTGAGGCGCGGGCGGTGCGGAAAAGGGCTGTCCGAGGTAAGTTTCGCAGACAACGGCAGTGAGGTGCGTGCTGTTTGGCCAGTGGTGCGTGGTGGCGTCGGCTTGATGAATGTCAATGACGTTGCCGGGTGCGGTGAACGTTGATTGTAGCCACGACAGGTTCTCAGTGGTGTAATCAACCATTTTTTGGCTGAGGTCGGTGCCGACGACGTCGTAGCCAGCAAGCAGGGCTTCTTGCAGGACGGTGCCAGTGCCGCAGAAGGGGTCGAGGATTGTCACGGCAGCTTGGCTTCCAGCCGTCTCCTCCAAGTCGAATGCATCCGGCAACGCCGTCCGCAGAACCATCGACTTATCGGAGAGGCTGGAATCCGAGCTTGTCACAGAATTGTCGTGTGGTCTTTGACGGGTCAGCGATCCAGCACCCAGCGCCAAATTTAGCATAATCTGCGCCAGTTTGGGCGGCAGCATGCCAACGAAGGCGTCGCGCCTAGGGCGATGGCGGTCGCGGCGGGTGTAGGCGGTGATGTTTTGGACGCCGCGGCTCTCGGCAATGATCAGGCGGCCGCCGGTCGTTTTGACGAGAAGTAGCTCGACTTTATACGGCGAACCACCGAGCTTATTATTGTGTGCGGTGGCAGTGGAGAGGGCGGGCTGATCGTTGGGGATGAGGCGGAGGCTGGTGCCAGATTTTTTGAGGGATGATTTGAGGATGAGGCCGGTTTTTTGGATATCACGGGCGGCAACGGCTAGGTTATAAGCGCTGAGACCGAGGGTGATTTTATGCGGCGAGTGCGCCCACTTGGCTTGATAATGCTGGGTGATGAAGCGCGAAGCGGCGAGGAGCGAGGTTTTATCGGTGCGGCTGGCTGGTAGCTCGGTGATCACTTCGGCGTATTTAATGGTGCCGCCCAAGGTGGTAATATCAAATTGAGATGTTTGAACTTCGGCAAACTGCTGGCTGATGCGATTGACACAGTCTGCGCCAAACACCGCCGCAAGTTCGGCGAGCGAGATCTCTGGCTGGCGGCCAAGCAGGGTGATGTACATGGTTTGATTATAGCAAAAACTGCGTGATATAATGGGCGATATGGTGTCGAAAGGGATACGGCAACTTTTGGAAGCATGTAAGTCACCACGGACGATCATGAGCCTCGTGACGTTGGCAGTGCTGGTGCTGATTATTTTTCTGTCGCGGGCGGAATTGGTACGAGCGTGGGAGCTGCTCGGCCGGGCGAATATCTGGCTATTGATGTTGCTGCTACCGTTTCAAATTATCGTCTATTTCGCGGGCGGCGAGATGATTTTTGCCTATCTTCGCGACAAAAAACTGATCGGGCATATCTCGCGGTTTGAGCAGACGCGAATTGCGCTGGAACTGAATCTGGTTAATCACATTTTCCCGTCAGGCGGCGTCAGCGGTATTTCCTACACGACGTGGCGAATGCACAAGCTCGGTGTCAGCTCAGCGCGCTCGACGTTTGCTCAGGTGATACGTTACGTGACGGGCTTTTTGTCGCTGATGGTGCTGCTGATCCTAGCGGTATTAATCTTGTCAATTGACGGGCAGGTCAATCGCTACATCGTAACGTCAAGTTTCTTCCTCGTGCTAGTGGTGCTGGCGCTAACATTTGGGCTGATTTTTATGTTCTCGTCGCGAAAGCGGATGCACAACACGGCGGTGCGGGTGTCGCGGCTAATCAACGCGGTAGTGCGCTGGGCGACACTGGGCAAGATCAAGCGGCTGCTGGTTTCGACGAAAATTGAGGCGTTTTTTGCCGAGATGCATGATGATTTCGTGGAACTGTCGGAGCATCGAGGCCTACTCATCAAGCCGCTGGTCTGGGGTGCGATTTATGCCATTTTCGATGTGCTGATGTTCATCGTAGCCTTTTGGGCGCTAGGCGTATCGGTTAATCCAGCGGTGCTGATCATCGGCTACGGCGTGGCGGGACTGGCGAGCCTGGTGGCCTTTACGCCGGGTGGTGCGGGTGTGTACGAAGCGATTATGATCGTTTTTCTCAGCATGACCGGTGTAGCGCCGGACGTGGCGATCGCTGGAATTGTGCTGACGCGTGTGATCTTGCTTGCAGGGACGATTATCTTTGGGTATATATTTTATCAGCACGCGTTGATCAAGTACGGGCAGCCAGATGACGACGATAGCGCCGCGGTTTAGTGTCAGCGGCTTTGTAGCGGTTGTCAATCAAGTGCTGGAGACGGCTGTCCCGGTCGTCGAGGTTGAAGGCGAGGTTGCTGAGTTCGCGGTGCGTCAGCAAAAGTTTGTCTTTTTTACCCTCAAGGACAATGAGAGCGCGGTCAATTGTTTCATGATGTCCTGGCAACTCAGGACGCCGATCGAGGAAGGGATGCGCGTGATGGTGCAGGCCTCAGCCAAGCTAACCGCCAAGGGTAAGTTTAGCCTAACGGTACAGGAGGTCAAGCCGCTGGGTGCGGGTCACCTCAAGCGCAGCGCCGAGTTGCTCAAGGCGAAACTGGCGGGCGAAGGGCTGTTTGATACGGAACGGAAGCGTCCCTTGCCGCCATATCCTGTTCGCGTGGCGGTCATTTCTAGTACCCAGGCGGCGGGCTACGCGGATTTTATGAAAATTGCCGGTGAGCGCTGGGGCGGGGTGCAGTTTATCGTCGCTCATGTTAAGGTTCAGGGCGACGGCGCGGCCGATCAGGCGGTGCGGGCGATTGCCCATTGTAATCAGCTGGCGGAGCCGCCGGAGGTGATTGTGCTGATTCGCGGCGGCGGTAGCGCGGAGGACCTCGCGAGCTTTAATGACGAACACTTGGTGCGAGCGGTGGCTGGCAGCCGCGTGCCAGTGCTGACTGGTATCGGGCACGAGGTTGACGAAAGTTTGTGCGATCTGGCGGCTGATCGACGGGCGGCCACGCCGAGTAATGCCGCGCAGCTGCTATTTCCGGATAAATACGAGGTGAGGCGGCAGTTAGCGTTGCGGCTGGGCAGCGTGGCGGAGGTAATTCAGCGGCAGATTACGGAGCAACGCCTTCACGTAACAATGTTGCAACAAGCAGCGCTCGAACAGTGGTCGCACCGCGTTGACATTGCTAAAAATATGGTATTGTCGCAACAACGAATGATTGCTGAGTACGACCCAGAGATGGCGCTGCGGCGCGGTTACGCGATGATCAGCGGCGATCGTCAAATTGGTAGTATTGTGAAGATTACAACAAAAGATAAGATCATGAAAGCGAGGATTGAGAGTAGTGAGCAGCGATAAAACAAACGAAAAAACGATTGAGCAGATGATGGCGGAGCTGAACGAGCGCATCGCGTGGTTTCAGAGCGATGATTTTAATCTAGACGAGGCCAAGCAGCGGTTTATTGAGGCGCGGCAGCTGGCGAAAGACATTACGGCGGCGCTGGACGGCATGCAGCACGAAATTACAGTGCTCAGCGAGGATTTTAGCGCGTGATATGGCTCGTGTGGCTTGGCGGAGCGATTCTGATGATCTTTGCACTGCCAGCACTGATCGGTGCGCCGTATGTGCCGTCACGGTCGCGCGAAGTGCAGCGGCTGTTTGCTGAGGCGCTGCCGCTCGGTAAAGGCGACGTGGTGCTTGATATCGGGTCGGGCGACGGTGTGGTGCTGATGGCAGCAGCCCGGCAGGGCGCGCGGGCGATTGGCTATGAGATTAATCCGTTCCTGGTGCTAATATCGCGCTGGCGGCTGCGCAAACTACCGAGCGCCCGAGTGCACTGGGCGAACATCTGGCGGCAGCCGGTGCTCGACAAGGTGACAGTGATGTATGCCTTTGGCGATAGTCGCGATATTGCAAAAATGTTTCAGCTGGCCAGGCGCCAAACTGCCGCCCAGACCGAGCCGTTGACTTTCGTGAGCTACGGATTTTCTGTCCCCGGTACGCAGCCGACAAAAGAATACCACGGCTATTTTCTCTATCGGCTGCCGGGAGGCTTTACATCGCCCGAAGCATAAGCTATACTGATGTATATGAGTAGAAAAACAGAGATGGAACAGGGATATGTTAATAGCTGGATGATTGTGGCGATTAGTGCGATTGTGCTGTTCGTGGCGGCTGGTAGTGCGGCGATTTGGGCGTACCTGGCATATTCACAGGAAAAGACTGCGGTCGAGAGTCGGATGGCGGTAGCTTCGGCCAAGGCGCGCGAAGAGCAATCAAAGGCTGACCGCGAGAAATTTAATGAAGAAGCCAAAAACCCACGCATTGAATTCGTCGGTCCCGAGCAGTACGGCCGCGTGTCGTTTATGTACCCAAAGACCTGGAGTGTTTACGTAGCGGCTGACGGCAGCGATCGCGGTGATTATAAAGCGTATCTCCACCCGGCTATCGTGCCACCGACAAATACGCATAGTAGCAACCAAAACAAGTTTGCGCTGCGCCTCGAGATCCTTAACAGTGACTTTAATAAGACACTAGATCAGTACGCCAGCTTGCTGAAAAAAGGCGATTTGACCTCGAGTAGCGTCGAATACAACGGTAACACCGCCACGCGCATTGACGGTGCATTTAGTAAGGATCTGCGCGGCTCGGTGGTGCTGATGAAGGTGCGTGACAAGACGCTGCGTTTTTCGACCGATGCTGATACGTTCAAGCCAGATTTTGAGGCTATTCTCAAGACAGTGAAATTTGTCCAGTAATCTCTCTCGGCTGCGGCCAGTATCCGTGAAATAATGCCAAGCAGGAGCGGTTCTTTTTGGCGCCTCGGTTTGCTATACTAGAGGTGTATGGCGCAGCCACAGTGGAGTGATAAGGAGTTTGCTGCAATGCCGAGCATAGCGGTGGCAGCGCATGAGCTGAAGGCGCCGCTGGCGTTGATTCGGCAGATGAGTTTATTGATCGAGGACGGTGGGCTCAGTCCAGCCGAGGCGCAACTGATGCAGCGGCGAGTGACGCTGACGGCGGAGCGCTCGCTGGCCTTAGTGCAGGATTTGGCGCGTACCGTGAATGTGCAGCCAACGCTATTTCCGCTGGAGCCGGTTAATCCGCTGGCACTACTGACCCAATTGGCACATCAGTCGCGCGACATGCTGCGGCTGTATGACCGGCGGGTGACGTGGCCGCGGGCGGGCAAGAAGCGGCTGGTGGTGGCCAATCCATTGCTGCTCGGGCGGATTATGATGAATTTTCTCGATAATGCGATGCGCTACAGCGAGGCTGGGGCAGCAATTCACGTGACTGTTCGCCAGGCAGGGACGATGGTGCGGCTGGGTGTGCGGGATTTTGGGCCGATGATGAGCCTGGCTGAGTATCGGCGGCTGGTGGATGAGATGACTACGCGTAAATCAGTCAGAACTCGGCCGGATAGTAGCGGCCTCGGAGTATATATCGCTGCGACGTTCGCGCGGGCGATGGGTGGGCAGATCGGGCTGATACGCCACCGGGACGGACTGACGTTTTATGTTGATGTGCCGCTCAGCGAGCAGATGAGCTTATTATGAAAAAACTTCTGATCATCGATGATGATCCGCAGTGGGCGGCAGTGCTGGAGCGGTATGCGCTGGAGGTGGGGTATACGGCCCGGACAGTGGTGGCGGCTGGACAGGCGATAGCGATGATTGATGAGTGGCGGCCGGATGGTTTGGTGCTTGATATGTTGCTGGCGGGTGAGACGGGGATGGCGCTACTGAATGAGCTGCAAAGTCATGAGGATCTGGCGCAGCTGCCGGTGGTGGTGTGTAGTAATGTGACGCTTGATCTGGATCAGCTGCGGCCATTTGGCGTGCGGGCGGTACTCGATAAGGCGCGAATGACGCCCGATGATGTACGGGCCGCCCTCAGCGTGCTAGGCGAGGAGGCTGCATGAAAGACGGTGAGCGACTCAAGGCGATTGTGCTACGGCGGACGGATTACGCGGAGGCTGATCGAGTACTGCAGCTGCTAACGCCTCAGGGGCGGCGGGCGGTGATTGCCAAGGGGGTGCGCCGCGAGCGGAGCAAGCTGGCTGGCGGCATTGAGCTCCTGGCGCTGTGTGACGTGGTGATTCGTTCGGGCCGTGGTGAGCTGGGGCTGCTGACCAGTGCCAGGCTCAGCGCGTTTTATCGGCACATCCTCGAGGATTATGAGCGGATGCAGTTCGCTTACCAAGCGCTCAAGCTGGTGGCGCAGGCGACCGAGACCGTTGATGGGCCGGAGTGGTTCGCGGTGCTCAGTCAGGTGCTGGCGTGGCTTGATCGGCCGGCGGTTGATCGGCTGCTGATCGAGACGTGGTTTTATATGCAGTACGCCGGGCTGCTGGGCGATGAGCTGAATCTACGCACTGACGTGGCCGGGCGGATGCTGACGAGCGATAAATCATACATGTACGATCCAAGCGAAAAAGCCCTAAGGCCAAGCGAGCAGGGCGACCTAATGGCCGATCATATCAAGCTGCTGCGCCTCATCCAAGCCAAGCCGCTAGAAAATCTCACCCACATCGGCGGCCTCGGCCCGGTCATCGCTAGTTGTTGGCTGGTGACTAGGCAGCATGCGGCGGTGTAGTGTGTTCGACGGCAACCGTACCTAGGCGGTCTGCTAGTCTGGTAGGCGGTGCGCCGCTGGTTAGCTCTTCTTGTTCATTACTGTACAGTGAATAAAAATACTCCGCTTTTTCGTACAGGTTTTTCGCTACACCGGGTTCCATGACGCTATACTGCGTGTTGTTTTCGAGACTAGTAGCAAGTTCTGATAGCTTTATGATGGCGTCCGCTCGCCGGTTGATGCTTTCCTCCTCGCTATAATGACCAAGCTCGGCTAGGTCGTGCGCAATCTGGGCGGCTCGCAATCTGAGAAAGCCGGTGAAAAGGGTTGTTTTAGCGTCAACTAACATCTTGGCAACACGCTCGCCGACGACTGACAGCAGCGCCACTTTTTGTTCTTTGTCGATTTGTTGATGGGCATAATCGAAAACCGCCTGAACATCTGAAAGGTGTGATGATTTTTGGAGCCATAGTCTGGCCAAGGAGCTGGCTTCCTTTTCATTAACTATCTCTCGTAATGCTGGTGCAATACATATTTCAGGTGCGGTAGGGCTGGGCTGCTGGCTCTTTGTTGCACGCCACACGCTCTCAAATAACCGGGAGGAAGGCAAACTAGGAGTATTGCTGGGAGCGATGCTATCAAAGGATGTGCAATACTGCTCGAAAGCGACAGCAGCGCGCTCTCGTAGTGTTTCTGGCGTGGCGTCTCCAATGATACTCTTATCGGCACTAGTCTCAGGGAGTTTTTCAAGAAAACTAGCGCCAATTAGTAGCTTTTGGATGTCCATTAGCCAGTAAATACGATTATCTAGATCCGGTGGGTAGTCAGTGAGAGTATTGAAATTCTGCCAAAACTCAGTCAGCTTTTGTTCGGGGGTGAGTTCTGGGTTACCGACAATCGTCTCCAGTCGTCGGACCAGATTACCTATAGATGCTTGGGGAGGGGTTAAGTCAGGACTATCGGCTAGAATATCACCAGTAATATTATGTCGTTGTGCGTATTTTTCACCCATATCACGTGCTTCCCTCGGCTCTTATTTCTTGAGCGTACCACGATAATTAAAGATATGTCAAATGTGCTATACTGGAGCAATAATGATGACAATCGTCGCGTTGCCAACGCGGAGAAAGGGAAGACTGTGAGTACTACAAGAATGGAAGATATTATCAGCCTGTGTAAGCGCCGCGGCTTTATTTATCAGGGGTCGGATGTTTATGGTGGCCTGAGCGGTACGTGGGATTACGGTCCGCTGGGTGTGCAGCTGAAGCGTAATATCATGAATTTGTGGTGGCGCAGGTTTGTTGACGAGCGTGACGACATGTACGGTGTGGATGCGGCAATTTTGATGAATCAAAAAGTCTGGCAGGCGAGCGGGCATGTCGATACGTTCTCTGACCCATTGGTGGAGTGTAACCACTGCAAGGCGCGTTTTCGTGAGGATCACTTGCTCAAAGATCAGAAGGAAAAACTGGACGAGTACGAGGCCCTCACCGAGAAGATCCAATGGTATCGTGAGCATGCCACGGCACCGAATTTTTATGACGAGATCAAGGAAAAAGAGCCCGAGTTGTTCAAAAAAATACTGGACATGGAACTTGGCCTGAGTGAGATTGACCTCGAGGAGGCCAGTGATTTTGGGCTGAAAGAATGGTCACATGTGCTAAGAGTGATTAAATGTCCTAACTGTGGTACGCGAGGTGATTTCAGCGAACCACGGCAGTTTAACATGATGTTCAAGACATTTGTCGGTGCTAGCGGGCAAAATGAGCTGGCGATTGATGAGTTGACGGGGGGCGTCGATGGTAAGCGTAGCCTCAATGGTATGAAAGCGATTACCTACGATCCACAGTCGATTTCCTATCTCCGCCCCGAAACAGCCCAGGGCATCTTCACTAATTTCAAAAACGTCGTCGATAGTTTTTACCCCAATTTGCCGTTTGGCATTGCTCAGCAGGGTAAGGCGTTTCGTAATGAAATTGCGCCGCGCGATTTCATTTTCCGTTCTCGGGAATTTGAGCAGATGGAGATTGAATATTTCGTTGATCCTGAGCACTGGCAAGAGGCGTTTGATGAATTGCTGGCTAGCACGCATGCGTTTTTGGCAGAACTGGGTCTGAAACCAGAGCACATTCACGAGCTGGACGTGCCGGCGGAGGATCGGGCGCACTACAGCGAAAAGACGATCGACATTGAGTACGATTATCCAATCGGCCGCGAGGAGCTGATGGGCATCGCGTATCGGACTGATTTTGACCTGATGAACATCCAGCGCGCCAGCGGCAAGAGCATGGAATACACCGTCAAGGGAACGAACACAAAATTTGTTCCGCACGTCATTGAGCCGTCGTTTGGTGTGGAGCGAGCGCTGATGGCGGTATTGTCGGGTGCGTACCGCGAGGATGAGCAAAATGGTGAAAAGCGGGTGTATTTGGCGCTGCCAGAGCACTTAGCACCAGTCAAATTTGCCGTTTCGCCGCTGCTGAAAAACAAGCCAGAATTGGTGGAAAAAGCCCGCGACGTCTACGCCGCACTTGCCAAAGCCAACCCCGGCCGGGTGATGTGGGATGACAACGGCAACATCGGCAAACGCTACCGCCGCCAAGACGAAATCGGTACGCCGTACTGCGTGGTCATCGACTTCCAGACGCTGGAGGACGGCAACGTCACCGTGCGTGAGCGGGATACGACGGAGCAGCGGCGGGTGAATGTTGAGGAGCTATAGATACTAGACATGAAAAAGCAAATTGGTTTCGAGAGGAGATAAAATATTGACAAAAAGTAGACCTGAGTTTAATAAAATCACATCGTTTGATGAGTTTAATAAATACTATTGGTATCGTGAAGAAATTTCACAGATATGTAAGTCATTAGGATTAGAATATAGAGGTACAAAACAAGAACTCAATCACATTATTGAGCAATACTTTAAGGGTAATTTGATTAAAAAGTCATCAATAAAAAATGAAAAGAAGCAAGTTGAAACTATTACTTTAGATGTGCCATTACTTGAATGTGGTTTTTCTTTTAATGCAAAATTTAGAGAATATTTCTCCGCCGTAACAGGTATTACACCTTTTAAATTTACTGCTGATATGGCTACTGCTTGGAGAAAAGTGAAGAGAGAAAATGATTTGAGTTTTACAATTCAAGATATGTTAGAAGTTTATTATGGAGAATCAGATTATGCCAAGTATGATAATTCGGTCTGTCAATGGAATCAATTTTTAAAGGATTTCTGTGCAGACGAAAATAGTCGCAACTATTCGAACAAATTAAAAGTAGCTGCTATTCTCTGGAAAGAAGTTAGAAATTCAAAAAAGGAAAAAATCTATTCAAAGAATCTTTTGACTGAACATGAACACAGAATAAAAGAGTATCACGAGTAGGTAATTTCCAACTTGTTAACACCCAATGGGCAGTTAATAATGGATATTGGAAAGACAAAATATACTGTAAATCTACATTTCAAACAAGGAACAGGCGAAACCTTCCCAAACTGGGATTTGGCGGGCGGTGGCATGGATTTTGGAGAGACGATTGAGTCGTCTTTGAAGCGCGAGCTGCTTGAAGAAGTCGGCTACAAGGGCGATTTGCGCCATCAACTGTTTGACGCGTCGTAAATATTGATTTATACGCATATCTCTGCTAATATAATACATACAGCACCTCGACTTGGGTTCGTCCCCGTCGAGGTTTTTGGTATAATAAGATGTATGAAGAGGGTATATGTTGATGGCCAAAATTTTTTGTATAAGGCTGCCGAGGTTTTGATTGAGCATGGCAAATATCCTCAAAGGACGAACTAACGAAGATAGATATTAGGTCGCTTGTCGAAAATATCGTTGGCGTCGGTGTGGAAATTGTGTTTTATGGTGCCAGAGTGCAAGTTCGTAGGGATCTTGATGATTCAATTCTAGAGAAAACAACGCGTTTTTCGGATGTGGCGCGACGATTAAGAAACACCTTGAAAAATCAAGAAATTACCTTTAATGAAGTCGGTAAATTAAAAGTGCGCGACAGTGATGTGTGTCATAACTGTCAGCACAGAGATCTGCGTATGCAAGAAAAGGGTGTTGATGTTGGTATTGCGGTGGATATTGTTGTTGATTCATTAAGCGGACGGGTTGATGAGGTTATACTGGTAATGGCTTTAGTGATAAGATGACAAGAGCTATTATAGCAAGAGCTGATACTAGCGAAGTAATTCGCAACCAAGAAATTATTGATGCGTTTGATGTATATAATAATATGCAATAAATAGCTCGTATATCGTTGGCAGATTGTTATTAGGCCTAAACTGGCGTATATGCTCGCTAAACGGTCTAAACTGTTGGAAAATATGGACAGAAGCGAACTTTTTATAAGATGACGGGGAAGATCTTGTCCGAGGAAGAAAAGAGCGTAACTGGTCTTGAAATTTTGTTTATAACGAGGAGCTGCGGGCTATTCCGGCGTTCCTTGGTGAGGAAGCGTATAAGCAAGACGGTACTTACGCTGGGTTTAGACTAAAAGTGTTATAATTATCCCTATGACAAAACTTGCAAACGGACATCTCGTTGCGCGAGATTCAGTTGGAGTGACTCGCCACGACTACCTTTACCGCATCTCGCTCAAAGCGCTAATTTATAACGATGCTGGGCAAATATTGGTCGTTAAGGAAATTAATCGGACGTACTGGGATTTACCGGGCGGAGGTATGGATTATGATGAAGATTTTGAATCATCGCTGAAACGCGAGTTGTACGAAGAAGTTGGCTATAAAGGTGATTTGCGCTATCAGCTGTTTGACGCATCAGAACAGATGTATATCGAGCGGCTTGATGTAAATCAAATCTGTTTTTATTGCCGCGTCTGGCCAGATAACTTTAATTTTGCAGTAGGTGAAGAGGGCGATGAGGTGGTGTTTATTGACCCGGAGGAATTACTGCTTCAGAAGAGCGAGGTTGACGCACCAGAACGGGCATATAGAGTGCATGAGAAATGGCAGGAGCTGCATAGCGAAATCGTGCGGTAGGTAAATATTGATTTGGTTTCGCTAACATTGCAATAAAATTATAATTTTGTTATAATGTTTGCATGGTAATCACTACGATTCAAAAAGTTATCAAGATTGGTTCCAGCCGCGGCGTGACGCTGCCAGCGCGGGATTTGCGGGCGCTGGGGATTCGCGATGGCGACGAGGTGCGATTAACGGTTGAGCAGATAAGGCCAATTAAACAGGCAAATAAGCCGTTGCTTCGCCAGGAATACGATGATTTTAAAAAACAATACGGCGAAACGCTGAAAAATTTGGCAGACCGATGATTCGCTATCTGGAGATTGACGAAATTCTAAAGCTGCACTTTTGGATAATTGAGGATTTTGGCGGCTCGCATGGCGTACGCGATGAACTGGGGCTAAAGTCGCTAGTGGCCGCGCCGCAAACAATTGTTTTTGGCGAGGAGCAATATGTGTCAGTTCACGAAAAGGCGGCGGTCTATTTGCGTAATTGTATAGCAGACCATGTCTTTACCGATGGCAATAAGCGCACAGCGGTGACGATTACTGGCATCTTTTTGGCGAGAAATGGCTGGAGAATGACTGCGGCGGCTGCTGAACTAGAAAATTTCGCCGTCCGCGTCGCGACCGATCATCTCGATATTGATGCGATTGCTGATTGGCTGAAGCGCCACTCGCAGATGCGCGTATCCTAAACATGGTATCATTCATATATGAGAGAAATTGAGATAAAAGTTAGATTGCGAGATAAAGAAGGGTTGCTGGCTGCGCTGGCGGCTAAGGGTGTTGTTCTCAGCGAGCCAGTGCATCAGCGTGATCAGGTGTTTGGTTTGTCGGGAGAAGCTGGTGGTGACGGCAATACAGCGCCTTGGTTGCGAGTGCGTACCGAGACGCGTGGACAAGGTGAAGATGCAACAAAGCGGGCGTTATTCACTTTCAAACGATCAGTGACCGGGCAGCTGGATAGTATTGAGCATGAAACAGAAGTTCGCGATCCAGATGCTGTGATCGCTATCGTTAAGGAGCTGGGCTTTGTAGCGTTTTCGGATGTGTCAAAGATTCGCCAGACTGGCACGTTAAATGGTATAGAAGTATGTGTCGATTCGGTGGAGGGCTTAGGTGACTTTATAGAGTTAGAGCAATTAGCCGATGAGGATGCTGATCCTGTCGCTATAGTCAATGGTTTGTGGCGCGAGATGGCTGAGTTGGGGATTGGTAGCCGGCACGATGAGGTGACGGATGGCTATGATATCCTGATGAAGAAGTTGAGGGAACAGTAAAGACGCTCAATTATCTTAATTGAGGTGCCTCGCTTGGCATTTTACAGCCCATCATTTCTCCTGCTATAATAACCACATGCATATTATTCTTGGTGGGACGAGCGGGCTTGGCCTGGAAATGGCCAGACAGCTCAGGGAAAGCGGCAAACGCGTGTTGGTGCTGGGAAAGACGCATAACGCTCAGGAACACGGTGAAGGATTTTCGCTAGACGTATATTATCCCGAGCAGGTAGAGGCAGCGCCGGCGCGGATCGAGCAGATGTCGGGTGATGACGATATTGAACAATTTGTGTGGGCGGCGGGCTACGGCTGGCGCGGTAATTTCGAAGATCAGCCTGATGTGCGCTCGATGGCGGAGGTTAATTTCGCTGGTCCGTTGCCGTTGGTACAGTGGGCCTGGCATAGGATGGCGCAGCAGCGGATACGATCTACGCTGACGGTGATTGGCTCAACCAGCAGCATCAAAGCTCGCGGGGACGAAGCGGTATATGTGGCGACCAAGCACGCTCAGGCGGGCCTGGCGCGCAGCTTGGCGTTGCAGGCAGACGAGCAGCATTTACCGATTCGCGTGGCGCTATTCTTGCCCGGAGCGATGAAAACACCGTTTTGGCGGGGGCATCAGCCGGACGATTATACTTTCTTCAACGACCCAGCCAAGGTGGCTGAGCATATATTGACCGCCGTTAACACGCAGTACCAGACATTCCTCGAATGGCCACTACCAAAGGGTACGTTGGTCTAGCCTCGCTGAAGTGCTATAATGCGGGCATGACATACGAATTGAGTAGAGAATATTTTGGAGTAAAAATTGTAGTAATTGGCGGCGGAACTGGTAGTTTCACGCTGCTGTCGGGTTTGAAAAAATATACCCACAGCATCACGGCGCTGGTCAATATGGTTGATGACGGTGGCTCGACAGGCATGCTGCGCGATGAGCTGGGTGTATTGCCGGCGGGTGATGTGCGGCAATGTCTAGTGGCGCTGAGCAGTTCGCCAAAGGTGCGCGATCTGTTCAATTACCGGTTTGACGAGGGTAGCATGAAGGGGCATGCATTTGGTAATTTATTCATGGCAGCGCTGGAAAAGATGACGGGGAGTTTTTCGCAGGCGGTCGAGACGGCCAGCGAGGTGCTCGGCGTCAATGGGCGGGTATTTCCGATCACACTGGACGATACCAAGCTATCGTTAAAGCTGCGTGACGGTACAGTCGTTGCGGGTGAACATGCCATCGAGGTGACGAATATTCCGGGTGATGAGCGGCCGTGGCTGGAACTTAGTCCACCGGCAACGATTAATCCGCATGCTCGGCAAGCGATTCTGGATGCTGATCTCGTGGTGGTAGCGCCGGGGTTGTTGTACGGTAGTCTGGCGCCAGCGCTACTGGTGCGCGGTGTGACGCGGGCTTTGGCTGAGACCAAGGCTAAGAAAGTGTATGTCTGTAATCTCGTGACCAAGCCGACGCAGACCGACGGCTTTACGGTGGCAGACTTTGTCGATGAAATTGAGCGGTTTGCTGGGGTGAGCATGGATTATGTGCTGTATAACAATTATCGTCCACCACAGGAGCTGCTTGATAAGTACGCGCACAATGGTGAGTATTTGGTGGAATGGGATGAGGAAGAGCTCAAGAAAAAGCATTACTATGCCTCGGGCAAACACCTGATCGCTCATGGCATTCGCCAGCATAATAAAAAGGCCGATCCGCTGGCGGCGCTGCGTAGTTTGATCCGTCACGACAGCGATAAAATCGCGCGAGAACTAATGAGGATTTACTTTTCATGAGCCTGCGGGTGTTTCTTGATCTTGATCGCACCTTGTTTCGGACAAGTGAGCTGGACGAGGCAGAGTGGGGGCTGCTTGGGCGGCAGTTTGGCATTGATAGCGAGGCAGAGCTGGCGCGACGGACGGACTTTTATGTGCGTGACGGGAAAGCCTATTATTATGATTTTGCGGCGCATGTGCGGGCGGCGGGACTGGATGAAAAGGAGGCGTTCTCGTTCCTGCTTCAGTCGACGTTGGCTGATGGGCGAATGGAGTACGACGGAGTGGCTGAGTTGGTGACGTGGGCCAAGCACCGCGGAACCGTGCATGTCTTGACCTATGGGCCAGCGAATTACCAGCGGTTCAAGGCGGCGCTATGTCCGTCGCTTAAGGAGGCAGAGATTATTACCACACTACAGTCGAAAGGTGAGTATTTCCGCAAGCAGTGTCCGACTGGCGAGGTGTGGATGGTTGATGACAAGCCAATCGGCAGTGAGCTGCCTGATACTGTGTGTTTTATTCAAACGGCAGAATATAACGGCATTGTGGCGCCAGAACATCCAGCGTGGCCAGTAGCGACAGCATTGAGCCAGATTCCTGGTATAATTGGTAATGATGAACTTTCCAATTGATCGACTGCCCGAAGTGCTTGATACGCCGAGTTTTGTGTACTCGCGGCGGATGCTAATGGAGCGGGCCCAGCAGGCGCTGGCGTGCCGAGTGCCGTTTGGCTTGACGGTGCGTTACGCGGCCAAGGCAAATTCACATCCTGAGATTATACGGCTGTTCGACGAATTGGGGTTGCAATTTGATGCCAGCTCAAGCTACGAGGCGGCGCTATTACTCAAGCAGGGAGTGAGCGGCCCAACGATCAGCCTCTCTAGCCAGCAGCCGGCGCACAACCTCGATGAACTGCTCCGGGCTGGCGTGCGCTACGTGGCGACGTCACTTCATCAATTGGAGCTGGTTGCGGCGAGCCCATATCGTCCACGTACGGTCGGCCTGCGGCTCAATCCTGGTATGGGTTCGGGGCATAATAATCGGACGATGACCGGCGGGGTTAATTCCAGCTTTGGGCTGTGGCATGCGTATACTGAGCAGGCGCTGGAGCTGGCGAGGCGTCACAACATAACGATTGATCGGCTGCATATTCACATTGGCTCGGGTGCTGATCCGCGGTTGTGGGGCGAGGCGATGGATGCGGCATTGGCGCTGGTTGGGCGACTGCCGGAGGTGACCAGTTTAGACATTGGCGGTGGCTTTAAGGTGCATCGGTTTGGCGATGAACAAGAGGCGGATCTGGCGGCAATTTGTGAGGTGTTTTCTCAGAAATTGGCTCGTTTTGCCGAGGAAACCGGGCGGCGACTACATCTAGAGATTGAACCGGGAACCTGGCTGGTAGCGCGTGCTGGTGTGTTGATGGCAGAAGTGGTGGATATCGTTGATACTGGTGCAGATGGTCACACATTTTTGCGCCTTAATACTGGTATGAACGATATTACGCGGCCAGGGATGTATGGCGCACAGCACGAGATGATGGTACTCGCGGGTCGCGAGGAGCAGCGAGAGTACATCGTGGTGGGGCACTGCTGCGAGACGGGCGATATCTTGACACCAGCGCCCAGCAACCCAGAAAATCTCGCATCGCGGCAGCTGGCCCGGGCAGAGACTGGCGATAAGCTAGTGATCTTTGATGCGGGGGCGTATTGCCAGAGTATGTCACTGAAACAGTACAATGCGTATCCTGACGCCGGCACCTATTTTATTGACTAAATATACATCATCTGTTATAATAGCCCAGTTTGATAACAAACTGAATTATGAGTGAATTATGTTCTTCGTGCAGTGAGCAGCTAGAGCTGGGCACGCTACAAAAGAAATTTGAGATCAATCTTGAACGTCCATCTCTTGAGTCTCCTTTTCAGTTGACACTCAAGGAGTATTTTCAAGGTGAAGGTGTGAATGAGCGAAAGGATCTGATGGCGCATGCTGAGCGAACGATGAAACTGGTGGAGGAGTTTGCCGGTTTGAAACTACCGCCCGAGGCGATTCATGCCGTGCTGCTGCATGATGTGGTCGACCGCTTTCATAACAGAGATAGCCAGAAGTGTACACCGGAGCGTCGACAGGCTGCTGGCTTGGCTCTGGCCGATGTATTTACGAATCCTGGAACTGGGATGACGCACGAGCAGGGTTCATATGTAGCGTCGCTCCTAGCGGACTTTATTCTAGTAGAAGAGGTTTCTGGCCGACACCGACTACAGGTGGCTAATACTATTCCTGAAAATATCAGAGAGATTATCACGGATCGTTACGAAGGTTCGGTACCGGCTGAAGCGTGGCGGCAGATCGAGCCATTTGTTGATGTGGAGCAGATGGCTGAGTTTTTGGATAAGACCAATATTGAGGCGGTGATTATCAAGGCCTGTGAGCTACTCGACAATATGCGCCATCCGTCATCGTCGCGTGAATCTGCCAAACTGCAGGATGTCTTGGAGGCGGAGTCGTTCTATGCACCGCTGTGTGAAGTGATGGGATTTGATGGGCTGGCGGCAAGTTTGCGTTCACAGGCACATATCATCCGGCTGAAGGGGCAGGGCGAGCATGATCTCGTCAAGGAGATCCGCGAGCAGTATGAGACAATTCGCCAGGTTGGTGTCCGCAATTTAGTTAATACAATTTTTGGTACTGAGCAAGTTGAGACCGAAGCAGTGGTCGGTTTGCGCAGCGAAGCATCGTGTCATAATCGGCCGATTCATATTGGGGATTTTGTGGCACAAAATGGTAAGGAAGTAGAGGGAAAATATCGCCTGAAAACTGTGGGGTCGTGGGCGGCCAAGGTGCATGAAGCTCGTCAGAATGGCAAACCGGAGTATACGCCGATGGATGTGCTCGGTTTGACCGTTATATCAAAGAATGTGAAAGCTCAGGCACATGATTTCGTGGAGTTTTTGCAGCGGCGAATTGATATGAACCCAGCGTTTCAGCTGAAAAAGGCCGCCAGTAAATCCAGTGCCATTTGTGTCCATGGTACGGTGGATTATGTTACTACCGTTCGCCGGGAGATGGAGCAACGCGGGTTTGATACAGAGCGCTGCGAGTTTGTGGTCCAGGATGCTGAAAGTGTGCAGCAGCGCGGTCAGAAATATCAGGTTTCCAAGACGACTTTCCTGATGGATTATCCAGGGCTAGACAAGGGCGTGCCGGTCGAAGTGCAATTTGTCACCGAGGATGAGCGTCGGCGATCGCGGACGGGAGAGGTGGCGCACATTATTTATAAATATATTCGTCAGCTGGAGCGGCAGCGCCCAGTCTCTGATGAAGATAAACATGCCATTGCTCAAACGATGTCTCAGCTGCTCAAGCAGATCCACCAGCGGCGCGACTATGCCAGCCATGATCTGGAAGTAAATGAGCGTTCAACTCCGGCGCGTGATGCGTTGCTGGAGGATTTATATCATTTCTTGTGTCATGAGCTCGCCTAGTCTCGGCAAACTATGTATAATCAGAATATGACAATTTACTACACTGACGGTTCGACTAGCCCCAATCCCGGCCCGGGTGGCTTCGCGGTGATTAAGGATCTTCAGCCGTGGATCTTGGGCTCCGAGGACGGCGAGACGACTAACATCCGCATGGAAGGCAAGGCGCTGATTGCGGCACTTCAGGACGCTGACGGCGCGCCATGTGTGATTTATACTGATAGCGAATTTTGGATCAATGTGGTGACCAAGTGGGCGCCAGGCTGGCAGCAGCGCGGCTGGACAAAGAAGGGTGGCGAGATTAAGAACTTGGATATCGTACAGGAATTATACGAGTTATATGTGCAGTCGCAGGCGGAACTCCGCTGGGTGCGCGGTCATGAGGGTGACGAGGGCAATGAGCTGGCAGATGAGTGGGCGAATCGGGCGCGGCTGGGTGAGCGGCTATAATCAGCCGTCTGGCGGTTCAGTACAAAAATTGCTATAATTACCCTCATGGAAGAAGTGAGGGAAACGACTGATATTTTTTTGTGGGCCAATCAAACTGATGCGAAGAAGAACGATTTACAGATAGAGCTGTTCTTATTTAATAAAAATTATACGCCGTATGTTATGCCTTTGAAAGGTGATGTTGAGCAGCAGCTGCGGCCGCTATTTTTGTTTGATTATATCAATCAAGTTAATTTGGGGGCGGGCACCGGCCTCAGTGTGCGCGATTATGAGCTGAGCGAAGCGGAAGAAAACGTGCTGCTGCGGACGGACCTCGCCAAGGTCGGCCGGGCGGAAACCTTGCTTCATTTGATTGAGCATGAGCGCGGCGACATCGTGGAATTTTCGGAAACTGAGCATGAGTTCAAACGGATGAAGGGCGTGATAGCGCGGTTTACTGATCCAAATCATCCAGAAAAAATCTTTTACACGGCTAAGTTAATTCAGCAGGGACAGACACTCAAAAGCGCGCTGGCGTGGGAGTTTTCTGACGGCAAGTTTGGTGCGTTTAAGGCGGAAGTCGGGTTTAAGGTGCCAGACGATAACCAGGTGCTGATCATCGGTCAGGATATGTTCGCCTTTAATCCAGGCAAGTTTGAGCGGATGTTTGGCTATGAATACAAGAAGCAGGTGATTGCTGATAAGAAAGTGGCGGAAATTGAAAAGGAATACAAATTGAGTTTTCCAGAGGGCTTGGATCTAAATGCGCTGGTCAAGGAGCGCAAAAAGACCATCAATAAACTACAGAAATTAGAGATTGGCGAAGTTAAACAAGAGCAGGTGCTGGACTATGCTGATGAGATGCAGCTGGAGCTGATGAGTGATGATAACGGCGCGATTATCATTATGGATGGTAATGATCTGGATATGTTTGTGAACTTGATCAACGAGGATTATATCGAGAGTAAAATTACCGGCAAGCGATACGAAATTAAATCGAAAAAACTGCTGGGCGAGCCAGAGGGCGAACCACCGCGAGGTTAAGTATGGACCAAGAATTGGCGCTGGCGATTTTGATGAGCGGTCGGTCGGCGCTGCTGACGGGCGCGGCGGGTACCGGCAAAACACACCTGCTGAACACGTTTATTGCACAGGCGCGTGACCAGGGTAAAAAGGTGTCGGTAACAGCGACGACGGGCTTGGCGGCGACGCATTTGGGTGGCAATACCATTCACAGTTGGAGCGGCATTGGTGTCAGTGATCACTTGGCGAACAACTTTTTTGATCGGCTGTCAAAAACGCGGCGTGAGGTGATTACCAAGACTGATGTGTTGGTAATTGATGAGATTTCCATGCTGCATGATTTTCGGCTAGACATGGTCGATCAGGTGCTGCGTGGTGTCCGGGAAAACGACCAGCCGTTTGGCGGTGTGCAGCTGGTGATGAGTGGTGATTTTTTCCAATTACCGCCGATCAATCGTCCGGGCGAGCAGGGCGGCGGCTTTGTGGTGTATTCGGAAGCGTGGCAGGAGCTGCAGCCGGCGGTGCTGTATCTGGAGCGGCAATATCGGCAAAATGATGAGCAGCTCCTCGAGATTTTGACAGCACTGAGACATGACGATATCAGGCGACATCACGCTGAGATGTTGCTGGCACGGACGGAGGTTGAGCTGCCTGATGGTGACATCACCGAGCTACATACCGTCAATGTTGATGTTGACGCTATCAACAGCCAGAAGCTGGCAGAGCTGGTGGGCGAGGAGCGAAGGTAT
This sequence comes from Candidatus Saccharibacteria bacterium oral taxon 488, assembly GCA_013099195.1. Classification (NCBI taxonomy): domain Bacteria; phylum Candidatus Saccharimonadota; species Candidatus Saccharibacteria bacterium oral taxon 488. The sequence goes on from CP039999.1 coordinate 252,546, forward strand.
CAGCAGACGACGACTGGCTCGAAAGTATACGTCGAGAGCTTACAGCGGTCGGTGCTGGCGCCGAGTGAACTCGTGTTGAAACCGGGTGCGTTGGTCATGGCCGTGAAGAATTCGCCGCAGAAATTGTACGCTAACGGTAGCATCGGTACGGTGGTGGATTTTGAGCCCTTGACCGATTATCCGATCGTGGAGTTTCGCAGTGGTCAGCAGGTGACCATGGTGCCGGATGTGTGGGAGCTGCGTGACGGTGAGCGTAAGCGGGCGAGTATCTCGCAGGTGCCACTGCGCCTGGCGTGGGCTATCACCGTGCATAAAAGCCAGGGCATGACGCTTGACGCAGCTAAGATTGACCTGAGAAAAGCGTTTGTTGAGGGCATGGGTTATGTGGCTTTGAGTCGGGTGCGAGATTTGGATAACTTGTATCTATATGGAATTAACCGCAAGGCGCTGGAAATTTCACCGGATGCGCTGGCAATTGATGAGGTATTGCAGCGGGCAAGTAATGAAGCGGCCGAGCACTATCGTCCGATACTGAAGGAAATGAAGCAAAAGCAGTCAGTGCCGAAAAAATCTGGCAAAAAGCCTCAGTCCGCTAGCTGGCAGCAAAAAATTGCCAAAATGCGTGAGACGTACCCGAAGGCCTATATGCCGTGGGAAAAAGCTGACGACGACATCCTCAAACAGGAATTTTTACAAGGCGCGACCATCCAGCAGCTTAGTCAAAAGCTTGGTCGTCACGAAGGCTCGATTAAGATGCGGCTGCAGAAACATTTTGGGGAGGATGTGGTGCAGTGACGCTTGGCTGGCAGTTTGGCCAATAACTTGGTATAATATACTTTGATGACAACGAAGCAATCTGAACGCATCGTGTTTCCAAAGAAGTTTTTATGGGGTGCAGCGACGTCGGCGCATCAGGTCGAGGGCGGACTGGTGAATCAGTGGACGACGTGGGAGCTTGAGCATGCCAAGCGGCTGTCCGTGCAGGCGCCGCATCAATTTGGTGATATTGACAGCTGGCCGCGTATTAAAAAAGAGGCGACCAGGCCTGACAACTACGTATCGGGGCGGGGTGTCGATCATTACCATCGCTATGAGGAAGATTTCGCGATTCTCAAGAGCCTCAACATGAATGCCTTTCGGTTCTGTATTGAATGGGCGCGAATTGAGCCGCAGGAAGGTGCGTGGGATGCGGCGGCGATTGCCCACTATCGGACGTATCTACGGACGCTGAAAAAGATGGGTATTACACCGGTGGTGACGCTGTTTCATTTTACACTACCAGAGTGGTTTGCAGCTAAGGGCGGCTTTGAAAAGCGGCGCAATATCAAATATTTTGTGTATTATGTTGAGAAAGTTTTGAGCGAGTTGGGGCGCGACATCGAGTGGATCGTGACGATTAACGAGCCGACTGTCTATGCCGGCGAGAGTTACCTCGAGGGGCATTGGCCGCCGAATAAAACTCGCAAGCGTGATATGCTGCGCGTGCTCTGTAACCTCGTTACGGCGCATAAAAAAGTGTATAAATTGACGCGTGCTCGCAAAAAGTGGAAAGTGTCGATGGCGCATCATCTGATCTATTGCTATCCGGGCGATGATGCGATTCTCAGCCGGGCTAGTGCGCGGGTGGTACATTATTTCTTGAACACGTGGGTGCTGCGTCGAGTGCGGCGGCACAGTGACTACTTGGCGATCAATTATTACTTTGCCCGGCGGATTTATGGCTATCGGGTGCATGACCCGTATCTGAAGGTCAGCGATCTCGGCTGGGATATGCAGCCGGATAAATTGCAGTATCTACTGGAGGACGTGGCCGAGCGCTATCGGTTGCCGATTATGATTACCGAGAATGGGCTGGCGGATGGCACTGATAGTCAGCGGCAGTGGTGGCTGACCGAGACGATCAAGGCGATGCATGAGGCGCTGAAGCATGATGTCAATCTAATCGGTTATTTGCACTGGAGCCTGCTCGATAATTTTGAATGGGACAAGGGTTATTGGCCAAAGTTTGGTCTGGTAGCAGTTGATCGGCAGACCATGACCCGGACGGTACGGCCAAGCGCACGCTGGTTCGCGGCGGTGATCAAGAAGCTGCGGAAATAGTGACCAGCTTCGCATAACCCTAGATTCGAATGTAAAGCGACATACTAGAGAGAGTAGCGCTCCGCCAGTATACCACACCACTAGACTTTTCCACAAAATCGTGGAAAAGTTTTTGTTTAGTAGGGAAATGGGTAGAAAGTGGGTAAAAAGGCTTGCATGTGGGTAGTTGTGGGTAGTATAGTGGAATCAGTGGAACGAATGTTGGCGGTAACACCAACCAAAACAAACATCCACTGTGAAAAAACCAACTAATCTACCACGGAGGAAGGACGACGTGCAGACAGATTACTTTGAGCGAAAGTTGGACGACAAGCGGCGCTTGACGATCCCAGCCGAGCTCAGGGCAGAGTTTGCGTCCGGCGTCGTGTTGACCCGCGGGTTTGGCAAATATCTCCACCTGTATCCGCAGCAAGTCTGGGATCGGGAAGTGGAGGGTGCGCTGACCGGAAGTATTCTGGATGAGCGGGTGGCCGACCTGAACGTCAAGTTTCGCCGCGGTAAAACCGCCTCGGCGCTTGACCAGAAACAGGGGCGGGTGACGATTGAGCAGCATCTACTCGACTATGCCGATATTGACCGGGAAGTCGTGGCGGTGCGGGCGGGCGCGTATTTTCGGCTGATGGCGGCTGAAAATGCAGATTGATTAGCTGGGGTCAGTACTTTAACAATTTGAAAACCTCTCGAGATCAACTATCTGGGTATTTGAAGATGGCAGGTGGCACTTTGCTCCACGATAAAAACGGCAACGTTCTTTCCTCAAAACACCTCCCAAAAAACTCCACCTCACACATAAGTCTCTTTTGGAAACTATGGTTGTCACTGACAATCATCCATTTTCCACTCTTAAGACAAAAAACAAACAAAACACAAATACAAAACAGCCAGAATTAAATATCCAGTTAGGTGATCTCGAGCGTTGCTATTGTATCTGGTCGCAAGATTTTCGAGATTTATCTCCGTACAGCGATTGCAGCCCAAGCGACGAATGTCGCCTGGCGCGTAAAGAGGAGTAAATCTCGAAGAATCGCCGCGACCGATGATACAATAATAAAGCAATGATGAGTATTAAAGAACATCCACCACAGTCGGAGGTGCTTCAGATGAGCGAACCGATTCATGTTCCCGTGCTCCTGGAGGTGACCTTGGATAGGTTGCGGCCGGCCAGAGGCGAGAGGTATCTCGACCTAACGGCTGGTTACGGCGGCCACGCCAGGGAATTCTTACGGAGGACGGATAATTACTTGGGCGCAGTGCTGGTTGACCGCGATGATAAAGCGATTAGCACGCTGGGCGATTTGGCCGAAAAAGGCGCGACGCTGATTCACAAGGATTTTGTGAGTGCAGCGCAGGATTTGGTCAAGCAGGGACGTACATTTGACGTGATTTTGGCTGATTTGGGGGTGTCGTCACCGCAGCTTGACAGAGCAGAGAGAGGTTTTTCGTTTCGGTTTGACGGGCCGCTGGATATGCGGATGGATAATCGGACGGAAACGACAGCAGCGGATATCGTCAATTCGTATTCGGTTGATGAGCTGACGCGGCTGATGACTCGTTACGGCGAGGAAAGTCCCGGACGGGCCAGGCGGATTGCGCAGGCAATTGTCAATGCTAGGCCGATTCGGGGAACGACTGAGCTGGCTGATCTGATCAAGCACACTGTCGGTCGCGGCGGGATGAAACATCATCCGGCGACTCGCACCTTTCAGGCACTGCGCATTGAAGTCAATCACGAACTTCGGCTGGTTGAAGAATTATTGCCGCTGCTGCCACGTCTCCTTACTAGGGGCGGGCGAGTTGGAATAATTAGTTTTCATAGTTTGGAGGATCGATTGGTCAAGCGATATTTCTGGGAGCAAGTAGCTGCCGGCTACGAGGCCGAGCTGATCATCCCAGAGAAAAAACCGGTGTCTGGAACAGAAGATGTTCACAATCCGCGCAGTCGAAGCGCTCAGTTTCGCTACGCCGTGAAAACATAAAACAAAAAGAAGGAGGGCGACACCATGCCAATCCACATCAAAGTACAATTCCAGGACGCAGAAGCAGCTGAGACCGTTGCAGTACGCCGCGGCTAAGTAAGCTCGCTTGATAGTTTTCCCGGAAAAAGTATGCAAGCTCGGCGGCTCGTTCTCCTAAGATGAGGGCGGGCCGACCGGCTGTATTTCCCGTGTCGTTACGACGCGCCACCGAAAGTACCAAACTTAACACATTTAAATACACACAGAAATTATTTATGCACACACGCTCATCCACCACATTTACGCCGCGTCGTCCTGGGCCGCAGCTTCGCCGTAACCAGAACGCCACCCGTTTTCGATCACAGACCAAGCTCGGGCCGGTGGCGCATACGGTGCTGGTGGCGCTGATGATTATGGTGCTGGGGCTGGTGTACTTGACACAGGCGACCAAGACGACGGCCTATGGTTACGAGGCGGAGGGGCTGGATTCGCAGTTGAATGAGCTGGCGACGAAAAAGTCAGAGTTAGAGGTGCAGAATGCGCGGCTGACGGCGCTCGAAAAGGTCAAGCACAGCAATGTTGCATCGGCGATGAAAACACCGACGCAGACGAACTACGCTCGCTAGCCTGGGGGTAAAAGTGGTACAATAGGACAAGCGGTATGAAACGTCACTTAACGCAATCTCGAACCGGCGTACTCGCTATCATTCTGTTGGGGATGATGGCGATTTTTGTGATGCGGCTGTTTTATCTACAGATCATTAAACACAGCGAATACGTGTCGCTGGCTCAGGCTAGCCAGCAGCGTCATTTTGTCATTCCGGCCGAGCGGGGCAAGCTATATATGATGGATGGCGGTACGGCCGTCCCCGTGGTGCTTAACCAAACGGTCTATACGGTGATCGCCGATCCGCAGACGGTCAAGCAGGAGCAGCGCCAGCAGATTATCGCGGCGCTACAGGAAATTGCCGGTGGCGAGGTAGTGAGTGACGCGGCCAAGCGGCTGGAGCGTACCGCCTCTCGCTACGAAGTGCTGGCGCGCAACATCACGCGCACCCAGGCCGAGAAGCTAAAGGCTAAGGATTTTGTCGGTATCTTGTATCAAAAGGGGTCGATTCGCAACTATCCGGAGGGGCAGCTGGCAGCGCAGGTGCTGGGCTTCGTTAATGCCGAGGGCAAGGGGCAGTACGGGGCTGAAGGGGCGCTAAACGATAGGCTGAAGGGTCGTGATGGCCTACTCAAAACAGTGGCGGACGTGCGTAATGTGCCGCTGACGCTGAGTAAAGATAACGTGCGCGTCGAGGCGAAGTCGGGCGAGAATGTGGCGTTGTCGATTGATCGAAATGTGCAGAGTTACGCCGAAGAAGCGCTCAAACGAGGGATCGACAAGGCCGGCGCGACCGAAGGTAGCGTGATGGTGATGAATCCGAATAATGGTCAGGTGCTGGCGATGGCTAATTATCCAACGTATAATCCAGCCGAGTACACCAAGCAAAAAGACGCAGCGGTGTTTAGCAATGCGACGACGATGCTGCCGTTTGAGCCGGGGTCCATTGTCAAGACGTTCAGCATGGCGACGGGGATTGATAAGGGTGTGGTGACGCCGCAGTCAACGTACTCGAACACTGATTGTACTGAGGTGGGGGATCGGAAAATGTGTAATGCTCTAAGGGGGCTTGGCGGCACGACGAGCATGCAGAGTGCGTTTAATAATTCGCTCAATGTCGGCATGATCACGATTGCGCGGCGGCTGGGCGATGGATCGACGATCACCCCGAGTGCGCGGCAGACGCTGTATGAGTATTATCACGACAAATTTGGGTTTGGTGAGGCGACGGGGATTGAGCTAGCGGAGGCGCCGGGGCTACTTTACGTGCCAAATCGGCCGGGAGCAGAGGTGAATTACGCGAATATTACGTTCGGGCAGGGTATGAATGCGACGATGGTACAGGCGGCCAGCGCGTTTTGTTCGGTGGTGAATGGCGGGCAGTATTTTCGACCGACGGTGGTAGCTGGAACGGTGGATGCGAATGGCGGTTTGAGGCCTTCGGCTGCTTCACCGCTGCGCAGGACTATTTCTGAGCAGTCATCAGCCACCATGCGCGGCATGCTGTCAACAGCGCGGGCGGTTCTCAATCAGCGTATGCCCGATAAAGACAGGCCGGGCTATGATGTCGGCGGCAAGACTGGTACCTCAGAGACGCTGATCAATGGTAGCTATACCATGGACGAAACAGTAGCGACGTATATCGGCTATGGTGGCGCAAATCGCCCCGAGTATGTCATAATGGTACGTGTCGCGGCGCCTGGCAAGCGCAAGAACTTACAGGGTAACATTCACGCTGCACCAATTTTTACTGATATCTCCAACTGGATGATTGATTATATGAAATTAGCACCGAAGGGATAGCCATGGCAACTGCTTTACAAACAATGACCAACGAATTGACACACGTATTTTTGCTCAGTGTCGGGGCGTTCTTATTGGCGATGTTTCTGACGCCGATTTATACGTTTTTTGCCTATCGGTATCGGTTTTGGAAGCGGCAGCGCTCGGAGAGTACCGACGGCAAAGAGTTGAAGGTTTTTGCTAAATTCCAAGCGGCAAAATTGCGGCGAAATATTCCAACAATGGCCGGAGTTATCGGTGTTATTTCGATTTTTGTTGTAACATTCCTCTGTAATTTAGATCGAGCGCAGACATGGCTGCCGCTAGCGGCGCTAGTCGGGGGTGCCGCAGTTGGGTTAGTTGATGATGTTATTAATCTACGCGGGCTGGGCGGTGGTGCAGCCGGCTTACGTAGTCCGGTGAAATTTGCGCTGATTATGCTTATCGGCATCGTCCTTGGCTGGTTTTTCTATGTCAAGCTGGGCGTGGCCAGCTTCCATGTGCCGTTCATGGGTGACGTAGCGATCGGCTGGCTGATCATCCCGCTGTTTGCCTTTGCAGTGGTAGCGACTGGTAATGCGGTTAATATTTCTGATGGCATGGACGGGCTGGCCGGCGGGCTGTTGGGGATTAGCTTTGGGGCGTTCGGAGTGATTGCCTTGCTGCAGCAACAAGTGTTGCTGGCGGGATTTTGCTTCACGGTAGTTGGTGTGCTACTGAGTTATCTCTGGTTTAACATCTATCCAGCAAGGTTTTTCATGGGCGATGTTGGTAGTTTTGCCTATGGGGTGAGTTTGGGAGTGGTGGCGATGCTGACTAACTCATTGCTGCTGCTGCCGGTGATTGGGTTGTTGTTTGTGATCGAGGCGGGTTCGAGCTTGATCCAGATTGTGAGCAAGAAACTCTTTAAGCGCAAGATTTTCTTATCGGCGCCGATTCATCATCACCTAGAAGCCAGCGGCTGGCCGGAAACTAAAGTGACGATGCGGTTTTGGGTGATTGGCTGCGTGATGGCGTTTATCGGCGTGATGCTGGCTCTGGCGGGGGGTCATATTGCGTAACCGCACTGCCACCTCAACCGCCAAGGCGGTGCGTCGCCACCGGCCGATGTATCAGATCGTGCTGTATATGGGGTTGTTATTGATGCTCGGGTTGGTGGTGATGTATGCGCTGGGACCGCAGCGGGCGAATGTATTAAATCATACGCACGGCGCGAATTATAGCGACACCTTCTTTTTTAATAAGCAGCTGGCCAGCGTCATCACCGCTGTGGTGGCATTTGGGGTGGCGGCGATATTGCCATATCGGTGGTTGACCGAGGCGTGGGCCAAGCGACTATTCATCGCGGGCTTGGCGGCGTGTTTCTTGTTGGTGGTTTGCGGGGCGCTGCTGCATCTGCCATTTGCATCGGACACCAACGGCGCGTACCGCTGGTTTTATCTGGGTGGACTGGGTAGCTTTCAGCCGGCGGAGTTATTGAAATTTGGCTTGCTACTGTTTGTGGCTGGGTTTTTGGCCAAACGGGTGCGCCAAGGCAAACTCAACGATATCAACGAGACGCTGATCCCGCTGGGTATTGTTATGGCGGTGTCGATATTTGTGGTGGTGGTGCTGCAGAAAGATTTGGGGACGGGTGTGTCGCTCGTAGCGCTGGCGCTGTCGGTGTTAGCGGTGTCGGGGATGGACGCTCGGCTACTGCGACGCATCGTGTTCATTATCGCGGCTGCGGCGTTAGTGCTGACGTTCTCATCACCGCATCGCATCGAGCGGGTGATGACCTTTATTCAGGGTGATACGCATCAATCAGCCAGTCGGGATGAAAATAATTATCACATCCAACAAGCGCGCATCGCCATCGGCTCGGGCGGCCTATTGGGCCTCGGCATCGGTAAAAGTGTGCAGGCGACAGGTTACCTGCCAGAGGCGATTAACGACTCGATTTTTGCGGTGATGGGCGAAACGTTTGGATTTGTTGGCCTGTTGGTTATTTTGGCGCTGTTTTCGGCGCTGCTGCTGAGCCTGCTCAAGGTGACGTCGCGGCTGGCTGATATGCACCTAAGGCTCGTAGTGGCGGGTGTGTTTGGCTGGGTGGCGTCGCATGTGCTGATGAATATTGGCTCAATGACGGGGATTATTCCGATGACTGGTATCTCGCTGCCGCTGCTCAGTTATGGCGGCACCAGCATGTTATTTATCGCAGCGGCGCTGGGTCTGGCATTTCAACTGTCAGCCTATACGGCGCACAAACCATTAACGGAAGGAGAGGGAAGTGGCAAAGATCTTGGCAGTCGGCGGCGGCTCGGGCGGACACGTTACGCCAGTCGTGGCAGTGTGTAAGGAGTTGCGATCATCGGGTGATCACGAATTGCGGTTTTGGTGTGATCGGAAGTTTGGTGCTAGCGCTCGCGGTATTTTTGGTAAGTTTGATGAGACGATCCCGGTTGAGTTGATTATCGCTGGCAAGATCCGTCGCTACCACGGTAAAAATATGACGTTTCATCTTCGTCCATCAATTTTGCTACCGAATCTGCGCGATATCTTTTTGGTTGGTATTGGGTTTATTCAGAGCTTTTGTAAGTTGCTCAGATGGCGGCCGGATGTGATTTTTATCAAGGGCGGCTACGTGTGCCTGCCGGTTGGCTATGCAGCGCGGCTGCTGAAGATTCCGCTGGTGCTGCATGATTCGGATGCGCATCCGGGACTGACCAATCGACTACTGGCGCCATTTGCTGCCAAGATCGGCACCGGGGCGCCGCTGGAGCATTATAATTATCCTGATGTCAAGGCGGAGTATGTCGGCATCCCGGTGGCTGAGGAGTTCCGACCATACAGCGCAGCCGAGCGGCGGCAACTAAAGACAAAGCTTGGCTTCGACCCGGCGCGGCCACTGGTGGTGGTGACTGGCGGTGGGCTGGGGGCAGCGCGCCTCAACGAAGCGGTGGTAGCCACGCGCGAGCAGCTGCTAGCCGAGGCGTCGGTGTTCTTGATCTCTGGTAAGCATCAGTTTGACGAGCTGAAAGAGCGCGTTGATAGTCGGGCGGGCTGGCGATTGGAAGCGTTTGTTAACCACGGCATGGCCGAAGTATTGGCGGCAGCGGATGTGGTGGTGGCGCGGGCCGGTGCGACGACGCTGCTGGAACTGGCGGCATTACATAAGCCAGCAGTCATCGTGCCGAACGGTATGTTGACAGCTGGTCATCAGCTCAAGAATGCCAAGGTGTATCAGGATGCGCTGGCGGCAGTGATCGTTGAGGAGTCGACGCTGAAACAGACGCCAGAGGTGTTGAGCAAGAAGGTCATTGGTCTTGTTAAGTCGCCGCGGATCTTGGCCGGCCTCGGGCGAAACATCGGTACATTTGCCAAGCCCAACGCCGCCAAGGACATGGCAGCGATGCTTCTCACTGTCATTCGTCGGCAGGGGAGACGTCGGTGAAATTACCCTTTTCTCGGGCAAAATCTACGCCGACCACACGCCGCGAAATTGCAGCTCGTCGTCAAGCGGCGCTAATTAACGAGGATAGTTCATTCGAGACAGCCTATCGCCGCAATCGTAACCTCAACACCCGCCACACTGCCTCGCCGGTCGAGACCTCGGAGCGCACGGTTCAGCATGCGAAATCTCGGCGTCGCCGGACGCGGTGGATTATCCTCCTCAGCAGTGCGCTGGTGCTTATTGTCATTGGTCTACTCGCATGGCAATGTACCGTCACGGTCTCGGTGCAAACGCCAGACGCAGCGAGTGCCAAAGAGGCCGATCGCTACCGTAACCTCGTCGATGAATATCTCAGTGCACGTCCGGTCGAGCGATTCTTGTTTGTACTGAATCACCAGTCGCTAGCTAGTTTTTTCCTCGAGAAAGCCCCGGAGGTCAAGACGGTTCGCCTCGAGGCCGACCAGCTTACTCGGCCGCACCTTAAGCTTACCTTTCGCCAGCCTGTTGTCCAGTGGACCTCTGGCGATAAGAGCTATTTTGTTGACGACGCAGGCGTGACGTTCTCGATCACCTACATGGGCTCGCCGTCAGTTATCGTCAAAGACCAGAGCGGTGTGCCGACCGCCGCCGGCCAGGAGGTTATCAATCGCCACTTTCTCAGCTTTCTCGGTCAAGCTGTCGCCGGCTTTCGCGAGCACCGGTTAGAAGTTACGGAAATTATCCTGCCGCAAAACACCGTTCGCCAGGCGCTTCTGTCAATCAAGGGCCGTCCATACAGTATTAAAATGACCACCGACAGGGAGGCAGCAGCGCAGGTAGCGCAAGCGGTCAAGGCCATGACATTCTTCCAGGGTAGTGGCGCGACGCCTACGTATATTGATGTGCGCGTCAATCAGCGAGTGTTTTATAAGTAGCGGGCAGGGGGTGGATTGCTCGTCCGCGCGGGTTGCAGGTCGAGCCACCAATAGGGTAGAGACGTCGCCCCTGATTATATAAGTTCGCTTTTTGTTCGTTTATCAGAGGATTAAGAAAAACATAGTTATAATATCAAAATAGCAAAAAATCAAATAGGGTGCTTGTGGAAAAATAGAGCAGGGGAATAAAATAGGAAAAAGTCAAATGTTTGTAGGTTTAAACCAGCGTGGGATGCTGTGTTTGTCGTGCGCGGCCTCGTACACAAGCGCATATGCCCATGCTAGGCGGTGCCTTATGATGTGGAAAAGTCTACGAGTTGCTTTTTAGACCGTAACGACGTTCAAGTTTGGTAAGGCCTAGCTCGATATTTATTTGAGAGGCGGAGACGACGCTGGCGCCGGAGGTATCCCAAACTCCCCCGATTGAAAGTCGAAAGTGATTAGTATGGGGGTCTGTTTTGTTTATGGTAGCTTGAACGTATCCCGTATTAGCACTCACCGTAGTATGGTGAAAGTCCGGGAGGAGATCCCCCGCTCGTAAGAGATGCTAGGCGAAAAAGTTATAAATGGTATATTAAGTGTATGCATACCGAAGTTCAGCGTATCAAAATAACTATAATACGTAAAAGCTACCTTGTGCGACATTAAATTATCTACGAAAAGACGCATGCTCTATCGTCTCTTCGCGATAATATTTTTTTGTTTTGTATGTAATGTTAGCTTAGCTTTGACTGCCCTTTACTGGACGCCCCCATATCGTGACTGACGGATAAATCTACCAAATGCGGTTTTGCGGAATTTATTGAAAACTTAGATTTGTTTTATTACCTCGGCGTTTTATGTTTTATGGTGATTGAGCGCTTCTGGTCGGTATCGTACCCGTTGCCGTATTCACCCAGGCCTGCTATATATGGACTGCGATACAACGATACAGCCTGTATGTGCGTAATCTTGGCAGCCTAAAGTCGCTTGAACCGCTAATGTGATAAGTTCTCTTTTTGTTCTATTATTTTTCGAATACTGATGCGTGCAGGGCCTGGGCAACTTGCTGCTTGATGGTGTCGGTATTCCAGCCGCTGGCGGTGAATCGTAGCAGGGGTATGTGTGCACTAGTGATAACTGTATTGACAAAAGCGTCTCGCTGTTGACGGTCAGGGCGATTGTGAGTGATATCATCAAGCTCTATGGCGAGAAGTGGTCGTATGTCATTGGTGCAGATGAGGAAGTCTACTGATTTACCATTGATTCTTGAGAATGCCCTGCTCCAGTTTTGTCCGCGCACCTTATGATTCAAGAATATGCTCAGATGGGCTTGAGGAATAATGATACAGCCGCTGACTACTTCGTGTAGGGTTTGATAGAAGGCCAGTTCGTACTGTGTGTTATGATGCGCTCCTTTTTGGTGTATGCATACTCCCCTGTTTTTGGCTTAGAAAAAGTGGTTCATCTGTTTGTTTTTGCCCCAATTATTCCAAAGACGACAATGATGATAAGAATTATTATACTTATTTCCATAAGGGAAATTATAATATGTTATGACGGGTTAAGTAAATGGGTTTTTTAGGATTGTCGTGCTGTATTGCTTTGTGGTATGGTTATGGGGGTTACATGGAGGTTATTCTGCCAATGTAAGTAAATGGTGGTATTTTGGGGATTACCAATGGTTCAAAACCTGCTCGCTGAAGTGAAAGTGGCTGATGATAGAGCTAGTATATGCGAGCGTAAAGACTCGACTGGTAATGTTAAATGTAAGATCAAAAATATCAAATATGGCGACAGTGAGGTTATCATTTCTGTTATTGACGGTAGACGCCGCGGTAATAAAACTATTAAGTTTCATCGTCGGGCGGAAAGCTACACTTTCGTAACTGTAAAGAGGCACGCACTGCTGGTTATAGCCATATGCATCGTGGTCAACCAGGGTACGCACCGCACCTTGATAGAGACGGCGACGGCATAGCTTGCGATAAGCATAAATAACGCATTTAGTACCAAAAATAAATAACTAAGCCAGATTAAAAGCTGGCTTAGTTATTTGTATAGTTTTCATATTTTAACTTTAACTTTGACCAACAGAATAAACCTTGAATGTTGCGGTTTTTAGACTATCTACTTTACCAGCCTCTACATATTTAAATGCTTCGTATGATCCAGACCCATTGCTTTTGAGGTCGTTAGCGTAAATCGTATCTTCTGCAAGTCGTGTGCCGCTAGCATCTACAGCCTCTATTTTAACAGTATATGATTTTGTCTCGGCATTCTTATTTGTAACCTTAACGCTTAACAGGGTTTTATTGATACCATATGCATCAGTAGTTGCTGAAAATTGGCCAACCTCAACACTAACATCGTTTTTGAGCAGCTCATCAGTCTTTTTGCCGCTCGATGTATCCACTGAATCCTGGATGGCTTTACCAGCATCGTTTATTGCTTTGCCGTACATCGCTTGACTGGCTAGTACGATGCCAACGCAGACTAAACCTATGATTAAAACGGCAATTGACATTCCGCGGCCCGCTCCGTCGTGCTTCTTAGCGCCAACAATGCCAACTATGCCAAAAAATATAGCGAGCACGCCAAGTATTGCGGCGAAGTTGTTAATAATCGGGATTGCCGATAGCACCAGCCCGATAATACCTATAACTAATCCTGTTGTGACTAGCCCAGATTTCTTTTGTTCGTTTTTGCCCATAATCCCCCCTCAGGATTTTATTAATAATATAGATTGCCTGCCGAGCTGTCATAAAAAAGGACAGCCATTTGCTGACTGTCTAGATCTGACAAGGGAACGCATGCGTCCACTTTATCGCACAATGGTTGCCCATTTGCAAAGTGAACTAGACCATGCGGTACCCAGTCAGATCTAGACGAATTCAGTATATCAATAAAGGATAAAAATTTGAATAGTTACAGTTTTTATACTGTCTTTGGGGGCTGTTTTACCGTGTAGAAGTTTTCTATTTTTGTCGAGGGGCTTAATTATTGTATATCATGCAGCACTCTTCTTCCGTCGTCGTCGGCGTTTCTTTGGTGTGGCGGTGTCGGTAGCTGCTGATTCAAATGCGCTGTTGCCGCGGATTTGCAAGATGACTTCGCCGCTGTCTGTGACGGGTTTGGGTTGTGGTGCCGGGTGTTGGGTGTTGGTGGCCGTGGTTCCTTGTGCTGGTTGGCTAGTGGCCGCCTGAACGGGCTGGGCTAGTGCAGCTGCGGCGACGGCTTGCGGGCGCGGCTGGCTGGGTTGCTTCTGCGGGCGCGGCGGCATGATGACGGCAGCAATTTCTCGCTCGACGTCTTCCCTACTCCGTGAGTACATACGCCGCGAATGTTCGATGATGTGTGGTGTGTTGTCGGCTTGGCTCGGCGGGAGCTCGAGGGTGCGTGCGGAAAAGGCCGGGGTCTTCTCTCCCCCGATGACCATGTTGATGACGAAGTTGCGATTGTGCATCTGCAATAGGTCGACGGCTTCAAAGTTTGGTTCAAATTGCTTGGCTAGAATCGGTGCGTCGTCGGCAGACACGCGGAACGAGATCATGGTGCCGACGTTGCCGAAGACCGCATCGCGGACCGTGTCGTTCATCTGCGAGATGTACTGGTTGGCGACGGTCAGATTGAGGCCGTACTTGCGGGCTTCGGACAGGATGGTGGCAAATGAATCGGTGGCGAAGTTCTGGAATTCGTCGACGTAGAGATAGAATGGGCGGCGGTCGCGGATGTCTGGGATGTCGGAGCGACTCATGGCAGCCAGCTGAATCTTGGTGACTAAGAACGAGCCGAGGATGGCAGCATTGTCTTCGCCGATGAGACCCTTGGATAGATTAACGATGAGAATTCTGCCCTCGTCCATGATTTGGCGGATGTTGAAGGTGGATTTGGGCTGGCCGATGATGTTGCGGATGATTGGGTTGGCGGTAAAGGCGCCGACCTTGTTGAGGACTGGTGCGACGGCCTCGGCGACGAATTTGTCGTTCCAGCTGGCGAATTCAACATTCCAGAACTGCAAGACCACGGTGTCACGGCAATAGCCCAGCGTCTCTTTGCGGAAATTTTTATCAGTCAGCATGCGAGTGATGTCCAGCATGGTTGTCTCTGGCCGGTCGAGCAGTGCCAAGATGGTGTAGCGCAAGATGTATTCCAGCCGCGGCCCCCATGAATCGCCAAACATACGCTTCAAGACGCCAATGACCTCTGATGAAATGTTGGTTTTTTGGTTCGGGTTGGTGACTTCCAGCGGGTTGAAACCGAGCGGATAGGCAGTGTCGGCTGGGTTGAAATAGACGACGTCGTTTAGCCGTGAGCCGGGGATGAATTTCATATTGTTGATGGCAAAATCACCGTGCGGGTCGATGATGGCGTAGCCTTGACTATGAAAGATGTCGCTGAGCGCGAATAATTCGAGCAATCCCGACTTGCCTGCCCCCGTCTGGCCGATGATGTAGACGTGGCGCGAGCGGTCGTAGCGCAGCATGCCGAACTGGTGGTTGATACCGCGGAAATTAGTGACGCCAAAAGCGGAAATTTGGTCGTCATTGGCGTCGCTGCCGGTCAGGACAGGCAGCTTGGATGGCGGTTCGGCGGTTTTGGCGCTGGCCCAGACGATGTTTGGCGTCTCGACATTGGTGTGCGGCAAGTGAAAGACAGAGGCCAGCTCTTCGATACTCAGGATGTAGCCATCGCCGTAAAACGCGCGCTTGCGGTACTTGTCGAGAAACTCCTTGCCGAACGCACCCTTGACAGCGCGAAAGCCGTTGAGGTTGGTTGAGTTGAATTGCTTGAAAGCACCGACCAGCGCCTGCATATGTAGCTTGGCGCTGGTTTGATCTTCGCCAAGGTACGCCAGGCGGATCTTGACGTCGTAGCCTAATTTAGTAGCCTTCTTCTCTGCCTCAGAGACGCGCGTCTTGTCACGCTCAGATAGCTCGGGCACTTTTTTGCCATCGCTTCCCTGGCCCGGTGGTCTCCAAAGGGCCTCTAGTAGTGTACCGACCCACTGCAAGCCACCGCCACCGAGTCCGGGAATGAGTTTATGCCCACTCTTGACGCTGGCGATCCAGCGATCAGCGGACTGTTGCCAGCTGTCGGCGATCGGCCTGATGAGCACCTGCACCCAGAGTTCCTCGCCGGTCAATTCTAGCTTGGCTAGCGTACCGGTAATCCCCGCCAGTGGATCGACTTCAAAGGTCTGAAAGGTGCGAATTGGCAAGAATTCTGGCGCCGTCAAGGTTAGCTCGGTGGTGTACACGGTAGAATGCTCACGCTCGTGCTCGGTGTAATCTTCGCTGGCGACGTGGATTTGAACGGTTGGGTATTGGGCGTAAATTTGTCCCTCGACGAAACTTTGCAGCGTTCGGGGCACCCAGACATAAAAACGAATTTGACCGTTGACCGAGGCGATCTCAAAGCTGATATGCTCCTGCCGGCCGCCCGATAATTTGAGTTCGCGTTTGTCGCGCAAGATGCCGTGCAGGCTGGCGAATAATTGCTCGGCGGCTAGTTCTTTCTTGTCGTTGGCTTTGGGGATTTCCAGTACTAACAACACGCTCTCGGTTGGCTCAAACTCGTCAGCTCGCTGATAATTGCGCCACGTCAAAAACGACAGCACGGCTGTGACAGGTATCCAGACGTACCATTGTGTCAAAAAGCTAATCATCGAAGAGATAATTTCCATGCTATTTCATTATCTCACCCCTTATAGATAAATGCAAACCTAGGCTTCGCTGACCAGAATGTAGGTGGCCTTGGCGGAGCGTTGGAATTGCGGCTTGGCTTGCAAGTTGAGCAGAATAGTGGTTTCTTTGACTTGACGCTTGTCGAGGACGCGCTTCACGATTTCATCGCGGTGCAGCGGCTCGCCGGCCTCGCGGAGGACACTGGCGATGATGTCAGCGACGGTGCCGCGAGCGTAACCCCACGATTCGAGGGCGTAGATGCCGCGGCCGATCAGGACGAAGCGTTTGTCTTTGATGAGTTCGTTGTGAATGGCTTGGATGGTGACATCTTTGCGTTTGAAATCGCTGTCCTTGATAGCCTTAGCGATGTCCGAGAAGTGCATTGGCTGGCCGTTGCTGTCGAGAATGACGAAAATCTTGTCGCGGATGGTCTTTGGGTTGACGAGCGGCCACTTGATCAGGCCCCACAGCCCTCGGAGATGGGCTAGTTTCTTGCTGATTGAGGCGAGCGCGGCGATGTTGGATGGGTGCTCGTAATTGAGCGTTTTGTGTAGTTCCTCAGCGGTGACTGGCTGGCCGTGCTGTTTGATGGCTTTGACGATTTCTTCGACTTGCTTCTTGATATTCTTCTCGTCGTTTGGTGTGCCGATGATGGCTGAGTGGTAATAGTCGTCGTTCTCGGTGATGATGTTGATCGATGGATTGAGTTCGGCGATAAAGGCGACGTGTGATCGTTCGCTATCAGTGACATCTCGGCCGAGGACGTGCTTGGCGAGATTATGTAGCGGTGCGGCTCGGCCCATTTCCGACAGGTGTGAGGTGACCATCTTTTCAGCCGCCGAGGCACTTGGTATACCGCCGTCAGCCACCAACAGGCGCAGGCGAACGAGGATGGCCTTCTCTAGCTGGCGGACACGCTCACGAGTGATCCCCAGCATGTCGCCGATCTGTTCCAGCGTCTCTTTATTGCCGTATAGGCCAAAGCGACGGCTAATAATCTCTTTCTCGCGCTCCTGCGGAATCTGCGCCAAGACATCCTCGGCCGCTTGCCGAAGCTGCTTGTCTGGTGCGCTCTGTTCTTGTGTGTCGCTCATGGCTTTATGTTAAATCCTCTCTGCCTCACCTCAGAAGTTATGTTGATATATGACGATATTGCTATTATACAATAAAATATTTTCGTGTCAAGCAAGTCGTGTAGTACGCCGTAATTATAGCATGTATTTAACAATTTTTGCAATGAAATGGTGTGATAGTTTCTAATTTTGTGAATTATGGGAATGTGGTCTGTACAGCACTAATGAAATGTGGCTTAAATTGGGATATTTTATGAGTCAATCACTTCTTTGAGCGGCTGCTTTTTCTCGGGGATTTGGATGGTTTGGTTGATGCGCGGCCGCGGCGAGCGGGTTTCGTGGGTGCGGCCTTCAGGAGCTCCAGAGCCTGTTCGTGAGTGATGGTTTTTGGGTCAGTGTCTTTGGGGATTTTGGCGTTTTTAATGCCATCGGTGATGTACGGGCCAAAGCGGCCGTTGAGGACCTTGACGCCGTCTGGGAATTCGGCGATGTGCTTCTCGGCTTCGGCCTGGAGCTTGGCGGCGTAGAGTTCGCGGGCCTTTTCTAGGGTGATGGTGTGCGGATCTTCAGGCTTGATGGAGACGAAGAGCTTGCCAACTTGGATGTATGGGCCAAAGCGGCCGATGTTGGCCTTGATGTCTTGCCCGTCTTCGGTT
The DNA here is from genome assembly GCA_013099195.1 of Candidatus Saccharibacteria bacterium oral taxon 488. NCBI lineage: Bacteria > Candidatus Saccharimonadota > Candidatus Saccharibacteria bacterium oral taxon 488. The sequence continues at coordinate 270,732 of CP039999.1, forward strand.
TGACCGACGACGCGCGGCAATTTAAACATTTCTAGTGCCTGCTCCAGAGTGACGGTTTCAATTTTCGTCCCCTTCGGTAGCGGCGCAAAGCGTGGTTTATCCTCGTCATCAGTGGCGCCCAGTTGCAACATTGGGCCAAAGCGGCCGAAGCGCGCTAGGATTGGTTTGCCGGACTTTGGATCGATGCCGACTTCGCGATTGGCGCCGACTTTGCTGCGGTCGATGCCGCCTGACTGTTCGATTAGTTTGTGAAATGGCGTGTAAAATCCGTGGAGCATGGCGCTTTTAGCCAGGTTAGCGGCGGCGATTTTATCAAATTCAGTTTCGACATTGGCGGTAAAATCATAGTCAACGATTTGCGTAAAATGGTCGGTCAAAAAGTCGGCGATTAGTTCCCCGCTTGGTGTTGGGATGAGCTTGCCGCGGGTGGAACCGGTTTTTTCCTGGACGATGTCGCGGCTGACTTCTTCGCCGTTGTAACTGAGGACGATGACGTCGCGCGGTTGGCCTTCGCTGTCGCCTTTTTCAACGTAGCCGCGGGTTTGCACGGTGTCGATGATGGTGGCATAGGTGCTTGGTCGGCCAATGCCGAGGTCTTCAAGCTTCTTGACCAGTGAGCCTTCGGTGTAGCGAGCTGGTGGTCGGGCGAAGGTTTGGCGGGCAGTGATGTCGTGGGTTTCAAGTGTGTCGCCGGTGTGGAGCTTTGGCAAGATCTCGTCTTTGCCGCCGCCGTAGACGCGTAGGAATCCGTCAAAGGTGATGACTTCACCTTTGGCTTCAAAGTATAAATGACTGAAAGAATTACCTACTCCCTTCAAAACGGCTTCCGCACGCCGAGATTCTCTCTCCGATTCGTCTCGGGCAGCTGCGGAACTCGCTTCGCTCAGACAGTCCTCGCCGCGCCGCGCCTCATCGTCGTTCAATTCTCGGGTTTGTGCAGATGTTTTGTCGTGAGCAGATAATTCTCTGCCCTTAATGTTAATCGTTACCGTCGTCTTCTCCAATTTCGCTGCCGACATTTGTGACGCTAGGGTGCGGCGGCGGATGAGGTCGTAGAGTTTTTGGTCGCGTTCATCTGAGGTGACGGTTTCGCGGGTGATGTCGGTCGGGCGGATGGCTTCGTGGGCTTCTTGGGCTGAGGCGGATTTGGTTTTGAATTTGCGCACGGTGGAATAATCCGGGCCGTACAGACGCTTGATAAAATCAGTCGCACTGGCGATAGCCTGCCCGCTCAAATTGACTGAGTCGGTACGCATGTAGGTGATTTTACCGTCTTGGTAGAGCCGCTGCGCTGAGGCCATGGTGGCCTTGGAGCTGAAGCCAAGCTTGGCGTTGGCTTCCTGCTGCAGCGTTGAGGTTGTAAACGGCGCGGCTGGGTTGCGGGTGCCAGGCGTTTTCGAGATATCGCTGACGGTGAATGTGGCTGGCTTGAGACTGTTCAAGAATTCGTAAGCGGCTGCTTCGGAATCAAATTTTTGGTTGAGCTCGGCCTTGAGTTCTTGATTGTCGTGGATGAATATGGCGGTCACCTTGAATTGTGAGCTGCCCTCAAATTTCATGATTTCTCGTTCGCGCTCGACCAGCAGCCGCACCGCTGGGCTCTGGACGCGGCCAGCTGACTTACCGCCTGGCACTTTTTGCCAGACTACCGGGCTGAGTTCAAAACCAACCAATCGGTCGAGGATCTGCCGGGCTTGCTGCGCCTGCACCAGGTTCATGTCGACGGTGCGCGGGTTCTGGATGGCATTGGTGATGGCATCCTTGGTGATTTCATGAAAGACGATGCGCTTGGTCGTCTCGATCGGCAAATCCAACACTTTACAGAGGTGCCAAGCGATAGCCTCCCCTTCGCGGTCTTCATCGGTGGCCAGCCAGACGTTATCTTTGCCGACAGCCTTGACGTTCTTCTTTAGCTCGGTGATGACTTTCTTTTTTTCGGGATCGACTTCGTAGACGGCAAAAAAATCATTTGCCACATCAATTGGCGGCGTACCGTCCTTGGTTTTTTTGACGATTGAGCGGATGTGTCCCACGCTTGACAAAACGTGAAAATCCTTGCCCAAGTATTTCTCAATAGTCTTAGCTTTGGCTGGCGACTCGACGATGACGAGATTTTTCATAACTCTATATTATATCAAATCACCTCGCAACCACAACCGCCGAGGGTGTTTCTCGGTGGCTCTGGTTGCGAGGACAGAGAGATGGGTCTGTCCTCTGAGGGGCGCTAGACAAGTCTAACAATACTCTCTTCCTCGAGCAACTCCTCGAGGAGATCATAGTATTTCAGAATCTGATCTCCATCCCCTGTAATAACGGCCTCGTGGAAATGCTTCTCGTACTGTGCTTTGCGCATAGTATAGCACCACTTCCTGACGTCATCGGCGAGATCACCAGTGATTCGCCAGGTGCCAGTGCCGAAACAGTCGAGCAGAACCTTGGCCACAATCAAGGGTTCGCTATAGCTGGCTCTCAAGCCAAAAGTAGACTCATCGATGGCCCATGCGGCTTCTACTCCGCCGTTTTGGATTATTTGCCACAGGTGCTCATTACGGATTTTTTTACTGGTACGAACAGTGATATCACCGCCCGTAACGTTGATGACGAAGAAATCATCGTAGCCCGCCATGTCAGACCTTCTTTCTCTCTGTCCAAATTGTCAACACCCAGACTTTCTGGGCGGACGAATCTTCGTTCTCTGAACGAAAATCTGATATATATATATCAATTATTGGATAAAAAGTCAAGCCTCTGGTGTATCCTCATCGCCATCACTACCAAAAATAGCTCGTTTGATATAGGTCCATGAGGCATGAGCAGCAAGCGGCAACGAGCCAATAAATGCAGCGCGGCCAATCTTGCGGAGGATTTTGGCCAGCCTTGGTTTACCGTTCTGTTCGGCGGTGTGGGCACCCGCGTAGGCAGACAACGCCAGCATCTCACCAGCCATGCCTAGTTTGCCAGATGTGGTTGGGCGCGTTTCACCTTTGTGTTTACTACGATAATTGGCGATGCCTGTTGCGGCGGCGTTTATCGTGTTTAACACGGCGATGGTGCCGATAACCGACTTTGGTGCTGCGCCTTTTTTCAGCATTTCATAGAGCAGTTTGAGCGTGACCACTTTATCGGTGATCGCGTCAACGGCCGCGCCGACATTACTCGTCTGTCCTGTTGCGCGGGCGACCGCCCCGTCAGCCACATCGATTGATCGTCCGATGATTACCTGTGCCAAGCCAGAAACCTCCTCAAGGTTTTCCGCACCGTCCCATGTCAACTTTCCACCCGCTAGACTCATCGCGTTAGGGATGGTCAAGGCGTCCCTAATCAAGGTGGTGATGTCACTGTCATTGACCGCCTCGCTGCTGGACACCAGTTCCCGACCTACCTTCATAAGATGTAGCCTATCATCAATTTGTCAAATTGGCAATGTTATCGCAATTATCGTAGTGCCCAATTATTCGCCCCGAGCGGCTTGACCACGCCGTTGATCTCTAGCATGGTTAGCGCCGTGGCGAAGTCGGCTGGGTTGAGGCCGGATTGTTGCTGTAGCTGGTCACCGTCTCTGAGGCCGGTTCGGAGTAAGTCGATGATAGTGTTTTCGGCTGGGGTTTCACCGAGGGGGATGACGGCTTGGTCAGTGGCGGATTGCGTGGTTGACGGGGCGATGACGTTGAGGATGTCTGTGGCGATGGTAGCGACGAGGGCGCCTTGTTTGAGCAGCGCGTTGCAGCCGGCAGACAGCGGACTGGTGATGTTACCCGGCACGGCAAAGACGTCGCGGCCTTGGGATAAGGCGTGAGCGGCGGTGTTTAGCGTGCCGCTGCGCTCGGCGGCCTCGGTGATGATGACAGCGTCAGCCAGACCAGAGACCAAGCGGTTGCGCTCTAAAAAGCTCCAGCGATTGACGACTTTACCGTCGCCTTTTTTCCATTCGGACAGAATAGCGCCGCCGTTTTTTATGATGTTCATGGCTAGTTTGTAATTGGTTTGCGGCGAGATGTCAGGTAGTTCATTGGGAATGACGCCGATGACTGTGCCGCCGGCCTCGAGGGCAGCTTTTTGAGCAATACCATCGATGCCGAGCGCCAAGCCGCTGACGATGATGCAGCCGGCTTTTGCTAGGTCGCCCGCCAGCTGCTCGGTCACCTCCCGGCCGTACGCCGAGGGTTTGCGCGAACCGACGATTGCCACGACTGGCGCGCTGCTCGTCGGCAATGCTCCCATGAAACACAAGCTTTTCGGTGGATTGGCAATACTTGCCAATCTCTGGGTAAAATTATGCTCATCTGGGCGGATTCTATTGATTTCCATGACTTTTGTGATAAAAAGTATTGACATGTTGTCAAATGCTTGCTATAATCAGGAGCGATTGGTTAGCCGAAGTGCTAATCAAAAGCACCTTATACCCCCTATTCTAACTAATATGTTAGGTTGCGCGCAATGGCATTAAGTATTCTTACCCTCCACTTTTTGCGATTCAACGTTACGCGCATACTAACCCCTTTAACTGCCCTTTTTTGAAGGCGACCTCTGTCAAGGTGAGCACTGGATGGTGTTGATATTATAATCAGGCGCGGACTTTTGGAGTTTTAGTCACGACGCTTCACTGAGACGGGAGCTCGGGTGGGTTGAAGGGTAACAAAGCGCCAGGTGATGCCCACCCTTACCTGGCGCTTTTTTAGTTGGGTTTTTTGGTGTAATCTTGCATTATGTGAGAGAATTGAGCGTGAATTAGCACGAGGTGACCTGCCGGAAAGCGAAGCGTTAGGTGGATATGCGTGAGCATAATATTGACTTTTTGTCTCTAAAATAGTATAGTGAATACATATGACGCAGATAATTGAGCACGATACGTTAGTCAAGTTAAGCCAAGAGCGCCCGTTGGTGTTCCGAGCCCAAGCGGCCACCGTCTTGGCGCGTGTGCCGCGGCGATTTCGACGAGACGCGCGGGTGCTGAATCGTAGCAAGCGCACAATGCACGACATGTTGACGGCGTGGCGGGACGAATGTTTGCCGAGGTTAGAGACGATCACCTCGGCGCATAATGCGACAATGTTGCAACAAGCGTTACAGGAGGATTTGCTGGCCGAGACGTCGTCGCAGCAACAGCTGATTGCCATGATGATACCGGTGCGGCTCGAGGAGGAGCGACTGGCCTTTGCGGGGTCGCAGCTTACGTCAAGGCGAGAAAAAAAGCCGTATCGACGAACGCTGGCGTTTGCCCAGCAGCCAATTGATGTCTGTCGGCAGCAGGTTGAAGATTTTATGAGGTATGAACTGTACCGGGCGGTGCTCGGTGAGGTTGGTGTGACTGTGGTGGATAAGCAGGCCCGGGGGCTGGTGCGATGCTGGCAGCGGCTGCGGGCTGGTCGTCAGGTTAAGAAACTGCGGCGCGAGGTAACCAGGCGCTTAGCGGCAATTGAGCGAGAAATGGTGGCGATTGAGCAGGAGCGCGGCGGCTTGGCGGCCCGGCTGTTCGGGCTGAATATTGATTATGTGACGGTGCTAGCAGCGCGGCAGGAGTACGAAAAGGCGCTGGGTCGGCTGAGTAAAAAAGCGGCCGAGAGCCCGGCGAAGCGGCTGGCGCTATATGAGAAAAAGACCGAAGCGATTCGCGAGGAGTACCTCGACACGGTGCCGGGTGTGGCGAATTTATCAGAGGCGCAGCGGGCGGTCAAGGAAATTGATTCGGTGCTGCTGGCGATTTTTGACCTAGACGCGACAGCACGCAACGAACTGATGAGCGCGTTTAAGCGCTACCGGATGCTGACGCGCGAGCGGGATATGCTACGGGCAAAGCTCGAGGTATAGTTTGTAGGAGAGATATCGGGCACCGTGTGGTTCGTTGGAATTGAGATAGCTGCTGCCGCGGCTGATTAGGCTTGGCTCGTCGTTTCGGTTGAGCCAGGCTGCGTATCACCAGCTGCCATGCAGGTCTGGCACACTCCTTCAAGTTCAAAGTGGTGGCGCTCGACACGGAAGTGATGGCGCCGGCCGATCAAGGCAATGAGTCGCTCTAGCTCTGGTGTCTCCAGTGGTTCGGCGTTATGACAGCGGGTGCAGTAGAGGTGGTGGTGATGCGTGATAAATGGCTCGGCGAGCTCATAACGGACTTTCCAACCGATGTGGATGGTGTTAATGACGTGGAGCTCGTGAAAGGTTTCGAGGATGCGATAGATGCTGGTGCGGTTAGTGTTCGGGCAGCGCTTGGCGATTTCAGCGATGGTCAGTGGTACGTCGATAGATTCGAGTGCTGTAAAGACTTCGCAGCGTGATTTGGTCAGGCGAAGGTCGGCTTGGCGAAAGATGTCGCGTAAGGTATCCATGTCGCAATTGTAGCACTTATTGCGACAAATTTGCAATAAGCTATGCAATACGCCATACTGATGAGCTATGAACGAATGTATTGAACGAGTGCTGAGCTTGCCGCAGCTCACACCTTCTGAGGAAGTGAATGCGGCATTTACTGAATTAGTTGAGACGGTGGTGGCGCACGGTGAAGAGCCACTGCTATGTGACGAGGATATGTGCCATCAGGTGCAGCGGCGCTGTGCGGTAGCCGAAGGAGAGCTAGAACGACACTGGTCGGGGCGTATCGCGGGGGCGGATAATCCGTGGGCAGAGTTAGAAGAAGCGTTTCCGTATCATGAGAATTATAAAGAGTTGACGCGGCGTGAGATTGAACTGCTGGGGCGAGCTGGGCTGCAGCTATGTAGCTCCTCAGAGGTAGCGATGATCGGTAGCGGGCCGTTGCCACTGACGGGATGGTGGCTACATCAGCTAGCGGGGGCGCGAATTACGCATGTTGACGCGTCGGACGAGGCGATTGAGTTATCACGCGGCCTTGCGGCGGCGCTTGATTGGCCGGGTGAATTTGTGACCGGGCCTGGTCAGTCGGTGGCGCTGGATGAGGGGCGATATGATGCGATATATGTGGCGGGGCTGGCTGGCGAGACGCTGGCGGAAAAGCAAGCAATTGTTGATCATGTACGACCAGCGCTTAAACCAGACGGGCGACTACTCGCACGCGGGGCGTATGGGGTGCGTACCCTGCTCTACCCAGGGTTTGACGCTGATGCTCTCGAGAGTGTGCAGCTGATGGAGGAATATCATCCGACCGATGACATTATTAATTCAGTCTTTGTGTACAAGCAGGCTGCATAGGCGTGAGAGTGTTGGAAGCCATTGAGTATTGTCGCAATAATCACAAATTACCTAGACGCCGAGGAATTCGTATGGGTTGGCTGGTTCGGTGGTTGGGGTGATGGTGGGGTTAGTGAGGACGTAGACGGCTTTGCTGCCGGATAGTTCACGTTTGATCTGACCGCGCACTTGTAGCCATTGATTATCGCGGTAGCGCTCGGCGTCTGGGGTCTTGACAAGGATGCTGATCGGGGTGCTGTCGACAGCGCAGCAGCTGATAACAAAGCGTGAGAGTTCAAAATAGCGGTTGTCGTAAAAGCCACTCGGGTCGCGTGCCACAAAGCCGGTGACGTCAATGGTTACACCGTCAAAAAAGCTATCGTTTGGACAGTCATCAAACGCGTTACGCCAGCGGTTCATGGAAACGGGCTTGCCATCAAGCGGCTCTGGTTTTTCACAACGGCCGGTCGTGCTGGTCGGTCCGGACGTGGCGCGATTGGCAGCGCTGGACGAGGACAACGGGCGCGGTGGCAGGACAATGGCCAGAGCGAGGATGCCGGCGGTGATGATTGAAAGTAGAGAGATTTTACGCCGCGGCTTTTCTGGACGCTCCGTGGTCGTTACGCCAGCGGAGGCTCGCTGCTTCCCTGCTAGGTTATGGCGCAGCTCTAGAACGATATCGAGGATTAGTAACATACTGCCAGCCATGGTCGCCACAACAGCGAGCAGATGGTAGCGCGGATGAATGTAAAAGCCGAGCTGGCCGCGAACAGCGATGAGGATGATGTAGCTACAGGCGAGTAGCCCGCCGCTAGCGCGTAACAGTGGGCCGAACTTAGCGCGCATAGAGATTGACTCCGATCCCTGCCGCGAGCGACAGACTGAAAATAATGAGCATGACCAGCAGGATAAAACGCGGACGGAAGGTGCTTCGCATGAGGAGGATGAGCTTGATGTCGATCATCGGGCCAGTCAGCAGAAAGGCGAGGACGGAGCCGTTGGTGAAGATACGGGCATAAGCCAGCGCAAAAAACGCATCGACGCTAGAGCAGATAGAGACGACAAAGCCGAGGCCGATCATGGCGATGACCGACAGGATGATGTCGCCGCCGACGGCGTTGATGATGGAGCGCGGAACGAAGACTTGGGTGGCGGCAGCGATCATGGCGCCAAGGACCAGCATGGTGGTGAGCTGCCAAAATTCGTTGCGAGAATCAGCGAGAATGTGGCGAAAAGTTGTTGGATGACGGTCGGTGCAAGAGGCAGCAAATGACGGCTGGAGGACGTGTTTGGGGTGAATAAAGCTGACGATCAGAGCGGTCAGCTGGACGATCAGAAAGCCAAAGCCGATGCGCCACCACACCATGCGTGGCTCAAAGCTAAAGGCGGTCATGGTGGCGATGATGGTGATCGGATTGAGGATCGGCGCGGCTAAGAGAAAGCTGATGACGTCGGCGGGCTTGAGGCCGTGCGCCAGGAGGCTGCGGGCGACTGGCACATTGCCGCACTCGCAGACTGGCAGCGCGATACCGACGAACGAGAGGAGAATACGGCGAATGAGCGTGTGCTTGGGCAGGATTTTCAGCAATCGGTCTGGCGGTAGGAAGCGGCGAATGAGAGCAGAAACGATGATACCGATAATGAGAAATGGCGTGGCCTCAACAATGACGCTGCAGGTTAGCGTCAGAAAATCTTGTGCCAGCGGCGCCAGTGTCCCGGCCCACGTCTGCGGCGGATGCGCGATCAGCCAGAGATCAATTTGTAAGCCGTACTGCATCACAACGATCCCAAACAAGCCGACGATCGTCCATCGGATTGCATCGCTGTGGTTTTTGAACCAGGCGCCAGCGCGCTGATATATTGTCTGTAGTGACGGCATAGTTTCTATTATACTACTCCCCGCCTAGCATGCTATACTAAAACTCAGTATGAAACATTGGCTCCACTCACATCACCCATTTCGGATTTTTTGGTTTTCGGCGCTGTTGACGCTGGCGCTAGGCGGGCTGATTTTCGGACATTTGGGCGCGAGCGGCTTGTGGTTGTTTGCAATTTTGGTGGTATTGGAAGTGACGTTTAGTTTTGATAATGCGGTGATCAACAGCAAGGTGCTGGCCGGCATGAGCCAGGTCTGGCAGAAAGTTTTCTTGACAGTTGGGATTTTCGTGGCGGTGTTCGTGGTGCGGTTCGTGCTGCCGATTATCATCGTTATGGTGGCGAGCGGCCATGGCTTTATGGAAGTGGTTGATCTGGCGCTGAATAAGCCGGCGGAATACGGCCATATTTTGCACGAGGCCTCGCCGATGATTGATGCTTTTGGCGGCGCGTTTCTGATTATGATTGGCCTCAGTTATTTTATCGATTATAACAAGCGCGTGCACTGGATGCGGCATGTCGAGCCATGGCTGGCTAAGGCTGGGCGGTTTGAGAATTTCAAGGTGTGTCTGATGCTTAGTGTGGCGGCGGTGCTGTATTTCACGGTTGAGCCGCCGCACCGGGTGCTGGTGCTGATCTCGTCGGTGTTGGGGATTATACTGCACATCGGGCTGGAACTATTTGGCTCATTCTTTCACGAGGATGATGTTAAATCAGTCAAGGTCAAGACCGGCTGGGCGGCGTTCGCTAGCCTGCTCTATCTGGAAGTGTTGGACGCTAGTTTTAGCTTCGACGGTGTCATCGGCGCCTTTGCTATCACCAGCAGTGTGCTGCTGATCGTGGCGGGTCTGGGTGCTGGAGCGATTTGGGTGCGGTCACTGACGGTGTATTTGCTGCGGACGGGCGTGCTCGGTAAGTATAAATATCTGGAAAATGGCGCGCACTGGGCGATCATGGCGCTGGGTATGATGATGATCGCCAAGTTGTTTCATCTGGAGCTGCCGGAATGGGCGACGGGCGGCTTGGGGCTGCTGTTTGTGAGCTTGGCGGTTGGCAGCAGTATGCTGGAGGCGCGAGCGATTAATTTACAGGAAGCAGCCGCGGCGAAATTGCATAGCGCTGAGCGGCGGTTGAAACACGGCGCGGCGAAGATTGTGCCGCGGAAGCGACGGTAATTGGTATTTGGATTTTTATTTTCGGACGGGAGCGTTTGCTATTGCGACATTGTTGCAATAAGCACTTTTAATTTCGCAGGCGTAATGATGTAGTGATATGTCGGGGGTTATAATTTGACGCTTATGGCTGAAATTTGATCGGATAAAAAGTCATGAATCATTGTTTGCACCGTTGGGATGGCCCAATTTTTCAAAATAGTTAATTCATCGCTATTAAAATTCATCATAACAAAACGGTCGGTTGAGACTTGCCGCCGCAGTAGATTGTCTGTACCGATACGAATATGCCAAAAGTCAGAACCAATGTGAGCATGAAGCGATTTTAAGCCGTTGCTGCCAGCGTCGCGGCCGCCTTTACGGATACGGATTTTACCAAAATCAAGGTCAGTGTCGTCATGAATAACCAGTAAATCATCCAGCGTCAATTTATAAAAATCCATGAGTGCCCGCGCGGCAACGCCGACTTCGTTGTAGTACGTCGTTGGTTTGACCAAGAGAACTTTTTCCTGCGGACTAGCGGTGCGCGACTTTGCGTTAGCGGTTGAGGCTAGCTTGACATTATTTAGCTTAGCAATATCCGCAAAGAATTTGGGCTTATTGCTAAATTGTGCGCTCTGCCCTGCTGCCAACCGGTCAATTACTAAAAAGCCAGCGTTATGCCGCGTGTAAGCGTACTTGTCGCCAGGATTGCCGAGGGCCAGAATGACTTTCATAGCCTTAGTATATCACCTTGGCTGTGATGACGTATAATAGAGGTATGGCGAAACGCGATGATGATTTGGAATTTAGTGTTAATGCGGCGTTTGACGAAGCGCGGGCGGTTGTTGACAAGGTGCCGCTGTATTTGGTGAACGGCTCGCTGGGCGCTGGCAAGACCAGCGTGCTGGAATTCTTATTGCAACAAAGTGACTATAAGAGCGCGCGAGTGATTGAAAATGAATACGCCAATGAAAATGTCGACGGCTACAGATTGGAAGGGCTGGCGGAGATGGTGACGACGTTGGCTGGCGACTGCGTCTGCTGCTCGTCGAAGCATGCGCTGACACGGATGCTGCTGGACTTTTGTCGTAATTCTCCGGCGCCAGTGTTTATCGAGGCGACGGGCGTGGCGCGAACGATGAACTTGGTCGAGAAATTGATTAATGCACAAATCTTCAATAAGTATGAGCTGATGCAGAGTTTTTACGTGATCGATGCGCACGAGATTCTTAACGGTGTCGAGCCGGCGCACGAGATTCTTAACGGTGTCGAGCCGGCGCACGAGGTTGAACTGCAGGCAGCAGACGTGATTTTAGTGACCAAGGAAGATTTGCTAAGTGAAAATGAGCGCGCCGAGTACGAGGAAAAATTGCACACTCTGCCCTACGCCAAGGTGTTCAGCGCGCCGCACGGTCGGTTTGACCTCAGTAAATTAATCACGCCGTCGGGGCTGTTGGCGTTTTTTGATACGTATGACGGCGAACTGGCGGTGCCGGATAATCCGACGTACGCGGTGCTGGATGTGTCGGGTATGAATATCGCGGCGTCGGCACTAGAAAACATGTGGCCGGAATTGTTCAGGGCGTATGGCCTGCGGCGAATGAAGGGCTGCTTCATCAACGACAACGGCGCGCGCCAGCATGTGGAGGCAACCGAGCAGCAGATTCAGTTAACTAGTGCCAGGCCCGAGGAAGCGGCGAAGATCGTACTCATCGGCGAGCGAGCGGATGAGATTACGCGCGACGTGCTGCAGATGCAGCTGATGATGTTTGAATAAATTATTCCAATGAAAATAGCCCACCGAACGAGCTCAAGCCGGAACTGGATATATCTCAACCCAGGAGATGCAAGTGATGCATCTCAACCAGTTTGAGTTCAGTCGGCGAGCTATTTTCGGTGGGCGCTAGCCCAGTAGCGATGCCGCTAGTTTTGCTTGCTCTTCCAACGCAGCATCAATGCCCTCGAGGATGAAGATACCCAGCGCTCCTGCGCTGAGAGCTCCGCACTGGGTAGCGCAGAGTAGCTGAAGTTGCTGTGCAATTTTCTCTCGGATGATTTGCTGCTCCTCCTTTGAAAGACGCAGCATTATCTCGGTCCCGATGTTCGTAGGGAGGGCGAACCTGATGTTACCGATTTCGGGCGATGCGATCTCGATAGTAAACATGACGCTTTCCTTCCAATAAAAAGCTCAAAGCTAAAGGGCGACTTCTGCCCCTTATCGAAAACTTTGAGCTAGAAGCTGATATATATATCACTAATAGAACAAAATGTCAATGGATTTTGTCAAAAATGTGGTGTAATATTTTTTCTCACTCCTGGTATGATCATGGACAACTTTTTATAGAAAATAGTAGCCGGTGTTTTCTGTGAGTGGCTGTTCTGCTCTCCCCGCGCTATGCCGGGTCGCTAATTATGACTCGCCTAGATCTTTCGCAGCGGAGATGGTCACCGTTGCCGCTCTCAAAATCGTCCGCAAATTTGCAGCGGTGATGGCCTTCGCTAGCGCATGCTTTGTCAGCGGCGCGGCGGTTTTCTGGTAAAAATAAATTGGCGCGGGGTTGTAGAGCGGGTCAGTTTTGAAGGCTTTGGCGAGGTTGTTTAGGTGGTCGGCATGCGGGGTGGGGTCAAACGCTCGTAAATAATTCTGCGCTGCTTTGCCTGCATTTTGCCAATCGAAAGATTTTTTAACGGTGTAGGTTTGGCTGACCGAATTGCCGTCATGGTAGGCGGTGAATTCGCTATGGCTGGACGGATAGACTGGCGCTCTGTCAAAGCACGCGCTGCGCACCAGGTCGAGCAGTATCGGATACATGCAGAAAAAGGCGGCAGTCGCCTGAGTGCTGGCATCAGAAACTTCAATCGTCAGTGTAATATCTATAAAATCCTCCGGCTGATAGTCAATTTCCAGCGGTGGGTCTATGGCTGATTTGGTAACTTTGTCAGGTCTGGCGGAGCTGGGTCTAGTGAAAGCTTTTTGACAGCGCGCCAGTTGTTTGCGTAATTCTTTTTCATCCCAAATGACAACGTTTGATCTCATTTCCGCTTCAATGTGGGCGACGGATTCGTTAATCATGGATAAGTCAAACGGCTTTACATCGGCGATGACTTTTTCAAATAGCGTAATTGATTCGTGAGTAAAGAACGCGACGTCAAAAAAGACGCTTGATTCGGATGTCGTGCCGTATAATTCGCCAATAAAGGCGCGTTCGCCGCCGGACTTTTCTACCATCCGTAAGAACCGCCGAATAACCAAGTGCTCAAACAAATGACAGACGTCATGGTCGGCTGGTAGGTCGTAGGCAGAATATAGCTTGTGAATCATAGGTTTATTGTAACAGGGTGAGTACCCCGCCCCAACAGATTGTACTGCCAGGGTGGAGTCTTCTCGAACTCAGAAGCTCTTGAACGGAGCCTTGTTGTTCGAGGTTCCTGAGTCGCTACGGTTGGTCAGCGACCTAGGAGCGTCGGCCTTCGGGGTCGACGACTTGGGGGTGAGCACGCTGCTGATAGTGGTCTTCGGCAACGTGCTGGGAGAACCACCGAAGCCGAACCGCTGGCTGCCGCTCTGGCTCAGGCTGTCGTGATGGTTCTTGTTGCTGTTCAATCCCTTTTGGGGACGTCCAGTTGCCATAGTAAACTCCTTTTGGAGTCGGGCGAGAATGGACCTTCTCGCAAACGGCACATTTGACACATGGCATGAGTCAAATGCGAACCCAGTGCGAAACTGCACGAAAGGCTGATATATATCAATACGAGAACAAAACGTCAAGGGTTTTTGTCAATAATGCAATAATATTATGAAATTTTGTCAAGAACAACTAAGTGTTCACTATGCGGTGTGCGCGGGAAAAAGTTGTAGCCACGGTGCCAAGCGATGCGGTAGTGCTGTTGGAGTAAAGCGACGTCGCGGGCTTGGGTGACGGGATTGCAGCTGAGATAGAGGATGCGCGGTGGCAGTTGTTGCAACAATGTCGCAATAACGTCGGGATGGAGGCCGGCGCGCGGCGGGTCAACGATGACGATTTCCTTGTCTGTAATGTGGTCGAGGGCTTGTTCGCTGGGAGCGAGAATGGCGCGGGCGTTGGTGCGGCCAAGTTCGGTGATGTTACGCTGCATTTCGGTGACGGCGTGTTCGTTGATTTCCACCAGCGTGGTGTTGTCGCTGCCAATGGTTAGGCCGATGGTGCCGACGCCAGCGTAGAGGTCGAGGGTTGATAATTTGACAGCTCGAATATCATCATAAAATAATCCGGGACCCACGTAAAGTTGCCCAGATTTTTTCTGAGATATTGCTCGCTGTTGACTATCGGTGTTGTCATGTGCCGCCAACTGATCCAACTGGCGCTCTTGGCGCGCCTTATTGTACGGTACCCATTCCCGCATATCGCGCAGCGCCTGCTCGTAAACTGGAATGTTAACCTGGAAAAAGCCTTCGCAGGCGTAGCGAAATGGCACGCCAAGAATGGTGTCCGTCAGATTGGTATCGCCGAAATGTGCCAGGCGCTCGGTGATGCGGCTGGCTGGGGAGCGCGGGTCAGAATAGATGACTTCCCCGCCCTGAGCTGGTAGCGTGGCGGCTTCAGTAGCGGTGATAATTTCGGACAAGCGATCCTTGATATATAGCTGCCACACGCAACTCCCCGACTGATCGCAGCGGATGAGTAGGGTCTTGAGCTGGCGAGCCACGACGCGTTTATGGCGCAGTAAATCGCGGATCGCACGCGCCAAATGGTTGATTTCTGGGTGTGCCAAACTTGTGCCCTCGACGACAATCTTACCCTTGCTGCCGCGACGGAAAAATGCCAAGTCAAGCGTATCACCAGATGATTCTTCACGGTCGCTATCCGCGTCTATCCCTCGGGTATCATCATAAAATAATCCGGGACCTGAGATAGCCCCAGGTTCTTTCTGGGACACCGCTCGGGATACTACCGATTCACTATACCAACTAAATTCAACTTTGTTGCGATAACCATATGCGACATTGTCGCAATAAATATCAATCGCCGCTGGTAGTGTGACATTATGCAGTGTAAACGCATCATTAATCAACTGTGCCTTATACGTCTGCTCAACTTCGAGCGGCATAATCTGCCACGGGCTGGTCGATAGATAACTATCCGGGTCGCGCGGCTGAATGCGGTCGGGGCTTGGCGAGATTACTTCCTCGACAACTGCTTCGACAAGGTGCGATTTCTTTTTGGTAATGCGAACAGTGACGGTCTCGCCAGGCAGTCCGCCCCATACAAAACACTTGCGGCCATCGGCCAGCGTCCCTAGTGCTTGCCCGCCGCCAACGATTTTCTCTAGTGTCAGCGTCTCAAAACTCTGTCGCTTCATCAAGAGTTATTATAACAGATTAGAAGTTGCACTCTGGCACACCGCCAAACCAGCCGTTCTGCATATTGCGGCCAGTGCGGCAGGTGGTGCCATCCGAGAGCGGCACCTTTATGGCGTAGCGGGTCGGCACGACGCTGGAAGCGTGGGTCGTGTCAGTGGCTGCGAGATACCAATAATCACGGCCTTCGTGGTCTTTTGGCAGCTGCTTGATGTAGCGTGGAATGAGGAGTGCGCCGAGCTCGCCGCCATTACAAATTTTCATATTAGCGGTGTTATAAATGGTGCAGGCACTCGTCGGCCATGGATATTCGCCGTTGTCCGAACGATATTTCTCGATCGCCTCCTTGAGCATTGAAATATTTGACTTGGTTTCGTTGTCGCGAGCGGTGTTGTAGGCATTGCGCCAGACGAGGCCGCCCAAGGTAGCGAGGATCGCGATGACCACGATGATAATGATAATTTCGACGATAGTAAAGCCATACTGCTTATGCATATGACGATTGTAGCGCGTTTTGGGCCCGATCGCAAGGCTGGTAATTAGGTGATTATTATGCTACACTAATCCTTGGTATTGGGCCGTCGCCAAGTGGTAAGGCACCAGGTTTTGGTCCTGGCATTCGGGGGTTCGAATCCCTCCGGCCCAGCCATAGAATTACACATCGACCGTCTAGTCCGGAGTGGCTGGGCGGTTTATTTGTATGATTTGGCCTATTGTGTAGATATCCCTCATCTTTGTGTCCATATCTTGCTTAGACTCAGCGCCATATGTGTTGAGTATGAGGAAGATGTTAATCTCTAAACCGCTCTTGCTTAATTATGCGGCTTCTTTCTCTCTCATAAGTCTCTGCAAGCTCACGCAGTGATGCTGCAAGATTTATAAAACCTAAAGACTCAATCTCATCTGCGCGATTTTGCCATTTATCTCTCAAGAATGCCTCAGCCTCGCCCGTTTCGTCTACTGCGTGCATACCACGTGCATTACGAATACCCATGTTGTACCCAGATCTCATAGATACTGAATCATTTCGGTCTAAAGTTTTTGCTACCGTTTTGTTGATCCATAAGCCGCTTTTGTCTTCAGGGGAGTTTATTAGGTATCTACCTATAACAGATTGGGCAACGTCTAAGTGTCCACTCGCCTTACACCTCTCTTCAACCTTGTGTATCCAGGCAGTAAAGTTATCTTCTCGAAATGTGCCATATTGGTCTATGCCCGGCATGATCGTAAAGTCATTAAACAATAATGATAATACTTTAAATAGTCTGTATCGAATAGCCTCGTCAAGCTCTTGGTGCTTAGTGCCGTGAGGGTCTGATTTGTAAATCTTAATTAAGTCGCAGAAAAAATCTGCATCATTTGCAATTCGATATATTAATGCTCGCGGTTGTCCTATGCCGTGTTTTCCGAATAGTTTAAGGTGGGCCCATTCTGCCCCCCATAAGTTCGTTTTCGTATAGTCAATATTGTCGTATAAATACTTGAATACTCGACCTATTTCGTATTGTAAGTTATTTGTGCTTGAAATATTCTCGGTGGTATTTAATGATGTCATTAGTGCTTGTAGACATAATTCTGGATCAATTTGCTCTTTGATAGAGTCCACAGTCCCATGAATTATCAAGGCAATATATTCAATTGCGGCCAGAGGGCGCTTTGCCTTCAAGAGGCTCTTAACTGCAGCTTCGGAATATTTGTCATCCGTACGTCGAAAATTATCGACCCTATCCCAGTATCTTTTAGTAAGGTCTTTATCTTGTTGTGCGGCCAATAGGTCCCAAGCGCTTTGACCGAATGGCAAAGCTAGAAGAAGTAGAATCTTTTGTTCGTTATTCCAGCTGGCAAAATCTAACTTATTGACCCAGTTGATGTCACCTTTATAATAGAAATATCTCGTATAAATGAAGTTACTAATAAATTCTTTTTCAGCTTTATTCTCGTTGAGGAATTTAGGCAATAACATATTTTCGATGGATGGATAATCTATAGAGCCCAGGCTAGATCCTATGGTGTACGGAATCTTGGCTCGGTTAATAAGCTTATCCAGCTGGCGAATGGCATTATCTGAGTTTAAAATCTTGAGAAGTGATTCTCGCTGTTTCTCTTCCAGTTCTTTCTTGCCTTTTTCCCAGTCGTTATAGCCTATTAAGTCATGGTCGTAATTACTAAATAGATATATAGACTTATATAGATCATCCTCAGGCTCTATATCATCGGCAATTTTTTTAAGTATCTCTGCTCTTTTGCCTTCATCTTTACTACGCCGATCTAGATTATTTATTTTTTTAAGTAATACCTCCCATACTACTTGCCTATCTTTATCAGCCATGTTTAGTAGGTACTTATTTAGTTGGCTGGTAAAACTCGGCAAAGTATCGTCTGTAAGATGGTCAACGTTATTGATTACATCAACAATTTCTTGAAGAGACTCGGCTGTATCTATGTAGAGATTTGAATAGTATGAACTCTCCTTCCACAGTTCTTGTTGCGTAACAGGCTGAAGGGTATTGGTAATATCTAGCCACTCCGGGAGCTCTCTCTCCATGGTTGTTAGAGTCATATTCGGTAACAGGCTCTTGAGCAGCTCTCGTCCGACAGCCCTATGCTCATCGACTATTTTTTCGACCACGCTGTGCCGAACATCTAAGGAGGCGAGCGTTTTCGGCTGCCACGGCAGGATCGTATGCAGGATGGTATCTAGGGAGCGTTTTTTATTCTCTGTCTGATAAATTTCGAGGGTTGCAATCTTGGCTAATGCTAAACTAGCTCGTGAAAAATATTTTTTATCCCAAGATAAATCAGCCAGCGCCCAGCGCAAACCAGTCATGTAATCCGACTGAAAGAATGAATCGCCCGAACTCTCCTTTATGACTATCGCAATTGGATTGTTATTTTTCATTTCAAGGGTGTTTTCTAGCTTTGACAAGAACTGAACTGGAGACGCCTGGGCGATTAAAGAGGTGTTGTCCGTGATGCTCATCCATAGTTTGGGATTTTCATTATCAGAAAGCAATCTGAATACTGTATTATTTGCTGTGTTGGTTATTTTGCTGGCAGAACACTTACTAAGTATGTCCTGGTTATTTGCAAGCATAGCCATACCATTTGCTACACCAGTCCTAATTACCGCTGAATATGCTCGGCTCTTTTTGTAAATATTAGCCATATATCTTTCGTCTATTGGCAAATCTAGCGCTGGATTAATTTCACTCAGGATCCTTAAGTAAATATCCGCAAAATCATCAATGTGGTTGTCATAAATATATTTACTTAGCTGCTCAATCGTAGATTTAATATCAAGAACCTTCCACGTGGTATCTCTTAGTTCTAGCACTTGCTCATCGGTAGAATTTATTTCTTGGACTACGTCTAACAAGGAGTCTTCATCACATCTTAGCAATTCAGACACTATTTTTTTATCATTTGAATTTGCAGAGTCAAATTCACCAATTAAACATAGTAATGCTAACTCTTTTTTGTGTGCTGTTTTAATTGTGATCTTGTTTTTTGACGGTTCTGTTTTTTTGACTAATTGATTTTCACCCGGTAAGCCCACTACATCATTTTGTCGGATTACTTTCTCTTCTTCGAATATCTCCAGTAGTTTTTTAGGCAGATCATCTTTTAATAGCTCTATCTGGTCTTTATTACGAGTAGCTACATAATGACAGAGCCGTTCCCATACAACTTTAGGGCTTACGTTATCTTTCCATTTTTTCTGTGCCAAGATGCTATGAATCAGGGCGACATTAATATCACCGTCTTCAAACAGATTCTCATGCATGTCAGATTTTATTATGAAGAAAGATTTCAAGAACTCAAATTCCACTTCTCTGTCTAAAGTGACACCATTATTGGCTAGTATTAGTTGTTCACGCAGACGTTTAAGACCCTCGCGCTCCGGTTTGCCTCTACCCAAAGTCTTATTATCGTAGTTTTCCCAAAACTGATCAGCCGACTGATAAGAGCTTTGAATATGAGTCAGTATATTCTTTAGCCCAATTCCATTACTATCAAGACCGCCAGTGACGAGCATTATTCTATCAGAGTTCCTATTAAAGCTCTGGCTGTTAAAATCGTTCCAAGCATCTTTTATGGTTTTTGTAAATTCACCGTTTGAAAGACGAACTTTTCGCTTTACCTGAACCAGTAGCGTCTTTTCTCTTCTCGGGTTGTTCAGGTCTTTAAGGGTTACTTCGCAATCATCAGTCTTCTTTCCATATCGCTCTGCCTGGAGTATTATCCTCGTTACTTCGCAGTTGTCCATTCTCGGCACTAGGCCTCCTGTTATCATTTGAATAACAAAAAACGCCTGTACGGAGTGCTCAAAAACATACCCATCGCCAGCTGCGGATATGGGGTTTGTGTATTTTTTGTTTATTATTGGACTGCCGCTGCTCATGATATAAAATTATAGCATTTATACTAATATCTACACCCCGCTATTGCGAGTAGAACTGATCCATCATGGCCGACAGTGTTGAGTCAAGTTCAACCTGCCCTAGCTCATCGACCCCAATATACCGCAGCTCGCTGACATCTGTCGTGGTTGTGGGTGGCGACACGAGGCGAACTTGGTAGGCGATAATGAGCACTGGGGTGTCGAACTTTTTGCTCCATGTTGGGATGATGATCGGCGCTGCGCTTGCAATTTCTATCTCGGCGCCCAGCTCTTCTCGGCACTCACGCCGCAAGGCCTCGGCTATGCCCTCGCCGTGCTCCAGCCCGCCGCCGGGTAAATCCCATGTATCGCTTCTCTCGCGGACGAATAGTAACTTTCCGTCCTCATAGATCAGTCCCTTGACCGACACGCGATAGCTGGCTCGGATATGTTTGAGCTCAGGCATGATCATTCCTCCTGCCCCGCCACTTGTGTATCTCGCAGGTGGTGATCGGGATGATGAATGAGGCCAGGCCGATGAGTGCGCCGTGCCAGAAGTTGATCGGCGTGATGTGGAGGATTGTGCCAAGCGGGCCAAAGAAGACGAGTAGCTGTAACAGTACCGACAGGCCGATGCCAGCGTAAAAACTGGCGTTCATAACCTTGAGGCGGGTGAAGATCGATTCACTGTCGGAGCGGGCGTTGAAGGCATTGGCCCACTGGCTGACCACTAGCGAGATAAAGGCCAGCGTCTGCGCGTAGTCGTGGCCGTAATGCTTCTCGAAAAAGATATAGACGGCCAGCGCCATGACCGACATGGTAGCGGCGACGATGACCATCCGCCAGATCATTTGACGGCTGAGAATCGGTGCGTCGGGGTGTTCCGGTGGGCGATTCATGGCTTGCTTTTCACCCGGTTCCAGGCCAAGCGGAATGACCATCGAGGTGTCGGTCACTAGATTAACCCAGAGGATTTGCACCGGCTCCAGCGGCGTCTTGATGCCGATGAGCAGCGCGCCGAGCATGGTGATCAGCTCGCCAGTATTAGTCGACAGTAGATAAAACAGCATCCGGCGGATGTTGGCGATGATGGTGCGCCCCTCGCGCATGGCGTCGATGATGGTCTTGAAATTATCGTTGAGCAGAATGATATCGCCAGCGTCTTTGGCGATGTGTGAGCCCGAACCCATAGCCACGCCGACATGAGCGTTAGTCAGCGCCGGCACGTCGTTGACGCCGTCGCCAGTCATGGCGGTGATGTGGTGTTTTTTGAGAATGGTCAGCAGGCGGTATTTTTGCTCGGGGATGACGCGGGAGAAGACTTTGGTTTTGGTGACGATGGCGTCCAGCTGATCATCGGACAGCTTGGCCATGTTACGGCAGTCAAACACTTCGTCACGATTTTCAACCATGCCAAGTTCTCGCCCAATCTGATAGGCCGTCTCGAAATGATCACCGGTGATCATCCGCACCGACACGCCCGCTTTCAGGGCCGCCCGGATGGCCCGCGGCGCCTCTGGTCGCAGTACGTCAGCCACGGCCACGAAGCCAGCAAGTGTCAGGCGCTGCTTGCCCAGTTGATCAAAGCCATCAATTGCCTCATCTAGCTCGCCCGTCGCCAGTCCAATCACTCGGTAGCCGCGGGCGGTCATCTCGTCAAGCATTTGCTGGGCGTGCTTTTTGGTGCGGGCCGACACGCGGCACGCTGCCAGAATGGCTTCGGGCGCACCCTTGACGTACAAGCGAAACTGCCGGCCGTGATGCCAGACGGTGGCGGACATGGCGTGGGCTTGACTAAATGGTACGTCGCGAACTGGTGCGTGGCGCGGGCTGGCGCTCTGCCTGCGGGCGTACTCATTGAGGGCGATGTCCAGCGGATCGTGGCTCTTGGCGTGAGCGCGGTTGACCGCCAGCCCGATGATGCGGTCGATATTCTCTGTCGCCTCGTCCGGCGTCCAGGTTTGCTGTACGGTCAGCTTGTTCTTGGTTAGCGTGCCTGTCTTGTCAGTAGCGATGGTGGTGATGACACCGATGGTCTCGATGGCGCGCATCTGATGCACCAGTGCCTTTTTGGTGGCCATCCGCCGCATCCCCAAGACTAGCACCACGGAAATCGCAATCGGCAAACTCTCCGGCACGGCGCTCACCGCGAGGGCCATGACGAAGCGCAGACTCTCGAGTACATCCATGCCGCGCAGCAAGCTCAGCCCAAAGGCGACGAGGGCGATAGCCGAGACAGCGGCGATGACTCTGGTGATCAGGGTGTCGATTTTTCGCTGGACTGGGCTTTGGGTTGATTCGCGCCTCGAGAGCATGGCGAGATTACCAAACTCGGTCTGATTGCCGGTGGCGACGACCACGCCGGTGCCGGTGCCGCTGACGACGAATGAGCCCTGAAACAGCATGTTGGTTTGCTCGTACATTTCTTTGGTGCCGGTGAGGGCGTCGGTTTGTTTGGAGATCGGCAGTGATTCGCCGGTCAGCTGCGCCTCGTCCACCCGCAAGTTGGCGCTACGAATGAGGCGGATGTCGGCGGGGACTTTCTCGCCCTCGGCTAGTGAAACGACGTCGCCCGGAACCAGCTGGCTGGCGTCGACGTGCGTGGTGCGATTGACACGGTGGTGGACATCAACTTTTTGGGCATCGTGGCGCGACAGGCTGCGTAGCACGCGGTCGGTCGAGAATCGCTGAATGTAGAAAATAACGGCCGAGATGGCGGCGATGACAAAGATGATGATGGCGTCAATGGCCTCGCCGTGCCAGAGGCTGATGATGGCGGCGATGAGCAGGACGAGCATAAAAATGTCGAGGAATGGCTCGAGGATGATGCGCCAGAGCGGTTCAGATTGGACTTTGATGACGTTGAGGCCGTAACGTTTTTGGCGGCGCTGAACTTCGGCCGCGCTCAGGCCGCTATCCGAGGAACCCAGTCGCCGCAGTACCTCGTCGCTTGATGATTGATAAAAATGCATACGGTTATTATAGCGTGAAGTGTGGTTTGGGGGAAATGATAGCAAGCGGCTTGGGGTATAGCTTGAAATAGTGGGTAGTCATTGTACCTAGTTATAGCTGAGGTCACTATTCTGCAACAGTTAATTACAGGCAAAAAGGTGCGCCTCCGGCTTCTGCCTCGCGCACCTCTTGCTCGAGATGGGGGTTGTATGAGTTGATCATCGTCGGTCGACCCGGTCGCTTCACGTACCGTAAGTGACGTGGGCCGCACCAGGCCTGACGCTATGCTCGTAGCTTCTTATCTTTCAGCTTCAACACCACGTCCGCCTGCTTAGCCAGCTGCTTGCTGTGAGTGACGACGATGACGCATTTGTCATTTTCGTGGGCGGCTCGGCGCAGGATGTCGATGATGTCGGCGGCGGTGGTTTCGTCCAGGTTGCCGGTCGGCTCGTCCGCCAAGATAATCGGTGCATGTGAGACGAGGGCTCGACCGATCGCTACGCGTTGTTGCTGACCGCCGGAAAGCTTCATGACGTTGCGGTGAATGTGATCGTCGTCCAGGCCCATGGCGTGCAACGTTTCGTTGGTGGCTTTAGGATTAACTAATTTCAAGTTTTCCAGCGGCGTCAGATAATCGATCAGGTTATAATTCTGAAACACCAGCGAGATATTGTGCTTGCGATGATGCGAATAACCCTGCTCGGCGATGTCTTGATCATCGAACAAAATCTGCCCGCCAGTCGGTGTGTCGAGCCCCGCTAGCAGTCCCAGCAGTGTCGACTTGCCGGCGCCAGAACTACCGACGATGGCGTAGAATTTGCCTTTTTCAAATTGATAATTGATCCCATTCAGCACATTGCTAGTGCCGTCAGCGTATGAGTAAATGATATCGCGTAAAGTAAGTATTGACATAGTACTCCTAACTTAATTTTGCTAAAATTTGCTTTGGTGATTGGCGCATGATTGGCGCGGTGGCAGCGATGGCTGATAGCAGAACGACCATGTAGCCGAAGGCGAAAGCCTCTAGGTAGGTCGCTACTGGCGCGGCGTGTACCGCAGTCTTTTCTATGTGCTGGCTTTGGTCAGTTTGCGCTGTCAGGGCAGTAGAAATCTGTGATGAGGCGACCGAGCCGATGGCGAGCGCGAACACCGAGCTCACTAGAGCGATGATCGCCAGCTCCGCCAAGAACTGCCCGATAATCTGCCGCTTCGACGTGCCGATGGACAGCAAGATACCAATTTCATGCAAGCGGCCGCGCACCCAGAACACCAACACCAGCGACAAAACTGCCAGCCCTGCCCCGGCCGCACCGATGGTGGCAATCGTCAAGATGTTTTGGATGCCAGCGATGTTTTGGAGAACTCCAGCGAACACGGCCCCGTTGTCAGTTAGGCTAAATTTTTGCCAATCAACGTTTGGTAAGCTTTTGACATGGTCTGTTAGCGACTTCAGCTGATGCGGATTTTCGGCGAAATATGTCGCTCGCGTCAACTGCTGGCTACCTGTCAGCTGCTGCGCCGCAGCTAAGTTGGTTATGACATGATTCTCCGCCATGTCGGATTGCAAGACCGCTGGCTTTTCACCTTTGCCGCTGAAGATACCCATGACAGTCACCGTCACGCGCCGGCCGTCTTTGGTGATGTCCAGCTTGTCGCCTGGCTTGATATTATTTTTCTCGGCAAACGTTTTGTGAATCAGGGCCGCGTTTTGATCGCGCTCGGTCAAGTGCTTGCCCTGCTCCAGTTGGTAAAATTTACCAGTGAACTCGCCGAGCAGATTGCTCTCTGTCGCACCCGTCACCTTCGCTTCGCCAGCGATCCCAGTGTCCAGCTGCACGCCACTGCCTGCCACGTCGATCAATTGTTTGCTTGGCAGTCCCGCGGTAGTTTCTGATTGGAAATTATGTGCTTTGACCTTGTCCAGGCGTTGCACCTGTCGTGCCATCTCCATCGGCACTTCGCCCGATGGCTGCTTGCTGGCGATGCTAAAACCGGCACGAATGTTCCGCTCGACCGATTGCTTCAGCTGCGCCATCGTTTGTTGCACCGTCAGCGTGCCGATGAGCAGCATGAAAATCAGCGTCATGATCAGGGCGATAGTCAGGCTGCGACGCCGTTTGCGCGCCACAGCCGTCCAGGCTCGTTTGATAATCGTCATCATTCGCCCCTAGTCCACTTCGGTTAGTAATTCTTTCGGCGTTGACTGGGTAATCGGCCGCGAAGCCAGCAGTACCGCAATGATAATCACCGCCAGTCCAGCGCCCCACACTGCTAGCAGATCCGCCGGCTGCACGCCAACCGTTACCTTGTCCAGCGTCCGCGATGACGTCACCGAGTCAGCGTCAGCACCGAGCGACGCGCCGTTCAGCGAACTGCCAGCTTGGCGCGTGGCATTCTGTGCCGCCTGCGACACAACATGATCGCCCAGTTGTTGTGCGATCAGCCCTGCGGTAAAGTACGACGCACCGAAACTCAACATCGCGATCATCACCAGCTCAGCGATATATTGCAACACAATCTTTGACTGCGGCACGCCCGTCGCCAAGAGCACGCCCGCTTCGCGCTTACGCTCGTTCATCCACAAGTACAGCACCATGCCGATCACCGCCACGCTAACCAGCGCCGTTACCCACAACATACCGTCGATCAAGCCGTACACGCCATTCACCGCACCAGTCACGCCAGCCAGTTCCTGACTATTCTTATTCAATTGATACTTTTGCCAATTAACCGACAGTTTATTCGCCCGCGCCATCACCTCATCCAGCTGCTTAGTGCCTTTGGTGAAGAACGTGGCGTCCTGGTAAATCTCATTTTGCGCTGTATAGGCATTCAACTGGCGAGTTGTCGTGAGGTCAGTCAAGAACAAATTCTCGAACAGCTCCACCTGATAGGTCGCCTGCTTTGGGTTCTTGCCGTTAAATATACCGACGATTTCCACTTCCACCTCGTCCTTGGATGGATGCTCGTTGTCGGTGTCGTATTGGTTAGCCTTCAGTTTAATTTTACTGCCAAGCTTCAGGTTGTTAGCCTTGGCAAAATCTTCGTGCACCAAAATCTTGTGCGAATCGTTTTCGGTGATGTGCCGGCCAGCGATGAGCTTGAGCGACTCAGCGCGGAACTTCTTCTCGGACTCAGATTTATTGACACCGATGATAGTCGCAGCGTTGCCAAACTGCTTATCTTTCTCGGCATCATAGCCGCTGCCACCGCTCGGTAGTGGCACCAGTTTGGTGTTGATAAAATCGACCGTGGCGTTCTGGCGCTTGACATAGTCCGTCACGCCCTCCAGATTTTTCACCGCGTCGATGTCTTTATTCGACACCGTTCCCGAACCGCGGGCCGTTCCCGGATTGGTGCGCGGATTATTGCCCAGCGTGAAGCCGGCCTTGAGCGTTTTATCCAGCGACTGCGCCGCCGCGTCGGTCGAATGCTTGATGGCAAATCCACTCAGCATAATCGTCGACATACACAGCAAAATCGCCAGCAAAATCAGCGTTTTGAGTTTTTTCCTGGTGATATATAACCAGGCACGTTGCATGAATGACATAGATCTCCTTTCTTGTTTCTATGTCAGTGTAGCAAGAGTGTGTGAAGGGAATGTGAAATGGAGAGGTTTATAGTGAGTTCGAGTACAAAACCAATATATAATGCATGGCACTGTGTTTACATAGTGCATGCATTTTGCTATAATTACAAGCATCGCTATGGTCAGATAAGCCTAAGATTTCGACCGAACGCTATTTCTTGTCTTTTTGTATTCTAGTTTGCCTCAAGAATGTCAGTAATACTAGTAACTCTTTGATTTCAGCCATAAATAGTCGCGCCTATAGGGTGCGACTATAACAAATATGTGTCTTAGACGTGACCTTGTTTAACGAGATAAGAAGTATTGACAGTATAGAAGATAGGTTGTAGAATACAGAATAGACTACCGAGATCCGGTAGCGTGCAGCTTAAAAGCTAGCATCGACACCATCTGAAGGAGTGTGTTGTCGAACATGAGAGAGATCAGCGACGCTCAGGTCGGAGATGTCTTCGGGCCATTCTCCAACCTCGAGTTCTACCCTGGGCAGGTCGTCAGGACGAACTGTGGTAAGGAATTCGTCGTACAGTCTGATGGAACTATCAGATGTACCGCCTCTTCCCTTTCTACGCTCTACGATCGTGGGGCGCGAACTGGGTCTGAGCCCATTGGCGCTAGCGGCGTGTTTGCACGCCGAGATGGTGGCCGAGAACACAACACCCAGTACTACGAGGATGGTTACCGTCTCTCTAGGGATACTGGTCCTGGCGGTGATCACAAAGTCCATTGGACTGATCAGAGAGTGAAGAACAAGTCTTCTTCGCGTCGACACCGTCCTCCCAGTGACGCTCGGTAGTCGTCAGGGAGGTGCGCATTCAATTTCTGTTTGCGCACCTCCCATTCAACCTAGTTATTCTTCTCTATAATCCTTGAAGATCTTTTATATATAGACTCTATATCATTTTCTATTTTTTGTATTGCTAACATATCACTGGCTTGAGATGTTGCTATGCCATCAAAGTTGCTCGCCAAATCATCCCAGTCAATTGTTGGGTAGTCAACTTTATCGCAGTCAGTCAACCGCGCCATTGCAAAGCACAATACATCAAGAGACTCGGCTGTCTCGCGTTTGTCTTGCGAATCTCGGTAGAGATCAATGATTTCGCGAGCAATGATCGCTTGATGAACATATTTGTCGTCAATTTTCATATGTCCATTTTAACACAGTAAGAGCGCCTAACTATTGTCGTTTCGTTGGCTTATTTCTCTACCCCTTAGTTCCAAGGGCATTCTGTTGATTATCTATTCTATCACCATAGAGCACATAAGGGGGGGCGAAGTATTCACTACCCTGCGCCCTAACTACCCATTATCCTAGGATACCCTATGCTCCTGGTTTTGATGTCGGGGTGTCTTTCTTTGGTTCGGCGTCCTTTTCGAATTTGGTGTTTTTCAGTTCTTTTTTGAGGACGCTGCCTGCGATAAAGCGGACTTTGGCCTCTTCAATAATACTAGGATTGACGTCTTTTTCTTCGGCGACGCCTTTGGATTTGAGCGTAACGTGGAAATAACCAAGCTCGCCCAGGTGCACGCTGTGACCTTTGGCAAGCAGTGATGCCAATTCCTCGCCCAAAATCGTCAAAACCGCCTGAATATCCGTCTTACTAACAGTGGTAGAATGGCGAGCAATATTATCGGAGAGTTCGGGCAAGTCGATGCGGCCAGCTTCCGATTCGCGGGCATAATACTTTGGCGGATCAGCTGGTTTGGCTGGATTTTTCATCTTAACGGCTTTATATTTCAATGTCATTTGGCTATCCTTTCCGTTGATTAATCAACACATTGTAGTAGAACTTTGAGACTACCACGGTACTTTTTCTAAACTACCACGGTACTTTTCGAAAAGTACCACGTTGGTTTTCGCCGAGCGGGCGTTACCTCTTAAAAAGCATGCGTACCGGTAGGTAAATTGGAATCTGGAGGCTATCAAAACACCGCTTAACGAATTGTCTTTCCGCGAGTTACATCACCACCCCACCTCCTTTCGGATTACAGCCGCCGCAAGCCGCGATGCTGATTATGGTTTTAGTATAGCATGGACGGGGCGGAAAGGCGATGATGTAACATCAATTATGTATACCATAAACTAGATTTTACATAATTATCTCCAGAAAGTATTGACAAATATTGATATATATATATACTTAATCTTGGACTATCAATTCAGATAGACCCGGCTTTCAGCCGACCTACTACAGAAAGGTCCGACATGGGACTTCTCTGGGACCGGAACATCGGAAATGGCGACGGCGAGGTGAAGAAGATCGAGATCCCGCTCGACGGGTCCTCGATGCACATCTCTCAGTACGATCGTGAGACCAATACCCGTGTTTCGTGGAACACCAACGGTTCTATCGACGGTGTCGAGCCGGGTACGATGCACTCTACCGACCAGAACCTCGGTAAGCACGACCCGAAGCGCCACCTGTAGGTGGTGAACGACCTGGACATGTCTATAAACTGTCCACTTATTCTTGATAAAAAATCCTATGTATAAACAACGAGACGAATACACTGCAGCACGAGAAATCATTGATTTATATTACGATACACCTGATTCTGCCGATATTATAGAGTCTCTCAGCTGTATCTGTTTCTCGTTGGCGCGAATTTTCGAACAAGGTGACAAAAGGATTATTTGGGATGATATGTTTGATTATTTTGATCAAGATTATACGGCAATTGAAAAGAAACTAGAGCGCCCAAATCGTCAGATAATTGATGACTTATACCACAAGATTATCAACCAAATACGCTAACTTTATATTTCCTGTATATATAATAATGACCTTATAATAAGAGTTAGTATATAAGTGTGCTACAAGTTATGAACTACGATGGATATCTAGAATTGCAGACTCGCCTAGAATGGTTTTATGATTTTCATCCAGAGTTTTTTGATGATATTCCGCCTGAACAGAAAAAGCTGCTACAGGACATATTTTTATATGACGCGCCAGACGAGAGTTATCCAGAGTCATTGCAAGATTTTTATGATGAGACTATTAGCGGCAAGCCGACACTTCAGCATGATGCACTTCTAGCAGTAGATGCTTTGTATCAAGCAGCAGGCGCTGAGAGTTTGTTTGATGATACTGAGTATCGTTCCCTTGCTGACTAAATTTCGGTCTATGTAACCTGGACAAGTCATAGAACTGTCCGCTTTTCTTGATATGATTAATTTAGGTTTATTGTATGAATAGCTATTCATACATCCAGATTATCTTGACTCGCTTAACCAGAGTAAAGAATTAAAGCATATTTTCGCTAAGTGTGAATTTGAATTTGCGCACCTCATCAAGCCATATATTAACGACCAGCATATTGAAGTTCGTCCAAACGACAACATGGATGACGGCTTTTTCGTGCCAGATCCGAAAAGTTATTATCGGTATTATTTGGCGACGGTGAAGCAGAGAAATAATTGCCCTATAAACAATGATGAGCCCTGGTTTATATATGTTATAGACCTACTCATCTTATTCGAAATATTCTATCATATCTATATGAATACGCCACCGCTCAATAATCTCATCCGCAACGACATCGACATGTTCTGGTCAAATAGGTTAGGTTTGGTTCGTAGTGTGGCCGATGTGCGGTTGTTTGTGTGCGAGTATCTGCCGTTACTTGGCATTGATTATGATACGTCAATTGCTAAGGCCGTCTTACAACTTCAGCGTATAAATGTTGCGGAAACGCAGCCATTGGTTACTGAAATAGCCGCTCTGGCAAAGTTAATTTATAACGAGGGTAATACGAATGCGCGCCTAAAACTTTGGCGGCGGCTGGCGAAAACGGTTGGGTATGACAAAGAAATTAACAAAATAGACATAAATCTAACGTCTAGGTCAAATGTTATTAAATATATTAAAGTGCTTTTGTCGGACGATTGCATGAAGATGTGGCCAGCTCATGATATAGCGTATAAAATTGTTAACCTAATGGTGCATTATGATATTACCGAAGACGACCGCCCGCTGTATGAGATATGGGACTTAGCAACAGAGGTAGAAGCGATGAGTTTGGCCGAGATAGAAATATCTGGCAAGCTGGATGAGACGATTAAGCCAAGTAAGAAGCTTGGCTGAATTGGTGAAATGACCCGAAGCTTCCCTATGCCTATTTCCCTCTCCGCGCCGCCATCGCGAACCACATAAAGTAATCCTCCAGCGATTCGTCCTCCATGCCGGCGAATAGTTCGCGGGCGCGCAGGACTTCGCGGAGTTTTGGCGATTTTTGGCGGGCAAGCTGTTCGGCGGTGGCGTCCAATAAGTCCAAGCCGCGCTGCCAGGCAGCAGTCATCGCAGCCGTGTCGCCGCGGCGCCGGGCGGCAAACGCTCGCCCGACCTCTGAGCCGATGTTGCCCATTTGTTCGAAAATCGTCAAGTTCTGCCACTTCTCTCGGTCAAAGACATATTCACTCACGGACAACTCCAGCAATGATATCGCTAATTTGCTGCCGCACCGCTGGGTCTAGCACATCGCGCGACGGATTGTTTTGCCGCGGTCGGATGTTTATCATGCTGTCAAACTCGATAAATTCATCGGTACCAAACTTATCCGGATGTAGGTTGATCCCCCATAGATCGGCTTGCTGCGATCCGCGTTCTAGCAAATACGCTTCGCCATCAGCATGCATATCCATGTCGATCACCACAATTTTCTTAGCAACATCGACATCTGCTTTGACCATCGTCCCGTACATTCTCTCGGCCATCAGGCGAAGCTCAGTGAGGGTTATCGTATCAATAATCTTCATGATTTAATTGTAGCACAGACGGCCAGCGCTTCAGCATGATAGGCTGACGGCGGAATCTTTATGTAAAGCAGGAGTTGCGAGTCTGTTTGACGACTTTAATATGCACAATTTAGGAAGACCTATTCTTGGACCCGTATTTTTCTCTAGCTATTTTAGTATACTTTCTGATAAAATCGCTTTTTGCATCAGTATATCCATCTCTGTCATACTCAAATTCCTTCCAAAGTTGTAGTTTCAATTTTTCGTACTGTTTAGCAATATCGCCATTCTCGCGTAGATAATCCCTAAAGTAGATCTCATCATTATCCCCCACAACCCTAATGTGGAGATGAAATACCTTATCCGCGAAGCCCTGTTTGGTATATCCCTTATTCAATGAGATTCGTTTTGCTTTCTGGCTCATGCACAGCCAATTATTTTCAACAAGAATATTTTTTACAGGCTCTAATTCTTTTTCCGACGGGACTTCAAGCAATATATCTACTATATTCTTTGCCTGTATATTTGGGATGGCCGTGCTACCAATGTGAGATATTTGTGTTATGTATTTTTCTGGCACCAATGAAGAGATGGATTTTACTTCCTCATCATACCAGCGTGCCCATTCTCTATTGTGTTCTACAAGAAATATGGGGAATAATTGCCACAATTCTTCCAAACTCATTTTCTCTAGCTCTCTGTCCATTACATCCTCCTACTCAAACCTTACCACAAACCGCATACCCCGCCCGTGCGGTGCAAACTCATAATCCAGACCCTTAGCGTCGAGCAGCATTTTCACGGTATAGAGGCCGATACCACTGCTGTCGGTATGTTGTTTCGCGCCGTCAGAACTACGATAAAACGGATCGAAGACGTGCTGGAGTTGCTGCTTGGTGAGTGGTTTGCAGGTGTTTTCGATGGCTAGTTCACGCTGGTTGCAAGTAAGTTTTATCACACTCCCCGCATCGCCGTGGCGCACCGCGTTTGACACTAGATTCGAGATGACGTGACGCATCATATCAGGATTAGCGCGAATGGTTGTCGGCTGGGTGTCAAGCTTGAAGGTCATGCCGCGCGCTTTTGCTAGCAGGCGGTAATCGTCGACCACCTCAGCTATCAGCTGGTCA
The DNA here is from genome assembly GCA_013099195.1 of Candidatus Saccharibacteria bacterium oral taxon 488. Taxonomy (NCBI): domain Bacteria; phylum Candidatus Saccharimonadota; species Candidatus Saccharibacteria bacterium oral taxon 488. The sequence goes on from CP039999.1 coordinate 303,029, forward strand.
ACCCTCAGTCGCTTTTCTTGGCGTACGGCTTGCTCGGCCACGTTTCCAGAGCGCAACACATCATTCACCATCGCCGCCAAGCGGTCAACCTGCGCCACCGATTCCGCCAGGTACTGGTCGCGATTTTTATACTCACCGATGTTTAGCTGCATATTTTCGAGCATAATCCTGAGGGCCGCCAGCGGTGTTTTTAGCTCATGCGAGGCCGCGCGGAGGAATGCGATTTTTTCTTTCTCCAGCTGTGTGATCCGCTTATTCTCATGCTCCAGTGAGCGAATCGTTTGCCACAGATTTTGGTATAACTCGTTAATGTTTCGCCCTAGCACGCCGATCTCGTCATGGCTGTTCACCGGGTAGTGCACGTCCTTTTCCAGTCGCTGCATGGTCGTCGTCACTGCTGCCATCTGACGAATCGGCCGCGTCACAAAACGACTGTAGATGTAAGAAAATATCAGCGCCACCAACAGCGAACCAAGCATGGTATACGGCAATACGTGCAGCGTGGCGAGCTTGGCCTGAGTGACAGGCGCCACATCGGCCAGTAGCTTGATTCTGGCCGTTTGTCCGCGATTATCCGCCACACTACCCTGCTGCAAAATCACCGAGCGCGGATCGATCGTTTGTCCGTCAGCGATTTTCACCACGCTGGTATCGACTGGTTTACCGCTGTCTGTCACGATATTGACGGATTGAAAGCCTTGAAAATACTGATCGCGTCCGTCAATCGTTAGCGTAATGTTGACGTTTTTCATACTCGCAAATTCCTGGCTGAGACGGCGCATTTCCTCGGCCGATTTACCGCGCAGCTCGGTGGTCAGCATTGCCAGGTTATTTGCTGCCTGGCGCTCTTTTTGCTGCAGATAAAATTGTGGCATCAAGGTGTAGACTAGCGCGTGCGCCAGGATGATCAACGCTGCAAACAGGCCGATTGACACTAAAAATGTTTTGGGAAATAACTTAAGCCGCTTCATAGCGATAGCCCACTCCCTTCACCGTGATGATGCAGTCCAGGTGCAATTTCTTGCGCAGATTTTTAATGTAGACGTCAATCACCCGGTCAAACGGCACCTCGTCATCACGCCACAACTTGTCAATGATAGCCTGCCGGCTCCAGACCATGTTTGGATTATCGACGAGCAGTTTGAGCAGCTGCACCTCCTTGGGCTTGAGGTGCGCGTCAGTATCATTATAAAACCCCTGATAAGCCGCGAAATCCACTGAGGCCAGGCCGCGGCGCCATAAGGTTTTGGTGGGTTGCTGCTGGCGGCGAAATAGCGCCCTGATGCGCTTTTCCAACAGCACCAGCGAAAACGGCTTACTCATATAATCATCCGCCAGCTCGTCAAAACTCGCAACTTGCGTCGGCTCATCATGTAGCGCCGTCAGCATTAGCACCGGTACGTCGCTAGTCTGGCGAATACGCCGCAGCACTTCAATACCACTCATCTTTGGTAGCATGATATCGAGGATGATGACATCTGCTTTGGTATACTTCTCCAGAGCCTCTTCGCCGCTGGTTGCTGTCAGCACCATAAAACCCTGCTGGCGGAGGAATTGCTCAGTGCCAGTGCGTAAGGTGGGCTCGTCTTCAACAATAAGAACCGTTGATGTCATATAAGTAGTATACCGAAAATGCCGCCCGTGGTAAACGAGCGGCATGGGGCGCGTGGTCAGCGTCAAATTGGGACGCTTGGGGCGCGTTAGTGGACGCCGACCACTTGCAGGCGCCGGGTGGTGCGACCGAGACCGAGAGAGATGGTTTCGGTGGCGTGGCGGTTGAGGAGGCTTTGTCCGAGGGGGCTATCGACCGAGATGCGGCCGTCAGACGGATCAGCCTCGAGGCTGTCAACGAGGGTGTAGCGAAAGAGTTGACCCTGCTGATCAATGAGATCAACCACCGAGCCAATGGCGATGCGTAGCCGATCGCGCTTACGCGGCAGCGGCTTGGCGGTCTTGAGCGCAGTGCGTTTCTCGGCGAGCTTGCCATGGACGTTTTCGAGATTCATGATAATCTCACTGCGGCGGAGTTTGTCGTCGCGAGACTTAGCGCGGCCGATGTCGCGTAGTTCAGCTGAGAGTGCTTTTTCGCGGATTTCGAGTTCGTTGATTTGCTTGTGTAATTCTTTGAAGCCTTTTTTACTGAGATATGTTGTCGTATTCATCCTTACCCTTTCTGGTGAGGCTCACCTCACCGTAACTTATTACACCATGGCATTCTGAAAATTAGCTGAAAAATTGTAAAAATGTCAAAAAAGTCACGCCACCAGAGGTAAATTACAGGGTTTTTGGCAGCGAAATGGTGAACGTTGTCGTGCCTTTGCGGCTGGCGGCGGTGAGTTGGCCGCCGAGGGCGCCGGCTAGTTGCTTGGCGAGACTGAGGCCGAGGCCGTAGCCGCCGGTTCGCTGATCGCCAGAAAAAAATCGCTCAAAAATATGCGGCAAGTCGCGCGCCGCGATTTGGCCATCGTTCGTCAGACAGATGGTGATGCGATGATGGGCAGCCTTGATATCAACCTGGACACGGGACTTACGCGGGCTGTGGCGCAGGGCGTTGTCGAGGATGATGGCGATCAGTTCGCGGACGATGAGGCGATGGCTGGTCAGGGTGATGGCCTCGTCGGTGATCAGTACGGTGCGTGCATCGGCCTTGCGTTCAGTGATCAGCTTTTTGGTGAGGTCGGTGATGTCGAATGTCTCAGTCGTGGTTTCTAATTGTCGATTGGCAGATGATAATTTGAGCAGCGTCTCAGTCAGCTGCGTCAGGCGGTCGGTCTCTTCGAGTGTGCTCTGGAGCGTCTGGCGAAGCGATGCTTTGCTGGCGTGCTGGTCGGACAATGCCAGCTCGGCCTCAGCTTTGATGACGGCCAGTGGCGTGCGCAGCTGATGACTGGCGTTGGCGGTAAAGCGCGACTGGGCGTCATGTGCTGCCTCAATCGGCTCAAGCGTCCGCCGGGCCAATATATAGGCACACACACCGCCGCCGAGCAGTACGATGAGGTTGAGATAGCCGAGGCTGATCAGCAGGTTGGTGGTCGAGATTGACGGATGGTCGCGGATGATGGTCGTTTCGGTGTTGCCGTCGGTTTTGTGATGCTTACTCCAGTTATTCAGCTGGACGTCGAGTTCGGAGCTAGCGACTTGAAAGATGATGCCGCTAAATAGCAAGCTGACGGTCATCAGAATGAGCAAGTACCAGCCGGCGAGCTTGAGCGTTGCCGAGAAAAATAATTTCACTCGCCAGCCTCCAATTTATACCCAAAGCCGCGCACGGTGTGAATCAGTGGGCATCGAAATGGCTTGTCGATTTTTTTGCGCAGCTGCTTGATGTAGGCCTCAACGTTGTTGGGCAAAATGTCAGCATCAAAATCCCACACATGGGCGATCAATGTGTCTTTGCTAAGCGTCTGGCCGGGGTGGCGCGCCAGGTATTCGAGGAGTGCGTACTCCTTGCTGGTCAGGTCGATCGCGGTGCCAGCACGAGTGACGGATTGCGTTGTCTGGTCGATCACGAGATCAGCGATCTGGAGCGTGTCCGGTTGCTGAATTGGCGGACGGCGAAGGAGCGCTCGCACGCGGGCGGTGAGTTCGGCGATGGCGAAGGGCTTGACGAGATAATCATCAGCACCGCTGTCCAGGCCGAACGTCTTGTCCTCGGTCGTCCCCAGTGCTGTCAGCAGCAGAATCGGCATATCCTTGCCCTGCCCGCGTAAATCCTGCACGATGTCCGTGCCGCTCTGTCCCGGTAACATCCGATCAACGACCAATAGATCGTACGGCTCGCTCATCGCCATATTCAACCCCTCATCCCCGTCATGCGTCACGTCCACGGCATGATGCTCACGCCGCAAGGCCTCGGCGATAATCCGGGCAATTTTGGGTTCGTCTTCGATGATGAGGAGGCGCATGAGTATATTATATAAAATATTTTGCTAGTGTGTATAGTGAGCATCTCATACCTGGAGTTGCTCAACACAGTATATAGGCTTATAATTATAATCAATGCATCTGGACGATAAAACATTTACCAATCTACTAATCATTTGTCAGGCTCTTGATGCGAAGTTCCCTCATGGTGCTGACATATTCCAGCGCGTATCGCGGTTGTGCGAGGAGAGTGGCGAGCTCGCTAGCGCCGTTAACCACCTTGAAGGTATGGGCGTCAAGCGCCGCAAGCACGGCCAGTCGCAGTATGATAATCTCATCAAAGAGATTCAAGACGTCATGCGCTGCGCGGTTGGTATAGCTGTACATTACGGAGTAGAGCGTAAAGTTGTAGCAGCGATAGCTCGGAGCGCCGAGGGAGTAGAGCGAAAATAAGATATAGTACCTTACGCCCCCTGCTCCACCCACATAGTGTATAATAAGCAGAAAGAAAGGGAGATATATGGGACGAGACACAGCAAAACAGCAGCGACCGATTGTCGAGATTCGTCATTTTCAGATGGCGTTTGGCGACAAGGTGGTCATTCAAGACCTCGGTTTTGAGGTGCGGCGCGGTGAGGTGTTTGGATTCTTAGGCAGCAACGGCTCGGGAAAGACGACGACGCTCAGAGCACTATTGGGGCTATACGAGCCGACGGCCGGCGAACTACTGGTTGACGGCAAGCCGTACACGGTCGAAGACAGCGTGAAATTAGGCTATCTCCCAGAGGAGCGCGGCTTGTACAAAAAAGAAAAAGTCATCGACACTATGATTTATTTTGGCCGGCTGAAAGGTCTCAGCAAAGAAGAAGCTCGTAATTTCTCCATGAATTATCTGGAGCGAGTTGGTTTGAGCGATAAGGCAAAGACTCGGCTGGACAAATTGTCAGGTGGTCAGCAGCAAAAAATTCAGCTGGGTGTGACCATCATGGGCGACCCAGAGCTGCTCATTTTAGACGAGCCGACCAAGGGCTTTGACCCAGTCAACCGCCGCCTACTAATGAACATCATTGAGGAGCGGCGCAAGGCCGGCGCAACGGTAATATTTGTGACCCACCAGATGGAAGAGGTCGAACGATTATGCGACCGGCTGATTCTATTAAAAGACGGTCGAGCGGCGGCGTACGGTACGCTAGCAGAAGTGAAAAAGCAGTTCGGCGGTGCGTCAATGGATGATATTTTCGTCAAGGTTTATGGCGGCGAGAAGCAGGAGGTACGTCATGAGTAAGATGCATAATTTGGGAATGGTGTTCAAATTTGAAGTGCTGCGCACTCTGAAAAAACCGACCTTCTGGCTGATAGCGCTGGGTTTTCCGGTTATGATCGGATTGATTTTCGGTATTGTTCTTTGGTCAAATCAGGCGACCAAAGAGGCGGCCGATAAGCTTCAAGAACAAAAATTTAGCATTACTATGACAGATCATTCAAAGCTAATCAAGCCGGAAGTCGCGGCGGTGATGAAAGTCCAATCAGTTGACTCCGAAGCTGAAGGTATCGAAAAAGTCAAACGCCGTCAGACGGATGCTTATTTCTATATACCGAAGAATCTTGAGAAGGACACGATCAGGATATACGGCCAAGATACGGGGGTTTTTGAGAACAATAAGTACGAGGCGGTTGTCCGCACACTACTGAATCAGTCGGTTGATAGTAGGGTCACCGGATCGGAAGCGGCAGTGATCAAGCAGAAAATTAATTCGTCACTCAAGACCTATAAAGACGGTAAAGAAAGCGGCGGTGTGAACGAGATGATCGTGCCAGGGTTCTTCCTGGTGCTGTTTTATATGCTCGTTGCCTTCTTTAGTAATCAGATGCTGACGAGTACTGTCGAGGAGAAAGAAAATCGCACTGTGGAGATGTTGCTGACAACGGTGCAGGCCAGGACGTTGATTATCGGCAAGATTTGGGCGTTGATCGCTCTATCGCTGATTCAGGGGATGGTTATCGTTGTGCCGGTGTTGATTGGCTATTTTGGATTTGGTTCGCAGCTGCATTTGTCTAACTTTGATCTATCGCAAATTGTGTTTGATCCGACGAGAATCGCTGTTGCTGTTGCACTGTTCGGTGCGAGCTTTACCATGCTGACTGGTCTGTTGGTAGCTATGGGGGCAATGATGCCGACTGCCAAGGAGGCGGGTTCGTGGGTTGGCCTGGTGATGATACTGCTGTTTGGGCCGCTGTACGCCGCGTCAGTATTCGTTTCATACCCAGAGTCAACCTTCTCAATGGTTATGTCGTACTTCCCGCTTACGGCACCAATTCCGTTGATGATTAGGAATACGGTCGGCAATTTGTCGCTCATTGAGGCCCTGATCGGCGTAGCGGTCTTGGTGGTGTCTGCGGTACTGATCATGATGCTGGCGGTGCGGGTTTTCCGCTACGGCGCGATGTCATATGATAGCAAGTTATCTCTGTCAGCGTTGCGGATGAAGCGAAAAGCTGATAAAGTTTAAGCATGAAAGTACGCATTGAAATAGACACTAAAACATTCGTGCGGTTTTGGCTGGTGGTTATCGGATTTGGGCTGGCGGGGCTGATGATTTATTCGGCGCGGGATGCGCTGATGGTGCTCGGGACGGCGTTGTTTCTGGCACTGGCACTGAACGCGCCGGTGCGTAAGTTGGCATCGTGGCTACCCGGCAAGAGTCGGCTGGGCGGGACGGCGTTGGCGTTTATGCTGCTGATCATCATCTTGACTAGTGTGATTTGGTTCGTGGTGCCGCCATTGGTGCAGCAATCGGCCAAGTTTGCCGAGACGCTGCCGGGGTTGGTCAATGGTGTTAACGAGCAGTGGCACGGGCTGAAGAGCTTTGTCGAGCAGAATGGCTTACAGCCGCAGATTGATTCGCTGATGAATAATATCCGCGGCCAGGCATCCAGTTGGGCGGCGAGTTTCGGCGCGAATATCCTCGGTAGTATTGGCTCGCTGGCATCATTTTTGGCATCGGCCTTTCTGGTGCTGGTGCTGACGTTCTTGATGCTACTGGAGGGTCAGGAATGGATGGAGCGGCTGTGGCGGCTGTATCGGGATGAGCAGCGGCGCGACCACCACAAGATGCTGGTTGGCAAGATTTATAACGTGGTGACTGGCTACATCGTCGGGCAGCTGACGGTGTCGGGGATTGGTTCGTTGTGCGCCGGGGCGTTTGTGTTTGGTATGAGCTGGTTTATTCCTGAGATCGCGGCCAACTTGGCGATGCCGACGATTCTGCTGGTGTTCCTACTCAGCCTGATCCCGATGTTTGGGGCAACGATCGCCGGTGTGGTGGTGGGACTGATGCTGATGCTCAATAGTGTGTCGGCGGGCGTCATCTATCTCATCTATTTCGTGATCTACCAGCAGATTGAGAATAATTTTATCGCGCCAGTCATTCAGGGCAAGAAAGTCGAGCTGTCGGCGCTGGCGATCTTGGTGGCGGTGACGGTGGGGCTGTATGTTGGCGGCCTAGTTGGTGGTGTGGTGGCTATCCCGATCGCTGGGTCGCTCAAGGTGCTGATGGATGATTATCTGGCGCATAATCGCGAGCCGCAGGCGCCGCCTCGCCGCTCGCCGCTAAAAAAGGCGCTCAAAAAAGCTGCTGAGACGAAGCCAGCTGAGTAAGCGGCCGAGAGATTATCGGGATTATCGGTACGACCAAACTTGACCAGATGGGGTGTCGCGTAGGGCGATGCCCTTTTCGTCGAGTTGAGCGCGAATGTCGTCGGCGGCCTGCCAGTTTTTGGCGCGGCGAGCCTGCTGACGCTCGAGGATGAGTCGCTTGGCCTCATCATCAATGTCTGGCGTACCGTCCATCAGTCCTAGGCCCAAAACCTCGTCGACCGCCTCGAGTAGCTGCAATAAACCGCCGCGGTGAATTTTCTCCAGTGGCGCGTGATCCAGCCGTGAAAATGCCTCGTCGATCAGCGCCAAGACCCCTGGCGTATCCAAATCATCATTCAGCTTTTCAACGAGCGCCTGCCGCGCTGCTAATAGCGACACCGTACCTTCCTGCTCATCCTTCTCATCGTCGTCATCCAGCGTGTCGTGCGTCTGATGCCGCAGCGCCGCATAGCTGCGCCAATGATCCAGCCGCGCCTGGGCTGCTTCCAAAATCTCCCAGGTGAAATTACCTTCGGTTTGGTAATGCTTGCTGAGAATTGCTAGCTTAAACGCCATCGGGCTAAAGCCGCGTGCCGTGATGTCACTGAGAGTGATGATATTGCCGAGCGACTTACTCATCTTGCGACCATCAACTTTGATGTGGTTATTGTGCAGCCAAAGTTGAGCAAATTGCTGCCCAGTCAGACTCTCGCTCTGAGCAATCTCGTTGGTGTGATGTACCGGAATGTGGTCAATGCCGCCGGTGTGAATATCGATTGTATCACCTAGCGTCTCCCGAGCGATCGTCGAACACTCTAAATGCCAGCCCGGAAAACCGACGCCCCATGGACTGTTCCACTCCATGTCGCGCTTGGCGTCTGTCGGTGAAAATTTCCAGACAGCGAAGTCGGTGATGTTGCGCTTGCCCTCGACGCTGACTCGCGCGCCGGCTTCTAGTCCGGCTATGTCCAGCCGCGCGAGTTTGCCATAATCCGGCAGCCGCGACGTATCAAAATACATACCGTCGCCGTCAATCTTGTACAAAAATCCCTTCTCGTCTAGCCCCTTGGCAAAGTTAATTTGCTGCTGGATATAGTCCGTTGCCCGGACTAAGTGGTCGGGCCGCACCAGTTTCAGCACCTCGTAGGCTTCGTGGTCGGCGATGGCGATGTACTGCTCGGCGATATCCCAGGCAGTTTTGCCCTCGCGGCGCGCACCCTTCTCCATCTTATCCTCACCATTATCATCATCGCTGGTCAAATGCCCAACGTCGGTGATATTCTGCGTCCGAATAACTGAGATATCCTGCCAGCGCAGCAACCGTACCAATACATCCCAATAAATATAGCCAACCCAATTGCCAATGTGCGGCTGCGAATACACCGTCAGCCCGCAGGTATACATGCGAACCGTCCGTCCGTCGAGCGGCTGGAGTTTGTCTTTATGGCGAGTGAGGGTGTTGTGGAGCTTCATTACTCTTATTTTACAGGAAAAAGCAGAGATTGGCGAGCGACCTCGCTCCGCTGCAACTGGATGTTACCCCGTATCTCAGTCGTTATCTGGGTGGCTGTAAGATCTACCCGTGCCTATGGTATGATGATCCTAGGAAGTGTAAGGCGAGAAAGGTGATATATGGATACAACATTGTTTCAGTACTGTCAAAAAATAGTGCTATTCAATCAAGACGGCTCTGCTGTGCTGCTCGCTAGGCGCCGCGGGGAGGCTGATTATGATGGCGTGTTCTCGTTTATTGGCGGCAAGTTGGAGTCGACGGATGGCGGCCTAGTGAATGGTCTTCGGCGGGAGAAAAATGAGGAAATTGGCTCGGCTGCTAAAATTGCGGTGGTGACGAACATCAGCGTTAATGAATATTTTGTCAAAACTAATGGACAGGCCATGGTACTGCCGCACTATTATGCCCGGTTTATTGGCGGTGAAATTATGCTCAATGATGAGTATTCTGAATATCGGTGGGTGAACCTACGTGAGTTAGATCAGTTTGAACCAAAGATTGAGACAGTCACCCCTATGGTTGAGGCTGTCCAAAAATTATGCGAGTCGCTACCGAGGCGGATTATCGAGAGATATAGTTAAATCATTCCCACTCCAATGAAAATAGCCCACCGAACGAGCTCAAACCAGAACTGGATATGTCTCAACCCAGGAAATGCAAGTGATGCATCTCAACCAGTTTGAGCCCAGTTCGGTGAGCTATTTTCGGTGGGCGGCCCCCTGTTACTTCTCTCTATGTTCCACCACGGCCCCCCAAGCCGTGGCGGCGATCCCGATGACCCCCGTAACAACGTACACCCATGCAGCGAGGTGGTCGTCACCCTGCTTGCAACCCCTTAGACATCCGTCAGGGCTGAGGCATACATTATTGCTAATCAGCCAGACCCCGAACACGAGGATGAGAATGAAGACAATTTCCCACACGACGAATTCACGCTTGGACATACCTTTATCCTTTCTCGAGAAGAAAAAGCTCAAAGCTAAAGGGCGACTTCCGCCCTAAGATGATAACCTTGAGCTAGAAGCTTACGTATAACATACCACTAATAGAATAAAATGTCAAAGTATTTTGTTAATGAGATAGTAGTGTCTATTTTTCGGCGTTTTTGGCTTGCTTGTAGGCTTTGGTGACCGGTGCCAGGCCGCGGGCGATGCGTTCGCGGTTGGCTTTGAGCTGTTTTTCGTCGCGGAAAGATAATTTGATGGGTGTGCCGGCGAAGTTGAAAGCTTCGCGTAAAGTCCGCTCCAGGTAGCGTTTGTAGCTCCAGTGGACGAATTTCAGGTTGCTGCCGTAGATGACGAACCATGGCGGTGCTGTGTCGGTCTGGACGATGTAGCGGAGCTTTGGATGCGAGTTCTTTAGGCCAGCTGGCGGATGAGCGGCGACGGCTTTTTGCAAGATGTCGTTGAGGATCCGGGTTTTGCATTCTTGGCGGCGGCGCTTATAAATATCGAGGGCTAGGTCGAACAATTTGGCGACGTTTTGGCCGGTGACTGATGAAGTGAAAATCAGCGGTGCGTAGGGCGTGAATTTGAAATGATAGCTGATTTGCGGCGCTAATTCGTCGCGGGTGTAGGCGTCTTTACCTTCGACGGAGTCCCATTTGCTGACCACCAGCACGAGCCCCTTGCCTGCTTCGTCGATGATGCCAGCCAAGCGCTGATCCAACCCAACGTTTAATTCATTGACGTCCATCAGCAGGAAGCAGACGTCGGCTTCGTTGATAGCCTGCATGGTGCGTAGGACTGAGAACTTTTCGATGCCGGTCTCTTGCTTGCCTTGGCGGCGAATGCCGGCGGTGTCGAGTAGCTCGATGGTCTGGCCATGGTAGCGGACTTGGACACGGTTGACGTCGCGGGTGGTGCCGGCGACATTGGCGACGATGGCTTGCTGCTTGCCCGCCAAGGTGTTAAACAAGTTACTTTTACCGACATTTGGCCGGCCAATCAAGGCGACGCGAATGATGTCGTCAGCTTCGGCGGCAGTGGCTGGCGGAATGAGATCGGCAATGTTGTCGAGTAGCTCGGAGATGCCAATGTTGTGCTCGGCAGAGGTTTTGATGATGGTTTTGATACCGAGACGTTTGAATTCGTCGGTGTGGAGCGAGCCTTTGAGGTCAGCTTTATTGGCGATGAGGAGGACGGGCTTGCTGCTTTTGAGGGCTTTTTTGGCCAGTTGACGGTCGGCGTCTGATGGGTAGACGGTGGAATCGACCATGACGAGGATGACGTCGGCAGCGGCGGAGGCGTCGGCGATTTGGTCTTGGATGGTGGCTTCGAATTCGTCTTCGGCGGGCTTGAGGCCGGCGGTGTCGATGAGCCAGAACTCAGCCTGGCTTGCCTCGTCAGGAGATGAAGCGCGGCGCTTATACGAAACTTTGCCAACGACGTTGTCGCGGGTGGTGCCGGCTTCGCGGGCAACGATGGCGGTGCGGGCGCGCGTCAAGCGATTGAACAGTGAACTTTTGCCAACGTTAGCTTGGCCGATGATGGCGACGGTAGGTAATTTATGAGACATAATTACGCCTATTATACCAGAGGTGTGAGGATTTGGCGAGGATGAGCGTTATAAGGCTTAATTACTATTTGTTGGAGTGGTTGTCGCTTCAATGCTTGGTACAGGACTAGTTGGTGTTGGCGGAGTGTAACCGCATTCAGGGCTGTTAGGGATGGCGGTGATGCTGCCTGTTCTTGAATTAGCGTTGTAATATCGATACAACAGCGTAGGTCCATTGCAGGCTTTTGCTATATGTGAGTAAGCACTCAATTCCCCTTCCTCGCAGTCGTCGCCACCAGCACAGCCTTTATCAACAACCTTCCAGTCAAGATCGGGGTTGCCTCTTGAATCTGTCTTTGTGTCAGCCGTAGGGCTTTCCTGCTCTTGTGCTGTACTGGTTACTTCCGTCTTTTCTTTCGGTGCGCTGCAGCCTGATATAAATAGTGCGGTAGTGGCCACAACACCAAGTACTGCTCCTGCTTTTCGCCATAATGATTCGCTACCACCATTTGGAAGTTCTGACATATTCTTCACGATTACTCCTTTGTATGCTCTGTATTTATGATATAGATTATACAATTTGTGTAGGGCTATGACAAACTAATCCGTTGGAATTCCCTATGCTTACTGGTGGCCGTGGGCAATGTGTAAACATATGTGATAGAGGCGTGGGGTTTTTGGCGGGAAGCAATGAAAATAGCCCACCGAACGAGCTCAAGCTGCATGCGAGTTTTCAACCCGAGAGACAACATCATATTGTCTCAATCAGATTGAGCGCATACGGCGAGCTATTTTCGGTGGGCTGTTAGCCCTGCTTCTCCTTTTTCTTCTTGATCACCTCCTCAGTAACTCTGATCATGTGTGTGGCGCTGATGAGGTTTATCATTGCTCCCCCTACGAGGATAGCGATGGAACTCCACGACCCCCCGGCCGTACTGATCAGGATTCCCACTGTCAAGGTGTAGATCGCAACGGAAACATTGAACACAAACACCGCAAGACAAATAACAATCACTTCGCACCTCTCTTTTAACGAAAAGCTCAAAGCTAAAGGGCGACTTTCGCCCTTAGACTAAACTTTGAGCAAAAGCTGATATATATATCACTAATAGAACAAAATGTCAATGGATTTTGTCAAAAATGTGGTATAATATGCGTTTTTGGCGCCTGAGGAGGCCTAGTTAGTCAGTGGCCCTTCGGTAAATTCCCCGCGTTTGATGTCACCGAGAGTGTAATTGCCAAAGTCTGTGCGGTGGAGTTTGGTGACGGTGTAGCCGAGGGCAGCGAAGGTACGGCGGATTTGGCGGTTGCGACCTTCGCTCATCTGGACGATCCAGCGGTGGTCGTCACCCTCGTGCTGGCGTTCCAGCGTCAAGCGGCTGGGTCCGTCAGGTAGCTGTACGCCAAAGTCATTGATCATTTGCCGGTGGAGCGGCTGGAGCGGTTGGTCGAGCGTCACCAGGTAGCGCTTCATTTTATAAAACGACGGGTGTGTCATTTGATGGGCGAAGTCGCCGTCGTTAGTGAGGAGAATTAGTCCGGAGCTGTCTTTGTCCAGGCGACCGACGGGTTTCAGGTGGTGGAGGCTGACCGGTAATAATTCATAAATGGTCGGTACACCACCTTGAGAGGCTCGCGAACAGAGGTAGCCGATGGGTTTATGGAGGAGGATGAGCTGGTGGGTTTGGGCGGTGAGTCGTTTGTTGTCGTGGCGAATAATGTCGGTTGCGGTAATGCGTTGACCCAGCTTGGCGGGCTGGTCGTTCACCGTAACATTGCCCTGCTCTATCAGCTCGTCAGCCTGGCGGCGCGACACACCGAGTGCCAGCGCCACGAATTTGTTGAGGCGCTGGGCAGATGAATCGGTAGAATCGGATGCTTGCGTTGGTGTCGTCATACTAGGAGGCTACCGGTGGCTGCGGCGGAAAGGCGTTGGTCGGTGGCTGGGGTGTCGTTGGCTGTGCCGCGGGCGATGGCTCTCCTTCAGGGGTTGAGGTCTGCTCTGGCTCAGGCGTTGGGGTCGAGGTTGGATCAGTTGGCATCGGTGCCGGGGTGGGCAGGACGAATGGTGTATCGTCATCTTGTGGTTGTGATGATGCCGTGTTGGCGAGCTCGGCATTGATCGCGGTACCGGTATCAAGTGGCTGGTTATCGGCTGGCGTCGGCAGCGGCTCGAGTGCATCAAGCGTCAGGTCGCCGTGCGGCCCCGCCATAGCATCAGACGTCGGCAGCGTGAAGTCGCCTGAATCTGGCGTTGGCTGCGGCGAGGCCTGCATAGACTCGAGCTGATCGCTGAGCTCCTGCTCCATCATCTTGGACATGTCTGGCTGTGGCTCTTGGCTCAGTGGCTGGATCACCCGCTCACCACCATGGCTGGTCGGCTGTGGCGATGGTGATGAGACTGGCGCTGTTGGCTCTGGCAGGGCGTCGGCCGGGGTGGTCGGTGCCGCCTCAGGGGATGGGGTCGGCGCTGGGTCAGAGACCGGAGGTTGCTCTACCTCGGGTGCTGGAGTTGGTGCTGGGTCGGCTGGCATCACTGGTTCTGTGGTGGCCGGCTCGGCGGTTTGCTCAGTCGATGCGGATGGGGCTGCCGGTGCCAGCGCGGCGCTCGGCAAGACGAACGGCGCCGGGTCAGTTGCTGGAGGGGTCGAATTGTCTGGATTAGCTTGAGCGGGTGTGATGGCTGAACCATCGTGGGCCGTTGGAGTTATCGGTGCGGTCGGTGCCGGGGTGACAACTTGTGTGGCGATTGGTCCAGCGAATTTATCGCTTTCGAGGACTGTGCGCTGCTCGACGGGGACGGCAGAAATTTCATCTAAGAACTGTCGAGCCTGCGCGTCGGCAGCTGCTATCTCTGCCGGTGATGGCAAAATAACTGCCGAGGCGTCTTGCTGGGTGGTTGGCGCGCCAGCTGCTACGGGCTCTGCGGCCGGAGCTGGTGCGACTGGCGCGTCGCCGAGCACTTCGTGGACCGTGCGCACCACGTCTTCGATGCCGACTTGTGACTTGACGAGGTAGCGATCAGCGCCGAGGGCTTCACCACGTTGCCGCTGGTCTTCGGATGACAGCGCGGTCATCATGATGACTTTGACGTCGCGTGTCTCGGTGGTCGAGCGCAAGATATCCAGCATGTCAAAGCCAGAAATCTTGGGCATCATCACGTCACTGACGATCAAGGCCGGGCGTTCTTTGATAGCCATAGCCAAGGCCTCTTCACCGTCGCCCGCTGAAACGATGTCGTAGCCTTCAGCTAGTAACCTGACGCCGTAAATCTCGCGCAGGCTTTTGTCGTCTTCTACTAGTAAAATCTTTGTCATAACTACCCCTACTATACCGAAGTTTGCGCCAAAATACTATAGTGGTTATGGTTTTTGTTGGGCAGCGTCTGGTTCTGGGGCGGCGAGTGGTGTTGATAGCGTGGGCGTAGCGGTTGGTTCAGGGGGTGTGGGTGTGGCAAGAGGCTCGGGGGCTGGGTCGGGCGGTGTGGATGGCATAGCGGGCGCGGGAGTGGTTGGTTCAGGTGGTGGCGTGAACATCAGCGGCAGCGGGCTAAAGTTGGGCGGTGGCACCGGCGGTGTGGCCGGCTTAGTCAGGACGGTACCGGCGGCGTCCGGTTGGGTGGCGTTGATCGGGACGGTCGGCTGGACGGCGACAGCGGTTGGCGGTTCGGTGGTCAGTGGTAGGGCGGCAGGCGCGGGAGTGGTTGGTAATTGGCGCATGGCCTCGTCGGTTCGGGTGCGAGGAATCTCGAGAAAGAAAGTGCTGCCCTTGCGGTATTCACTGATGACGAATAGGCGGCCAGACATCGCCTCAGCGAGGCGGCGACTGAGATACAGACCGAGGCCGGTGCCGCCGATCTCGCGGGTGTCGGAATTATCGACGCGGTAGAACTTTTGAAAGAGGTGTGGCACATCTTCGGCGGGGATGCCGATACCGCTGTCTTGGACGCTGATGGTGATCGTTTTATCATCACCAGTGATATCTACAACCACTTCCCCGTCGGGCGTGTATTTGATGGCGTTTTCGATCAAGTTAGAAACAACTTCGCGGAGGTGATCGGCATCGACGTTGGCGTAGTATGCTGGCTGGACAGTGGCGGCGGCGTCCGGACGGAAGGTGCAGACGAGGCCTTTTTCGGCGGCGCGTGGCGCCAAGCCCTCAAAAATCTCGCCGACAAAGGTGGTGATATTGATAATCTGCGGTTCGTTCTTGAGGCGGCCGTCTTCGGCGCGGCTGATATCAAGCAGGTCTTGGAATAACCGACCGAGGTGCTGGGCTGAGGCGTGGGCCTTGGTGATGAAGTCGCGTGCCTTGTCATCGATGTGGGCGGTGGCTGGGTTGAGGGCCAGGCCGAGATAACCCTCGATGGAGGCAACGGGGGTGCGCATTTCGTGGCTGGCGGTAGAGATGAATTCAGCTTGCTGGCGCTCCTCGGCTTTTTCCTTGGTGATGTCGCGAAAGACGACGATGATGCCTTCGCTATCTTTGCCAACTGGTGAGGCGACGATGGAGACGAGGATTTGCTTGTCAGAGGCGGTGCGGAGGAGCAATTTGTCGGAGTGTGCTGGCCGATTATTGATCAGTGATTGCATGACCGGGTTTTCAGTGACGGTGACGTCTTTGCCGTCGGCGGTGACGAGTTGGATGACGCTTTGCCATTTGAGGCCAAGGGCGTCGCCTTGGTTCCAGCCGATGATCCGCTGGGCTGAGGGGTTAATGAGTTCGATATTGCCCTCGCGCGAGATAGCCAGCACGCCGTCATCAATGGCGTTAATGACGATGTCAGAGGTGCCTTCGGCGGTGGATAGCTTGGTGCGGAGTTCAGAAATGTCGCCGAGCTTGCTGACGCGCGGCTGATGGCGCCAGATGATAAAGCCAAGAGCTAGTGGCGCCAGGCCAAAAAATAGGGCGCCAATCGTGGCGATGAGGCTGGCGTGCTGGGTGATGGCGGCGGTGGTGATGGCGGTGACGACGAGGAGACTGATGCCGAGGACGACGGGCCAGCCAAAGAAGCCGGCGAATACCGCAGCGCTGAGCCAGGCGGCGGCGAATGGCGAGGCCAGAAAGCCGCTGGTGGCAACCAGTGAGCCGACGGCAAGGATAATCAAGCCATAGACAGCGATGGATACGGCGGTGATGGCTCGTCGCGGTAGCCACAGACAGAGGATGAGGGCGGTGAGGCTGACGAGAGCGCCGATGGCGGCGGCGAGGTCAGTGATGGCTTCGCCGATGGGTAGCCGGTAGCCGGTCGGGATAAAGCGCGCCCAAGCGTAGAGGAGGACGATGACCAGCCCGACGAACAAGGCCGCCTCGCATAGTCGCCGCAGCCAAAATCGCGACAATTCACCGACCTGCGAAACATCCCCCGCCCACTTCATGCTTGTATTATAGACCGAGACGAGCAAAAATGATACCCACATTGAGCCACGTCATGGCAAGTCAAGCATGGTACGCATTTGGCTGCCCTGAGGGGCCGCTCAGCCCTTCCCTAAAATCGCCTCGAGCATCTTCATTCGCGAGGCCATGATGGCGGGGATGGCACCGCTGATAATGGCGACTACTAGCACAACCTCGGCACGGAATAGCAATTCCCACCACGATATGTTGAGTGTCACGTCAGCAATTGGCAGACTGAACGGATGCGCCACTACATATGGCACTAGTCCACCGAGGAAAATTACCAAGCCGACCGCTATACCGCACACCGCATAAAATAGCGCTAGTAGAACGTAGCTAAAGACGATCACTCGCGGCTTGACGCCAATTGCCCGCTGAATGCCGATTTGCCGCCGCTTGTTGATGATGTCAACATAAATCACGATGAAGATCGTCACCGCCGCAATGATAATGCCGACTATCAGCATAATGGCGTTGAGCGACTGAAAACTACCGGTAATCGTATCCATAACCGTCGCTCCGTCGCGCCAATCGTGAACGCGCAGGCCCGGATAGTTCAGGTCAGTAAGTGCTCGTTGCACCGACGCCTCCTTGCCGCGGCTGGTGCGCACGACGATCATACTGGCATCGTTCTCGCCAGCTGCCAAACGGCTCGGCATGCCGCTGGTGAGCTTGCGCCATAAACCGCGCGAGATGTACGCTTGAATATCTGCATTATAGAACTTCGTCGAGGTAATACCGCCGACCTTAACGTCGACCTTTTTACCGTTAACATTTATCGTTACCCGATCGCCAACTTTAACCCCCTCAAGCGAACCTCTCTCGAGCAACCGGCTGCCCAGCACGATCTCGTCGTCGCCCGTCAAAAACGTTCCGTCCGACACGCGGTTAGCGACCTCCAGGGTTTGGCGAAAGTCTCGCGGATTAACGACATTGATCCGAGCCTGTACTTGCTTGTCATCGTTATATCCTAATACTGCCGGCACAGCCAGGATTTTGTCGGCCGCCGTCACGCCGTCAATGCGTTTGATCTCGGCCAGCTTATCATCAACGTTGGTGATGTACTCGCCGGGCTTTTTGACATCGATATAGGCTTCGCCGACCATCAGATTCTTGATCTGCGATTCAATCGCCGAGGTGACGCCAGCTAGCAGCGACGATATAAAGGCTAGATTGATGAATGCCACCGCCACCAGCAGCGTCGTCAGGCCCAGTGTCCACTTACGGCCGCGCACGATGTACTGCCGCATCAATCGCCAACCCAGCAAGAACTCGCGCCACAGGTTGTTCTTGGGCTGGCGCGGCGTTTGCGCTTCCTGCGTTTTGTGAGACTGGCTCATAGTAGCCTCCCGGCTGCAGGCCGACGCTCGCCTTTTAGTTTGCCGTTTTCAAACACGATTTGCCGCTTGGCGTAGGCTAGCTCATCAGCTTCATGCGAGATCATCACCAAGGTTATGCCGCTGGCGTTAATTTCTTTCAACGTTTCCATAACATTCTTTGAGGCAACCGTATCTAGGTTAGCCGTCGGCTCGTCGGCAAAGATAATGTGCGGCTCATTGACCAGCGCCCGGGCAATCGCCACGCGCTGCTGTTCGCCGCCAGATAATTGCGATGGTAGGTGGCGCGCTCTGTCCTTTAGACCAACACGATCTAGTTCTTGCAGGGCTTTTTGCTTAGCAATCTTCGCCGAGCACCACATCAGCCGCGGTAACATGACGTTTTCTAGGGCGGTGAGCTCACGAATCAGGGCGTACTCTTGAAAAATATAGCCAACTTGGCGCAGGCGCAGTTCAATTTGCTGTTTTTCTGGCAGCTGAGTGATCTCTATCGCTGGTGTCTCGTCACCCCTACCATCAAACCAGATTGTGCCGCTATCGGGGCGATCCAACATCGCCACCTGATGCATAAAGGTCGATTTGCCCGAACCGTTGCGCCCTGTGATCATCAGAAAATCGCCGTGACGAATCGAAAAACTGACGTCCTTGAGCGCATGCGTGGCGCTATCACCCGAGCCGTACGTCTTGCTGAGATGCTCAATGGTAAGAAT
The DNA here is from genome assembly GCA_013099195.1 of Candidatus Saccharibacteria bacterium oral taxon 488. Taxonomy (NCBI): domain Bacteria; phylum Candidatus Saccharimonadota; species Candidatus Saccharibacteria bacterium oral taxon 488. Next base: position 321,983 of record CP039999.1, read on the forward strand.
TTCGCGGGCCATAGTATCAGTATAGCGCGCGGTGGGGCGCCGCTTCAAGCCGAGATCCCGAAAAACCTACCGTAGTTTTGTTACCATTTCCACTTCGCGGGCCGTAAGACCATATTTTTCATAGAACACTATGGCGCGCTGGTTGCCGCTCAGTACTTTTAGCCGCAAGGTATCGCAATTTTTACTCTGGAAATAACGCTTCATTTCATCCATCAAGGCTCGCCCGATACCACTGCCGCGCTGTTCTGGCTCGACATAGAGCAGTCCGATCCAGCCGTCTTTTCGCGGCGTATGCACCGCATCGAAAACGGCGTCCCGACCAGGTTGATGATCGATAATCACGCCTTGAACAAAGCCGATCACCTGGCCATTCTCCTCGGCAACATACATCGCGCCGTTCATATTCTCGCTATCGTCAATCATCCGCTGCATGTAGCCGTGCGCGTCTCGCGGGCTAGCGAACGGCAGCGACTCCGCCGTGTTATCAACCTGCGCGAAATGCGCGTGCAGTTTGATCGCCAACTGATCGACTGCAGCGCGGTCTTTGGGATGGAAGGGGCGGATTGTCATGATTATTTCTCCTAGTATCAAATACGGTAAATTGTATTGAGGCGATTACTATAATTAATAGTCCAAGTGTTAGTATAAGTTATATGAAATAAATTACATAGATAAGACTCTCAAAACGACCTACGACCTTGATGATAATACACGTGTCATAACACTAGAACTTGAGTAAACTATATAAGACTAATTTGCTCGAAATCGTTATCGTTCTCTTCGATTTTCTCAATTTTCATAATGCGCAGTACGGGCTTTTTGAGAATAGCTACTGACCCCTTTGTCGTAGACCTTCTATCTACAACAGCCGTAATGTTTACATAGCCAAAAAGCATATCTCTATAGCTCTTTACGCTGTCACCACCATATGGAATACATTTGAGAATTCGACCACAGTAAGAAAATCCCAGGGTGTTTGTTATGCCATTCCCTCTCGTCAATTCTCCTTCAAGGGTAACAACAGAATCTTGTATGAGTTCAGGAAATATTATGTTATCGTCAACAGCTTCGTCTTTATCATCAAATATACTCCTTTCCATAAAGTTAATCGTAACTGCGTCATCGGGTATGCTATCTCTATCAATTGGCTTATCATCTATATAAATCTGAGTTTCTTCATCCACAAGCGACATCATATCTTTGAACTTATTTTTTGGTGTATCCCTGTATAATTCCAGTTCAGATTTCGTCACAGTAAGCTTGTCACCACGTCCATTTATGATAATAATATTATCGGCATCTATAACTTTAGTCTCACTAGGCTTAAAAATGTGCCCAGTCATCATAGACCCTCTATGTTTTGCCAGCCTGACAACAGTCTTCATCGCTCGCAGAGCGTTTTTGGCTATATCCTTAGTTGTTTTTTCTCCCACATCGTTTTTTGCCATTTGCTCTGCCGCTGTTTTTACATAAGCCCCAAGACCGACGGTAACTACACCAGTACCCGCCGCCCAGCACCCAATTGTGATAATGTCTGTAACAAGAGACCCCGAACGAATGCGAACCTCAATAGAATAGCTACTTTGCGCAATTTCAGGGCTAGTTTTTGCAATAAAGAATTTTAATGCCTTCTCAAGACCTTTAAGGTATTGAACTGTTTTTTCTAAGTCAACCTGCCCCTTATCTACTGAACTACCCGTAACATACACAGTGCCAACAGGAGTAGTATCTACACTGTTCTCTTCATCGTAATTAGTCATTATAATAAAATTATACCATTAATAATATACTATCAACTCGCAACAGCATTAAGCCTCTCGAATGAGGTGTGGTAGATTTCGTTAGCTCGTTTACTATTTACCTTTAAGCGCTAGGTATTCTTGATTTTTAAAGCTGCAAATTCAGGACAGACGTTTGCAAGTTGAAAAACAAACAAAAAAGATTCCAAAGAGCCGCTTGATTCCATATTGGTGAGCCTACAAATATAAATATGGAACTCCTTTTTCGCGATATGTTTGCGCTGCGAGATCGCTTCAAGGAGCTGGGTATGGCCATTAAAAATGGCGATGTGTATTTGCCTGATTTGGAGGAGCGTGATGTTTAATTTACGGAAATCAAACTCAAAACTCTACGACCAAAACACTTTCGATAACCAACTTATGCGCGATTTACGAAAAGCCCGAAAAAGCATTATCATCGAAAGTCCGTTTCTCAGAACTGTCCGAGTCGAAAAATTTATTCCAATATTTCACCGACTCAAAAAGCGCGGCGTGACAATATTACTTAACACCAAACCACTTGAAGAACACGACGAAATATACAGACTACAAGCCCAAAAGTCTCTGAGTTTACTACAATCAGTAGGCGTCGAAGTGCTTTTTACAGTCAAACATCACCGCAAATTAGCCATCATTGATAGAGAAGTTATTTACGAAGGCAGCCTAAATATTCTCTCATATCGCGACAGTTGTGAGATAATGAGAAGGACAACATCTGTACTTGAGGCGGAAATGTTGATAGATTTTATCGGCTTAAATAAATTTATGGAGGTGAAATAATTATGAACGACGAGGAGACGATCAAGAATCTTCATTTGTACGAAGACGAAGAAACGATCCAGAAAACGATCTACTACCTGGAGCTTCACGACCCAGAAAACGCCAATCGCGAATACGCAGTCGGATTTCTGAAATTCATGCAGCGATTTGCACATGTTGCTAGTAGGAGTGAGGGGTTTGATTTTGAGAAATTCCTGAAGGAATATAAAACAAAGAGCAGGAGCAATCAATAATACACCTTTGATTTGATTAGCGGTATATTCTATAGCGTTTTGTCTTCAAGGCGCTAATCGTGGATTCTATCTGGTTGAGAGCGTTTAGATAATCGCTTTCAGACAATTGTGCTCCTTTCTGAAACTTATCGGTTAGGGCTGGATATGCACTTCTATCAAACGGGGACCCTATCTTCTCCTTAAAATCGGTCAACAGAGGGCTTGACTCTCCTAATATAGTGTCCATCCTATTTTGTATTTTACGTATTAATCTACGTAGTTGCTTCACATTCTCTTCACTTATGCTCTCTTTGGCGTATGTTTCAAGGTAGAGGCTATCGACAGCTTCTAATAATCTAATGATTTCTTCAATTTCTCCACAAACCATTGCCTCATAACTTCGTTGATTATTTAACTTTCTATCTATAATAAAAGGTGTTACAGAGACTGATATTGCCAATGCCAATAGAGCAATAACAGATCCTAGGTCTACTTTTGTATCGATATACATGAGTTTATAATTAAACAAAAAGTGATACCCTACAGCTCCAATTAGAATTCCTATGAGAATCCATACGGCAACCAAAGAGAAGCTCTTAACTGTTGATATCGGCACTCTCATCAATATAGCCCCAGAACCTCTCTGTTAATCCAGGCTCGTCATCGCTTTTGATTTCTATCTTTTCTCGTACATCTAGACCGTCCTGTTTGCACTGTTGTGATATCTCTAATGCAAGCTCTGATAGAAATGAAGATGCGTACCCCCAAGTATTGTCGAAATCAATAAGTATAAGTTCTTTATCATTGAGGTATTGTTTAATATAACTATCAAAAAACTCCTCAGCAGAACCGTCACCGTCGCTTTTATATCTGGCGCCCGGTAGGGTTGTGAAGTCGCTAACGCTTATTTTTATTCTATTACTCAACACAAACCTCCCAGTAGTATATTGTAGCTGACAGGCTTTCAGATGAATCCTTCTCAATACTACCAATATTAACTAGGTTAACCTTAGTTTTGTTTGTAATTATCTCAAATCTTTTATACATATCGTCACCGCTTACTGTATCGTATATATATTTTATACCTTTACCTCTCTGTCGTAAAGCCGTGCGACTTTGTAGGCCTTTTGGTATAGCTTGTCTAAAGAACTCGCCTTGAGAGCTTTCTCGCTTGATTATCGTATGCCACCATGGCGATCTTCCTTGCTGCTGGCTATTAGCCTTATCAATTAGAGTTTCGTAAATACCAACGCCCATATCTATTATGCAGTATTGTTTAACCTTGTCTCCGTTGTTATTCTTGGTTTCATACGTGTTAACGATCCAAGGGAGGGTGTAGCTGCTATCTGGATTGGCGTGATCCGCGGTATTTGTTACGATCTCAATAATTATTGGAGGAAGGTCTCGCAGTCTTTGTTTACTGTTTTCTCCAAAATAATCGACAGTTTTCGTTAATATATCACTAATTGCCTCTTCGTTGACTTCATCTTCACTTCGAGATAAGAATGCTCCACTGTTAAAATCTGGTATTCTCTCCTTAATAATCATATTTTCAAACTGTGCCTCCTCGAAAAACCTGTATGCTGCGGAATTTGAAAGGGGGCTCGTTACTTTTAGGTATTTTGATTTTGTATTTCTATCCAGCATAAACGCACCCAACAAGCACAATGTAGGAAGGTCGATCGAGGTTATCTTACGTAGATTTATCTGTGTATATTCTTCTTGATCCAACATGCATTTTACAGTATTGAAGTATTTAATTACACTGTCTCTGTTGTCTAATATAGAGAAATCGGTCGGAGCATCCATTGACGTGTAGGATATATTCTTTGTGCCTTTTTCACGTAACCGATGATATTTCAAGAGCCTATTGTCATGAGAGTATCTAGCCCTTAACTCTCGGCGATGCCTCTTGCGAGCTATTCTTTGCAGCTTTTCTCTGTCTTTAATTTTTCTCATAGATGTACTTATTATAGCGTATAGCGCGTACGCTTAGATTATTGTGTTCAATTACATCTCATCTATCATCGGCTCCGTCATGACCTGCGATTTTTTCTTTGCCTGTTTGTTGGTTTTGGTACCTTTTCTTGGCACATCCCCGCTAGAACTTTTTCGCCCAGAAATCTCTTCTCGCTTCCTGGCAAATTCCTTTCGTGAGTGTTTAACAATTTCATCTCGCACCGACTCATCGTCCTCATTTTCCAGTAGTAAAGTCTGCCCAGATAGCGGCTCTTGCGCGTGCACCGCCGCCAGCCTAGCGTAATAATTATATGCAGGCAGGTTGCCGATTTCGCCCGGTTCAATGTACGGGCTAAACATCGACAGCAAGCGCTGCTCATCTTGCGGGTTTCCAGTTCGGAAGCAAACAATCGTGCCGACATTAGCTAGAATTATATTGACCGTCTGCTGGTCGCTTTGCTGTGAAGTAGACTGCTCTGCCATGATCATGAAAACTTTATATTTACGACTTTCAGATAGCATTTGCACAAATGAGGTTGTGGCGAAATTTTGAAACTCATCGACGTAAATATAGAACGCGCGACGCTCCGATTGTCGCAATCGGGCGCGCCGCAGACTTGCGAGCTGAAGCTTCGCAAGTATGGTAATACCAAATAACTCAGACGTATCCTCACCGAGTAAGCCTTTCGACACATTACAGATAAGTATCTTCTCCGAGTTAATGATCTCGTCAAAATTAATCGTTGATTTTGGTTGTTCAAGAACCTGTCGTGCCGATGCCGAGAATAGAAAACGTCCAATTTTCGCCGTAATCCCTGCTGCCATTTTTACTTTCTGCATATCGCCAGCTTTGCCAAATTCATTTTTCCAAAAATTAAGCAAGTTAGAGTCTTCAATTGTCTTGATGACCCTACGGCGATATTTTGGATCGTTAAGCAAGTCAAAGACCGTAAACAGTGTAGCATTGTCCTGAGTGAGTGCTGTTTGTATGGCATTCCTTAGTATATATTCAATCCGATGTCCGCCCGAATCCTCATCGCTAAAAATTTTACGAAAGACTGAAACAACAGACTCAGTTATCAAATCCTTCTCGCGCATCAACTCAGTACCAGTTAAACCAGGAGATAATTCCAATAAATTCAAGCCGATTGGATATTCTAAGTCATCAGGATTGAAGTATATTACATCTTTAATGCGCTCTCGCGGCACGTGTCGTAATATCGTTTCGGCCATGTCTCCATGAGGATCAATAACCGCTAGACCCCTTCCATTTTTCATGTCATGCACAATCTGATACTGTAACATTGTCGTTTTACCGCTTCCGGTACCACCGACTATATACTGGTGTCGTTCACGCTCTGCACTGGTTAGGCCTATTGAGGTAGTAATTCCGTGATGATAATTTACGCCAATGATAACTGAAAAATCTTGATTATTTTTCAAAGAAATTGGTGCCGGCAGTGTTCGGCTGAGTGATGTAACGAGATTGTCGGTCTTATTGGCGTAGCTTAAGGGGAAATGATATAAGCTGGCGAGCTCGGTTGAGGCTAAGATGATACTTGATTTACGAAATAGTGAAGGCAGTCGCGCTATGGCAGCGTGGCAACGAACTGTTGATAGGATCGGTAGAGGCAGTTTAGGCTTAAGCGCTTGATATGGCGGTACGCTATAGCCGGCAATAGCGGACTTAATTGCTCTGGCATAATGTTTTGCCTGAGGGCTTTTGATCAAAATACGCAGCGAAACCTGAAATAGTGGTTTAGTAACTTTTTGATGCATTGTCTCCATCAATTCCAGTTCAAACGCGCTCAATACTCGCGTTGGACGATCTTCTCGGATAATCTTCTGTGGGATTTGATAATAGTTCTGACGCTGCATATTATATGCTGCACGGTGATTTGTCGTAATGCCAGCATATACTTCACTAGCCGTACCCGTCACTTCGGACGACACTCGACCAATAACCTGAGCTACTTTACCAGCAATAGAAGAGTTTTTATTATTAACTTGCTGCAATATATTTTCGTTGCCCAAAATTTTATGAGACAGTATCTCCGCTTCGCGTAAATGAACTGGTATCGCAACCAATTGCAAAGTTACCTCTTCATTATTTTGTAGACTAGACATAGCGCTTGTTACGTAACTAAGAGGATCATACCGCTCGGGCTTTGACATTAAGGTTAGTGGCAATACATAATGGCTGGTTTGCTTATATTCAAGTACTAGATCTGGTTCACTAATAGTTCGTTTCACCTGTCTAACCTTTACATCTGGAAGATACGCAACTATGGATTTTTGTAGCATATCAATATGTTTTTGCTCGGCTTGTATAAAGTAGCGTATGCCACCATGGCGCGTTGAAGTAATTTCAAAGCTCATCACCGGTTTACGATCAAGCCAACGATCCTTGAGGCTTCGAGTAGATTTAGTACCGTGAACTACCGAGAATAATTGCTCGGTAGCCTCAGGAGTTCTGAAAACGCTAGCTGGGGGTACAATTTCGAGCCACACTGTGCTGCGTGTTCGTAGATAGCGACGGTTAACTGCGATTCGGATCAGCAAAAACAGCGGCACTACAACAACGATAGCGCTGAGCACGACTAATACTATCGACCCAACCCGTAAGGTGGTGGCAACGTAATCGGCTGTGGATTCCACTGCTGTACTCCTGGTTTGTTATGTATAAAATTATACGAGCTGGCAGCTTCTTTTGTGAAAGTGCGCTGAGAGACAACATTAAGTCCTTTAGCATTCATCTCAGAAATTTTCCATTCGCCACTGATTTGATTAACCGCTATAACATAGGCTACGTGTCCGTAGCCATAACCACCAGCATCAGTTTGGAATATTGCACCAGCCGCCGGTGTATGGTTAACTATATAACCATCACGTCGTGCATAGTCGTCCCATGTATTTGCATTACCCCAGTTGTTTGGAATTGGACTACCGGCCCATTTACGCATGGCGTACGACCACCAGGTACAATTGCCCCAGGCGTAGATATTGTCAGGCATTGCCCCACCATTATAAAATCCGCGCTCTTCAGCCGCCTTTGCACTCGGTGCATTCGCTAGGAAACTCAGTACCGGAAGGCCAAGAGAAAAGATAGCAACCATTGGCATTAGCAGGATAAAACCAATAATCGCTATGATGAGCGTGAGAATTCTCTTGGGTCGAAAACTACTATCAACTCCAAATATTGAAACGGGGCTATTTATCATGAATACAGCTCCCGTGGATCGGTCGTGATAAGCGGGTGCTCTTTGTCCGCTGCGACAATTTTAACAGCAACATGATTCTGGTCAGCAATGAGCAGCGCATCGCCACGCTCACATGTTAGTAAAAAGCTTTGCTCGTACTCACTGAGATTAAACTCGTTAACAACGCCTTTGATAGTAGTTGTATCTTGTCTCATTAAGATGCGTAAGGCACTTTGTGAGGCAATCGCCCTGCCATATTCATTTTTTAGGAAATCGTTTGCTTGCTGAGAGATAATCGAAACTCCCAAGTAATATTTACGTGCTCGACGCACCAATCCTGCCACAAATCGCGCAGACTCCTCGTGCTGCAGTAAAATCCAGCCCTCATCAATAACCAGCAGGCGCTTTTCAGGTTTTGCCATAACCTGATTCTTTACAAAGTTAGATATGATTAGCATCATAATCTGACGTAAATTTTCTGGAAGATCTTTTATATCAAAGATAACGAGGCGGTTATCAAGTTTAACATTGGTTTGCGCATTGAATACATCCGCCAATGATCCAGAGATGTATTTTTCTAATTTCTCACATAACTTTAGCTGTCCCAGTTTTCGTAGCTCGGCATATAAATCCTCAAGTAATGGCTGCTGCTTTTTAGTCTGTCGATATACCTTAATGATTGCTTTATCGGTAGCTGCCTTTTCGCGTGCCGTTAAACCTTCGGCCATGAGGCTAATGACATCCATAAGATCTTGTGTGTGCTCAGATAAATCTTCTATTTCATGACATGTCGTGGCCAAGTCAAAAGGATTGATTTTTTGCTTGCTTTTGGCCGATAGCTTGATATACGTACCGTCTACAGAGTCGGTTAGTCGCCTGTATTCACGCTCCGGATCGATTACGATAACACGAGTCCCCTGCATGAGTTGTCGTAAAATCTCGACTTTGGTAGCGTAGCTCTTGCCGGCACCGGACTGAGCAAAGGTGATTGAATTTGCATTATGTAGGCTAAACCGGTCTAGAATGACGAGTGAGTTGTTTGACTTATTAATCCCGTAAAGGATACCAGATTCCTGCACTAACTCTGAAGACATAAACGGAAAAGCTAAAGCCGCACTTGAACTGTCAAGATTACGTTTTTGAGCCAGTTGGTCTTCTGCACGTGGTAGAATCGACTGCAGTGCTTCAAGCTGCTGGTAGCGTGCAACTTTGGAATAAAATAAGCGAGTTGATAAATTTGCCTCTAGGAGCTTTGTTGTTTTGTCTAATTCTTCTTTGTTCTCAGCACGAATTGCTACATAAATTGCCATCTGGAATAACTTTTCCTGGCCACGCTGAATCTTATCACGAAGATCAATCGCCGACTCAAGGGGGTCTATTATTTCCGAGCCAATAATTCGTCCTTCACGCATTATGGCACGGCGTGTCGACTCTAGCTCTGTAATTTTACGGTTTAGTTTTGGCAGCGCCAAATGCGCATTAACCTCGTGCAGGTGGTAGCTGATGTCAATGTTGTGATTAAAGTTAATCAGGCTATCCATCCAGTCGGAACTGGCCACAAATGGATAGCCTGAAATATACAATGTACGGATGTATGTGCCATCAATGCAAAGGTGGTCAACATTCTCCTCTAGCCCAGCATACGATAGCGTATCAAGCATGTCCTGCTCGCCGAACATAATATCTAGCTCCTTTTTTCGAGCGGCTCTTTGCTGCTTACGACGTAAGATAGGCGCATATAGCGAACTCGCGAGTTGCTTAGGATTTATTGAGAGCTTACCGTTCTTGATCATCGTATTTTGCTCCATGTCTTACTAATTCCGAGTGAATGGCCTGTAGTATATGCTCAGTAAGTGGCTGTATTTTTGATTGATCTTGACTATAAAAGCTGTAAAACAGGTCCAGGACTTCTAAACTATTGAGCATCTCAGTTCGCATACCAAGTCGCGCTATACCCTTAGAGACGATGTCCGTCCTTAACTTCAGCTGTTCTTGTATTAGCTCAAAATCAGTGTTTCCATTCGGGTGATACGGCACAATTATGTAAAAATGCCGTGTTAAAATTTTATTATTTGTAATAAGCGAGTGAAGAAACTCGCCATAATGTTTTAACTGATCACGGTAAATTTGTGTCGTTTCACCGCTCAGTCGATTATTTAAGTTTTCTAGATAGTCATCCATGTCTATCTCGCGAGTACGTACTAAAATCTGGATCGGACAGCCAATAGAATTAAGGAAACTTTCATAAGTATCAATAATCGCATCTTGCTCCTCGTCACTTTTTAGCTCAAAGTTTAGTGCTGAAACAGACAGGATTGATCGGTAATTGTTATCAGGTAGCGACAAAATACCATCACGCACCCCTTTGATTGCGATTTGCTGGCGCGCACTTGATTTGGTGGTCGACTTCCGTAAGCCGAACATGAAAGCCTCCTTTCTTATCGGTTTCAAAACGCATCTTTACAGCTGGATTATCAATGACCCTACGAACTTTTATTGAGTCTGCAATCGCCAACTCAGATGTGTGATGTTTCACTTCTGAGACTGGAGCCACGGTATTTTCTGTCTGATTAATATCCGAATATCGTTCTCTTAGGGTAGTTGTATTTTTATCGCACACATAATATTTTGAACGAGTATTGTAGCGCAAGATCATTATTAACCACAAGGCTACAATTCTTCCTTGAATCCTTATAGATAGAACGATGCATATCAATAGCAGGATGGCTATTAAAATATATTTGTACAGTGCGCTTTCTAATATTGGTGGTAACAAAGTAAAAGTGCCGGCACTAAAAAATACAGGAATAATCAAAAGTAGTATCTGCGAAAACCCCAGACGACCAATGATGCGATCTTCAACTGTAGTAACTTGTGCGGGCACGACAGTTGTCTTCATGATTTTTTACCTCGAGATTTTGCTATAGTTTTGCTTGATCTAGCCCGATAAGTCGCACCAGTTTTTAGTGGTTTTGTCTCAGGCGTAGTAACCACGGTCGTGCTATTTTTGCTACGTGGATTTACGGCGTATGTTATTTCAGCATCACCTCTTTTATTCAGGTAATTCACCTTTATGGGCGATTTTGTTTGACGAGCAACCGTTTCTACAGTGGAATGTATACGCGCCTTCTTGGCAGTATAGGTAGTGTTCTTGACGCGCTGAGTCGTCTTATTTACGACCCTTGAGCCGGCACCTGTCATATGGCTAATGCCGTTCATAAATTGGCCGCCCAATTTTTTCATATTGCGGGCACCCATGCTGACAAAACTAAACTGCATCATAACGCCTTGAACTTTTAATAGAGTTAAGATCGTTGCGATGCCTGCTATCATAGCCATTAGCGTGTCGGGTAGCGCATTATTTCCAGAGACAGTCGCCATACCGGAGAAGAGCGAGGCTGCGAGCTGTAGAACAACTACATGCACAAACAAAACAAAAATGGTCGATAAAAATGTTTTCATTGATGTCTCGACAAAATCACGAAAGCCGGGGATAAGCCACAACATACTAACAAGTGGTGATAATACTGTGCCTATAAATAAAGTAATTAAGCGCATGACATAATACACCAGCAATATAACTGAACAGATTAAAAATGCCACCATAATGAGCAAGGCGGCAACGCCCTGGCCCGATGTTTTCTCAACGACTTTAATAAGAGTACTCCATACGGTTGAGGCACCGGAAATTTGATTTACCGCCGATATGAGGATATTTGATAAACTAATGATGCTATCAATTAAGAATATTGAGGTGTTCATCAGTAAAAATATTACCGCCACTCGCGGTAACAGATGTTTGACGTCAACCTCGTCAAGACCAAGACCCGAAGCGCTCATTATATGAAAACCGATTAATGCTATGGTTAGGATCAGTAATACATCAGCAATTCCGACCATAGCTAGCCATAGATTAAAAACAGTCTTATTCCCTGTCATGAGTGGTGTTGATTTAGTGAAGAACTCAAGTGCGTTGAGAAACGGTGAAGCGATAGCGTTGATAATCATTGCCAATAGCCCTGTTATGGCTTTGACTATCATCTCGATGAGCCCATTATTTTCAGACTTTGGTGTGACGGCTTGTAGATTTGGTAGGGTTGCGCTACCTGGATCTTGGGGGGCTTTATACGATCCAGTCAGAATTGAGACAATCGTGACAGCGGCGAGCACGATAACTAGCCCTATCACAGCTTTTTTAGCAATATCTTTGGCGTATTCCATGCGGTCTGGTTTGCCATTGCTGGTCATATAAATATATCCGGCGTGTGCCAAAAAGAAAGCACAGACTAATGATGCAATACCGGATAAGATCTTCACTGTTGGCAGAACGTAGTCACGTACAGTTTTTATCGCGCCAGTCGTATCCGCAAACAGCATCAGGCTATTCATTAGAGCGTCGCCAAACTCTAACATCGGCGGGTTATCCTCCGAAGGATTGTCGCGCTAGCGTCGTCACGATATTCGCTAAAACAAATGCGGCTATGACGATCGCCAAGCCGATTGCCGACCAGGTAATTGTTCGCTTGGCTCTATCAAGCTGTTCGGGATTGCCAGAACTGGTGATATAGGTAAATCCACCGGCAACGAAGAATCCGGTCGCGACTAGGCCAGCAAGCCCCGCAATCACCTGTATGATACTTCTGATAAAGTTTTCTACATTACCTACCCCAGCCGGAGCGGCTGACGCTATGTCTGCAACTACAAACGGTAGGCCAACTATGACAATTGCTGCTGCTATATAATAGATTTTCCCTGGCACCCCCAACTCCCTTCTTCAGAGATTAAACCCATTGTTTGTCTCTGTTATTTTTACGTTAGCAGCTAGGGTGGCAGTTGACAAGACGACACTTCTAAGTGCTTTAGTGCGGCTTCAGTCTGTTAGTTTCTTTTAGGTAAGTAAGTGTCTAACTGAGGAAAATGTCAGTTAGTGTCCTATTGAGGAGAGGTCGCTTTACACAGATACGTTGTCTTATTATACTAAAATTATGAACAAGTTGCAGTCTGAGAAGATTATACTAGCTTCGCCACTTTCTTTTATTGGTTCAGCGAAGCGTATTTGGCACATAACTGAAACTAGTGGCGCACTAAAGATTGTAGCAATTCCCATGGCAATCATCCTTATCGTATTTACTTGGGTGATTGTTTCTATTTGGTATGTCATTATTTATATTATTTTTGGCGTTCTATTTATCCCGTATAGACTACTACGCCGTAGCGGCCGCAAACAGAAACAAGAAAAACTACGACATCGTGAAATTCTTGATACGATTGCAAAAAATCGTAACCTATGAGCTAAACTCTACGTGACGATCTTTTCTGTCATATTCCTTTTGATGTTTACGCACCTCGCTATAGTGAGAATCACACCATACCGAAATATGCTTCGTGAGTTCCAATAGATCAAGGCCCATGTCTGTTAATTGATACTCAACTCGTGGCGGAATGGTTGGATAGAAAAAGCGCCGGACGATGCCGGCGCGCTCAAGGGCTCTTAAATGCTCAGTTAAAACTTTTTGAGTAACATCCGGAAGAGAGCGGTGTAACTCTGAGTATCGCCTTGTGTCACCTCCAAGTGTTTGGACGATCGAAAGTGTCCATTTACGAAACAGGATGTTTGATATTATATCGGATGATATTTTTCTCGTACACTTTGCCATAGATGACCCTTTCAATAGTTGATACTCTGACAATGCGGGTTGGCTGAATTATCTATTGTCAGAAATGATTTTTATTAGATTAAATCTTTTGCGATCGCTCCTCTGAGATAAAATAAGGTAATCACCACTATAATTATAGAATTATAGTGAGTATACTGCAAATATAACGAACGCACCACCTTCTGTCCGAGGGTAATAGAGTTAGTTGCCGTAAGGTATTAGTAGAATTAATGACAATACGCCAACTAGTATATATGCTATCAATGCTGGTCTCGTCAGATACGGTTCGGTTAAACGATTAACTTGAGTTACATCGTAGTAATCCCAAAGTCGCCATCCGCAAACCATTAGACCAATACCGGCGAATATACTTAGATAGCCACTGACATCAAGGTGCCAAAGAAAGTTTGGTGTATCAAGTAGCGAGATGAAGATGGCAACACCAGTGGTCGACCAGAATCGTACTGAAGGCTTAAGACCGACAGCAATAGCGCATGCTGCGGCGACCATAACAGACTCGACAAGAGGATTTCCTGTAAAAAAGACTTGTACATAATAGCTGAGATGCCCGTGTTTAGGATCAGCACTACCAATTAGCCAACCAATCCCGTACACCAGTACCATCATAACGGCCAACGACAGTATCAGACGTAAGAAATCAGCAACAAAAACGTCCCTGATAGTTATTTTCGTGTGTTTTGATGTTTTTGTCAGGTGCAGGAAGCTACGCATAAAATAATAGTAACGCCGATAGTTTAAGTGAGCAGTTTACCGACATGCTCAGGTCTCTTCTCTACGCCAAAGCGCAAAGCCTTCTGCCTACGTCACAGACGTAGTCATTGCTTGCCCAAGACGGGGTCACATACCTGCCCAGGTTCGTGCTCTGCCAGGCTTGCGGAGTGTTTCCGCAGCCAACTCGAATCTGGTAGGGGGCATCATTGACGAAGTCGTAGCTCCATCCAGAAGACCACCGACTGGTCCTCCAGAACGATGCCCACCCAGAGCGACCTCCCGGTTGGTCGATCCAGATACCGACCACTGCAGAATCGTTCCAAACAACGGAACCACCCGAGCAATACACGGTACCGTAACGTCTCGTCGTAGCGTGGGCCTGCTGCGGCCCCGCGACCGAAACTCCGATCGCCAGGAGCAGCGCTGCGAGAAGCGCAACCATCTTATTCCTCATTACTCTTCCTTTCTCGTGAGTAGGGAATGATTGCGTTTATGATTATACTCTCATTGGAAATATTTTTGCAATAGCCTTTAGCTCTTTTTGAGAATAAAGTTCACTGAGAGTCGCGATCTTGCCTAAGACTCTCGCATGTCGCTAATTGGGCTGCGACGTATATTACGTACGAGCGGCGGCACAACGCTAAGTAGACCAGTGAGAATACACGCTAGTAAGATGAAGAGTATTTGTTGTAGATCTATACCGACGAGACGTATACTATTATTTGAGCTAATTGCACCAAATCCATATTGGGCCTGCGCTGTAAGTTGTGGTGCGAATTGATTATCCAGTATATATGCACCCGTGAAGCCGATGATACCAGCAAATACAGCTACTAAAGTGGATAAAATTATCGCGTAAAGCATATATACGAGTACAATATCAATTCTCTTAAAACCAATAGCTCGGAATACTGCTGTTTCATGTCTGCCATCAACAATTGTACGGCCGATCGTAATCCACATAATGAGTGCCGCCAGCGTTACGACACCTATCATAACGTAGACCGACCACTTCTTAAACATATTTTGCATATCGTCTAGTGCGGCGCTATTACTAAATGCTAGGCTAGCTTGGTACGGCCGGCCAATTGGCTTACACGAGTTATCGTATTGAACTGTACAACCCTGTTCGTCGATGAACTTCTGTGCGTCACTGGCGCTAGCAAATTCGACAAAACGACGCTTATTATCCTCATTACCCATTAGATAGAGGGGCTCGTAGGTTAATAAGTCAGCATAGTCAGTTTTGTCGGGCAGCTGGTTGTATAGTGTACGCGGTATGGCTTGTCCAATTCCCTCTGTACGTAGCATCTCAGCAAGTATGTCGTTGGTAGTGCGGGACTTTTCACGTTGTTGTTCTTGTTCTGGATTGAGCACCTCACTACTAGGTGACATTCCAACCACCTTGAAAGTGATAAATTTGCTAATGGCCACCGTTTCTTTGCCAAATTTTGCGTCAAAAAGTCTTTGATTTACTTCCCGTTTTTTCTCTTCAACTGTACGCGTGTCATGGGTGATAGCAGCATTTTCACATTTCGTAGGATCGGGTAGGTTGTACAACAAGCTTGGTTTTTGATAATTTTTGTTGTTTTGGTTGGCGGCAATTTCTTTCTTTTGTTGTAATGTTTTTTGTATCAATGACTGTGAAACACTGTTTCGATAGCACATTTTGAAACTTAATTTGGCAATGTTGTCGCGGATAATTTTGAGACGTTCAAATTTTTCAGCGGCACTAGCACTTGCTGGTAATTTCTCTAATTTTAATAGCTGCTCAATAACATTTTGTGGCAGAATAACTGGTAAGCTTGATCCATCAGGTCTCCAACCTGCATTATCAGGTAGTACGATCCCTTTTGTCGTTTCAGGGGGTGCCAGAGTTATGCCTGAAGTGTTAATCGGGGGTTTTACATCATAATGAGTATTCACTTCTGCTTCGTTTGAAGAGTCGTGAAACACCTCCTTGCCATCAATGAGAGGGGACAATGACGATCTCTTTTTGATAGCATACGATTCTTCGGTAAAAGTTTTAATTGCGCCGTACTGCTTGGCGAGTTGTGACAATTTTGCCTCGTCAAAAGCTGGCGTACTGCTATATTTTTCTTTTAATAGCTGAAGCGTGATACCATTTGGATCATTAATAGATAGTTGTGTAGAACCATCAGATGTTTGCGTATATGGCGGCCGATCGTTGACATGAGAATACTCTAAACCCAGACGTTTTGCTTCAGTAGTTTTTTGTGTGACCAATGATTCATACCGTTTTTTTGCTTTAGCAACCAATCCGGGATCACGAATAGTTTTATAGAATTCGTCTGCGCTGGGAGGGGTATTTAGCACGCTAACAATGTAACGACTCGTTAGCCCCTCTTTGCGAAACGAGTCAATGCTCTGAAATAACCCATGAGTAACGAGCGAAGCAGCAATTAAAACACCAAACAACATACTTGCCAATAAGACAGTAAGGAACGTCCGTAATTTACGAGCACGGAGCTTCGTGAAAGCCAATACTCCAACGTCAGTTAGCTTGATCATAAAGCCTCCCGTCCTTTAGTGTAATGACACGGTCAGCCTGAGCTGCGACTTCAGTATCATGTGTAGCGATAATTACCGTCGTACCATATTGTTCTCGAATCTGCTGAAATAGTTGGATTATATCATGACTATTTGCAGAGTCGAGATTGCCAGTCGGCTCATCAGCCAAGATGATAGCAGGTCTATTGAGCAGCGCTCGAGCAATGGCGGCACGCTGAATCTGCCCACCCGAAAGTTCACGTGGACGATGATTTAGTCGATCATATAAGCCAACTTGCCGTGCTAATTCTTCAATGCGCTGTTTACGCTCCGCGCGTTTCATGCGCTGTGGCATTGAGGCGACTTCAATATTACGACGCAATGTCAAAAACGGTTGTAAATAAAATGACTGAAAAACAAATCCAATGGTTTGGTTACGAAATTGTGACAATCGACGGTCACTCATCTTACGAATTTCTTGACCATTGACGACAACCTCGCCAGAGGTAGCTTTGTCTAATCCGCCCAGTAAATGCAGTAGGGTACTCTTACCACTGCCACTCACGCCAACAAGAGCAATGAATTCGCCTTTACTAACCTCCAGAGAAACACTATCAACGGCCCTGATTTTTTGTTTACCAATTTTGTATTCTTTGACCATATCCGTAGTTCTAATGATAATTGATTTATCGCTATCTGGATCCGTGCTCCCCCCGCCATGCCGTGTAATCATAGTATTTATATTATTATCTTCCATAATAAAGCTTATCGTTAACGTTATTATAGCTAAGAACTGTCCCCTTGGTCAATAAAACATTGATAGCTGGTGTTGTATCGCGCGTCTCATCAATAGTAAAAATCCTCAAGTTATAATTATTGGTTCATATGCAGGTAAAATATTAAAATATACGCCGGGCATACGCCCTAGTATGCGTTTCAAGGTGGCGCTGTCTTAAGGGGGTTGGGATGCTCCCTTGGTCATTGGTGAAACTGATAGAGCGTTCATACTTACCCCGCTCACTTAACATGCACTCCAAGGAGTGCAGCCAAGATGATCGGATGCAAGAATGAACGCCATCTTTTTGAGATGACTATCTGTTTAGTTGATTACTTGTATATTATTTTGCAAAATCGCATCATATGTCGCGCACTGTTTGAAACAAACAGAACGCGCCATCTTCTGCACTTTTGACAAAATAAGGCTTAGTCATGAAGGCTACGTGACGGCTTTCGCACGACCATTACAAGGCGCGCACGGCTTGCTTGCAATCGTCGTGCGGCCGAAGTATCTATTAACCGTAAAGTCAGTGCAACTCATCTAATGGGAAAAGGCTGTCTGCGCTATCAATATCTTCCCATATTCTACTAGACTCCGCACTTAGGAGTTGGTCTATAGTTGCTGCATAAATAGCTACCTCATCCTCCATGTCAAAGGTGCCGCGAACTGCACGAGCGGAGCGCATCAGGTACTTTTTAATAGCTGGTTTGAATGTCAGAAATAGCAGAATTGGAATCTGACTGTTTGTCGCGTCCCATTCACCATCGCTGAAAAATTGCATGTATTGAGCAATGCGCTTTGCGATAACGCTGCGCGGCGTATCGTCTGATATAAAATCAAAGAAAAATCGCTTCGGAGTCGTTTCCTCACCTGTTTTTAATGACAAAAAAGCATCTGGTGGATTGTTTGGAAAATAACTATAGCGAGACATATCTCGACGCGTAAATACCTTTAATGTCGGGTGTGTTTTCGCTAGCATGTTCGTATAGCTATACACATCCAGCGTGTGGTTAATAAACGATTGACTAATATTCTTGTCACGATAGCTTGATCGTATGGTTGCTTCTGTAATGTAGTTCCAGGCATCAAGCGACTGGAGTGTCTTGAGACCTTTTGGTGTTAGATAGTACGCGGCCGGCAAGCCTTGGAGCCTCAGACTTTTGTCATACCTCTTTGCTACAAAACCATGCTTTATTAGGACGTTGAGCTTCTCATAAATATTTGACCCAGCTTTTACCTTTAAGCTTTCTGCTATGAGCTGACGACTGCCAAATCGATATTTATATAACAGCCCTAGTATCTCAATCTGTCCTTGACGTAACATCAATCTATTATCTACTTTCATGTAACCACTGCCCTCTTTGCCTCATTCACATAATTTCTATTATATTTATATAAAAAAGGAAGAAAAAATACAAATTATAACAGATAAAAATAGATAAATTATACTGTATATCGATATTCGGCATATTTTTATAAAAGAAATTAGCAAAAACTGTTGATAATTTGTACTACAAGTAGTACAATTAAAGTAGGTTTTATTAATAGAAGCCGGCTCGTTAATAACTAAATAGGTAGTCATGAACCGGTATCATTTTTTTGAAGCATTGGTAATTTTGTAGTATAATAATGTTACATGAATCAAGGACGAATTCAGCTACAAATAGACACCTCAAAGGCCGTACGAAATCGCGCCAAAGCGGTAGCTTACGGCCAGGGTATCAGCCTGACAGAGCTTGTACTAAAAGCTCTGGCGGACGTTGGCGACAAGGAGCTGAGGGTGTTGATAGAAAAAGATTTGGAAAAGCGTGGTGGGCGCGGACGACCACAGCAGCGTACAACCAAGAATGACTAACTAGCGTTATTAGCAAGTCGTGACATGGAGGGTGTATGGCACGACCAAAAGGTAGCAAGAATAAATCAAAAGCGCCGCTAGCGGAGCAATTTTCATTTACGATTGAGCAACGGATCAAACTAGTTGCCAATCTTGTCGTTGAGAAGATTTTGGAAGATGGGGCTTTTGCTCAAAAACTAATCACTATTTTGGAGGATAAGGAAAATGTCGCCAACAAACCAACCGCGAATCGGACTGCTAGCGATACGCGTATCATCAGATAAGCAAGGTCTTGACGGAGATTCTCCGGAGGCACAGCGTGAGCAAGGCGAAGCTTACGCCAAGGCGCATAACATTGTCATTACAGAGACGATTATTTTGCTTGAGTCTGCTTCGCATGAAGTACAACCAATGCAAAAGGTCATTGATGTCTGCAAGGATAAGAGCAAAGGATTTCAGGTCGTGCTGATTAAATCAATCGACCGTTTCACGCGCGGTGGTGGCGATTATTATTCGCCGTTGAAGCGACAACTGACTCGGCTAGGCATTGCCCTTGAAGATATGTATGGTGTTATCGGTAAGCAGCAAATTAATACTCTTGAGCATACCGGGTTCAAATATTACTGGAGTGAGTTTAATCCAACACAAAAATCTGAGTATCTGGAGGCTGAGCGCGCCAAAGACGAGATGCGCGACATCATGAGTCGTATGATTGGCGCGGAGATTCGCTACACGCAGCTTGGCTATTGGATGAGACGGCCACACTATGGGTTTCGCAGCGTTAAGATTGATACTAAAAACGGCAAGAGGACTATTCTTAAACCTGATAAGAATGAGGCAAAGTTTATTATCAGACTGTTTGAGATGCGTGCTGCGCATGTTTATACAAACCAGCAAATTGCCGATGAGCTTAATTCTATGGGCTTTCGTTCTCGCGTGACGATTGTACGTGACAAATACGACCGAACGAAAATTAAACGACAGATTGGCGGCCGAAAAATGACCGCCAAAATGATTGATCAATACACCAGCAAATTGGTATATTGCGGTATTATTAAAGAAAAATGGACGTATGATAAGCCAGTTAAAGCGCAGTTTGATGGGCTCGTTAGCGTGGATTTATTCAATGAAGCTAATCGCGGCCGGGTCTTCGTGGAGATTGATAGCCGCGATAATATCATTATTAAACGTAAAGCAGTCCCGGATCATTTGAAAAATAAACAAGTTTATAACCCAGATTATCCATATAAGCAGGTAGTCGCCTGTCCTAAATGCGGTAAGACACTATCTGGTAGTGCTACTCGTGGCAAACTAGGTAAACACTATCCAGCCTATCACTGCAGTCGCGATGGCCATTACTTCCGCGTGTCGAAGCCTGAATTTGATAAGACAATAGAAGACTTTGTAAGGGCTATTACTATCAAGCCAGAATACATCGACGATGTTATCGCCGCCATCGCTGAATTATGGCGCGAACGTCAGATCAAGCAGACTGACGCTAATAGGCAGCGCTTAGAGCACCGCGAGAGCCTGCAAAGCCAAATCAAGGCAACCGTTGATCGGATGCGTATTGTCACAAGCGAGACCGCCTTAAAATACCTTGAAGAGGATATCGTTAGCGTCGAAAAAGAATTAGCAGAGCTGGATGAAGAAATTGCCAGGCAGCCGAATTTACAAGCTGAATTTGACCAAGTTTTGCAATACGCTAAATATATTTTGGAACACCTTTCAGAACTGCTGCTTGACCTCTGTAATCCACTGCGAAAAGCCGCCTTTTTCGGTGCTATATTCAACAAACCTCCAACCTACGAACAAATAAACTTTGGAACCCACAAAAACAGCTCGCCACCAGAGGTAAACGAGCTGTTTCAAATCCGAACGGAATATACATCCCTGTATGGTGACCCTACCGGGAATCGAACCCGGGTTGCTGGGATGAGAACCCAGTGTCCTAACCGCTAGACGATAGGGCCGTGTTAAGCTACCGGGTCATTATAGCATGGTTAGCTGGGGGCGTCTAGCCCATCTTGTTGACGACGTCGATCAGCTTGCGGGGTGTGATGTCGGCCTTGATGAGGTAGCCGTCGACGCGGTTCATGATGGCGGATTTGGTGGCATCGTCCTGCTCAAAGTTCGTCATAATGAGGATTTTGCTCTCTGGAATCAAGTCAGTATCATCAGAGCGCAGAGCGTCCAAAATTTGGTCGCCGCGCTGTTCGGGCAGCATTAAATCAAGGATGATCAAGTCAAACGGCTGACTCCGGGCCATAACCAGCCCATCATTACCATCAACCACCCAGGTCACGTCATAGCCAGCTTTTTGCAGGCTGCGCACATACATCTCGCCGATAAAGCGGTCGTCCTCAACGCACAAGATTGTTTTGATCGCCATACTTCCCTCCTCTTATCCTCGATACATAGCGTGATTTTTTATCCAGCCACCGCCCTGGCGAATCAGATTGCGATTGAGCTGTCCGTCCTCGAGCAGCTTGTCCTTGACGGCGGCGTACACCGGCACGGTAAACGAAAAGACCGAGCCTTCGTTCTCTTTGGAGCGCGCGGTGATGTGGCCGCCGTGACTCTCAATAAAGGCCTTGCAGATGTAGAGGCCGATGCCGGTGCCAGAAACGGTCTCGCGGCTGCGGTGCGAGCGGTAGAATTTGTGAAATAGATTTTTGACGACGCTCGGTGGCATGCCGACGCCGTTATCGGCGACGGAGACTTCGATAACATCGCCCTTTTGTTCGGCACTGACCGAGACAGTGCCGCCCTCGAAACTGTATTTGATGGCGTTGTCGATGAGGTTGGAAATGACCTCGCTAATACTGGAGCGGTCGGCAGCGACAGTCGGCAGGTCGCTTGGGATGCTGATATTGAGCAAGCGGTGCTGCGTCGACGCGCGCAGCTGCATGTCGTCGGCGATCGAGCCATAGATGTCAGACAGCGAGTCCTCAGCGAGGTGGATGCTGAGGTGGTGGCGGTCGAACTTAGCGACGTTGAGGATATTGTTGATATAGCCAGACAGGCGGTTGGCGGAGACCGTCAGCCGTGCTAGTAGCTGCGGCTCGTCACCTTTCAGGCGGCCGGCTAGCTCCTCGGCGAGGACGTCGAGATAGCCGCGGATGATGGTGATCGGGCCGCGGAGTTCGTGGGCGGCGAAGGAGATGAAATTGAGGTCTTCTTCCTCGGGTAGGTATTGGGCTGAGCGGTCGATGAGGACGATGACGGTCTCGCCGGGTGCGTCTTTTTGGTAGGAGGCAATGATGTCAAAGAAGCGAGTTTTTTTGAAGGCACCGTTGGTGGTGGCGACGCGGCGCCAGGTACGCTCGGCGGAGACTTGGCGGGCGTCGGCGTCGCTGAGCCAGGCTGTGAGCGACTGCTCGTTGAGAAAATCCAGCGCCAGATACGGCTGGCCGTCGGCGTCAGTGGCAATTGGTGCAGCCTTGTTGGCGGAGATGATACGCTTGGCGGGGTCGAGGACAACGATGCCGCAGCTGGTGTGGTTAAGCGCCTGGGTTAGCAGCGCGTCGGGACTTGGCGGCGGTGCGGGCTGGGTTGGTTCGTCATAGATAAGTTCAAGAACGGTCTTGAAGCCGGTTTTAGCGTATTGCTCGGCGTTCGGATTTGGTAGTGGCCTGGTGGTGCGCTCACCGCGTTTATGGATCAGCGCAGTCAAGATATTATCAAGCGGCCGACCGGCAATGATGGTCAACATGGTCGAAAAAAGACTGCCGACGATGAAAATCGCACCAGTAATTAACCAGAATGCTGGGTGATTCCACGAGGTAAGACCAGTGATATTGAGGACGACACCGCTAACGAGCGCCATGGCTGCCTGCCCGGTGAGCGCACAAGCGAACAACATGCGCCGGTGGTATCGTCGAAAGCTGCAAATTGACGTGCCGCCAGCTGTCATCGCCACGTGACGGATCCCCGCCCGGGCGTAAACACGCCGATCCATGTTTGGCCGCGACCCAGGGTAAAATCTTTGCCATTTTCGTCAAGCAGTTTGAGCGGTGCGGTGAGGCTGTCTTTCTTCCAGGTGACAGCCGTAGCGGTGCCGTTTTGGAAGACGGTCGCCTTGCCCGAGCCAATGGTGACGGTGTCCTCGTAGCCATCTGGCCCGACGCGTCGCTCGAGCGGTGCTTCGAGAGCGATGACCACGCGTGGGGCGATCTGGCCACCTTCCCGGTCGGCGTGCGGTGCGCCAGCTAGCGAGCGTTTGTAGGTGTTGGTCGCTTTGTCATAGGCGTAAGCGGTGTTGTACATGCCGCTGCTAAAATTGAGCTGGATAGTGGTGGCATTTGGTGTCTCGACCGGCTTGCCATCACCACGCTTGAAACCGGTAAATGATGATTCTTTGAAACCTTTACTAGCATTCAGGGCGTCAAGTTTCTCACCGGATGTGTAGACATTGTGTGGGGCGCGGCGGTCGCTAACTCGCCAATAACTGCCGCCGTTAAAGAATTGGTCGATGTCGCGGTAGCTGCCGCTGCGAACGGTATCGAGAGCGTTCGGGCTGCCGCCGACGTGGGCGATGGAGGCTTGATACTGTGCGCCCCAGCTGAGGTAATAGAGGCGGAGGCTACGAACTGGGCCGATGAGGCTGGGCTTGGCGCCCTGATAAACGGCGAGGAAGCGCGTAATGCCACCCTCGGCGACGGCCTCGTAGACGATGCCAGCTCTCGATAGGCCGGACTGTGGGCGAGCGTCGGGGCTGTTCTCGATCATGACGGCGGTGACGGGTTGCTTGGTGGCTGCTTCATCAGCAGCCTCGAGGCCGGTGAGTGGTGAGTAGAATTTAGTTGGCTTTTTCTTGGCGGCGAAAAACGGTAGACCGCCGTCGTGCTGGACAGAATTGATAGCGACGATGAAAATACCAGCGATAACCAGCGAGGCGGTGATGAGGACAATCGCCCACAAGTGCTTCTTGCACCACTGCCCAAACGAGCGTTTTTTAGCCGGGGCGTTTGGTGATGCCGGCTCAAGTTTAGCTGATTTTACCGTCGGTTTTTGGGCCGCGGTGGCTGGGCGAGGATTCTTGATGTGCATGGGTTTAGTATAGCATAAGCGGCGTGTTCGGTAAACGGAGCGATGCGCTCGCTGATCGAAGTATTTCGGTATAGTATGTGATGGCTAGATTACGCCCGCCGAGAACGCAGCAATTCCCCGCTCAAGTCGCGCCAACGTGCGCTCGCGGCCGATCAGTGCCAGCGTATCGTTGAGCTGCGGGCTGAACGGCGCCCAGGTGATGGCGATGCGGATGAGGCTAAAGAGAATGCCGGGCTTTTGGCCGGTGATTTCTAGCAGTTCGTTCAGCCGGACTTGAATTGCGTCTGGTGTCCACTTGCTGAGCGTGGCGAGCTCGCGCTGAGCAGTTTCTAGTAATTCGCGCCGCTCATGCTCAGACAATTTCTTAAGCTGTTTGTTGCTGTCGATGAGCTCCATGTTAATCTCAGGCTCCGCGAAAAAGTAGCCAAATCCGCCAAGATCACGCAGGGTTTTTAATCGGTCTTGAGCCAGAGCTAGGACGCGTCGGCGATATTCCTCGTCCGCTCCGGCGGCACTGTCCGGCCAAAAATCATTGACTCGCCCAGCTAAGTCATCCAGCGTCAGTGACCGGATAAACTGCCCATTCGTCCACAGCAGTCGCTTTTCGTCAAAGCGAGCGCCCGAGCGCTGCACGCGGTCGAGGCTGAACTTAGCGATCAACTCATCCATGGTGAAGGTCTCTTGCTCGGTGCCGTCGTTCCAGCCCATGGTGGCGATAAAGCTATCCAGCGCCTCTGGTAGATAGCCGTCACGGATATAATCCAGCACGTCTTTGGCGCCGTCGCGTTTGCCTAATTTCTTGTTGCCCTGCTCGTTCATGATGTGTGGCAGGTGTGCAAAAACCGGCCGCGGCAGACCGAGCGCTTCGTAGAGTGCCAGATAATTTGGCATGCTCGAGATAAACTCTTGGCCGCGAATGACGTGGGTGATATTCATCTCGGCGTCGTCGATGATATGGGCAAAATTGTAGGTCGGGTAGCCATCAGACTTGATGAGGATGAAGTCGTCAACGACCTCGGGGCTGGTGGTGACGTCACCCATGACCTCGTCGTGGTAGGTGTAGCTTTTGGGCTCA
This sequence comes from Candidatus Saccharibacteria bacterium oral taxon 488, assembly GCA_013099195.1. Lineage (NCBI taxonomy): Bacteria > Candidatus Saccharimonadota > Candidatus Saccharibacteria bacterium oral taxon 488. The sequence goes on from CP039999.1 coordinate 347,551, forward strand.
GCCTTGAAGCGCAGCGGCATGGTGCCGTCCCACTCCGGCGGATTGTCAGGGCGATGGTCGCGGTAGCGGAAGGCGCGCTTCTCGGCCTGGGCGGTGTCACGAAATGCTTGGATTTGCTCGGGTGTGTAGGGATCAGCGTAGGCGTGTCCAGCGTCGATTAGTTTCTGCGCCCACTGGCGGTAATGCTCGAGCCGCTGGCTTTGGACGTACGGCCCGTGTGGCCCGCCAATGTCCGGGCCTTCGTCGTAGTCGAGGTGCAGTGCCTTGAGACTGGCGATGAGGTGTTCGCGGCTGCCGGCAACCTCGCGGACCTTGTCAGTGTCCTCGAGGCGCAGGATAAATTGCCCACCGGCCTGCCGGGCGACGAGAAAAGCAAATAGTGCCGTGCGAATGCCGCCAACGTGCAAAAACCCTGTTGGCGAGGGTGCGAAACGAGTGCGTGTAGTCATGGGGTGATTATAGCACGCGGGCGCGGCGCTGGTAAACGTGAGGGGTGTGCGTGCTTACGGGGCTGATTATAAACTAGTGGCGATTTTGGTGACTTGCTCGCTTGACAATGCCCCGCCGAGGGTGATTTGGTAGAGGACGCCGCCATTGATCCAGCTGGCCGTCCGGTCGGTGTTGTAAATAGTCAGACCGCCGGCGGTGGTAGTTTGGACTTCGCCGCCGTCAGCTGTCAGAGTTTCTTTGAGGGCGGCGGAATTGAGCGAACTTTTTTGCTGGGTGATGGTGTAGGATTGGCCGCCGTCAGCGTAGGCAAATTTCATGCGGACTTCCCCGCTCTTAAAGGTAATTGGGCCACTCAGTGCATAGCCACTTGGGCGGTAACCTGGATATTTGGCGTTGACACCAGATTGGATGGCGGCGATGCGGGTGGAGATGTTGGGCATACCGAGGTAGGTGAAATAGCCACCGATCAGCATGATGGCCAGGCCGACGGAGGCGACTTGCAGCCAGCGACCGATGCGACTCTTTGGTTTTTTGGCGCGGCGCGGCGCTTTTGGCGGGGTGGTTGCACGCTGCAGGGCTTCGGTGATGGCTTCATGCTTGAGAACGGCGGCTGGCTTGGGCGCGAGGGTCGCCGGATGCTGTTTGGCTGGAGTTTGATTTGGTTTAACGATACGAGTCGAGTGATGGTGTGATGTGGCTGGACTGCGGCGAGTTGCAGTTCGGGTGGTCTGATGAGGCTGTTGGGTAGCACGAGCTTGAGCGCGCACCATGGTCGGGTGCGGTTCGGCAGGACGGTCACGCCTGGTTGGCTGCGGCTGGACACTCGGCATGCTCGGCGCAAATTTATTGACATGAACACTCATCGGGACGGAGGTGTTGCGCGTGATGTCGAGGCGACTGGCCAGGCGACGCTTGGCATGTGACGGCGCGGCGACATGGCGGCGACTGAGTGTCGTTGATTTTTGGCCGGCAGTTTTGTGGACGGTTTTATGGATGATTTGTTTGTTCATGAACCCCTCGTATTCCTAATGCTTATATTTTATTGTACAAAGAGGACATGCTTTTTGCAAGGGGCGAAATGTGGTATAATCTCTCATTATGTATCGAAAACAAAAGCGTGGTCTAGAACTTGCTCGGAGGACACTGATTTATACCATTATGGTGCTGACGGTGTGTATATTGGCGTTCATTTTGATTTTTCATACGCTTGGCTATCAGCTGAATCTTAAGACGCAGACGGTTGAGCAGCGGGCGCTGGTGCAGTATGATTCGCGGCCGCAAGGCGCACGGGTGTTTGTCGATGGCATGGAGCTTGGCAAGACGCATATCAAGGGCATGCTTCCTGAGGGGCAGCATCAATTTTCCATGCGCCTGGATGGCTATGACGAGTGGCGCAAGGTCGTCGAGGTTAAGGCCGGGACACTGACCTGGCTATCATATGCGCGGCTGGTGCCGAGTGAGCGGGTGGTGAGTTCGGTCAAGGAATTTTCGTCGCTGGCCTCGGTGCGATTTTCGCCAAATTGGCGGTTCATGTTGGGCGTGATGCAAGCGACCGATGCGCCGAAGATCGTCTGGGGCGATTTGCGCGATTCGGATAAGCCAAAGTTTAATGAGGTGACATTGGATACGTCGGTGGTGGCGGGTTACGGCGGCCAGGCGACGGCGCACACGTTTAAGATTGTTGAGTGGGATTCGGGTAATCGCTACGCCATTCTCAAACACACCTACGCGGTCGAAGGCCAAGGCGAAAAAGTCCAGTGGCTGAAAGTCGACCGCGAGAATAAGACAGTGGTTGACATCGCGAAAGTGATCGGGCTGGAACTAAAAGATGTGCGCTTCCTCGGTGAGAGCGGCAACGAACTATACATACTACAGTCGAGCGGCGAACTGCGGCGAGCGGACCTCAATGCCGCGACGATTTCTGCGCCGCTGATCAGTCATGTACAGTCATTCTCGGTGTATGGCACGGATTATATCACCTACGTCGGGACGAATGGCACGAGCAAGCTGCAGCTGGCGGGCATTTGGCGCAAGGACTGGACTGAGCCAGTGGTCGTGCGGCGACAGACTGAGGCGGAGGCCTCGACGCCGTTGATGATTAAGTTTTCGCGCTATGATAACAAGGACGTGCTGGTGGTCGGCCTTGGCTCGGCAGTGACGCTGCACATGGGCGCGGCGCTGGACGGGTCGAGTTCGTCGGCGTCAAAGCTACTGAGCCGCGTCAAGTCGATCGCTGCCGGTAAACCACTGACCGAGCTGGATCTGAGCGGTACCGGGCGGTTCGTCTTGATGCGAACGACGGCTGGCTTTATGAGTTATGATATTGAGCGGCAATCGGTGTCGCATGATACGGCACTGCCGACGGGAACGACGCTTGATTGGCTGGATGATTATCACGTGTGGAGCGTCGAGGGCGGCAAGCTGGTGATGCGCGAGTTCGACGGTGCTAATCAGTCGACAATGCTGGAGGCCAGCGAAGGGTTTGACGCGTCACTGTCGCACGATGGTGACTGGCTGTATGCGTTCCGCCGAGCCGATAACGGCACGGTGACGATGTCGCGGCTACGGATGACGATCAAGCGCTAAGTGCTAATTTGAATCTTATTGTGCTTTATTCCTTGGCGCCAAATAATCGCTCGAGCAGTGTTGGTGATGGCTTACCCGGGATAGCGGCGGACCGGGTAGTGACTGGCTCGGTTGATTTGGTGGCGCCAGATGGGTCGGGGCTGATTTGCTCGGCAAAGACCAGCAAGCGTTTTTCGGCGGTGCCAAGCGGTACACAGCTGATCAAAGTGAGCATCGGCTTATCGGTTTGAATTTGGACACGGCTGACCTCGTTTGGCATAACGACTTCTTTCTTGGTGACGGCGTAGGTGTAGCGCTTGCCCTGGTAGTGCATGTAGATGATGTCGTCTTTGACCAGCTTTTCGTTTTGAGCAAAGACAAACTTGTGGTCACCGGGCGCAAAGGCATCGTTAGAAGAGTGTGCCGAGAATACAGCATTGCCGACTTGGCCGGGTACAGCGTTAGCGCCAGCGATCGCGAAGTGAGCAGCGCCTTTCTCCATTGCTTTCATTTGAGCGTTATGGTCGGCCGCATTGACGCCATAAATGACCGGCACATCAACGTTGAGTTTAGGGATGATCAGCCGTGGGTCGGGGCCGACAGTGGTGCTACTTGCTGGATTGACGATGATGTTTTGTGGATCAACATTACCTGGGGTGGTGTAGGCGGCGGCGATGCCAAACAGAACGCGGTTGTACTGCAAAAAGACGAACGCTAGCAGTACCAATACACCCGCCAGTGCCGGGATGAAATGGCGTGATTTGGTGACTTTTTTGGCCTTGTCGCGGACGGTCTGTTGGATCTGAGCACGAAGGCGCTTGATGGGGCTTTGGGCGGACAACATATCGGTCATGGCCGGTGTGGCGGCGGTGTTAGCGTCGCGAGCAGACTGGACCAGCCGGTTAAACTCCTGCTGCTTTTGGTCAAGGTGTGAGGCATAATAGCGCTCGTAGTACATCTGGTAGTATTTTTGCCATGAAGTGTGGTACTGCTTCCACTGATCGGCGGTGATTTGCGGCTGATGAGTGGGAGTTTTTGCCGGGGCGGCCGGCTGCGGCTGTGTGGTTGGTGGCGCGGCGGTGGGCTTATCCGTTGACTTGTTCGCTGACTGGGGCTGAGGTGACTTGGTGGCTTGAGCGAGCTGAGCAGGAGATGGTGCTGTGGTCGGCTGGGTCGGTTGAGCTGCCGGTGGCGCGGTGTTCAGGGCGTGCGGGCTTGGCGTGCGCGGTGGCGGCGTGACAGTGGTGCGCTCGGTCGGTTCTGGATGTGGCTGCTCTATAGGGTGCGGTTGAACCACCGGTGTGGTGTGTGGCGTTGATTCGGTGCCGCGACCGCCGTAAATAGCATTGATTTGATCACGAATAACATTGGCGGCAGCAGCTTGCGAGCCGGAATAATCACGTGGCGGCGGCGTCAGTGGACGAGGTTGACTCGAGATTGGCGCTCCCACTCGCCTGCCAAACTGATCGTCATGTGGATTCATCACCTCTTATTATACGGGAAAACGCCGGAAAGATAAAGTATTCGGGCTCTTGCTGATGTGGTAGCGGCCGTGGTATAATTACCCTCGGATGACTTGGGGCGTTCTCTCGTGCCGCGGTGGCGGAATTGGTAGACGCGCTAGACTCAAAATCTGGTGAGCATTAGCTCGTGCCGGTTCAAGTCCGGCCCGCGGTACCAGAGGTCGCCTCAGTTTGTTTAATTTTATTCCCGTTTTGTAGCGGGAGTTTTATTGGTGGCAATACCTTATGAGAAGCTAATGTTAAGAATGAGAATGATGTCCGCACCCTTTCTTCTCTGGCTTTTGTTTTAGTGGCGGCAGAAGCATACAGTCAGCAACCTGTAGATCGAGAGAATGACCCTCATTACTAAAGTCAAACTCGATGAGGGACTGTTCATTAAATTCTCTCCCCGAGAGATTGTTCTGCGTGATACCGCCAACGATGACGGTTGGGTCTGTCGGTAGCATATTTTCTGTCCAGCGAATCACATGCCGTCTACTAATTCCCCTGGGAATCTTGGCAATGGTGACGTGTGGCTTGAATTTTTTATGGTGAGGAGTGGTAGCCCCTGCTTCTATAAATGCTTGCTTGATACGTCGTCTTTCTTCCCGCGGTAAAGTTTGGCTGAGGTCATTGAATACCAGAGTGAGTGCACACTCTCCTAATATACGAGCGCCAACTACATTGAGCTCAAGGCTCTTTTGTGATTGTTCCGGTAGGCGGACCTGCAGTCTAGACGGATGTAGAATCTTTGGGTATTCTCGTGCACCTAGGATAGTAAGATGACGCTCCTCGGATTGCGTTGGTTTTATGGGGTTGTCATTCAGTATACTAAATCGTTCCTGTATCTCTTGAGCAAAATCTGGATCTGACAGAGGAAATTCAGCCACAGGATGGTAAATCAGGCATTTTCGTGACATAGCTATCCTTGTTATACCGCGTAGTCTATAAATCGTCAAGAGCTGATGGGAACTGCCCCGGTTTATACGCTAGCGGCAATGCTGGTGCTGATGGCGGCTAACGGTGCTTCGGGTGACCACAAGAGGTAGCTGGCGGCGCGCGCAGCGGTTTGTCCGCGCCACAGCTGCATCGGCTCGGTCCAGGCTTGGGTGACGACTTCTCCGCCCCGTGCGATGACGAGTTGATCGGCATGAAAAACTACTAATGTGACCGGATAGGTGATGGTGAATTTATGCAGCGCCTCGACGAACTGCGCCAGCTGCATGCTGAATGTCAGGATTTTTGGATAGTAGACGCTGCGAAACAGTTTCTGTACTTGGGCGAACGAGGCGACAAAGACGACGTGGGGATTGTCAAGGATGGCGGGAAAGCTGTTTTGCACCAGGTCGATGGCGTCGCGGCTCAGCACGACCGGCCGGTGGTACTGGCGCACAAATTGCTCGTACAGCGCGGCCGTTTCGCTATTTTTGCCGGCGTCGCCGATCAGCAGTATGACGTTAGCCCACTTGCCGAGGGCGGCTAATTCGCCTGCTGCCGCGCCACTGAGGCTGCCGGACGGATTGGTCGGCGCAAATAGAACGTCGGTCATCGCTACTGGCACGGTGCGGCGCAGTGTGTCGGGTAGCAAGACTCGTACTTCGCCTGCCCCGGCGTCACGTGCTGCCTGGTAGCTGGTCGCCACCGCCGCAAAGCCGAGTTTGTTGCCACCAATGATCCCTAGCCGCCCGGCCTGGTCGCGGCGCTCTGGCCGATTCCATTCAATGTCGGGAAACAGCGGCTTAGATTTTTCCTGCTTGCGCCAAAAGGTATCCACGTTCGCCTTTCTCGAGTTCAAACACCACGCTTTTACGCTCCAGGACAATTGGCCAGCTGTTGGTTTTGGCAATTTCGAGCAGCTTTTCCGTGGGATTAAAGACAACGGGGTGTTCAACCATCGCCAGGAGGTGCCGGTCGCCCTCGCTGTCGCCAAACGCATAACTGCCAGCAAGCGTTAGCCCGTGCTTATCAATGATTCCCTGGAGGATCTTGTCTTTATTGGTATACGTCTTGGTGGTAATTGTACCGGTAAAGGTATCGCCCTGCCGTTCATACACCTGGGCCGCCCAGGCATCAAAGCCGTATTTTTTAGCAAATGGCTCGACCAGCTCCTGCTGCGAGCCAGAGATAGCGATTAGGAAGTAGCCCGCTTGCTTTAGCTCGCGCAGGCGATGCCGTGTGTAGGTGTAGACGTGGTCGAGCTCCCTCTCGGCGATACTGCTTGCCACCTCGTCGAACACCGCGGTCGGGATGTCAGCCAGCGAACGAGAGATAGCATTGACCAAACTCAGTTCGTACTCGTCGTAGGCGTCTTTTGACTCTCGCCGTTTCCAGCTGAGTAATTTTTGCTGAATGATCGAGGCGTGGACTTCGGGGATGGCGCCAGCATCAATCAGCCCAAGCACCAATTGCCGGTACAGCCCGCCGCGAATGAGCGTGCCGTCGATGTCAAAAACCGCGAATTTCTGCTGCTTCATCGCTTGATTATCTCGTATTTTTAGTTTTCTCGCAATAGCTTACTGCATCATGAGGTAGACGACTTAGCAATTGATAATTCATCGCGTAATTTGACCATGTTTTGGTACACTTCGTCAAAGGTCAGCCCCGATTCGTGGATGAGGCTGGCTAGGTCTTTTCCGACGTAGCGGAAGTGCCAAGCTTCGCTCGCGATACCGGTGATCTTTTCTTTTCCTTTTGGATAGCGCAGAATAAAGCCGTATTCGTGGGCATGAGCGGCCAGCCAGCTGGCGGTTTTTGGATCAAGCGCGCAGTCGCTAAAGCGGGCCTTGCATTTCTCAGAAAAGCTGGTCAAGTCAACCGCTAGGCCGAGCTGGTGTTCGCTGTGGCCGGGTTTGGCGACGTATTCATCGGTGTGGGCGGCGCCGTTTTTGGCGGTGGTTTCAGTGCGGACTTTGGCTTGGGCGGTGCCGGAGCGGTAGGCGCTAGAGACGAGGACCGGTAGCTTGGCCTCAGCCGCGGCTTGGCGCAGTTGCTCGAGTGGCTCTTTGACCATCGGCTGCACGTGCTTATCCTCTATCCAGCTCGGCGTACCATCAGCAATATCAGTCAGCGGCGGCTCAAAGGCTGGGTCGATGCCCTGCTTGCCCGAAACGTACGACCAGATTTTCCCAGTTTGTAAATATTTCCACGACGGAAAGGTCAAGTCGCGATTGGTCCGGTCGAGACGGATGGTGATCGGCTGGAAATTATACAGCGGCGAATGAGCGACCGACTCTGAGGTTCGATTGACGAGCTGCGTGCCGCCATTGATCATCAGTAGTGTCAGTGTCGTCCAGGCTGCCAAAACCATGGCCACGACTGCGCGCCCCACCCCGTGCTTCATTTATTGTGTCCCTCGCTGTTTGAGTTTGGTCATTGCCTCTTCAATATACGACCAGGCCTCCTCCATCGTCAAGCCCGATTGATGTAGAGCGCCCGCTAGTTCCCGCCCAACGTAGCGAAAATGCCATGGCTCGTACTGATAGCCGGTGATTTTTTCCTTACCCTTCGGATAGCGCAGAATAAAACCGTATTCGTGGGCGTGTGCGGCGAGCCATTTACCGGCGGCGGTTCGTTCGAAACAATCCTCCACCCAACAAGCTCGATCGATGCCACCAAAGTCAACGGCCAAGCCTGATTGGTGTTCGCTATGACCGGGGCGTGAGCTAAACCGGTTGGCCTTAGCTTCGCCGTGCTGACGAACGTTGCTAGCAAAAAGTGAAGCCTGAGTAGCATAGCTGCGGTAGCCTGATCCGACGTAGATGGTGACACCGGCACTACCAGCAGCGGCGACTAATTTCTCGAGATCAGGCATGAGCACGGCGCGGAGCGAGCGCTCATCCTGGCTGCGGCCGGGTAGTGTCGGCACGCTGACGAGGCGGAGGTCGCTGGGTTGGTAACGAGGATTGGCAAAGGCTCGGGATTTGTTGACAATTTTCCAGATGTCAGCATCATCTGCATCATTAACGATGCGCGCAGGGATCGGTGTAGCGTTTGGCAGAGCGATGGTAATTAGTGCAGCTGGCGCTGGAGTTTTCGGGCTGTCGGGATCTTTTTCTTTGGGTGTCGGCGCGGGCTGCTCTTGGCTGATAGGCTGCTGGGCAGTGGTACGCGGCGGGTTGAAATGACGGAGGGTGAAATAAGTCGCTACAGCACTACTGGCGATGATCAGCACGGCACCCAGGCCAAGGAGCAGCTTACGTTCCCTCAAGCGTTTGGTAATTTTCATACCTCAACCTCGATGCTTACCGGGCAGTGATCGCTGCCCATTTGTTCGGGGTGGATTTGCGGATTTTTGACACGCTTAGCGATTTCGCGCGATGCCAACCAATAGTCGATCCGCCAGCCGACGTTGCGCGCCCGGGCGTTGGCCCAGTGCGTCCACCAGGTGTAGGCGTCAGTTTTTTCGGGAAACGCCGCCCGGAAGATGTCGATAAATCCAGCGTCCAGATAATTCTGGAAGCCCTCGCGCTCCTCGTCAGTGAAACCGTGCTTGCCGACATTAGGCTTTGGATTTGCCAGGTCAATTTCTTGATGCGCCACGTTCATATCGCCGCAGTATAGTACCGGTTTGACTAGCTCTAGTTCTTCCAGATAGGCCAGCACTGCCGGATCCCATTGCTCATGGCGTAAATTCAACCGACTTAAATCCCCCTTTGAATTTGGCGTATAACACGTCACCACCCAGAAATCGTCGAACTCGGCAGTGATGATGCGCCCCTCGTCTGCCGGATTGCCGTATTGATCGCCGGTCAAATTAAACCGCTCGATGATAGCCGGCGGCAACCCATCGCGCCAGTGCAGCGGCCGGATTTTCGACAAAATCGCCGTGCCGGAATAACCTTTTTTGGCGGCTGAATAGAAATGTTCGTGATACTCTGGCAGATTAATTTCTACCTGGTCGCGGGCGGCCTTGGTCTCTTGGAGGCATACAATATCCGGATCATAGGTTTGCAGGAAGCGGGCAAACTCGCCCTTGTTGATGACAGCGCGGATACCATTGACGTTCCAGGAAAATAATCGCATTCTTGTATTATACAACGAATTATCATGGTATAATTGCTAAATATGACTAAAAAGACATCCCGAATCGTGGTCAATATGATTTCGGAAAGTGAGTTTACGGTCCAAGGACATGGTGTACATACAGCTTATAAGGAGATTACTGGTGCCTTGGAAAAACAGCCTGCTATTGATATTGCCATTAACACTAATCGATCGGCAGATATAGTTCATGTCCAGACAGTGGGTATGTATGCATTGGGACGGTTACTGCGCAAAAACGGTAAAAAAATTGTTTCAGCACACTTGGTACCAGATAGTTTCATTGGATCATTGAGGGCGGCCAAATACTGGAAGCCAGTTGGTAAATTGTGGCTAAAGTTCTTCTACAGCCGGGCCGACCTTGTGTTGGCCTGTTCCAAGATGGTACATGATGAGCTGGTTCATGACATGAAATTGTCTAACGTCAAGGTGTTATACAATACAGTTGACATGGCGCGATATCGGGTTACTGCTGATGATCGCCGTGTTGCACGTCAAGCGTTACATCTGACAGGACGTGATTTTGTCGTCATCGGTAATGGCCAAGTGCAGCCTCGCAAACGACTTGACACCTTTATATCAATCGCTCGTGCAATGCCGGATGTTACGTTTTATTGGATTGGTGGTATTCCATTTAAACATCTTGGGGCTAAATACGAGTCAATGCAAAAACTTATTAATTCAGTTCCTCCTAACCTTACGGTAACCGGTGTTATACCGCTCGAAGATGTGCGTCAGTATTATATGGCGGCTGATGTGTTTGTATTGCCGGCTACTCAGGAAAATCATCCTGTGTGTGTACTGGAGGCAGCTGGTGCTGGATTGCCGATAGTATTGCGTGATATTCCGCAGTATGACGATACATTTCGTGGTTCGGCAGTTATGGCGGATACTGATGAGCAGTTTATTCAATTAGTAACCCGTCTCAGAATAGATGCGTCTTTTCGCCAGTCAGCAATTCATGGTGCTAAAAAAATTGCTGAACGATTTGATAGCGGTGCTGGCGCCAAGCGCTTAGTCGCGATGTATCAAGAGTTGCTAAAAGAAGATGAGGAATGCGCGTAGGTTTATTCACCGATACCTATCGGCCGTCGATTAACGGCATCGTTTTTGTGGTCGAATCGCTCAAGCGCGAGCTCGAGGCGCTGGGCCACGAAGTCTACGTATTCTGCCCCGCCAAGTCGATAAATCCGGCCAAGCAGGCTGAGCTGCTCAACGAAGATCCGGATTCGCACATCGTCCGCTTTCCGTCGATCAAGGGTGCGTTTTTTGATGATTACGATACGTCGGTGTTCTTCCCGCCGGCGGTGCAGCGCCGCATCAAAGAGCTAGAGCTGGACATCGTGCACATCTTTACGCCGTCGCAAATCGGGCTGGTTGGCGTCAGCGCAGCGCACAAGCAGCAGATCCCTTTGGTCATCCAGCACTGCACCGACATGTACGAATTTGCCGAGCATTATCCGGCGGTGCTGCCGGGAATTTTGACGCTGGCTGGCGTGGTGCTACCACTGTCGATTAAGCTGAGGGGCCGTGATTTATTTGAACTGGTCAAGCTATATCGGCCGCGCGGTATCACCAAATGGAACCGGGCCATCATTGAGTGCGTCATCACTATTCTCTACAGCAAAGCCGACGCCGTCATCGCCCTCAGTCGTAAAAGCGTGGCTCAGCTCAGCGGCTGGCAGGACGATGATCATCTGTACGATTTGACACTACTGCCAAATGGTGTTAATGCTCTGCCGCGGCCGTCGGCGGCTCAGCTCAAGGCCTTTCGGGCGCAGTGGAGCCTACGGGCATCTGATGAAGTATTTGGCTTCATCGGGCGGCTGGGCGAAGAGAAAAACTTACCGATTCTGATCCAGGCCTTTGACAAGTACGTCGCCAAGGCTCGCCCCAAATCCAAATTGCTGTTCGTCGGCGATTTCGAGTACCGCAAAAAGCTCGAGGAGATGGCGGCCGAGAGTAAGTACGCTGATCGGATCATCTTTACTGGTGCCTTGCCGCGCGAGGAATTAGGCGTAGCGTATCAGGTGCTGGATGTGTTTTGCTTCCCGTCGCTCAAGGATACGCAAGGCTGGGTACTACACGAAGCGGCGCATGCTCGCAAACCAATTATCATCATTGATACGCAGGTATCCGAGGTAGTGCGTGACGGCGTAAATGGTATATTCGTGAAAAATCGGCCCAAGAGTATGGCGGATGCTATCATCACATTGCTCCGTTCGCCGGCTCGCCGAGCGAGGTTTGGCGCTGAGAGCAAAAAATTAGCGGCCACGTTCACCGAGCGCCGCCAAGTCCGCAAATTAGAGAAATTATATCGCCGGGTTATCGCCCAGAAAGCTGCCGCCGCGTCTCGCGATCTTGATCGCGCCGCTTGATGGTTTCGCGTTTGTCGTAGGTTTTTTTACCTTTGGCCAGAGCGATGACGACCTTAATGAATTTGCCGCTGGTTAGTAATTTGGTCGGCACGATGGTCATGCCTTGCTGTTTGGCCTCAGAAAAGCGCGTTAACTGGCGTTTGCTGACTAATAATTTCCGCACTGAAGTATCAATACTGCGGGCGTTGGCCTGGCCGCGAACATTGAGTCGCAGCGAAAAACTAGCATTATTCAGCCATAATTCACCATTTCGCAGACTGACGAACGCCCCCTTCAGCTGCACGTGCCCTTCCCTGGCGGCGCGTACTTCCATGCCTGTCAGCACCAGCCCAGCCACGATCTCCTCGCCCAACTCATAGTCAAATCGCGCTCGGCGATTTACGACGGTGTGAGTGGATGGTTTTTTGGTCTTGGCGGGCTTGGTCACGTGATTATTGTAGCATGTAGGCTGGAGCCTTAGCTAGAAGATGATTGGTCTGTCTGGGTCGCGCCCCGTTCATCTGGATCGTACTGAAGCAGGATATCTGCCTAATCAAGCCTCGCTAGTGCAGTAATTGCTTCTTCATCCGCAATCATCATATCCACTCGCATTTCGTCTATGACGGCTGCGAACTCCTCTAGGGCTACTTGCTTTTGTGACATCGCTAATTCATCATCGCTATATATGGTATCAATACGGGTCAGGATTTCTTTGTATAGTTGATCAAGCAACTCTGACTTGTCTAAGTTAAAGAGAGTTTGAATCCCTGCCATGTCTACTGACGCTTCTTCCTCTAAACGACGCCTCTCTTTTGTATCACCCCGCAGCTCAGCTAGCTTGCTGTTGAGGATTTTTTGGGTAATTTCAATGACAGTCTCTGCGTCAACAGGACGTGGAATTTCCTTTTCGGAGGCTAAAATTTTCTGGCTAATCCAATTGAGCTTATCTGATGCATCCAATATATCCATTGTCTTCACTTTGTCTTCTAGTCTGGCTAAGACATGGTATTTCGCTGCGTTTGGCGCGAGTCCATCACTGAGAATTGTACCAAGCATCTCCTGAAGCTCTTTAATCGCTTGTAGTTCTTCTTCTGGTATATCTTTGGTGGCCTCTTGGTAGTTTTTGCGCTCATTTACCATCTTCTCAGCTGTATTGTGATCGTCGTGAACATCGTCATCTGAAGTATTCCACGGGAAATTATACCCACGCATGTTATTGTCATACAGTGCTGTTCTGATTGTGTATAGTATGGCTGCTTGGGTGCGCGGCGAAAGGGGCGACTCATTATTGTTAGCCTCCGATTCGGCTGGACAAAACTTTTTAACAAACTTTTCAGCCGGTGCAGCGATATGGGTAATGTCCTCGCCACTGGCTGTGTAGTATTTTTTATCTGTTCGCTCTTCTCGTGGTGCTTGTGGTGTCGTCTCTGTACTCATAGATTTATACTATAACATTGTTTAAGTATAAATGCAATACCTAGCTACTATTTTGTCCTATTCAAGCCCGTGCACTTCACCGGTTGTGAAGTCCCATTTGGCATTATGCTGACACTGACATACGAGAGCCAGGACATTATGGCCGAGCTCTCCGACTGCTGGATGGTGACATTCGCCTCTGATAGCCCAGCCGAGTAGCCGTACCAGTGCGGGGTAATTGTTGATATGATTCATGATAATCGATTGGTTGGCAGACTTCTCGATTGTATCAACGAGTCGCCACGCAGAAAGGTCTGGCTTAAACTCTGGGTGCTTCTCGAGCAAGTGTGCTACGTTCGCGATATTCTCAAGAATATCACAAATATCGACAGTCTCATCGGGGTTTTCGAGCCGGGCAATGGCGGCGCGGAATTTTTCATTGAGGCGCTGGTAACTAGGGAGATTATTACCTTCTGATCGTTGGATGTGGGCTTCTATTAGTGGTATGATTACGCCTTCAGTAGTAGCTGCGCTGGCTTCATCGTGGTGTGGTGGCACCTCGTCTGATAGTGGCGGTATAGCGCGATCTCCAGCAATGGTCTTGAATGGTATAATTTCGGCCTTGTTGCGGCCCGATTCAGTTCCTGGCATGCGTTAAATAATACGATGTAATTACGTAAAAGTCAATGATTAGCATCATAATATGCTACAATATCCCAAGCATGATAGCCGACATTCACATCACCGAGAAGAGTTTTGGCGACAAGACGTTGATGCGCGACGTCAAGTTCAGCGTGGATGATGGCGAAAAGGTCGGTGTGGTCGGTCGTAATGGTGTTGGCAAGTCGACGTTGTTTGGTATCTTGGCTGGTACGGACGCTGATTACACTGGTGAGGTGATTTTTCGGCGCGGCATCACCGTGGCCAATACCGCGCAGGAACATCACGGCTTGGGCGATCAGACGGTGCTTGCCTACATTCTGGCGGGGCTGCCAGAATATTCTAAATTAAAGAAAATTATCGATGAGTATCCCGAGACCATGGGCGATAATATGCGTAAGATTGAGGAGTATACGCAGGCGCTGGAGCGATTTGACCAGAAAGGGTTTTACCAGATTGAGGAGAAGATTGAGAGGGAGCTCGATAATTTCCAGCTGAATGGGTGCGGCGAGCGGCCGCTTGGTTCCCTGTCGGGCGGTCAGAAGCGGCTGGTGGAGATTGTGAAGATTATGCACTCGGGGGCGCATTTGGCGCTGATTGACGAGCCGACCAATCACATGGATTATGTGGCCAAGCAGCAGTTTATCGACTGGATGAGCTCGCAGCCGCGCCAGGCCATGCTGATCATCACCCACGACCGCGATGTGCTGGGTCGGGTAGATCGAATTGTCGAACTTAAAGACGGCCAAGCGGTCAGTTACCGCGGTAATTATGACGCTTACCTCAAACAGAACGCTCAGGCGACGGCGGCGGGTATGAATAATTTTGAGCAGGTTGAGAAGCGGATGACTAACCTTCGGCAAAAGGTGCTGGACTATCAGCGGCTGAAGGAAAAGTCGCGAAACCCCGGCACCATCCAAAAGTTCAAGCGGCTGGAAAATGAAGCGCGGGCCGAGCTGGCGGAATTATCAGAGATGGATAAGCCGACCTTTTGGATCGACAAGGAGTCGGCTGGGCAGCTTGATTATAAATCGGCTGAGCGCTACGGCAAGTTCAAGGCGCGCAATATTCGGCTATCAATGAAGGATGCGGCCAGCCGCAGCCAGCACGTGCTAGTGCGGGTTGAGGATGCGGCGGTTGGCGTTGGCGAAAGGATATTGTTTGAGGGCGTGAATATTGATCTGCGCGAGGGCGAGGCGGTAGAGCTGCGCGGCCGTAATGGCGCCGGCAAGACGACGCTGATTCGGATGTTGTTAAATAGTAGGGCGGCAGCCGCTCCACCGTCCTCCGCCAGAGCACACTCTTCGCTCAAATCTCCACTGGAGATTCTTTGCGAGCGTTCGGCTGAAACGTCCGCTACTCGCGAACGTTTCACAGTCTCTGGCGGAGGAGGTGTTGCGCCTGCTGCCCCTGTCCTCTACTCCGGCAACCTCTTCCTCGATCCGCAGGTACGGGTGGGTGTGTATGATGAGCAAGAGATTGATGAGCGGTATTTGGTAGATCCTTTGGAGGCGGCGATTGAGAAATTGTACCTTAGCCGCGACCTGCCGATTTCTGATACGAAAATTCGCCAATTGCTAGCTGATTATCTGTTCACCGAAGCGGATCGGATGACACCGCTTGAGCGCCTGTCGGGCGGCCAGAAAGCTCGCTTTCAGATCATTGCTATGCTGGCGAATGACCCGCAGCTGCTGATTTTGGATGAGCCAACCAACCACCTTGATTTGCCGAGCATCGAGGAATTAGAAACGGCACTGGCGAAATATTCTGGTGCCATCCTCTACGTCAGCCACGACAATTATTTCCGTCAAGCAATTGGCGGCGAGGTCGTACAAATCGGCGCAGCATAAGGAGTGCGCTAATGAAAAACCTGCTGCCAGTAAGGTTCCAAGCAGCAGGCATTGATACGCAAATTAGCGATATCTACTCGCTCATCAAACCATTCTTCTTCAGCGCATCCTGTAGTTTCGGCCGATCGAAGCCAAGGATGACCTCACCGCAGATATCGGTTACCGGTACGCCCTGGAAATTGCCGCCATTCTTGCTGAGCAATTCTTCCTTGGCGCTTGGATCAGCCTCGATGTCCTTAGCGACAAAATCAATGCCGAGTTTTTTCAACCACTCCATCTCGGTGTGGCAGAATGCGCACCAGCTGGTGCTATAGACGGTGACTTTAGCGTCTTGGTGATTGGCCGTGTTATCTTCGCTCATAACTTCCCTCCTTATGGCTTTTCTCTATTATAGCATAAGCATCGGCACCTCGGCAATGCTACCCTAGTCTCGGGACGCCCGACTCGTTAAGTGCCAGCCATCGCATCCTCGGCAATAATACACGGCTAACTCCAGCTCTGGCGATACGAGTTCCTGCGTATCAGCCGCTCGCCTGGCGATCTGCTCGGTGGCAAAGCGACGCTTGCGCCGGCAGGCGTCGTGATCGGTAGCTGTTAGCGTCGGCTTGACGAACGTTCGGGCCGATTTTGGTTGGTTTTTCGGGTAATTTCGCCGTGGCATCTTGTCAAGAGTATAGCATGTTGCTATAGTGACAGAGTAATGGCTGAGAGACCAGATGTTGAGAATGGCGTGACGACAGCGACGGAAGTGGCGGCGGCTCGGGTTATTCTCGGGACGATCGGCGACACAACGTGGCGAATGTTTGTGCCGAGCATCGGCTGTACGCTGCTGGGTGTGTGGCTGGATAGCGTGTTTGGTTTGAAGCCGTGGCTGATGTTTGCTGGTGTGGTGCTTGGCTTTGTGGGCGCGTATCTACTGGTGAATAAGCAGCTGGGGCGCGTGAAACGAAAAAAGGAGCGTAAAAACATATGATGCAACGATTTGCCAGTGCCGGTCCGCACATTTCAGTCAAGGCTGATGAGGTAGCGAATGTTATGGGTGTGTCGATCACCAATTCGCACATGCTTGGCGCGCTGGGGCTGATCGTTTTGGTGTGGCTGATGTTTCGGACGCGGGCGGCGGTGCTGGGCAAGAAAAAGCATACTTTCGCAACGAAGTTGGTTCACTGGACATTTGATGGGCTGTACAATACGGTTCGTCAAGTCATCCCGGACCAGACATGGGCGCGTCGAGTGGCGCCGCTGTGTATCACTATATTCTTTTTCGTGGTGGCGCAGTATTGGCTGGGACTGCTACCGATTGTCGGGCCGATCACCGTGGGGAGCCATGGTACGCCGCTGTTTCGTGGCGGCGTGGCCGACCTGAATATGACGTTTGGGCTGGCTATCGTGACGATTGTTGCAGCGCAGGTGTACGCCTTCAAATACCTTGGCTTTAGGGGTAATATGGGCCGCTACTTTGTTAATCCGCTGCGCGATCCGATCATGGCGTTTGTCGGCATTTTGGAGCTGGTGGCGGAGTTCTCGCGCCTGCTTGGTCTGAGCTTCCGTCTGTTTGGTAATGTGCTGGCGGGCGAGGTGCTGCTGATTATGATCGCCTTTTTGACGCAGTTTATTTCCCCGGCGGCGCTCCAGCCATTTTATCTGTTTGAGCTGTTCATCGGTGGTATTCAGGCGTACATTTTCTTTATGCTGTCAACAGTATTTATTTCACTGGGGCTGGCTCACCACGACACGCACGAGCCGACTGATCATGCTCATTCACCTGCTGATACGACGAAACTCGCGGCGGCGAATGATTAGAAAAGTAAAGTATTAAATAAAGGAGAAATTATATGAAAGAATTAGCATTTGCACTCACCTACGCCATTCCGGCTGCGCTGGCAGCAATCGGCGCTGGTATCGTCGGCGCGGCAGCGATGAACGCGGCTGGCCGCAATCCAGAGAAAATTAACGATCTACGCACCATGATGATCCTCGGTATTTCGTTCATCGACGCCCTGGCGATTATCGGTTTCGTGGCGGCTATCGTCGGCAAAGTTATGTAATTTGAGGGGTAAATTGTGGAGAGAATTTTGACACAATTTGCGAGTGCCGAAGCGCACGCGGCCGAAAAGGCTGACTTATTCAGTTCGCTGGGTATTGACTGGAAGCTGCTGATGTTACAAACGGTGGCGTTCTTGATCTTGCTGGTGATTCTGCGCAAGTGGGTGTATCCGCCACTGGCAGCGATGCTCGACAAGCGCGAAAAAGACATGCGCACAGCCGAAAAGGCGGCGCAGTCGGCGCGCGACAACGCCGATAAAGCCGAAAAAATGACCAACGAGTTGATGCGAAAAGCTCGGGCGGAGGCCAGTGATATCGTGGCGGCAGCGCGCGAGGAGGCGGCCTCGGTCGTCGAGCAAGCCGCGGCCAAGGCGACTGCCAAGTCCGAGACCATCGTCAGTGCGGCACAGGCGGAAATTGCTAAGGAAGTTGAGCAGGCCAAGAAAGCATTGCACAATGAAACGCTGGAATTGGTGGCCGAGGCGACTGGCAAGGTTTTGCACGAGAAAGTTGATACTAAGACAGACGCCAAGCTGATCGCGACTGCGGTCAAGGAGGTTGCCTAGTCATGGCGCGGACGCTTCGGCGAAAGTTGGCGCAGCATGCGGCCGAGCGGCTGCTGGCGGGTGACGCAGCAGTGATTGATGAATTAGCGGCGCTGATCGTGCATGAGCGGCGCGAGCGAGAGATTGATCTGTTGGTGCAGGATATCGAGGCGGAATTGGCCGAGCGTGGGACGGTTGTGGCGACGGTGGAGAGCGCGACACCGCTGGACGTAGCGACAAAGGATGCAATTAAGAGGCTACTATCATCTAGTTCGGGTATGGAGTCGCTGGCATCTGTGGAGGGTCGCTCTGCAGCCCGAGCGTCCAGAAAGGACGCCCGGAGCGAAGCCCGCGTACCCGAAGCAGATGCCAGCGACCGCGCCGCTCAGCATGTCGAACTTCCTGATACGGAAGCCCCGAGCGACCGCATCGCTCAGGTGCGCCTGCGCGAAATCATCCGTTCCGAGTTGATCGGCGGGGTGAAAATTACCACGCCAACTCAAGTGATGGACGCGACAATTGCCAAGAAATTAAACGATTTGCGGGCGAAGAAAATCTAGGAGGAAAAATGAGCAAGATTGATGTGACAGAGCTAGCCAAAAGCCTGCGGGAAAAAATCGCGCAGCTGGAGGCGACGGAAGGACTAGAGGACGCTGGTGTCGTCATCCGCGTCGGTGACGGCGTGGCGTGGGTACACGGCCTCAGTAAAGCTGGCTACAGCGAAGTGCTAGAAATTGAAACTGACGGCGGCACAGTAGAAGCGTTTGCCCTGAACTTGATGGAAGATGAAATCGGTGCGGTGATCCTCGGCGGTGAAGAAAAAGTCAAGGCTGGCGCCAGTGTCCGCCGCAAGGGTGCGGTGCTGGATGTACCAGTTGGCGAGGAGCTGCTTGGCCGGGTGGTTGACCCGTTAGGCCGGCCGCTCGATGGCGGACCAGCTATCAAGACGAAGCAACGCGGGCTGATTGAGCGCCCAGCCATCGGCGTGATGGGCCGTAAGTCGGTGCATGAGCCGCTGATGACCGGTATCATGTCAATTGACGCCATGTTCCCGATCGGCCGCGGGCAGCGCGAGCTGATTATCGGTGACCGCCAGACGGGAAAGACGGCCATTGCCATCGACACCATGATCAACCAGGCGCGGCAAAAGACTGGCGTGGTCAACGTCTACGTGGCGATTGGACAGAAATTATCAAAGATTGCCCGGTTGGTTGACCGCCTAAAAGAAGAAGGCGTGATGGAACAAACCATCGTGGTGGCGACCAGTCCGTCGGACGCGGCTTCCCTGCTGTACTTGGCACCATATGCTGGTACGGCCATGGGTGAATATTTCCGCGACAACGGTGGTCACGCGCTGATGATTTATGACGATTTGACCAAGCACGCAGTGGCCTACCGTCAGATGTCGCTCTTGCTCCGTCGTCCACCGGGACGCGAGGCGTATCCTGGTGATGTGTTCTACCTGCACTCTCGCCTGCTGGAGCGCTCAGCCAAGTTGTCGGACGAATTGGGTGCTGGTTCACTGACTGCCCTGCCGATCATCGAGACGCAGGCTGGCGACATCTCGGCCTACATTCCGACCAACGTGATCTCCATCACCGACGGTCAGATTTTCCTGGAAACCGACTTGTTCTACCAAGGTATTCGCCCAGCGATTTCTGCTGGTCTGTCGGTGAGCCGCGTTGGTGGTGCTGCTCAGACCAAGGCAGTTAAGTCGGTCGGTGGTAACTTGAAGCTCGGTCTTTCACAGTTCCGCGAATTGGCGTCATTTGCGCAGTTTGGTTCAGACCTGGATGATGCGACCAAGGCGCAAATTGACCGTGGTCAACGTCTGACTGAACTACTCAAGCAGCCACAATACCAGCCGATGAGCGTCTGGGAGCAATTTGTCAGCATCCACGCGGTGACCAGCGGTGCGTTTGATAATGTGCCAGTTGCCAAGATCAAGGAAGCACAGGCTGGTCTGTTGACGTATCTCTGGAACAATGCCAAGGACGCCATGCGCGAACTCAACAAGGGCGCCAAACCAACTGACGAGCAACTCCGGGTCATTGACGAGGCAACCCAAGTGGCAGCGAAAGGCTTTGAGGAGTAGTCCATGCCGAGTACTCGTGCGCTGAAAAATCGCATTCGCTCGGTGGATTCGACCAAGCAGATCACCAAGGCGATGCAATTGGTGGCCGCCAGCAAGATGCGCCGCGCCCAAGAGGCGGACAAGGCCTCGGCCCCCTACACTATGGCAGCCGAGGAGCTGCTGAGCTACCTAGCCAGCCAAGGTGCGACTGACAATCACCCGCTGTTTAAGCGCCGCAAAATTACCAAGCGCTTGATCATCGTCATCGCTAGCGACAAAGGTCTGGCTGGTGCGTATAACACCAATGTCCTGAAGAAATATCTGGAGCTGCTGAAGCGTGATGATGAGCGTGGCATTGAAAACTTAACCTTGACGATTGGCCGCCGAGCTTCGCAATTTGCCTCGCGCCTGAAGGATACGAAGATTATCGGTACGTACGAGGATTTGCCAGATCAGCCGTCTGGACTCACCTTTCACACGATTTTGAATACCGCCATTAGCATGTTTGAGAATGGCGATGTTGACGCGGTGACGCTGGTGTATACGCAGTTTGTCAATAGCATGGTGCAGACGGCGGAGCTGTCGCGCTTGCTGCCGGCAGGTACTAAAGCATTGATCGATCCAAGCGAGGTCTCGAATACGGTTTCTGATGCCAAGTACGAGCCGAGCATTCCGGAAGTGCTGGACGCCGTAGCGAATCGTTTGACGGGCGCGCGATTGCTGCAGGCGTTGCTGGACGCTCGCGCCTCAGAACATTCTATGCGGATGATGGCTATGAAGAATGCGACGGATAATGCGTCTGATCTGGTGGATGACTTGACGCTAGCGATGAACAAAGCCCGCCAAGGTGCAATTACCCAGGAGCTGGCGGAAATTTCCGGCGGCGTGGAGGCGATGGAACAATGAGCGTGTATTTTGCTTGCTACGATGAAGATCAGCTCTCAGGAAAAGTATCCTTGCGCACTGAAGCTATCCAGCGAACTAAACGGGGTATTTTGGATAAAAATTTAACAATTGATAGAATCATTACTTCACCGCTTCTTGTTGCAAGGGCTGCCGCTAAGGAAATAGCTCAAACGGCTGGATCCGATGATGTACAAATTAGTTTTGATGAGCGATGGCTGGATTTTGATATCGACGCACTAATGTACTGGTTGAGAAATGGGTGGCACGGTAAATCTCCGAGACCAGAGCGTGAGCTCAGGCCGCTAGATAAGATATTAACAACTATCGCATCTGCTTATGAGGACGCAGTTCGTTTGCCTGGAGTTACTCTCATCATTAGCAATAGTGAGGTGTATAAATTTTTGCAAGCACATATACAGAGATTATCTATTGATGAAGTGGCATCGCTAAAAGGTATTAAGAATGGCGAGATAATCGAGATAGTAAAAGGAGGAATTGATGAGTAAAACACTAGGAAAAATTATTCAAATCGTTGGTGTGGTGGTCGATGTGGAATTTCCGCGCGATGTTAAGCTGCCGGCGATTTATGACGCGTTGCATGTCAAGAACGGCAAAGAGACGCTGGTGCTGGAAGTAGCGCAGCACCTCGACGAGCACACGGTGCGGACGATTGCCCTGTCGTCGACCGACGGCTTGGCTCGCGGTGCGGAAGTGGTGGCGACTGGTGCACCGATTTCTGTGCCAGTGGGTGCTGAGACTCAGGGGCGCATGTTCAACGTGGTTGGTGAAGCGATTGACGAGAAACCCCAACCAAAGGGCAAAACCGCGCCAATTCACCGCCCTGCTCCGGATCTGAGCGAGCAGTCGAACAAAACGGAGATTTTGGAAACTGGTATCAAGGTTGTTGACCTTATCGCGCCGCTGGCCAAAGGTGGTAAAGCCGGTCTGTTCGCCGGTGCTGGTGTCGGTAAAACCGTCTTGATCACCGAGCTAATCAACAACATTGCCAAGTTCCATTCTGGTAACTCGGTGTTTACTGGTGTTGGTGAGCGTACTCGCGAAGGAAATGACTTGTACTACGAAATGGAAGAAGCCGGCGTGCTGGACAAGACTTCGCTGGTGTTTGGTCAGATGAACGAGCCACCTGGAGCACGTCTGCGCGTGGCGCTCTCGGGTCTGGCGATGGCCGAAGCTTTCCGTGATGAAGGCAAAGACGTGCTGCTGTTTATCGACAATATTTACCGCTACACTCAGGCTGGTGCTGAGGTGTCGGCACTGCTGGGTCGTTTGCCAAGCGCTGTGGGTTATCAGCCGAACTTGCAGCAAGAAATGGGTGCTCTCCAGGAGCGCATCACATCAACGAAAAAGGGCTCGATCACCTCTGTTCAGGCTGTCTACGTGCCAGCTGACGACTTGACTGACCCAGCGCCGGCGACGACCTTCGCTCACCTGGATGCGACCATCGTGATGAACCGTGCTTTGACGGAAATTGGTATTTACCCTGCCGTTGACGTGTTGGACTCCAGCTCTAACTCGCTCGACCCAGAAATCGTTGGCGAGGAACATTACCGGGTGGCACGCGAAGTGCAGCGAGTGCTGCAGCAGTACAAAGAATTGCAGGACATCATCGCCATCCTCGGTATGGAGGAATTATCGGATGACCAGAAGCAAATCGTCGCTCGGGCGCGCCGCATCCAGCGCTTCTTGGCGCAGCCATTCCATGTGGCCGAGAAATTTACCGGCAACCCTGGCGTGTACGTCAAGCTGGAAGACACCATTCGCGACGCTGCCGACATTTTGGCTGGTAAATACGACGACAAGCCAGAAAGCTGGTTCTACATGGTGCAAGGCACATTGGCCGACCAAGTAGCCCGCGACGCTGAAAACGCCAAGCAACCAGAGGTAAAGAAGGACTAGCCTGATGAATTTGAAGCTGGTAACACTCGGTGGTGTCAAGCTGGATGAGGCGGTCTACTCGGTAACTATTCCGACGATTGACGGCGAAATTTCGGTACTGCCGAGTCACGAACCGCTGGTGACGGTGGCTAAGGACGGCGTGATCACCGTGCGCTGGCGTCAAGAAGACCCCGACAATCAGTTGGAGTATTTCGCAATCTCCGGCGGCGTGGTGAAAATTGATTATTCATCGGTGCAGATCCTGGTGGACGAGGCGGATCATGGCGACGACATCATCGAGGCGGAGACTCAGGCGGCCCTGGAGCGCGCTATCAAAGCCCGCGACGAAGCCGGCGACCAAGTCGAACGCGAGAAAGCCAAACAGCTCATTGACCGGCATATGGTGCGGCTGAAGGTAGCGGACTTGCATCGGCGCAAGCGACGACGGTAGTAGATTGTTTACAGTGTCATTTTAGGCGCACGTTTGATTACGATGTGTCTTGCGGTCGGTTATGGGCGCTCAGTTTTATTGATCATCCAGTAATTGGCGGACTTCGTCGGTGCTGGTGGTGTGCATCAATTGCTCGCGCAGTTCCTTGGCGCCGTCGAAGTCGCGGATGTAGATTTTGAAGAAGCGTTTGAGGGTTTCAAAGGGGCGGCCGAGGGTTGATTGATGGTGGTCGAAGAGGTCGAGGTGGTAATGTAGTAGATATATAAGCTCTGATTTAGTATTGTCGCTCCCGTCGTCGCCGTCTGCGACGGCACGTAGGTCACTAAACGCGGGTCCTGCTAGTCGGTCCGCCCCTTCTTCTGAAAAATCAGAGATTTGTTCAGAAGTGGGTGCTGCCCCGCCGACTATCACCCGCTTATCCTCGATCTCCGAAGACACTCCGCCTTTCCGAAAACAAAACGGATCGCTAAAAATCCCCCGCCCGATCATGATGCCGTTGAGGCCTGGGTGGGCTCTAACTAATTCTTCGCCATGAGCGCGGTCGCGAATGTCACCGTTGATAGTCAGTAACGTTTGTGGGGCGATTTCGTCACGTAGTTTGATGATGTCGTCGATGAGTTCGTAGTGCGCCGGGACTTTGCTCATTTCTTTCTTGGTGCGCAGGTGGACGGTTAGGTTGACAATATTTTGCTCAAGTAATGTCGTAAGCCATTCGCGCCATTCGTCAACATGCGTATAGCCCAGGCGTGTTTTGACGCTGACTGGTAATCCAGCAGTTTTAGCAGCGGCGATGGCAGCAACTGCTACGTCGGGTCGGCGGATGAGCGCTGCGCCACCAGATTTGATGGCGGATTTGGCGGGGCAGCCCATGTTGATGTCGATACCGTCGAAGCCAAGCCTGGCACAATAGCCAGCAAATTGCTCCATGTCGCCCGGCTCACCGCCCCATATCTGGGCGACCAATGGATGCTCATCGTCGGTTTTGACCAGCCGCCCAGCGATGGCCTTGTCGCCAGCGTGTACCCAGCCGGTGGCATTGGCGAACTCGGTGAAAAACACGTCGGGCGCGCCCGCCTGCTTCACGACATGACGAAACACCACGTCGGTGATGGCTTCCATCGGCGCCAAGATGAAAAATGGCTGCGGTAGATTGTCCCAAAAGGTCATGTTCACGTCACCAGTCCTTTGCTAAACAATATACTTTCCGCGATAAATAGACGCAGCGCCTCTAGCTCGCCGCAAACCTGCGCTCGCTCCAGATAGGTATAGTACGCTCGCTTGCGCTCTTTGGTGACGAGGGGCGGCACCAGTCCCAATTGCAGGGCCTGAACGAAGAGCAAGAGTCGCCCGGTGCGACCGTTGCCATCGCTAAATGGATGGATTTTTTCAAATGTTGCATGAGTACGGGCGAGCCATTCAATTGGCTCTGTTTTGGGCAATCTGTTCATTTCGTCAATACATTCCGACATCGCTTCAGTGATGCGCAGATGGTTTACTGTTGTGACGCGGCTACCCATGATGCGCACACCGTGCCGGCGGTAGAGTCCGGCGTCAGACACCAGCGTATTCATTAGTCGGACGTGCGTTTGCAAGATCAGCTCTTCGCTCCACGTAAAATGTGCCCCTTCTTTGTGTAAGGTATCCAGTAGAAAGTAGAGCGCAGTGCGGTGGTTACGGGCCTCTATCTGTTCGCGCGCTGTCTTGTTGGCGAGGACGCGATTATCATCGTTCAGCACCTCTGCGACGTCTGCTAGGGTCATTGTGCTACCCTCGATCGTGTTCGTGTGGTAGGTCAAGTGGAGCGTCAGGATGTCAAGTAGTTCTTGATTCGCCAGGAGTGTCCGGATCGTCATGCGGCTGGCCTGGGCGGCACGTTCAGTAGCGAGGCGCTTCGCCTCGTCGATGGTGTCCTGCCCGATCATCTCTTGATGTAATAGCCGAATATTCGCCAGGTTTTTGGCACGCGGCGACATGTGTTGGTGTACCCAGGCGTTGAGTGTACGCACCGGCACATCTAAGCGACGCGCTAGTTGTTCTTGGGTGAGGCCTGTCCGCATCAGAATTTCTTGGAGTAATTGCGCAGCATTCATGTCGTGATATTACCAAAACATCATGATGTTTGTCAAATAGCACGATGTTTGCTAGGAGTCTGATGGTATGGTAGCGAGGGTTTTTGGATGTACAAGTGGCTACCCCTGCCCGACAATCATCCCCCCAAAAAAGGTGAAATCCCCGCGTCAATGATGACGCGGGGTGGTGGACTCAAGCGGTTCTGCTCGGAGTTGATCTCATCGCTGAGAAAAACTGCTACGAGTGAACTCGCGAGTCCTGAGGATTTAAGAACGGTAGCGTCACAAGCACGCAGATTCCGTTCCGATGAACAGGCGAGACCTTGAAAGGCGAAGGTCCCTTTAGCCTATCCATACCGCTGGCTCAAGTTACTGCTTGATGATGACAGTAACGAACCGCTTGTAGCGGTTGCTAGATGGGCGAAAACAATGCTGTTTTCGTGATAGACCAGAGTGGAGGTTATTGGCCTATCATGCGTACTGTTTGCAGCTCAACGCTGAGCTATAGCACGCACCCCAGCGGATGTGGCGGGAGTCGAACCCGCGAGGCTCGGCGGTTTTTTAAGACCTCGCCTCCTGACCTAGCACACCCTATGATCTGTTTTTCCGAGACTTAACGGATCTCGGCGGGGGATCACCCCCGGGACTTTTCGTGTCCCGCCTGCAAACGGCCAGGCTATTTCAGGACGGTGCTACCACAGTGGCAGCACCGATACCCGTGCTGCTTTTGCAGGGCGTTGCCATCATACCAGATGGTCTGATGGCAACACGAGCAGGTTGATCTCGTGGTGTCGTTACCACGAGACTCCTTACTTGTTCGGACATAGTCATAACCGAATAGTCCCATGAGTTTCACCTCCTCTCACGGGACTTGGCGGGTTGCAGTGAGTGAAGCGCTTTCCACCAGACACTACTCTGCGGATGCAGAGTGATAGGCGTCTGAGCGCACTCACCCAACAACTCTTCGACGAAGAGTCAAGTACGTTTATATCATACATAACTCAAAAAGTCAACAACCCCCAGTGATCTATTTCAATACAGCATAAGGTTCTAGCGGGAGTGAATCTGGGCAGAGAGTCGTGTCCTTATTCTCGCTATGCCCCGCGGAGGGATTACCACTCCTCTGTCAATAAATCCTGCTCAAACTGCACCATCCCCTTATAATCCGCTGAATACCCAGAAATATCCGGTAGTTCCAGGGTGGTGATTTTCTGCCAGACGACGCTGATCAGCCGGGCGAATTCAGCTAGTTCTTCCTCAGAGAACGTGTCTTCCAAGCTGAGGATGTCGCCGGTTTTCGTATCTGGCTCGACGAATTGTAGGCGGGCGCCGGTGAAGCTGAAATTGCCATAATCACGTGATGACGTGACCAGGAGTTGATAAAACATCAGCTGCTGGCGGTATTTGTGGAGCTTGATTTTTTCATAATCAGATGTGCCCTTCCAGGAGTGTGACGGCTTGCCGGTCTTGTAATCGGTCACGAATATGGTTTTATTATTCTTATCAATGTCGGCGACGTCCAGCTTGCCGGTCAGGCGCGCGCTGCTAACGACGACGCCTTGATGAGCGAAATCAAGTTCCGCGAGCTCCGTGTCATGAAAATCGGACGATTTGGCGTCCAGAAACACCGTCAGCGCCGCCGTGCCCTTGTCTAGATATAGCTTGAAATCGTCCGGCGGCAGGTGCTGAGCCTCGAGCGATGTGCGAAAATAGTGGAGAATGCGTTCGGTAGGTGGCAGATGATGGTCAGCGCGCAGTAGGTTGTGCAGCTGCTGGAGACTGGCGTGAATGGCGGTGCCGTAGCTGGCGGCGGGACTTTTGGCGGACGGAAAGCGTAGCAGATTATTCAACAAAAAGTTCTGCGGACCGCCGCGCGAGACGTCGAGGAAACTATTGAGATGAGTAACGGAAAGTTTGTAGGTCTCTAAGGTCGGCGCCAGTACATCCTGGAGCTCCGCGGTAATCGGCGCGCTCAGCCGCGTGCTCCAGTCGGTTTGCGCCACGGTGATTTGCGCTGCGGGCGTATCGGCAGCGGGGATAATCGTCGGCGTGTGGTCGGTCAGAAAACTGGCGATCATGGTGTCGCTGCCGGCGTCGTTGGTCTGGGAGTACGTCATGGTCAAGGTGGTTTTGGCGCGGGTCATCGCCACGAAGAATAGCCGTAGCCGCTCGTCGTAGCTGGCGCCAGCGGGCTGGAGCTGGAGGTTGGCGGGATAGCGAATCAGCCGCGAGCGCGAGCGGACTTTCTCGCCCCAGGCACTGTCGATTGCCCCGATGACGAAGACATGCGGGAATTCCAGACCTTTGGATTTATGGGCGGTCATCAGGTTGATGGCGCCGCCGAGGGCGCTGGCCTGGGGGCGGATGTGCGTCAGGCGGGTTTTGGTCGAGCGGTGCAGGTCGATGAATTCCAGGAAGTCCGCCAGCGTCGGGATTTCGTCGGTAGCGCGGTCGCGTAATTTTTGGCGCAGCGTGCGCAGGCTCTCGAGCGTGGCTAGGTAGGCGTCGGGGTGTTTGGCAAGGGCTTCAGGCGAAAAGTAGTGGGCAGCGAGAGAATTAAGCGAAGAGCCTTTACTGGGACTCCTCTTTTCGCGCCGGGCGTCTGAGGACGCTCGGGCTGCAATCGCTGTACGGAGCTTTAAGGAAAGCTCCTCGCCGGTTGGTTGCAATCGCTGTACGGAGTCGATTGGAGTAATTCCAGCACTCATCTCTAGCCCTAGTAACTTATCCAACTGCTCCTCCAGCGGCAAATTTGGTACGTCCCTGGCTCGCTCCAGCAGCCACTCGCCAAACGGCTGAAAAGTGCTGCTTGACAGCATACTCTCCAGCCATAGCTGCCGATGGTTATAGGCATGGAGGCTGAGCCGCCAGATATCCAGCGCCGAAAAGCCAAACGCCGGATGGGCGATGACCTCTGGCAGCAGACTGTTGGCGGCGTCGAGATTATTCTGATGAATCGCCATGACCACCCGCGCCAGCTTGTCCAGCGCTTGAATAATATCCTGCTCTAAAATATCATCGTGCCGCTCGTAATTGACCGTCAGATTCTGGCGATACAGGTGCGGCAGCAGCTCGATCAGCTCCTTGTGATGGCGGGCGATGACGGTGATGTGCGCTGGGTTTTCGCCGCGTTTGATCAGCTCGGCAATTTGCTGTGCTACCCCTGCCCGCTCCTCGCTCGCCGAGGTAAATTCCTGCACCTGAACCTGGGCGCCGCTACCAGACGCATGCGCGGTCAATTGCTTTGACAAGCCGTCAATGGTGTTCTCCAGGCGATCCGTCCCTTGGGTGATCACCCCGCGCGCCGCCGTCAGGATGTCAGCTGCCGAGCGGTAATTGTCCGTCAGCACGATGATTTTCGGGTCGTGATAGCGCTGGCGGAAGCGCTGGATATTGCCAACATCCGCGCCCTGAAAACTAAAAATCGCCTGATCGTCGTCGCCGACCGCCATGATGTTGGGATTGTCCTCATTGCCGGTCAGGTCAAATAGTAGCCGCAGCTGCGCCAGGTTGGTGTCCTGAAATTCGTCGACCATGATGAACTGGAATTGTTCCTGGAGGTTGGCGCGTAGTTCCGGGTGAGTCTCGCAGGCTTGAATGACGGACAAAATCATGTCGTCGTAGTCAAACAGCGAGCGCTCGGCTAGGGCGTTGCCGTATGCTTCGTAGACGTCAATGGCGGCGGATAGTTTCTCGCTGGCAGTGGCGTCTTTGAGGACGAATTCGCCGCTGGCGTTCTTTTCACACCACTTGTTTTTCCAGGTGGTCAGCGGTTTGGCGGAGCTAGCGTCGATGGCCTCTTGGGCCGCGTGAGCGATGCTGAGTGCCAGAACGTGGGCGTACGGGGTGATGGAGGACGGTAGATTGGTGATTGTAACAGAATTTCCCTCGCCGATTCTCTCGATAATCTTCTCTGCTAATGGCGCAAATAATTCAATGGTTTTTTTAGAAATTTTACTGGCAAATACCTGCTGGATATCAGGGGCAATGTCGGCGATAATGCGCTGGTTATCCGCCATCACTAGCCGCAGCTCCGCCGGCGTGAGGCCGCTCTGTTTGAACTCGGAAATAACTCGGATTAACTCACTGGTGTAGACGAACTCACCGTTGTTTTTAGCGCTTAGCGGATTACGCCAGTCAAGCCCCTCGAGGATCCCCGTCACAATTTGGTGCTGCGTCAGCTCATCTGCCGGCTGGGCATCAGCGCCGCGGAAAAAGTATTGGCGGTGCTGATTGATAATCTCCGTGCCGAAGCTGTGAAAGGTGTGAATGGCGATTTTATACGCATCCTCGCCGATGATCTGGCGCAGGCGCTGGCGCATGTTGGCGGCGCCGCTCTCGGTAAACGTCAGGCACAAAATACTATCCGGCAGCGTGTCGGTCTGGCGCAAAATCTGGGCGGTGCGCATGCTCAGCAGTTCGGTCTTGCCTGTGCCCGGTCCGGCGATCACCAGGAGCGAGCCGTGAATGTAATCGACCGCCTGGCGCTGATTGGCGTTCAGTTTGGCGTAGCGCGTGTCAAAGTC
Source organism: Candidatus Saccharibacteria bacterium oral taxon 488 (assembly GCA_013099195.1). Classification (NCBI taxonomy): domain Bacteria; phylum Candidatus Saccharimonadota; species Candidatus Saccharibacteria bacterium oral taxon 488. The sequence continues at coordinate 377,904 of CP039999.1, forward strand.
CATGAGTCAATTGTAGCACGCTGGCACAAGCACCGGTAACAATGGTAAAATAGAAGGTATGCATGATGAACGGGCGCTCGCGGCGCTGATTGATGATCAGTTTGGACTGACGGTCGAGATCCAGTCGGTTGTGTTGCCGATGAGCGATGTCAGCCGCACGGCACAGGCGACGGTGGTGCTTGATAGGACGGGCGAATTGTTGGCTTACATCACAGCGCGGGCCATCATGACGCTGGGCGATGTCAAGCGGTTGGTGCGGCGAATGGGCTTGCGGCCGGAGCGATTCGTACCGCCAAAACACCAGCCGAATTACTTTGACGACGTGGCGACTGAGAAGTTTCAGGCGGTTTTTCCGGGGATGAATGTGACTTCGCCGGATGACTTGATATATTATCGGACGCTGGTGCCGTATAATCCAGCCCTGGTCGTCATATCAGAGGTCAGGCGCAGTGAGATATACCAATTTGACCCGGACGCCCGCGGCGGCTATCGTGTCGGGGCGCGATTACATTACAAAAGGAGCGAGGCAATATAATGCGAGATTATCTGGATATTATCAAGAGAAATTTACTATCGCCGATTGTGCTAGCGATTTTCCTGTTGGCGGGGGTGCTGATTTATGTGCGGGAGTACCGGGACGCTTGGTTTATCTCGGTGGTGATCGTGGTCAACTCGCTGATCGGCATCGTGCAGGAAATTCGTGCCAAACGGGTGCTGCACCGGCTGGAGCTGATGAGTGCGCCCAGGGCGCGGGTGCTGCGCGACAGCCAGGCGGTGGAAGTGCCGTACGATTCGCTGGTGGTGGGTGATGAGATTATCCTACAGGCTGGTGATGAGCTGCCGGCGGACGCAGAAGTAACGGTGTCGAAGGGCTTGGAGCTCAATGAAAGCATGCTGACTGGCGAGTCAGCGGCGGTCGAGAAAGCGGCTGGTGACACGGTGCTGGCGGCAACCACGGTGCTGGCGGGCGAAGGTACGGCGCGGGTCACGGCGGTCGGCGACCAGACAAAAGCCGGCGCCATCAGCCAAGTCCTCAAGCGCTACAAACCGGAGTTGACTCCATTGCAGGTGGCAATTTGGAGAGCGATTACCTTCTTGACATACGGCGCGATCGTGTTGGCAGCGCTGATTTTTATTGTGTATTATTTGTCGGGCGATAATATGGTAATCATCCTCAAGACGATCACCTCGTCAGCAGTGACAGTGGTGCCGGAGGGATTACTGCTGGCTAGTTCCCTGCTGCTGGCGTTCGGCTCGCTGCGGCTGGCGCAGGCCAAGGTGTTGCCGCAGAAATTGGCGGCGATCGAGGCGATGGCACTGCTTAATTTATTGGCAGTGGACAAGACTGGCACGCTGACCAGCGACGAAGTGACGCTGGAGCGGGTGGTGGCGTTTGATGAGATGGGTGTGTCAACAAGTCCGGCAACAGCTACCTCAGAAAAGCTACACGCCGCGCGCCCGGTGGTCGCTCGGGTTTCGGATTTTTCTGAGTCAGCTATTGCCGGACTGGCAGCCCTCATTGCCCATGAAACCAGCGGCGGCAATATTACCGGGCAGGCGATCCTAGCGGAAATCACGCCGCCCAAGCACGCAGATATCATCGAGGTGATGGCTTTTTCCTCGGCGCGCAAGATGGCGGGTGTCCGGGCGAAGGTTGACAGTGCGGTGCGGACATTGATGATGGGAGCGCCGGAGTTTGTGGCTAAGCTAGCGCCGGTTGACACCATGCTCCAGCGCCAGCTGGATGAGTGGGCGGATAGCGGCCTCAGGGTGTTGATGCTGGCTGAATTTGATGATGAAACAACGAAACTCAAGGATCTGCCGGACGGCTCTGGGCGGGCGATTGGCGCGGTGATTTTACGTAATTCCCTGCGCGACGGCGTGATTGATACGGTCAAGTTCCTCCAGGAGCAAGGCGTGGTCATTCGCGTGATTTCCGGCGATAATCCGCGCACCGTTCAGCACATCGCGCGCCAGGCGGGCATCGATAATCCAGACAAGGCCATCCTCGGCTCGGCGCTGGCGGGTCTCAGTGACAAAGCCTTCGACAAGGCCGCTGATGAACACACAATTTTTGCCCGTGTACTGCCAGAGCAAAAGGAGCGGCTGATCGCCCATTTCAAGCAGTCCGGCAAGTTCACCGGCATGGTCGGCGACGGCGTCAACGACGCGCTGGCGCTGAAAAAATCTGACCTCGGCGTGGCGATGTACGCCGGTGCTCCGGCGTCGCGGCGAGTGGCGGATATAATTTTACTCAATAATTCATTCACCTCTCTGCCGATTGGCATGAAGCTGGGTAATCGGATCATGCAAGCGATCGAAGTGATTGCCACCCTGTTCTTTCATAAGATTATTTACGGCGTGGTGTTGCTACTAAGTACCATGCTGGTTGGGCTAAATTATCCATACGCGCCGCGGCATATCACCTTCCTCAATATTTTCCTGGTGACCATGCCGACGATTATGTGGACGCTGTTTCCGCCGCGGCCGTGCCACCGGGTTAATCCAGCGCATTTCTGGCGCGACACCCTGCAGGCAGTGGCGCCGATCGCGCTACTGACGGGTCTGACGGTGGCGTTTACCTACTGGTCGGGCGTGACGCTGCATCCAAATCAGGCGGCCGAGGCGGCAACGATGACGGTTCTGACAGCGACATTCTTTGGGATTTACCTGGTGTTTTTGGTCGGGCCGATGCTCGGTGTAGTCCTTGACAAGCGGGCGCACTTAGCGCGGACGCTGTATATGGCGGGCGTGCTGTTTGTTACCTTGGTGAGCTTTGGCATTGAGCCACTCAGGCAGTTCTTTGACTTTACTATGCCAAATATCACCCTGCTCTGGCCGGGCATCGCTGTGGTCGTTCCCGTCGCCCTGGCCCAGTGGTGGCTGGCCCGCCGCGCTGGCCGGAAGTTTGCTGATATGGTAGAGGTGGCTGACGAGCGGATGAAGACGAACCGCCCAGAATGAGCGGGCGAATAGGTCTCTAATTAGTAACAACTATCTCCAATGAAAATAGCCCACCGAATGAGCTCAAGCTGCATGCGAGTATTCAACCCGAGAGATAGAAATCCTACCTCAATCAGATTGAGCGCATACGGCGAGCTATTTTCTTTTCGGTGGGCTTTTAGCCCTCGTCCTCACCTTTTTATCTCATACACTGTGACACCTATCCCGCCCATACCGAGCAACACCGAGAAGAATGCGGTCGAGCAGCTTTCGCTCTTAGCGCAATTTCGGATTCCGGTGCACTCATCGAGGCCAGAACATGCACCATCGCTGAGCATCCAACTGCCCCCCGCAACACCAATAACGGAGATGATCGCAAACACGATGAGGGCGCTCTTGGACATACCTTCCATCCTTTCAGTAAGAAAGCTCAAAGCTAAAGGGCGACTTCCGCCCTAGACAATAACTCTGAGCTGAAAGCTGATATATATATCACTAATAGAATAAAATGTCAATGGATTTTGTCAATAATGTGGTGTAATATTTTTTCTTACCCCTGTTGTGATTGTAAATAAATTTTGGGTAGCAATGATGGCTCGCATCCTCTGTCGGTGGCTGCTTTCCGCGCTATGTACACGAAAATCACCGATCCAGCTTTTGCTTGGTCGCCGCCAGATAATACCGATAATAACTCTTTGGGTCTGGCACGAAAAAGCTGTTATCGATATCGTCGTTCGGACGAATTTCAATATGCTGATCGTTGGCGTATGGCTTGATGAGGTAAGTAAACTCAAACTTATATTCGCCAGAAATTTGCTTCAATTCCTCGCTCTGATAAAGCGGGTCGGGATAATCCGTCATTACCAGCGCGAAAAAGCCTCCATTTTTATCGTCAAACAAATGAAACGCCGTGTCGGGACAGAGTGGCACAAGCGACGCCAGCTGGCGAATGTATGATGCGCCGTCGAGGATCGGGAACGCTTTGTTGATTATTTCTGGGAATAGGATATTGCAGCAGTTGTTCATGTGGTAACTTTGATTATATCAAGAAAAGTGAATAGTTTTACGACGTATCCATAATGGAACGCCTACTCTTGCCCCGCTTCTCGTAAAGCCTTATCCGTCGCCGTCACCAATTCCCGCACGGCCTCGTCATAATTCTCGTACACGCGGAAGCCGGCCGCGTACGGATGACCGCCGCCGCCGAAGTAGCCAGCCACGGTGTCGGCGATCGGTAAGTTACCGCGTAGGCGGGCGGTTAGTTTGCCGTCGGGATAAGTTTTGATAACGCAGCTGAGCGCCACGCCCTCGACCAACCGCAGCTCGTCGCCGATCAGCGCGCCGGGGTTGTAGGCGTCGCTGTAGGCTTGAATTTCCTCAAATGGCACGTGTACCAGCGCCAATTGCCCGTCCAGCAAGTATTCAATTCGCTCAATCAATTTGCCCTTGTACGCCAAGATCTCCGGTGATTTCTTCATAAATTCGCGCCGCCGTTCTTCAATTTCAGCATTGGAGGCGCCCAGCTCGGTCAATTCGCCAGCCGTGCGGAATGTTGATGCAGTGGTATTTGGCGTGGTCAGGCCCAGGCTGTCGGACATGATGGCAATCAGCAAATCTTCAGCCGCCTGCTGGTTGATAGTCCAGCCGGCGTGCGTGAACAATTGGTATAGTAATTCCCCGGTAGCCACCACCGTGTCAGAGAGCATGGTATGCTCAAAACTCAGCGTCGACTCGGCGGTGTGATGGTCGATAACTAGTACCGGATGCGTTTCCAAAAAATGCCGCGCGCCGGGTGTTTCTAAGACTTTGCTAAGCAAAATATCAGCGCTGGTATCAACGATGATAGCCAGGTCGGCACGGGCTGGAAAATCGCTAACCACCCGGTCCCAGCCGCGAATATACCGCAGATATTTGGGGATATCGACCGGGCAATACAGCGCCACGGCCTTGCCCAAATCGCTCAGTACTTCCTCTAGCGCCAAGCTAGAGCCCAGACTGTCGCCGTCAGGGTTTTCGGCTTGGATGATGACGATGTTATTGGCGGATTGGATGAGTTGCTCGGCGGTATCAAACATAGTCTTATTATAGCAGATGGGAGTTTCGGTGGTGTGGCGGGGCTATTCGTCGCGCATGTCTTTAATCGGGTTGCGTCGGGTGTTGCGGATGAGCGGTATCAGGCACGCTAGCACGGCAGCAGCGATGATACTGAGGGCGACCGCGCCGATGATCGTCCAGTCAATCGTCCAAAAATGGAAGGTTGTCGCCAAATCTTTCGGCGTCATGGCGATGCGCAGCGTCGCGGTGATTTGACTAGCCAGCAAATTGTCGGCAATATATACGACGATTAGCCCGGCGGCGATACTGAACAGCGCGGTAAGCAGCGCCACGATCATGGTGTAAACGAAATAAATTTGGCTAATATCAAGCCGCGTTGCTCCGAGCGCTCGAAAAACTGCGGATTCTTTGCGGCTGTCGGCGATGGTGCGGGAAATGATAATCAGCAAGATAAAGGCGGCGATGATCGTCACGCCGATGAACGTCCACATGATGATTGGCTTGAGGCGTTCCATGGCGTCGTAATTGACGAGCGAGTTGCTGCCGGTGGGCGACGCGAATACTACGTAGTGCGGCAGGCAGATTGACTTGTTAGATTTTTGGGTTTTGGAGGCTTCAGTGGGTTCGGGTTGCGCGGCTCCTTCGCCGCAAGAGGCAGCTGCCAGGTAGCTGCGAGCTTTATTGGGGTCGCTGAATTCATAGATAGCTAGCGTTTCGTCTCTATTGGCGCCGCCTTGATCATTGTTGGCGGTTTGAATAGTCGATTCAAGTGCTGTTTGCGCCGCGGTGGTCATCGGGCCGCGCGGCATGATCCAGGCGTACGCCAGGCGGGTGCTTAAAAATTGCTGTAAGAAGCTGCCAATATCGCTTTGGGTAGCCTTAATGCCGTCTGGCATCAGGCCGACGACGCGGAAAGTAAATTTAGCCTGGGCGGGTTCGGGCTGGGCTGAGCCAAAAGTCTGATCAAATTGGCGTTGGTTAGCTTCGGTGCGCTTGGCTTCGGCTGAACGATTATCTTTAATGACGGTTGGCGCAGCGCAGGAATCAGCGGACGGCATGGCGTATTCGCGGTCTGGCTTAACATAATCGGCGGATGGTTTCTTGGCCTGATTGGCGGCAGCTTGGATTTGCTGTTTGGCGGTTTGCAGTAACGCTCGCGAAGTCGGGTTGCGATAACAGGCGCTGAATGTCAGCTGCCCGGCTTTTTGGCGCAATTCTTTGAGTCGTGCTAGTTGCGTGTCATTGCTGGCATTTTTATCCAGCGGCTTGAGGCCAAGCAGCACTTCGGCGTCCTGGTAGCGGATAATCAGCGGGATCTCGCTGGGTTTGGCGCTGGCGTCAGCCAGCAGATAGCCGCCCAGCAATGATTGGTCGATGGTGGTTATACTGCCGAATTGCTGCTTAAATTCTTCCAGTGGTGTCGGCTGGTTGTTTTGCTGGCGCTTGTCGTCAAACGACTCAATTCCCCGCTCCATATAATTCAGCATGCCATTGGCGGCGATTGATTGAATACTAAACTGCTGCACGGCACCGTGGGTGCGGGCAAATTGCCACTGCGCGGCTGCTGTGAGGCGCGGTAATTTGGCGGTCTCCTGGCGAATAAGCCGCTGGACGATGACGCTCTGGTCGTTCGGGTACGGCTGGCTATCAGGAAACGACTGCATGATTGGCGGTTCGGATTTGGGGTCGTATGGCAGGCCGAGGCGGGCGGCCAGCGCCTGCTTGTCCTTGATCATTTGCGTACGTTCGGCTTCGGCGCGAGCAGTTAGATTTGAGGTAAATTCAATATTATTTGGCCGAATGGCAGTTTGCGCCACCAAATAGCGGCTATTCAGGCTGCCTCGATCGAATTCCTCGACGCTCCGCTGAGCGCCCATTAGCATAGTCAGCCCCGCCAGCAACGCCGCGAAAAGCAGCCCGGACACGACCACGGTGATGGACAAGCGAATACGCCGCACCCGGAGTTTGGTGCCAGCTAGCCGCAGCGAATCGGTGATTCTAAGCATCGGCTATCCTCCCGTCCTTCAGGCGGATTTCACGATCGGCTGCTGAGGCGATGTCTGGATTATGTGTAACGATAACGACTGTGGTGCCGAGTTCGCGGCGGATTTGGTGAAATAGATCAATGATGCGGTCGGAATTGGCGCTGTCCAGATTGCCTGTCGGTTCGTCGGCGAGTAAAGTATTCGGGCGATTGAATAAGGCGCGAGCGATGGCAGCGCGCTGAATTTGACCGCCGGAAAGTTCGCGCGGCAAATGGTGCATTCGGTCTGCCAGTCCGACCAATTCGGCGAGTTCCTGGGCGCGGGCGCGGCGCTGCTTGGGCTTGACGCGGGCAAACATGGCGGGAATTTCCAGATTGGCGGACAGGGTTAGGAATGGCTGCAGATAAAATGATTGAAAAACAAAGCCGATTTCGCGCGATCGGAACCGCGACAGTTGCCGGTCGGACAGGCGGCTGAGCGGCTGGTCGTTAATGAGGATTTGACCGGTGGACGGCTTGTCGAGCCCGCCGATGAGCTGCAGCAAAGTACTTTTGCCCGAGCCGCTAGCGCCAGTGATGGCTACGAATTCGCCAGCGAAAATATCAAGGCTAACGCCGTCGAGCGCTGGAATGGTCTGGCGGCTGACGCGGTAAGATTTAGCGAGGTCGGTCACAGTGATGTGGCAGCGGCCGGAACGTTCTGGTGCGGCAGCGGGCGGTGTCATAACCTTGGCGGCTGGATCGGATTTGGCGGTTGGAGGTAAGTCAACTAAGCCGGCCGAAACAGCCGGCTGAGCAAAGCCGCGGATTGCGTCGATTGCTTCCTCGACGTCGTCAAATTTCGCTAAAAATGCCGCGATATCCTCAGCGCGCACCTTCCCCACCTCTGGTTTCATGGTTGTATTGTAGCAAAAGCAGGATGGCCTTAGCAAGCTACAATGTTCGTCGTCCTTCCAGCGCATGCGTCAGCGTGATTTGGTCGGCGTATTCGAGGTCGACACCGACGGGGATGCCGCGGGCCAGGCGCGAGATAGTGATGGTGAGACCGGCCTCCTGGAGGTAGCGCTGCAAAAAGAGCGCGGTTGATTCGCCCTCGACCGACGCGTTGGTGGCGATGATTAATTCCTCGGCGTTATCATGCTTGATGCGCTTGATGAGCTCAGGGATGTGTAGCTGCTCCGGGCCGATGCCATCAATTGGTGAAATCGCACCGCCCAGCACGTGATAGGTGCCGCTATACTGCCCCGTCCGCTCCAGCGCCACGATATCCAGTGGCTCCTCGACCACGCAGATCAAGCGTCGATTGCGCGACTCGTCTTGATATAGCGGCGACACCTCTTGATCATGATCAATCAGCGCGAACGTGACCGGACAGGTTTTGACGCATGTGTGCAGCCGATCTAGCGCCCGCGCTAGCTGCTCAGCCCGTCTGGCGTCACGTCGGAGCACGGCATAGGCATAGCGCTCAGCAGTCCGCGGCCCAACCCCAGGCAGCCCGCCAAACTCATCAATCAGCGTCGTCAGCGCCGCCGGCAAAATCGTCGGTTTCATCAGAACGGCAAGTTGCCTAGCCCGCCCATCAGCGGTTTCATCGTCTCGGCAGCAACTTCCTGCGCTTTGGCTAGACCGTCGCGAATTGCGATTTGGATCCAGTGCTCCAGCTGCTCGATATTGTCGAGGTCAACCATTTTTGGATTAATCTTGATCGACTTAATTTTCAGCTCGCCGGTGATCTGGACGATCACTGCACCGTCGCCGGCCTCTACTTCAATGATTTCTTTGCCGAGCTGTTTCTGGGCCTTGCGCAGTTGCTGCAACATCTTGACTTGGTCAAACGCCATAATTATTAATTCCTCCTTGAATTTACTTTTTCATTATACGCTATTTTTTCGCCAATTTGTAGAGGTAAAAGCGGTCAGCCCGCTCGGCGTGGCTATTGGTGACGATGCGCTCGAGTGTCCAGCCGTCAGTGTTGGGGTGAGCCATTTGTTCAGCGCGGGTGATGACGAGTGTAGCGCTCTCCGTGGTTGGTTGATTGACGGCGAGTTTGTGCTTGCTATAGCGGGCGACGGTTTCGTAGAGCGGCGCCTCGTGTGGGTTGGCGACGAGAACGACGTTTTGCCGGCCGGCGATGGCTTTTTGTAGCAGTGGCAAGTCGGTGCTAAATTCATGCACGGCGCCCGAGAAATGGCGATACCCATTGGTAAAGCGGTCGAGACCCGAGAGGACCATCACGCCGATGAGCGCCATCAGCATCAATAAGCCAGTGATGCGGGCGTAAGGATTACGCGGGAACAGCGAATACCATTGATTGAGCAGTGCCTCGACGCCAACGGCCAGCAGAATAAATAGCGGCAAGATAATAATGCTGGTCATTGATGGCTGCAGCACCAGCAGCGGTAAACTTAGTAGCAGCCAGACGCCGATCATGTACGAACGCGCGGTGTGGTGGTGCTGGATGGTTTTGAAAATGCCAAGCATGATCAAAAATAGCGCCGAAAAGTCGAGCACCGGTGCGATCTGACCGCCGACAACGGTTGGCTTGACCCAGAGATAATGATACAGTAGCAACCGCAAATTATCGACCAGCGCCCAGCTGAGGCTGTGAATACCGACCAGTGATTTGAGTAGATCGTGATGTGTCGCGGCGAGGAAAATTGCCGGCGCGCTCGTGAGCGCGAGAACGACGATCGCTGGTAGCCATTTGAAGCGATTGCGTTTGGCGAGTAGCGCGTAGCGGGTATGCGGGTGGATCAGCGCTACCAACAGCAGCGTCAGGTGAATATACCAAAAATACGGCGTAAACAGGCTCAGGCCGACCGTCGTCGCCAGCAGTAGCCGCCACAAGGCTGAGCCCTTAGCACGCTGGACGATCAGGCTGGCAAAGAGGAGAATGAGCGCGGCATAGGTGATGTAGAGGATGTGCGGCGTGAAGCTTTGAGCAAAGAAGATCAGCTGGCCAGTGACGGTCATGATGACGAGCGACAGGATGGTGACATTGGGCTTGAACCAGCGCCGCAATAGGAAAAATACGGCGACGGCGGCGATGAAGGACAGGATGAGCGACGGCAACTTGATGGTATAGACGGTGACGCCAAATACGCTGAATAATCCGCGCTGCAAGAGGTGGAATGGTAGGTTGGTTTGGGCGAACGAGCCGAGATTAGTTGGCGAGATGGCATTGGTGGTGCTAAGCGCTTCAATTTCCGCCTCGCTCACGCCGCCTGGGGCATACAAACTAGCGGCGGTGATGGCCGCGCAAAATAGCACAATCAGCGCCAGGTAGCCCAGCCAATAGCGCCAGCGATAGACAGCCGAGTCGGCGAGTTTCCGCTTTTTCATTGGTATTGATTATAGCACAATTCTAGTCATGCTTGCGATCGAGGCTCATAAAACGCAGGCGCTCCGGATGGAAGTAGAGTTGAATCTTGCCGACCGGACCGTTACGGTGCTTGGCGATTATCAGGTCGGTGATATTTTGTACCTCTGGGTTATCCGGTTCGTAGTAGCCGGGGCGGTAAATAAAGCTGACGATGTCGGCGTCCTGCTCGATGGAGCCGGACTCGCGCAGGTCAGCCAGCTGCGGGATTGGCGGCGTGCGCGACTCGACCGAACGGCTCAGCTGACTGAGGGCAATCAGCGGCACGTTGAGTTCACGAGCGATCAACTTCAGGCCGCGGGAAATTTCCGACACTTCCTGGACGCGGTTGCCGTTGTGATTGTTGGTGGCCTGCATCAGCTGCAGGTAGTCGACGATGATCAGGCCAATTTCGCCTTCGTGTGCCAGCCGGCGAGCCTTGGTGCGCATCTCCAGAATGCTGAGGCCCGGCGTGTCATCGATGTAAATCGGCGCTTCGGCCATCTCGCCCATGGCCTCGGACAGCTTCTCAAAATCATCGCCGCTCAGATTACCGGTACGAATATTCCAGCTATCAACGCCGGCCGCATCTGCCAACATACGATCGGTCAGCTGCTCCTTGCTCATCTCCAGGCTGAAAAACAGCACCGGCTTTTTCTCGATCGTCGCCACGTTGTACGCTAGGTTAGTCACCAACGTCGTCTTACCCATGGCTGGACGCGCTGCCAGGATGATCAAATCGGACTTCTGCAGCCCCGCCGTCATGGTATCCAGATCGCGGTAACCAGTCCGCATGCCGCGCAGGCTGCCCTTGTTGCGGTGAAGCTCCTCGATACGGTCAAAACTATCGGTCAAGATACTTTCCAGGCTGACCAAATCCTGTTTCAATGACTGGTCAGAGACGCTGAATAATTCGGCCTCGGCTTTTTCTAGCAATTCCTGAGTCGTCGTCGATTCATCGTAGCCGAGTTCGGTGATGCCGCTGCTGGCCTTGATCAAGCGCCGCCGCACCGCCGTTTGTGCCACCATTTCGGCGTACGCCGCCGCGTGCGCTGCCGTCGGCACGTAGTTGGTGAGTTCCGTCAAATACGCCGAGCCGCCGATGAGCTCCAGCTCGTCCTTGCGCTTCAGTTCATCAGTCAAGGTCAGGAGGTCAACCGGCTTGTGCTTTTCAAACAGCCGCATCATACCAGCGAAAATTAGCCCGTGGTTTTTATCGTAAAAGTCGTTCGGCTTGACGATTTCTGAGGCGTCGGCTAGGACTTCCTCGTCGATGAGAATTGCGCCGAGCAGGCTTTTTTCGGCGTCTAGGTTTTGGGGCGGCAATTTGCCCGCCATAGTCTCAGTTTGGGTTTTTTCGCTCATGATAATTCCTCCAGGTTAACTTCTTCGCCGCCGCCCATCAGCTCGGCAATCTTCGCAAGCTCGGCGTCTTTGGGCGGGGCTTTTTGTCCGATTGTCGCAATATCCAGTTCGGTGCCGGCAACTTGTTGCACAATTGTCGCAATAAGCGGGCTATTCTTCGCATTATCCAACTTCTTTTTGGTAAAGGCATTGCCGGCGTACAGGGTTAAGGTGTTGCCATTTCGCTGCCAGCTGCACTGTTGCAACAATGTCGCAATAGCAAACGACTGCTCTTTGGCTAGGGCGATGATTTTGTCCCAGTCGATGTCTGTGGCGGAGGTTGGCGGATTGTTCGACGTTGGTTGATTGTTTGCCGGGGTGGCGGTGTCTGCGGTTTCCTTACCCTTAGAGATATTAGTTTGCTGCTTCTTTGGGGCAGTTTTTGGCGAATTTTCTGCTGGCTGAGCGGCTGGTGCTTCTGAAGTAGCTGCCGGTGACTCTGGCGCCTCTACTGGCGGTCTGGAAATGGTGACCGGCGGTTTAGCTGTAGTTTTGGGACTGGTGATCGACGGCGATATTCGCTCGGGCGATGTGTCGGTCGCCTGTTCCCTGTTGTCCATAAATATCGTCAATAATTTCAAATCCGGATGCGGATGGCGGTCAACTTCGATCAATTGCTTGATGAGCTGAATTAACTCCGGTCGCTGATGTAATCGTGTTCGTAGCAGCGACAATAATTGACGGGATAGGACGATTGGATCGGTGCCAGCCCTCTCCAGCTCACCCAGCAAGCTCAGCGCCCCAGAAGCGTCGCGCTGCTGATACAATGCCAGCAGGTTCTCCAGTGTCTCGGCAGCGCTCAGTCCCAGGTACTGAGCAACGTCCGACGCACTCAGCGGCTTGCCAGTGTCCGCCAATGCCGACAATTGATCCAGCATACTGATGCCGTCGCGAAACCCGCCGCGCGAGCGTTCAGCGATCAGACGAGCGGCGTCTTCCTCGATACTAAAGCCCTCTTTCTCGGCAATAGTCATCAGCTGGCGCGCCATGATGTCCACTGGGATGGGACGGAAGAAAAATTGCTGGACGCGGCTGAGGATGGTGGCGGGCAGCTTGTCGGCGTCGGTGGTCGCCAAGATAAATACTACGTGCGCTGGCGGCTCCTCCAGCGTCTTTAACAGAGCGTTGAACGCAGGTTTAGACAGCATGTGGACTTCGTCGATGATGTAAATCTTTTTCGGTGCGGAAACGGGCGCAACTTGGGCTTTCTCGCGCAGGGCGCGGATATCGTCAACACCGTTGTTGCTGGCGGCATCAATTTCGATGATATCCAGATGTGAGGCTTCCTCGTCGTACGGCAACTGATTGATTTCATGCGCTAAAATGCGCGCCACCGATGTTTTTCCTACGCCGCGCGGACCCGTCAGCAAATACGCATGGGCGATTTTCCCCTGCTCCAAGGCTCGGCGCAAAATGTTGGTTACGTGATCTTGCCCCAACACCTCGTCCAAGCTGCGACTGCGATATTTGCGGTACAGTGCCTGACTCATTACTATACGTATTATAGCGCAAAGTGCGGGATTAGTAAGCTGTTTGGCGGTTCAGGCTTGCTTTTAAGAATAATCCTGTCCGGTGGCATGTATCAAAACAGCGCCAACTGCGTGCTGGGTATTTCGATGCTGATGACGCCGTCAATTGTTTGCGCCTGGTAGCCGATGAACTTTTTCACGTTATACGCCAGTAGCTGCCCGTCATAATCGGCGATGAGGATCGGACCGATGATACTGCGGACGCGCCCAGCCAATTGGTTCTGATCTTTCATCAGTACTACTCTTGTTAAATCAACGCCAGCGGTATGAAAATAATCTTCGCAAAGAATTAGCTCAGACCTCGGAAATGATACGCCAATCTTTTGCTCGATTTCAAGCAGTTTTTGCCGCAACTTTTCCTCGCCGTCCGCGCGATTGAAAGGCTGTTTTATAAGCTCGAGTTTCTTATGAATCGGCATGGTCTCAACGACGCCGTCCAGCCTGGCAATTTTCGCCTCATATTGCCGGGCAATCAGCGCCGAAGAAAATGTCTCCAGTTTCAACGCCAGGCGCGCTCCCTGCTCCAGCAGCCGCCGAATGCCGCGCTCTTCCTGCGAGATACCGACTTTAATAACTCCCGGCGCAAAATATGCCAGATAGACGAAGTGCGGGTTTTGATTAATCTTTTCCTGCCGGGCTGACAGCGAGTTAGCATGATAAAATGCTGGATTAAACCCTCTTCGGTCACGGCATTTGATGCAGTTCTCATATTTTGTCTCCGCTATTGCCTGCTCTGGGCACGCTTGGCCGCAATGATTCTCAAAATCCACCCAGCCCGTACAATATTTGGCCGAAAAATCAAACACCAGTGACAACTCCTGCTCCAAAACATCACCACGCTCAGTCTCGCCGTCAATCTGCCACTCCAGAAATGGCCGGTTTTCGGTATCAAAGCTGGCGTAGCTTAGCAAAAACTCCTCAGGCATAGCACAATTATATCAAAAACCACCCGGCAACTGCGTGGGCGGTTTCAAATATCGAAATGTTTTATAGCGGCGCTTCGACAGCTGCCCAGGTGGCGTCCGGATTGTCATCAGGGATGATGATGGTAACTTGGTCGCCGACTTCGATGCGGAAGAAGGTGACGCTGGCGAGCAGGATGCGGTATTCGCGGCCGTTGGCTTCGACGTAGTAGACGCCGTCGTGTTGGACGAGGGTACCGATGACTTGTTTGCGCGAGACCGGGCCGATTTGCTTGTAGATAAAACTGCCGTCCTCGGCGATGGTTAATTTCAAGATGTCGCCCTCGACGAGCTTGGACTTCGAGGCGTAGTTCGCCGGGATTGGATAATTCTTGCCATCAGGCCCCATCATCATCTGGCCGTCAAACACACCCTCGATCACCTTGCCAGCGACATCGTCCGACGAGGTTTTTGGCGTAACGACTTGCCCATCGTCACCAACGATGCTAATCAGCAGCTCCTTGGCTGCCGCTAAGTTGGTTTCTGCTTCTTGGATGAGCGTCCTGAGGCGCTTCACTTGCTTTTCCGGTAAATCAGACATATGGCTCGCATTCCTTGTCTATTTTGATAGTACGTGAGAGTAATATAGCACTAATTATGTGAGTGTGCAAGTCCCGCCAGTCGATTCGCATCGGCTAACGGCTTGTCTTTCCACAAGGACAACAGATAGTCAGGTAAAAATGTGGTAATTTTTACCCTTGCCAATAAAACACCGCCCGTGGTATAAGCTCCGGGCGGCATTTCTCTACGAAAACAATCGGTCGTTTCACGCAAAAATTAGCTTAACTCAACGCTAGCGCCGGCGTCCTCGAGCGTCTTCTTGGCAGCTTCAGCTTCGTCCTTCGACACCTTTTCCTTGACTGGTGCTGGTGCGCCGTCGACGATGGCCTTTGACTCACCGAGTCCTAAGCCGGTGATTTCCTTGACTGCCTTGATGACAGCAACTTTTTGAGCACCTGCGTCTTTCAGAGTGACGGTGAACTCAGTTTTCTCGTCTTCTGCGGCAGCCTCGCCACCAGCAGCTGGACCAGCAACAGCCACTGCAGCAGCAGCTGGCTCAATGCCGTATTCGTCTTTCAAGTGATTTTTCAATTCGTTAACTTCTAGAACTGTCAACTTGGTCAGTTCTTCAGCCAATTTTTTAATATCAGCCATGATATGTCTCCTTAGATTATTGATTAATTTCTGAGTTTGTAAAATCTTCATAAGTCTCCGTGCAGCGATTGCAGCCCGAGCGCGCTAGCGCCCGGCGCGAAAAGAGGAGGCGTTGAAGATTTTATGAACTCAGGTAGATGATTGATTGCTAAACTTAAGCCGCAGCTTTGGCTTCGATGCCGTCCAGTAAGCCGTGCAAATTGCCGCCAAGTGCGCCCACAGTGTCGTGGACTGGTGAGAGCAGCTGTGCCACCACTTCGGCGATGAGCTGATCCTTGCTTGGCAAGCCAGCCAGCGCTTTGATGTCAGCTTCGTTGATGCTGAGGCCTTCTCCTGAGAAGCCACCGGCCAACTGCAGTGCTGGATGTGTCTTTGCAAACGTGTCCAGAACTTTGGCTGGCATAACTTCGTCGTCGGCACTGATGGCGTAGACCAACTGGCCAACTAGGAGGTCGGTGTCAGTTTCTTTGTAGGTGTCGACGCCCTGCAATGCTACGCGCACCAAGCGGTTTTTAACCACCTTGATGACCACATTTGCCTCGCGGGCAGCCTTGCGCAGCTCTTGCAATTCAGCCACGCTCAGCCCCTGGTACCGCGCAAATGCCGTACCTTTGGCGTCTTTCAGCAGCTCGGTTAGTTCAGCAACCAAAGTTTGTTTTTTATCGCGTGAAATTGCCATAAAAATCCTTTCTTTGATTGGTTCTTGTATGATTCGACCGATTTGTTAACGTGCGGTAATGGAGAACCTGGTTCTCGTTTTTCTGGGCATTAGCCGAGCAAACAAAAACGTCTTTGATTCTCGCACTACCAAAGACGTCAAATAAAACTGTTCGTTTCATCCCTCGGCGGCATTTTTATACCTCAGTTCCCTTCGGTCGCACGCTGTCTTTGGTAATGTTCCTTAGAATTGTAGCAGAAATGACAACGGGATGCAAGACAATGTTGGCTTTAATTTTCAGGAATATGAAAACGCGCCCTGCTTAATGCGGAGCGCGTTTATGCCAACAAGCCGACCTTACAGTGAAGTTTCAACCTTGACGCTAGGTCCCATGGTAGTGACGATAGCGATAGATTTGACGTAAATGCCCTTGAGGCTGGATGGCTTTTGGGCGTTCAGACTGGCGAGGAAAGCGCGAGTGTTTTCTGCCAGTTTGTCGGCGCCAAACGAAACCTTGCCAATTGACAGGTGGACGATGGCTTGCTTGTCGACGCGGTACTCGACCTTGCCGGCCTTGGCTTCGGACACCGCTTTAGCGACGTCGGTAGCGACGGTGCCGGACTTGGGATTTGGCATCAAGCCGCGCGGACCGAGCAGCCGGGCGTACTTGCCAAGCTTCGGCATATATTGCGGCGTGGCGACTAAGATATCAAAGTTCAATTCTTCCTTGTCCAGCTGCTTCAGGAACTCCTCGTCACCGATGATGTCAGCGCCGGCTTTCTTAGCGGCAGCATGCTCTGACTCTGGTGCGAACACTGCTACGCGGACGTCCTTGCCGGTGCCGTGCGGCAGCGCTACGGTCGAGCGGACGTTCTGATCGGCTTGGCGCGGATCAACGCCCAGGCGAACGTGAATTTCAACGCTGGCGTCGAATTTGACCGGGCTGGTCTCAGTCGCCAGTTTCAGTGCTTCATCAAGGCTGTACAATTTATTTTTCTCAATCTTCTTGGCAGCTTCCTGATACTTTTTGCCGCGGCGCTCTAGGAGCGGACGCGTGATCGGCTTCGGGCCTTTCTTAACATGCGCTTCAGCGTCGTCGGATTGCGGCGTGGTGTCGCCTGCTTCTTTGCGAGCTTCTTTTTCGGCTTTCTCGGCAGCCTCGTCAAGGGCTTTTTGGCTGCGCTTGCCAGCCTTGGCGACGACGGCCTCGCGCTCGGTGATAACGTCTTTATCTTTGGTATCGTGCGGCTTGCTATTTTCAGGCGCGCCTGATTCGGCTTCGGCAATTGCCGCTTCAGTCTCAGCGATAGTATTCTTGTCGCTGACTGCTAATTTTAGTTCTGCTGCTTTTTCTAACAGCTCGGCTTTCTTGGCCATACTAATCCTTTCTGTGGTACAAACGGCGACTCGCGACTTCTCGAGCGAATTTGCCTCCCAGCATTGATTTGATGATGGGTTAATTATAACATGATGAGGTGTTTACAGCTAGTCTTTTGTCTCGTCACTCCAGGTGGAAGGCATGATACCAGATACACTCTCGATTGGCACAAGGTACACAAGTCCCCTACCGCTCACGTCTTTGATTTGTAGCATTGGCTGCCCCTGGCTGAGTGGGAAATCTGCTATTGACATTATCTTTTCTTCGCGCTCGGCCATCTCTGGTATGACGAGGTTGATGGTGTCGCCGCAAATCTCAAATGGCTCTTCGTCGGGTTCAGATATCGCGGCCGGTAGCTCGGCGATTTCCTCTGGTGAGTATGAGCCTGACTGGTAGATATTGATGTCGATTGCCCAATACTTCTTCGCCATACAGGACACCAGATTTCCTCGGTATAACGTATCAAAAATATGATTTAGCTCTGATCGCGCCTCGTCGATAACGTCCTCAAGCATTTTTTGCTGCTGCCCAGGGCGGGCGTTTGTAAACCCCTTGCTCGTAATGAGTTCGGTCGCAAGGGCTGCGGTGTTATGCAAATTATCAATCAAGTCTCGGTCGGGTTTAGACGGTATGATATCCGGATCATCCTGACGAATACATTTATTGAGGTATATGTTATCGGGAATGATAAAGAGTAAATCGTCGGGTGATTTGTCGTCAATATTTTCTAGGACGATAACCAGTCGCTCCTTGCCATTTACCTCAAACATATCAAATCCATCAGATCGCAGTTGGGTGAACGAGGTGATCTCACCGCGAATATCACCTGAGGGCGTCTGTCGGTAGACAATGCCCTGTCCGGAAAATACGCCGTTTTCACAAAAATCGCTACCAACGACAGTCTCTAAGTCGTTCATTAGTTTGTCAAAATCATCTTCATCAGAATAAGCTGTCGTGTCTTCAATTTTATGTATTATATTTCGCGTTACCTCGTCATTTAAGAAATCAATAACGTTGATGCTTTCGTTGGCGTCAACTGGTTCGTCGGTTATTTCAATGTCAATGATATTCTTACGCGAGATAGCGTGAGCTACACCATTAAGGTCGATTATTTCAAAATATGGATAATTGTCCTCCATCGCTACGGAAATATATTGAGCGCTAATAGTGTCATTATCATATCTTAGGTTGGGGTGTAGCGTTACGATTGATACAGTATTATCGTTGGCGATGGCGTCGAGATAGTTGTTGATATTGTCGAGCGTATTTTGGATGAGCATGGCCTGCTCTTCGGGTGAAGCGATCTGATAGCGTCGTTTCGCCAGTAGGACGTCAATTTCACGGACTTGGCTCAAAATATACGAGAACGTATCTCTGGGTTTCTCATTTGATATGAATTTGTCGACATCAAATTGTAATAATGTTTCTGGTGACAGCGGGATAGCTTTCTCGCCAATTGCTAGTGCGACGACGCGTTGTTCGGTGGTGACATTAACTCCAGCAACGCACTCTTCAGTCGAAACGGTTGTATAAGTAAACGGTCCTAGCTCGCCATTCGTCTGTTCAACACCAAGCCCCCCGTCTGGTAATTCGTGAGCAATTGTGACAGTGGCCGCTTCACCGAGGTACTGCGGGTCGAAATAACATGTCGAGAAATCTAGCGTTAGCTGGCCGGGGTGATATTTTGGTGGTATGTCCTCTGGTTTTTCACTACTGTATGCGGCGAGGTCTCGGTTGATGCTTTTGATATTGTCCCAAAACGATGGATCGTATAGCTCCGAGAGTAAATCTATCCGGGTTGCTTTTAATCGGTCATGTTCCATGGGATTAGTTATATACTACCACTGTTGTTAGGGCAAGCATGAGTTATTTAAGCATGGTAATATGGTGCTGATCTGCGGCAATGAGGCGGTGCATCTATAGTCTATAATCCGCTTGCCCCTGCTCTTTCGTCTCTGCTACAATAGCGAGTATGAACAATATCACAATCACAGACATTCACGCACGACAAATTTTAGATTCTCGGGGCAATCCGACGGTGGAGGCCGATGTTCGGCTGAGCGATGGCTCGTTCGGGCGGGCGGCGGTGCCGTCGGGCGCCAGCACTGGTTCGCACGAGGCGGTCGAGCTGCGTGACGGCGACTTGGCGTATGGTGGCAAGGGTGTGCTCAAGGCAGTTGAGCATGTCAATGTTGAGATTGCGCGGGCGCTGCGCGGCATGGATCCATTTGCGCAACATCGGGTTGACGAGCGGATGCGACAGCTGGACGGTACACTGAACAAGGGGCGGCTTGGAGCGAATGCGATCCTAGCGGTCAGCCTAGCAGTTGCCAAGGCGGCGGCTGAGTCTAAGGGTATTGAGCTTTTCGTCTATGTCAATCAGCTGGCGAATGCCGGCACGATGAGCCTGCCGATGCCGATGATTAATGTGATGAACGGTGGGCAGCATGCGCTGGGTGCTACTGATATTCAGGAATATATGATTATCCCGGTCGGCGCGTCGACGTTTGAGGATGCGATGCGGATGAGTGCCGAGGTGTTTCACGCGCTGGCGAAGGTGCTCAAGGCTGAGGGCTACCCGACGACCGTTGGTGATGAAGGTGGCTACGCGCCGCATGTGCGCGGCGGCAATATGGAGCCGGTCAAGCTGCTGGCACGGGCGATTCAGCAGGCTGGCTACAAGTTGGAGCAGGACTTTGCCTTTGCTCTTGACGTGGCTTCAAGTGAGTTTCACGAGGGCAATGGCCAGTATCGGCTGGAGACGGAGCATCGCACGCTGGATGTGACTGGCATGATCAAGATGTACAAACAGCTGCGGGCTGAGTATCCGGTGGTGTCGATCGAGGATGGGCTGGATGAGGAAGCCTGGCACGACTGGCAGACGCTGACGACGGAGCTTGGCTCGACGACGCAGCTGGTCGGTGATGATTTGTTGGTGACGAATGTGATGCGGCTGGACCGGGCGATCGCTGAAAAGGCTGGTAACGCGATTTTAATCAAGCCAAATCAAATCGGTACGTTGAGCGAGACGATTCAGGCGGTGATGATGGCGAAAAAGGCCGGCTGGAATACGGTGATGAGCCACCGCTCGGGCGAGACTGAGGATGTGACCATTGCTCATCTGGCGGTCGGACTCGGTACGGGCCAGATCAAGACCGGCTCGATGTCGCGCTCAGAGCGTATCGCCAAGTACAACGAGCTGATGCGTATCGCCGAGATGCGACCAGAGCTAGAGCTGGTGCGGCCGTTCAAGCAGTCGTAGTTCATAGGCTACGAGACAAGACGTCGGGCGCCTGGTTGGCTGTAGTGGAAATTATTGCCGCAAGGCAACCAGCTGCCCCTCATCAGTAAATTTGATGATCCGTGAAGGCATTACCCCCTTAATTTCCCCGCCGTCAACGTAGACAGCCACCTCATCGCCAAAATACGCGGTTGCCTCATTGACTGTGGTGGCCGGTAGTTGCTCGCCGGGGTTAGCGCTTGGTGCGAGCAGTGGACCGACCAGCTGAATCAGCTCAGACAATGCTGTGTCTGGTGGTACGGCACGAAATGCCAAGGTCGCGTCAGTACGTACTAGGTGCGGCATAAAGTCGGGGCTGACCCTGGCAGCAATAGTGGTCGGCCGTTCGCAGTACAGCTGGTCATAGATATGCCGCTGCTTGGTGGTGAGTTCGGGAATGTTGTCGGCGCTACTAAGCAGGATGATGCAGGATTTGGTGCGGTCACGCTGGCGTACGCGGTACAGCTCATCAACTGCCCTCGGGCTATCAGCTCGAGCGAGCAGACCATAAATAGTGTCAGTTGGCGCCACGACGAGTTTGTCGGCTCGTAGCGCCTCGATAACGGCAGTATCAAGTAAGTTTTTGGTGATCACCAAATGATTATACCACAATAAAATTGCCCCCACGGCAGGGAGCAATTTTGGATGAACAAGACGTAAATTAGTCGGCGACTTCTACGCCCATTGAGCGAGCGGAACCAGCAACGACTTTCATCGCGCCTTCGATGTCGATGGCGTTTAGCTGATCCATTTTTGCTTCAGCAATTTCCTGAAGCTGAGCGCGAGTGATTGTGCCAACTTTCTCGGCGTGCGGCTTGCCTGAACCCTTTTGAATGCCGGCTTTTTCGCGGATCATGTCATCGACTGGCTGACCAAGCGATTTCCACGTAAAGGTGCGGTCTTCGAACACCTGAATATGGACGATAACGTCCTTGCCCATCATATCTTTGGTGGCGTCATTGAATGGATTGATGAAATCCATCATGTTCAGCCCCCACTGACCGAGGGTTGAGCCGACTGGTGGCCCGGCGGTTGCTCGTCCGGCAGGGATGCGTAATTTTAGATTACCGATAACTTTCTTTGCCATAGTTTCCTCTTATTTTTTCCGTGCGTAACCACTGTATTATAACGAAAATTGTGCTAGAATACAAGCATGAACGCTCGCAGCATCAAGCCGGTTCGTCGCCTGATCAACATGTTTGGGGCGCTCGCCTACAGCCTGTTAATCTTCACTTATGCGGTTATCGTCGGTGCTGGGTTGTTGTGGCTGGCGCGTAGTGGCCTACTCATGCAGCTCGGTGTATCGCCAGAGACAGTCCAGCCGGCACCCACCCCGCCGACCACGCCGAGCGATACGACGCCTCGTGCGGTACCGTTTCTCCTTCAGGTGGTGCAGCTGGTACTGATGTCGGTAATGACGGTGGCGGTTTTGGGTGTGGTGGTGATGCTGCCGTATTGGCTGGGGCGCTGCGGCTCGTATCTATTGAAGCGCAGCATTCGATTATGTCACAGCCAAGTGACGCTGGCGACCCTGTTGTTCGGCAAGATATTGGCGTGTGGCATCGGGACGGTGCCAGTGCTGATCATGGCGATGTATGATGCTAGGCAGTGGCCGATCGCGGCGGTGCTGCTGGGGATGATTACGGTGGCGCTAGTCCTCTTTGCCACACAACACTACCTCGCCAAAAGTAGCGAGGTAGTTGAAGCCAAAGATGTCTGGTAGCTTGGTGGTGTATCACCGCGCAGCCAGATGATCAGGTGGCTAGACTTTCTTGACCTGCAGCGCGTCCAGCTCGACCGGTGTATCGCGGCCAAACATGCTGACCATAACTTTAATTTTGCCCTTGATGGCATCAATTTCTGCGATTGACCCATCAAAGCCTTTGAACGGCCCGTCAATGATGGAGACCACTTCACCGACTGAGAAATCGATCTGATGCTTTGGTTCTTCGACACCCATGCGCTTTTTGATTTTGGCAATTTCTTTGTCCGACACCGGTGTTGGCGTGGTGTCAGCACCAACGAAGCCAGTCACACCCGGCGTGTTGCGGACAATGTACCAGGTCTCGTCGGTCAGCTTCATCTCGACCAACACATAGCCCTGAAAGATCTTGGCATCGACAACCTTGCGCTTGCCGTTTTTGATCTGAATTTGCTTTTCTTTCGGCACCATGACGTCGAAGATTTTGTCGGCCATGTCGACGCCGTTGATGCGCTGGCGGATGGATTCAGCAACCTTTTCCTCGTAGCCCGAGTAGGTGTGAATGGCGTACCACGAGCGAGTTGAATCGTAGCGATTTGATGACATAATTTCCCTTTCCTATTTCAAAATTTGATTAAAGCCCCAGTTAAAGCCGGCGTCAAGCAGCAAGATCAGCACCACGAAGATCAACGTAAACACCAGCACTGCTGCCGTCATGCTCCAGGTTGCTGAGCGAGTCGGCCAGCGTACCAGCTTGAGCTCCTGCCACGCGCCCTTGAAATAGCCAACGTCGCCTGATTTTTTGGCGGATTTTTTGGCCGTGGTTTTTGGTTGTTTTGGTGAGGTGCTGGTCGCTGTCACCGTTTTTTTGGCGGTCTTACTGGTGGTTTTTTTGGTGGTTGTAGTTGCTTTTGATTTATGTGGTGACGGCTGCTTCGTCTCGTCATCTTTCGCGGTGATGCGGCGAACTCTCGTCTTTGATTCTGCTGCGTTTTTTTGTGCCATAGTTTCTCCCAATTTAAAAGTCTGCTTCTTAGCAGACTGTCAAGTCTATTGTAGCGTGTCCGGGCCGTGATTGCAAGGGCGGTCTCACGCGGACGTGGGCGGATCAGCCAGCTCAAAGCTAAATGTTGAGCCATGATTGAGTCGGCTTTTGACAGAGATGGTGCAGCCGAGTTTGTGCGCCAATTTGCTCGCAACGTACAGTCCCAGTCCGGTGCCGCTGGTCTCGCGGGTGCGATAATCCTCGGCCCGGTAAAATCGCTGGAAAATCTTTTTTTGGTCAGTCTTGCCGATGCCTATCCCGGTATCGATTACCGCAAATTGTACGGCACCGTTACGCCGGTGCATCCGCAGCGTCACCCCGCCACGAGGCGTGTATTTAATGGCGTTTATGATGAAGTTTTGTAATAGCTCGGTCAAGTACAGCCGCGAAACCTTGATTACACCAATCTGCGCACTCACATCGAGGTCAAACCGCAACCCCTTCTCAGCCGCTCGCGGCGCAAACTCACTGTGTAACGTGCTAGCCAGCTCCATCAGATTAATCGTCTCCGTCTCGTCCGCCGCCCCACGTTCAGCGCGCGATAGGGTGCCAAGGTCATTGATCATTTTAGCGAGGAACATCACTTGATCGTGCGCCGCCACCAGTGCTTCGTGTACCTTTTGGGTGTAGCCTTTCTCGGCGAGCAGTCGAGCGTTATCAAGCGCTCCCTCGGCAATGGCTACCGGTGTGCGCAGTTCGTGGCTAACGACACTGATAAACTCATCACGCTCCTCTTCGAGACTTTTTATCTTGGTGACGTCACGCAGAATCAGCACATAACCGTCAGTACTCGAGCTGCCGCCCAAAATCGGCGCAAAGGTTGCCTCCAGTCGCAAATGATCGCCATCACTGAGCGGCATGATCAGATCGTCACGAGTACGGATTGACGGCGATTTGCTCAGTTCTTCAAATACATTGATTGGCGTTCTACCGAGCGTCTGTAATTGAAATATCTCGTTAATGTGGTGGCCATGGAGTGTGGCGTTGGTGTCCAGTAGGCCGATCATCGCCGCATTATAAATCGTGATCACGCCGTGAGCATCAGTGCTTAGCACCGCATCAGTCAAGCTGTTTACCAATGTCATCATCTGGCTATGCTCTGGCGCGGCTTTCGTCTCATCGCGTCCGCATTGCTGACTGCGCCCCATGCGCCACGTGCCCATCCCTTGTTTCATATGATTTTAGTATAGCACACGCTACACGTGCGGTGTATGGTTTTTCAGTGCCGCTCGGTGTGTTTTGTAGGCTGGGTCGATGGCCGCAACCTCTCGCCAAAAGGCGTCGGAGTGATTCATTTGGCGGGTGTGAGCTAGCTCATGTATCAGCACATAATCAAGCAGCTCAAACGGCAGGTTCATCAGTGCGATGTTCAGGCTAATCGTGCCGCGCGACGAGCAGCTGCCCCAACGGCTGGAGGCGTGCGTCAGCTTGACGGTTTGATAGGAAAAGCCGTGTTCCTCGGCCAGGAACTTCAGCCGCCGTGGCAGGTAACTTTTGGCTTCCTTGCGTAGCGCTGTGATGACGACTTCGCGAATGCGCTGCTGGATGGCTGGAGTAGCGATGTCGGTGCTGGGCGGTAGCTTGACGAGGATGCGGGTGCCGGAGCGCTTGATAATGAGTTCGGTGAGCGCAGGCTGGGTCTCGATAATCAGGTGGTGGCTTTTACCAATTGATTGGTCGTGCATGTAGTAGTGACCTTGTTGATGCTCGCTCAGGAGCTCGCGAATACGCGGCCGGGATGATTTGATGAGCATTTTTGCGGCGAGCAGCGGTGCATACGTCGGCAAGCTGATCCGCAGCTGCCCGTTTGGCGCGACTTTCAGTGACGCCTGACGCGCCAAGTGCGAGCGCCTCACCGTGATTTCGCCAAACTCAGCATCAGTAATGGTTGGCATGTATAACTCCTAGCTAACGCGAATACGACTGAACACTGGACGTTGCGGACGGCGCTTGGAGGTATCAGCCTGGGCGGCCTGTGGTTGGGTTGGAGCGGCTGTAGTATTCGGGCGCACGTCAGCCAGGCGCTTGAGCAAGGTGCGCGCTTGGGTGTTATAGGTGTGACGACCACTGATGACGACGCATGGCTCGCTGGGGTGCGGCGATGAGAATTGTTTGATCTTAGTATCAAATGCCGCCTCGTCGTTATCGTTGGCCTTGAGCCAGCGCATTTTGGCGGTAGCGAGGTCGGTTTGTACCCAGACAAAGAGAATCTTATAACCAGCAGCACGGGCTGTCTTGGCGAGCTCAACCCGCCAGGCTCGCTTCTCCGTTGCCCCTTCAAACACGATGGTTTGATGGGTCTTCATCAATTCTTTGAGCAGGGTGCCGCTCGCATAATTAACAGCCGCCTCATCATCGGATAATGCCGCTAAGATACCAGAGTCCAAATGCGGCGCATGAAACATCTCAGAAAACTCAGCCGCAAATTGCGACTTGCCCGCCCCCGGCACGCCCACCATGGCAATGATGTGAGGAGAAGAAAGTTGCAAAGGTTTCATATATGTTAGTATACACAAAAAATCCCCCTTATCCAAGGGGGATTCTCGCCTGAAACCTCGCGCTTCAGAATATAGATTCTCGGAGCGGTCAGTCTCTTACAGTTGGCGTCGGCTGGCGACGTATGCTAGGGCTGAGGTAACCAGTGCACCGAGACCCAGGCCGCCGAGTACCATGTCAGTCATACCAGTTCGTGGTAGTGCGGTTGGTGTTGGTGGGGTTGGGGTGGTTGGCTTTGGACTACACTCTTCGCTGTCGATACCGACGAACCGCTTAGTGTCTTCAGCTTCTTTCTTGGTAACTTCGCGGATGGTCTTGGTAGTGACGTCACAGACCTTGATCTTTTCACACTTGCTCAGATCAGTGGTGTATGGTGGTGTGTTCTCTTTGCCCTTCTCGACTTTCTCGATGACGCCAGTTTGAACGTTGCAGGCCTCGACTTTTTCTGGTACATCAACCGTGGCATTGTCACAGCCGTCTTTGTCGCCAGGAATCTCTGGGGTATCAACGCAGGCGGTGTTGACGACCTTGCCAGTAACTTGTTCTTTGATGGTTGCCGTGATAGTAAAGGTCTTTGATGCACCCTGCTTGAGTTCAGCAATTGTTGCTTTCCAGGTATTGTTCTGGATGGTGCCCTCAGATGCTTTCAGGAAGGTAACACCTTGTGGCGCATTGTCGGTGACAACAGCGTTCTTTAGGTCAACGTTACCGGTGTTAGTGACGGTTACCTGGTATGGGAATTCGTTGCCGACTTGGACGGTCTTGTGCTTGAGGCCATCAACCTTTTTCTCGATTTTGATGCCAGGGTTAGCCTTTGGCGTTTCTGGCTGGATGGTGAACTGCTTGACACAGTCGTTGCTGGTGCGATCACCAAGGCTGGTTGTAACTGTGACGCGAGCGGTGTAAGTGCCCGCTTCCTTGATGGTAGCGCTGGTCTCGCTGGTCAGCGCTGAAGTAGTGTTGCTGCGTGAGAAGACTTCCTTGCCTGAAGCATCGGTGATGCTAAAGGTGTATGACTTGACAGTTGCGCCATTCTCGACTGTTGCGTGAGCCTTCAGGGCGACCGTGTTAGTCTGACGATTAATGACTGGCTGGTCAAGTGCTTTACAAGTAGCCACTGGCTGTGGTTTCGGTTTTGGTGGCACAACAACGTTGGTGGCGACAACCGGGTTACCGCACGGTGTCATGATGGCGAACTTAAAGCGGCCCTGCTCATCAAGTCGGATAAATGCCTGCTGTGCGCTACCCATGCGGCTGGCTGGGACGACCTTGGCGTTGGTGCCTGAGATCGGTGTGCCGCCGCTGATGTTGCGGATGGCTGTCCGAGCGTTGGTGGCGACAACGGTGCCGTTGTCGAGGCGAACCTCGCCGTTACGGTAGACTGCGCCATTAGCGTAGTTGCCGCTCAGCATCTCGTAGGAAATACCGAACGCGCCATAAATTGTTGATACGCCTTTGTTGAAATATCGTTCGCGCATCTCTTGTACCGACATGGTACCACAATACACCACGGCGTACTTGTCACAGTCGCGGGTATTGTCAATTGTTTCTGCGTTGGCGTAGTAGACCAGTCCTGCTCCGAAAGCAGCGACCAGCGACAGCGCCACGATCTTAAGCTTTGTACTTAATTTCATAACATCCTCCTCACTGGTTGTTTCTCCAATATTATCACACAAGCATTATTTTGTCAATAACTTATATCATATTTTTTCAAAATGGTTAGTTTGCAGAATATTTTTTTCTGTTATAATAGATACGCTAACCCGTTAGCGGGACGATAGGGGCATAGTTCATCGGCTAGAATGGCGGTCTCCAAAACCGCAGAGGTAGGTTCGACTCCTACTGCCCCTGCCACAATTTATGGCGTGACGACTTGATGAAAGTCGTTTTTTAATGGCTTGCTGTAGAATTGACGGCGCATATCAATTCGTCTCTTGTGAAAATAATACCTTGATCTCGTGAAAAATTGCCAGATGTGCTTGAAAAAGCATAAGCGGCGGTCTATACTGTAAATAAGATGAGAATTTTGATGCTAGGGTGGGAGCTTCCTCCGCACAATTGTGGCGGCCTCGGTGTGGCGTGTTACCAGATGTCAAAGGCGCTGGCAGCGCATGGTATTGCTATTGATTTTGTTGTGCCCTACACGGCCGAGCATCCGAATATTACCCATATGAACATTCATGCGGCCTCGCCGCTGCCGCCGGGCTATCATGATCTTGGGGCGTACGATCATGGTGTCACGCCAGATACTGAGGATAGCGATGAGCACGGGCTTGAACCGATGCGTCGGCTGCAGCGTCGCTATGGTAAGTTCGTCAGGCGGCTCGCTCAGTCACGTCCACCAGATGCCATTCATGCTCACGACTGGCTGACGATGGAGGCTGGCGTGATCGCCAAGGAGGTGTCGGGCGCGCCACTGATCGTTCATGTGCACGCCACTGAGTTTGATCGTTCGGGCGAACATTCGGGTAATCCCTTGGTGCATGAGATTGAGCAGCAGGGGCTGATGATGGCTGATCGAATTATCGCGGTTAGCCGTATTACCAAGGATATGATTGTCAAGAATTATCACATTCCACCGGATAAAATTGAGGTAGTATATAATGCGATTGACCTGGCTGATCTACCGCCACATGAGTACGACGTAGCGACATATAAATACCTCGAGGATCTCAAGACTGATGGCTATACCATCGTTGGTGCGTTGACGCGGCTGACGGTACAGAAAGGGCTGACCTACTTTGTGCGGGCGGTAGCCAGAGCGCTAGAGCGCTACGACAAGATCGCATTTTTGCTATCGGGCGATGGCGAGCAGCGGGATGAATTGGTGGCCTTAGCCGCGCGGCTGGGTGTGAGCGACCGAGTAATTTTTACCGGCTTTGTTCGTGGCAAGCAGTGGCGCGATGCCTATTACCTGATCGATATATTTATCATGAGTTCGGTGTCAGAACCGTTTGGGCTGACGGCGCTAGAGGCAGCGCATCACGATACGGCGCTACTCATCAGTAAGCAATCGGGTGTTGGCGAGGTGCTCCATAACATCATGCGGTTTGACTATTGGGATGTTGATAAGCTGGCAGATGAGATCGTCAATATTGCGCGCTCGCCAGGCTTGCAATCGGCGTTAAAGCGTAATGTCAAGGATGAATACGCTCGGCTGTCGTGGCGGGATGCTGCGGAGCGGTGCGTCGCGCTATATCAAGCGTCGGCCGAAAGGAGGTGGGCATGAGTCGAGGCATCACCCTCTATCTCCACGTACATCAGCCATGGCGGGTGCGACGATACAGTATTTTTGACGTGGCGGCGCGGCATGATTATTTCGAGACGAATGATCCAGCCCAAAACAACGAGCTGATTTTTTACAAAGTCGCCGAGAAGTCGTATCTACGGATGAATGCCCTGTTGGAGGAACTACTCAGGCGGCATCATGATTTCAAGTTGTCGCTAAGCATCAGCGGTGTGTTCCTCGAGCAAGCGGAGCGCTTTAATCCAGTGGTGATTGAGAGCTTTAAGCGGCTGGTCGCCACCGGCAAGGTTGAATTGGTATCAAGCCCGTATTACCACAGCCTGGCGTTCTTTTATTCGCGGCCAGAGTTTGAGGAACAAATTCGTCGCCATCAGCAGAAGCTACGTCAGCTGTTTGGCGTCGAGACTAGGGTGCTCGCGAATACTGAGCTGGCGTATAACAACGACCTTGCTAAGTGGGCGGAGGTGGCTGGCTTTAGCGGTGTGTTGGCCGAAGGTTGGGACGAGGTGCTGGATTGGCGCAGTCCGAATTATGTGTATCGGCCGGTTGGCACGGACAAGATTGGGCTGCTGCTCAAGAATTATCGCCTGAGCGACGATATTGCCTTTCGGTTTAGCAATCGGTCGTGGGCGGGCTGGCCACTGACAGCGGAAAAATATCGGACGTGGCTGATGGAGGCGACGGCCGAGGCACCGCTGGTTAATTTGTTCATGGATTATGAAACCTTTGGCGAGCATCAGTGGTCGGATAGCGGTATTTTTAGCTTTTTTGATCAGTTTGTTAGCTCGTGGCTCGAGGCTAGTGGTAATACGTTCTATACGGTGTCAGAAGCGTTGGCGGCGCATCAGCCGGTTGGCGAGATTAGTATGCCAGAGACGGTGACCTGGGCGGATAGTGAGCGCGATTTAACGGCGTGGAACGGCAACGATTTACAGAAAGAGGCGCTGCGGTATCTGTACGAGCTGGAGGCTGATGTACTGAGGAGTGGTGACGAGCAGCTGATCGCTGACTGGCGGCGACTGCAGTCGTCTGATCATTTCTACTATATGTGTACCAAGTGGTTTACTGACGGCGACGTCCACGCCTATTTCAGTCCGTATGATTCGCCGTACGAGGCCTTCCTCTATTATGTTAACGCAATTCGCGATGTGCGCTGGCGGCTGAGCGCGCATCGGTACGAGAGGTTTTGATGGCGGTGCTACTAGCAAATGGCACGTTGGCGATTAGGCTCGATCAGTTTGGCCGAGTGAGTTCGCTGTCGTTCCCGCACGTTGGCCGCGAAGTTCAGAATCGTCACGCCGCGCATCGGATCGGCGTGTGGGTGGACGGCGAGTTTTCGTGGATTGATGATGGTGCGTGGCGGCTGACGATGCGGCTGCCGCAGGGAGCGCTGGTGGCGCACACGGTGCTCAAGCATGAGCGGCTGGGGTTGGTGCTGGAGTGCGATGATTTTGTTGATAGCAAGGTCAATGTGTTCGGCCGCAATATTCACGTGGTCAATCTGCGAACTGAGACGCGCCAGGTGCGGTTGTTTTTGCATCAGGCGTTCCGGCTGCACGATGATGGTCAAGCGATTGACAGTGCGCAGTATGTCGAGGCCTCACGGGCACTACTACATTATCGTGGGCGGCGGGTGTTTGCCGCTGGCCTACGGACGTTTGATGGGCGTGATTTTGATCGGTGGACGGTCGGGCGATTTGGTGATGGGCTGGATGGAGCGTGGCGTGATGCGGAGGATGGCGAACTGGCGGGCTGTCCGCATGAATATGGCATGACTGACTCGGTGCTGGGCTGCTCGCTGCGGCTGGCGGCGCTAGCGTCGGATCGCTGCACTTACTGGCTCGCGGCCGGGACGTCGATCAAGGAAGCGCTGGGGCTGCACGAAAAGACGCGTAGTGTCGGCCTGGTGCGGGGCTTGGCACGAACAACGGATTTTTGGCACAAGTGGCTGAGTCCCGGTTTTCGCGCGGCCCAGAAATTACCGCTACCACACCGTAAGGCCTTTATTAATTCCCTGTTGACACTGCGAGCCCACGTGGATGAGCACGGGCTGATACTGACTGATGGTTCAGCCGGCAATTGTCGTCTGCACGACGCAGCGTTCGCGCTGTGGCCATTAATCCGGCTGGGGTATGGCAATGAGGCAGCGATGTTTTTCGAAGCTTGTCAGCGGATATTTGAGACCGATGGTTACTTTGCACCGGCGTATTATACGGATGGTGAGCCGGTGGCGACTGATACTGCGTGGCGTCAAGACCGGCCGCCAATGCGCTTGAGGGACGCGGCGGCGGTACTATTTATCTTCTGTCAATTTGCCACGTCGCGAGTTGGCGCGGAGCGCTCGCGGCAGCTATATCAGTCGGTGGCCGCCAAGGTAGCGACATTCTTGACGGATAATTGGGATAATCCAGCGGCAGACGACGACGCGGCGTTCGTTTGGCGGTTATCACGCGCGGCGCTGGAACAGGCGAGTGAACTCGCGCAGCAACATGACGACCCGGCCAATGCGGTGCAGTGGCGAACCTGCGCTGATGATATTAACACGCAGCTGGCGGGGCATGATGCTGACGAGATGACGATGGATGCGGTATACGCTGCCTATATGTTTGGCGTTGAGGGTGAGGCTGAGCGGACGGGGCAACTGGTCAATGAGGCGACACAAACATTAGCGGTGGTTGACGGTCTGTTCAAGCGACGGGCGGATGATCCAGATAGTAGCGTGGTCGCTAGTTTGTGGCTGGCGCAATATTATATCGAGACGGGAGAGCTGGCGCGAGCAGAGCGAATCGTTGACTTGATCCGTGAGCGGCGCATTATGAAAACTGGCGTGGTGAATGAGCACAGCGCGTCGTCGGTGGTAGCTTCGGCTGAATATGTCAATACGCTGCTTGATATGATCGTGGCCCAGCGCTGAGGTCGGCGCATGAGAATTAAACCGGCCTACTGATTTGGTCGTTTGCCTACAACCAAAAACCGCCCCTGTCTGAGGAGCGGTTTTGATCTGATGTCATTAGCCTTTACGCGGCTTGACCTCGTTGCGACCAAGGTTTTTCTTGGTCTCAGTGTAGGTTGCGTGCTGGCGGGCCACTGGGTCGTATTTTCGGAGCGTCAACTTGCCCTGCCCTTTAGTGGTACGGTTTTGGGTATTGACCGTGGTGTAGTACGTGCGGTGACCGCTCAAATTACTGACCAAACCAATCAACTTTCGCTTCGTATTCTTCTTTGCCATCTCTTTACTCGTTACGTTTATTTACAATCTTGACCGATTATAGCACAGATAATTAGAAAACGCTAGGGGCGCTGACAAGGAAAATTGCTCTTGCCCCCGGGCTAATACCAGCGCACCATCTCATCAAGTGGCCGGCGGCTGCGCAGGTGCGGCTGGTCGCTACGACTGGCGTACCCGAGCGCGAGCATGAGAACCGGCAGATCTTTGGCTGGGTCGATGAGCTGGTGAGTTGTCAGTACCTCTGTCGCTTGATTAATCGAAAATCCCTCAATCGGACACGAGTCAATCCCCCGCTCCGCTGCCACCAGCATGGCAAAGCCGAGGGCGATGTACGCCTGGTGCGCCGACCACTGGTGCAGCCCGTCAGGCGCGTCCATCAGCTTGAAATCTTTCTTGGCCCACTGCTTCCAGAATGTTTTATAGGCGGTGCGCTCGACCAGATTCATTTTTTTCACATCACGGAGTATGTGATCGATGTGGTCGCTAAGCGCGTCGGCCGTCTTGGCGGTAAAAATCAGGAAATGGCTGGCATCAAAGCGCGGCTTGTTAATCGGTGCGCATTTTTTCAGATCCTGACGCAGCTGCTGATCTTGGGCGACGATGACGTCGAACTGCTCAAAACCGTACGAAGTTGGCGCCAGGCGAATTGCCTCAAGGATCAGCGTCATGTCCGCATCGGTGATCTTTTTATCGGCGTCAAATTTCTTGCAGGCGTGGCGAAAGTCCAGCGCCTTGGTAATTTCTGCTATCGAAATGGTTGGTTTACTGGTCATTGACTGCTCCTTTTGGTAGTATATTATTAGTTGCTGCTCGGGCGTGAAGCGTCGTGATTCGCGCATTTTTTGGTAGGCTTTGTTGCGCGTCCAGGTGTCGATATGTTCGCTTTCTAATTCCGCCAATGTCAGCTCAAAGAAGTGCACCGCTGCCGTCGCGTACAGCCAGGCTAGCGCCATTTTGACGTAATAGCCGTCGTGTTTGACTCCTCGCAGCGCCGCGAAAACTTGATCGGTGTGTGCTTCGTCCAGGAAATTAGTCATCAAAGAAATCACGCCGTAGCGCACCGTGAACTCGGCTTCGCTCTGTAGGCACTCCAGCGCAAAATCCCACCACATTTCACCAGCAAAGCGCCGCTTTTTCTCGACAAATACATCAATATGCGCCCACGAATCAACGCGCGGCAAATAGTTTCGAGTCAGTTCAATCGCCGTCTGATCATCAAGTCGAGCGTGCGTGATCAGCAGTCCGCACAGCAGTACATACTCAAATGATTCGTTCTTGGCCGTGAGTAATTTGCTAATGTCTGCTGCACTCATATCAGGTGCTAACTTCCGCGCCAGCCGCCGCAAATCCGGTACGCGCACGCCGATAACTGGCATCTCGGTATTGACGATGCGCCGATTAAACTCAGCGTACGCCTCGTTGCCCTGGGCGAGCATTTCGAGTTGGCGCGTGAGGTTGTGAAGCATATGTTTATTATAACCTATAAGTAGCGCATTGCTAACGCTGCTTCCACTGTTTCGGCGAAACCTGGCATTAGCTTCATCTTGGGAATTTCTTTGAGATTAAACCAGGCGGCAGATTTATTTTCCCAATTAAGTCGCGGCATAACGGTACTTACTAGTTCAACGAGGACGGCAACAACATGCCACTTACGATCTAGTTGCTGGTCAATCTGTACAAATGGCCGGCTGAGCTTCATATGGATAATATGTTGCTTTGAAATGCCGATCTCTTCGGCTAGTTCACCATACGCGATGTCTTCGATACTGAGGTCGGGATTGTCGATAAAACCGGATATGCCATTAACCAGCCCCGGATAGGCGATAACTTCACTGCTACGTTTGGTCAGTAAGATTTGATCGTCTGAGACAACAACACAGTTTAACACAAAACACACACGTTCATCAGTATAGTTAACTCGTCCATCTTCGAAGCGTGGATAATTAGCCGTAAGGTCGCGAACGTGTTGCATGTAGGCGGCGGACGATTGCTTATCCATGTTTAGTATAAATAATCTAAAATCAAAATGGAGCCACGATCGGGGCTTGAACCCGAGACCTCATCCTTACCATGGATGCGCTCTACCAACTGAGCTATCGCGGCACATCGCTACGCCCAAAAGCGGCGCAGCAACATTCGTATTGTAGCATACTCGGTGTGCCCATGCAAAGGTGGTGATGAGTTGAGATTATTTCTCTGACTTGGTCTGCTCTGGTGTGTCAGCGGCTTTTGGTGCGGCTGTTTTGGTATGTTCTTTATGGGCTGCTACGCTGGTGCCCTTGTCTGAGTCAAATTCGGATTCAATTTCACTCAGCACATAGCCCATAGCAACGACCAGAGCGATGGCAACAACTCCGCTCGCAACATCGTAGTAATGAGTGAAGAAGCTGAGAATAAAGGTGACAACGGTGGCAAGGAACGTAACAACAATGCCAGCGGTAGTAAAGAGCCAGCCTCGGGTTTGCTTGCGTCGTAGCGGTGAGACGGCCAGTCCAAAGAGGACAATTTCGGTGATGGCAAAGATCAGCGTGATGATCTGTTGCAAGCGGATGATGGCGATATTTGGTACAAAAATAGAAACGCCAAAGAACGAGATGTGATCAGCTTGTGATAGTAATGACAGGGCTGAACTTAGCGACAAGGCAGCCACCACTGCCAGCAGTGCGGCGACAATCCAAAGGTTATCGGCGACCGCTTGGCGTGACTGCTTGGGCATGCGCGGTAATGGTTTATAGAGTGCTTTGAGTGTTTTAGCAAATGGAAATCGTTTCATGATTTGATAATAGCATGTCGGGCGGCTGTGAGCAACTCAGTGCGAGGCGCGGGTGGATTTTGTGGTGCGCGCTTGGGTTGGTTTGGCTGGCCGTGGCAGGCGCGGCGCAATGATGGCGTCCAACACCGTCCAGGCGACGCTATTGACCAAGAAGACCACGCCGACGATACCGGCGATTGAGGCGGCCAGATGTGCGGCTGAATTACTGATCAGGATTAGCCCGCCGCCGACCGTTAAGCTGATGATGGCTAGGGCAACGTAGGCCTGCTGTAACTTGAGGCGCTGATTTTTCTGCTCGTTCCAGGTGATCAGCCCTCGCTTGATAAGCTCTAACATGCTCGAAATTATAGCATTGTTTATGAGTAAAGTCAACGTTACCTATAGTCGCTAGTTAGTCACTAGGCAAAACCTATTTCCATCGGGGTCTTGCATAACTACCCAGCGCCAGTTGCCTTCTGACTTTTCTTCTACGAGCTTTCCACCAAGGTCGATTATTTGTTGAATAGCCTCGTCAATATCATCGACAACAATATCGATATGCATCCCGAGAGATTCTTGATTGGGAACCTGTTGGATACTAATTGTTACCCCATCCTCATTATTAGTCGATGGTAGATCAATGTATGGCGGTGAGACATCACCCAGCTCTCTGCCGGTTACGGCGCTCCAGAACTTTGCCGATTTTTCACTATCTGTTGCATTTATAATAACGTATCCAAGCGCACCAATGGGTGCTGTTTTCTTCTCGGGTATTGTTCTTCCCTTCTCCATAGTTTTTATTATAACAAAATACCCATGTTGCTCAGGTACAATTCAATTTAAAAAGAGCGTCGGCTAACGCTCTCTGTGACATAACTAATATGGTGCCGGAAGTAGGACTCGAACCTACGAAGCCTTACGGCGGGAGATTTACAGTCTCCTGTGATTGCCACTACACGATTCCGGCATGAAGCTTGCTGCATCGCGGCGCCCGCATGTTCTTACACGCTTGGTGCGAGGGCGATGCAAATGGAGCCGATTCAGGGATTCGAACCCAGGACCTGCTGTTTACAAAACAGCTGCTCTAACCAGCTGAGCTAAATCGGCATCTTGAATGATTGTAGCAAGTTTTGTCACCCAAGACAAGGTCTACATGATCACTTTTCGTGATTGTTGCCGCGGCTGGCGTGCCTGCTGAGGATGAGCTGGGTGTGGCGAACGGCGCGGGACGGCGGCTGACTTGTCGGGCGTGAGCATGGCCGTGGCGCGCTCGCGAAGCTTGGCGGCCAGTTCGGGCTGCTTGGCGCTGTCGTAGGCTTGGGCAAGCGTATTCAATGTGTGCGGCGTCGGTTCAAGCTCGGCGGCCTTTTCTAGCGCCGCCAGCATCTTCTTCGTATTACCTAATTTCTCCTGGACCTTGGCGTAAGCGATGTGCCGGGCGGCATGACTGGCCTCCATATCAAGCGCCTGCTCAAACGCCAGCGCCGCCTTGACATAATCTTGAGTCTCGTAGTAAATGAGGCCGACATTGTGCAGGCTCGAGGCGCTCGGCTCGAGGCTCTGGGCGATTTCAAAGCACTCGATGGCGTCCTTGTAGGCACGCTGCTTGGCATACAAAATCCCCAGGCGATTGTAGGCCGTGGCGTTCTTTTCATCGACGCGCAGGATGGTTAGGAGTGCTTTCTCGGCACGCAGATATTTGTTTTCACGCAGCGACTCTTGAGCGATAGCCCAGAGCTTGTCAAGTTTCTCTGACAATTTAACTGGTAAGTTTTGTGCTTCGCCGACTGACGGCTGATACCAAACTGCCCACACCATAACCAGCAGGATAACTAATAATCCAGACATATGCATCTATTATACCACAATATTGATCAGCGCCAGCCGTACGTTGCCATTGTGCCTTAGCCGGGTTTCGGCGGTGATGATCCGATCAAGGAGGGACTGGTGTGTGGGACTCGGCTGAGTCTTCATCTGAAACGCCACCATGGTGAGGAGGATGTCGATCAGCTGGAGGGCTTTGGTGCGGTCGGTGAAATAGGATGGCAGCGTGCGTAGTGCTTCGTATGAGCCCGGTGTAGAGAGGATGCATTTGGCGTCAGTGGCGATAGCTTGATATTCTGACAGTAGTTTCGGTGTGCGTGCTAGTTGGCGGATGAGGAGTGGCCGGCCGGCGGCCAGGAACAGGATTTGGCGCCGCTCGCTGGCAGTGAGAGAGGTAGCATCAAGCAGCGTCTCGTCCTGTGCTGACGAGGTACGGTGCAGGGTCAGTACCTGACAGCGCGAATGAATGGTGGCCAGGAGCTGCTGTTCGTTCTCGGTCACCAGCAAAAAATGCGTGTTGGCGTTCGGCTCCTCTAGGGATTTGAGAAGCGCATTCTGGGCCGCCTCGCTCATGTGGTCGGCTGGATTGATAATGATGACGCGGCGGGTGGTGGCGTGCGTGCGCAGCATAGCGATCATGGTGCGGACTTGCTCAGTCGTAATCGTGGTTTTTGCCTCCAGCGGCTGCAGCCGAATCATCTCTGATGGCGTGAGGCCCGCCAGATATTCGGCGGCGCCTATGCCGTCCAGTCCACGCTCGGCGGTGATGATCACCGCCTGTGGTAGCCGCTCGGCGAGTTGGCGCAGTGGAGCGTGGTCGCGATGCGCCACCACTGGTGTGCGCGGCGGGCGGGTGTTAGTCATGAGTGGCCTCGCCGGGCTCGTTCGGGGTTGCGGCAACTCTCGGGAATAATTGTTGAAACTCCTCCGGAACGGCCGCCTCAAAGGTTTTTCGTTCGCCCGATGGCAACGTGATTTCTAATTTGTGGGCGTGAAGCATCAGACGTCTGGCGTTTGGCTTGCCGTAGACACGGTCGCCGAGAATTGGTGTGGCTAGGTGCGCCATATGAACGCGCAGCTGGTGGGTGCGGCCGGTGGTGGGCTTAAGTTCAATTAGCGCCTGGTTGTCAGTCGCCATCAGTACGCGGTAGGTCGTTTGGGCGGGCTTGCCGTTCGGGTCGATGCGGAAGGTGCTGGGCGCGGACGGGTTGCGGCCAATCGGCAGGTCAATCTTCGCGGCGGCTAGTTTCGGCACGCCGTCGGTCACTGCTAGGTAGGTTTTTTTGGCGGTACGCTGGGCAAATTGCCGTTGTAAGTGGGTCGCGGCGTCATCGGTTTTAGCGATGATCAGTACGCCCGAAGTGTCGCGGTCGAGCCGATGGACGATGCCCGGCCGGTCGGTGTCCGAGGCGAATGAGGTTTTAGGACGAATAATCTCCGCTACCGTCGGCTCGGTCGACAGTCCACCTTTGGCGTGTGTCAGGAGACCACTGGGTTTGTTCACCACCATCACGTCATCATCTTCGTACAACACTGGCAGCTCTGCACTGGTCTGCTCCTGCTCTGGCAGCTTGACGGCAATTTCATCAGTCTCGTCAACCTCAAACTTCGGCGCCGTCACCACTCGCTGATTGACCGAAACATGCCCGGCTTTGATGTATTTTTGCCAGAGACTGCGCGAAATTGACGGGTCAAATGCCGTGGACAAGTGGATGTCCAGGCGCTGCTTGGTCGGCATGATGTGGAGCATGATGACGAACTTGCCTTGAAATGGCGTTTCGATGCAGCTTGGGTCAAGCGGGTTTGGCAAAATCTCAGCGTTAGCTGGCTTGTCAGGCCACAATTCGTCAATTGATTCTTCATCGACGATCGAGCCGTAGAGCACGGCGAAGTGCTGCTTGTTCAGGATAAATTCCGCCACGATGTGCGATTCATCTGTCTGGACCTTCAGATGGCGCAAGGCTTTGACGGGCGTGCTGTCGTCCGCCAGTTGGTATAATCTGGCGATCTTGAGGACGGTGCGCGGCGAAATTTTCACGCGGCGTGTCCTCGGGTATTTGAACAGTCAGGAATGTGCGACGCTTGATTTGGCGGCGTTTCTAGCTCGGCGAAAAAAATTGCCTTCATTACGCTATCTCCGTAGCCCCACAGCCGTTTGGACGCGGTGCAGGGTTGCATTAGCGACGATGTTCATGTCGCGCTCGCTGGACTCTAGTTTGTCCTCAATTGCCCGCTCGTCAACTGCCGCCAGACGCGCCTGGAAATTCGCCAAGAATTCCGCGACTTCATCAGCCACGATTCGCTTGAAATCGCCGTAGCGTTCCATGCCCGCGTATTCGCTAATGGTCTGTTCCAAGCTGACGTCTCGTCCAGCGTCCTGGCGCACCAGCGTCAAAATCTCCAGCAGATTGGAAATTCCCGGTTGGTTGTCGCGGTCGTACTGCACTGTGCCCCGTGAGTCGGTGGTGGCGCTCATGATTTTTTTGTGCGCTGCCTCTGGCTCGTCGCCGAGGAAGATGACACCCTTGCCGCTGTCGTCGGATTTGCTCATTTTTTTGGTCGGGTTCATCAGATCTTTAATCCTCAGACCTTGGTCGTTGCCGAAGAATTGGTGCTGCTCGGCGACTGGTTTGGGCACGACAAACAGATCGCCAAATTTGCGGTTCATGCGCTCGGCGATGTCGCGGGTGAATTCCAGGTGCTGCGTCTGGTCGTCGCCGACTGGCACGTAAGTGGCGCCGTAGAGCAAGATGTCGGCGGCCATCAGGACTGGGTAGTTGAAGAGGCCGACGGAAATCTGGTCGCCGTGAAGCTTGTCAGACTTATCCTTAAACTGCGTCATTCGGCTCATTTCGCCAAACCCGGTGAAGCAGTCCAAAATCCACGCCAGCTCGCTGTGGGCTGAGACGCGGCTTTGGCGGTACAAATGAATCGCCTCGTTATCTAGCGGCAACCCTGCGGCCGTGTAAATCCGGGCGTTGCTGAGGATGCTGTCGTACAACTTGCTGTGGTCAATCGGCGTGGTGAAGCTGTGCAGATCCGGGATGAACAGATTGATATCATAATCGGCCGAGCGGCGCTTCGCCATATCAACAATCGGCAAGATAGCGCCAAAATAATTGCCAATGTGAATATCGTTGTTGGCGCGTACGCCAGTGAGGATGACGGGTTTGGATGGTTTCATTGTATTCATTATAACACTCCTTTGGTTTTGAAATTATTTATCTGCTGACTGTGCCCGGTCTAGGATGTTCGACAGTTCGCTAATAAGTTCACGCAGTTGAGGATTGCGCAATATTGCCCGGCGGGTGGCTGGCGTCCAAATGAGCGTGCGGGAACGTAAGGTTTCTGCCAGCGTTTCGCCCGACGGCGTCAGCAAGCCTTCTTTATCCAATTGAAACAATTCAGGCAGCAGCGCGTCGCAAAGCAGTGCCAATGGGGCTTGCGACCGGGCAATGATTCGGTCGTGCTCATCGACTGGCACAGAAATTGGGTTAAATCCTAATTGCTGCAAATGGCTGGCTGCCGCCTCGGCGTTTGGCTGATCGCTGGCGACAACCGCGCGCTGGGCGCTATTCATTAGCAAATGGACGACGGCAGCTTTCTGGCCAAGCTGATCGTTAAATCGGCGGCTGGTGTCCATAACGCTATCGTGTAAAATTATCAGCCCCCTCACGGGCGGTACGGTAAAATTTTCCAGGGGCGCGCACACGTGGATAATTTCGCAATCAGATAATTCTTCTGTGTTGGTGTGGCGGTCGGCTATGTCAAATTCGCGAACTAGAAAGCCGTACTTCTTAGCGCGCTGTACCAATTGCGAACCCAAATCGCCTAGCGAACCGATAACGCCTATAGTTTGTTTTGCTGCTGTCATACGGCCTCCTTTGATTTTACGGGGATGATTATATTGTTAAGTATACGCTATTTGGCGTCGCTATACAGATTCATTGATACGATAGTCTGGGCTTGGACCCGATCTCAATTATAGATCATTTTCTTAATCTTTTTGTGCGACTTGTAGATTTTGACGGATACTCGCCCGCAAAGTGCTGCCTGATTAGTCCGGACAAGCGCTCAGCGTATGTATCCGTTATTTCGTGCCCTTGCATGGTCATCGAGCGATGGGCGATATTCTTATGCTCTTTGGCTAGTTTCTTCAAATTCCGTTCGACGATCAGTGGGTCGAGTTTGCCCGACAGAATAGTGATTGGCAGTTTCAATTGTGATATATCAGTCATCGTGGTTTGATTGATTATTGCAGTATTTAGAGCGGTCAGGAAGGATTTAGCAGTAATTTTATCAGCCTTAAATCCCGCGTCGGGCCATATATTATGTCGGTCAGCGAACTGCAACAGGCGCTTTGAGCTCCTCGGATGCTTGTTGATAAGGCTATATAGGGCCCGTAATATTTTTTCTGGATGATGGATTTTCTCATCAATCTTAGGGTGATATATTGGTGGGCTGCATAGGATTAGCGACTGAGCTAATTTTGGATATTTTTTAGCGAGTTCTACAGCTGCCAACGAACCCATAGAGTGGCCAATGACGATGTCAAGATGAGTGATTGATTCGTGACGTAGCGTAGCGGCGATGCTGGTGGCCTGGTCGTGGGCGTTGTATGATTTCCAGTCGGGTTTTGGTGAATTGCCAAATCCTAGCATGTCGATGGCGATAACTTGCGTATCTTTAGGCAGATATTGCTCCAGTGGCTTCCAGGTGCGCCAAGAGGTGCCCAGCCCATGGATAAGTAGAATAGTAGATTTTGGGTTATCTGGGCGACAAAAATAATGCACATTCAGGGTGTACGGGACGCGCAGCCAGCGGTGGATGAGTCGGTCGAACATAGTCTTAGTATACTATGAAAACACTCCGCCTGCACATGAGACGGAGTATTTTCGAGAATCATTTTCTCCTCTGTTTTAACGCTTGGAGAATTGTTCGCGCTTGCGGGCGGAACGCAGACCGTATTTCTTGCGCTCTTTCTCGCGTGGGTCGCGCTTGAGCAGCTCAGCCTTCTTCAAGACTGGGCGCAGATCAGCGTGAGCAGCCGTCAATGCTTTAGCGATGCCAAGCTTGATGGCGTCAACTTGACCAGCGAGACCGCCACCTTTAACCAAGATGGTAACGTCGTATTCCTTTTGCTTGCTGACGATAGCTAGTGGGTCGGTTACTTCTGCGAGCAAGGTTTTATTGCCATCCAAGTACTCAGCGGCTGCTTTGCCGTTGATGGTGATGGTACCCTTGCCAGGAAGCAAGCGAACACTTGCTGAAGCGCTTTTGCGTCGTCCCAAGCCGTAGAAATAGGTATCAGTAGCCATATTACTTTACCTCAACTTTCTCTGGGGTTTGTGCTGTGTGAGCATGTTCGCTGCCGGCAAATACACGCAGACGCTTGAGGCGTTCTGCTTGCAATTTGTTCTTTGGCAACATGCCCTTGACAGCTGCTTCAATAATTCGTTCTGGGTGGCGTTCACGCATTTCTTTGAACTGCGTTTCTTTGATGCCGCCCGGGAAACCACTGTGACGGTAGTAATGCTTGTCGGTTTCCTTGTAGCCCGTAACGATGGTGTTTGCAGCGTTGATAACCACGACGTAGTCACCACCATCAACGTGCGGTGTGTAGGTTGGCTTGTATTTGCCAGTCAAGTGCTTGGCGATTTCAGTTGCCAAACGACCGAGTGGCAATTCGCTCGCGTCAAACAATACCCAGCGGCGAGAAACTTCAGATGGTTTTTGTGAATAAGTCTTCATCTTATTTCTCCTCCTTCTGCTGCCTTGGTTTGATGTCGTCGACAAACTCGATGATTGCCATTTGTGCGCCGTCGCCAACACGTAGGCGGGTGCGCTCAACGCGAACGTGTCCGCTGGTGCGGCCGCCGAGTTGCGGGGCAATTTCATCAACCAGTTTGTAAGCAGCAGCGCGGGTGCTGAGTGCTGCGATCACCTGGCGGCGGCTGGCTAGATCGCCCTTCTTCGCCTTGGTGATGATTTTTTCAATGTGGCGCTTCAGCTCTTTGGCTTTCGGCAAGGTGGTCTCGATTTTGCCGTGCTCAACCAGGCTGGTTGCCAGGCCTCTCAGCAAGGCTCGCCGTTGATCACGCTCACGGCCGAACTTGCGCCCTTGATATCCGTGTCTATGCATAGTTAAAACTCCAACTCCGCCATCTTGTCGCGTACTTCATCCAGCGCCTTTGAACCAAAGCCTTTCAATTCTCGCAAATCTTGCTCGGTCAAAGTCACCAGGTCGCGAATGGTGCGGATTTCATTGTTAATCAGCGCATTCGTGGTGCGGGCGCTTAGGTTTAATTCTTCGATTGACATGTCAAGTTCAGAATCATCTGCCTCGTCGTTACCCAGCGCTGGTGCACCAGCCACCACAGTCGAACCTGCCAGCGCGCTATATTGACTGACGAGGATAGCCGCTGCTTCCTCAAAGGCTTCGCGCGGTGTCATCGTGCCGTCGGTCTCCACCGTCAGCGCCAGCTTTTCGAGGTTGGTCTCGTCGCCAACGCGTGTCGAGTCAACCTTATAGCGAACGCGCAGTACTGGCGTGAAGATAGCATCGAGCGCAATCATGTCGGAATGCAACCGATTAGTACTCGACTCTTCAATCGTCTGGTAACCACGGCCAGCTTCTGCCACCAAGTCCATGATGACGGTCTTATTCGGATCATCGATGGTAGCGATGATGTGGTCTGGGTTAACAACTTCTACTTCGCTGTTTGCCTGGATGTCGCCAGCGGTGATAACACCACCAGTTTTTTCCAGACGCAGCTCAACTGGCTCGTCAGTGTGAACGCGGAGTCGCACACCCTTTAGGTTCAGCATGATGTCAACGACATCTTCTTTGACGCCCTCGACGGTGGTGAACTCGTGTGTCGCACCCTCGATGCGGAAAGCGACGATCGCGCCACCACGGATGCTTGATAGCAAGACACGGCGCATTGAGTTACCCAGCGTATTGCCATAGCCGGCGTGCATCGGCTCGATCAGAAAGGTTGCACTGGTCGCGGAAATATCATCAACGCTCGCGAGTGCTGGATTGTAAATTGCTTTTGCCATAATTCTTCCCTAACCCTTCTTTTATCGTGAGTAATACTCAACAATTAATTGCTCGTTGATGTCAGCTTCTGCTTCCTCGCGCTTTGGCAAACCAGTCACTTCAATCTTCAGCTTCTTGCTATCACTCTTTAGCCAGCTCAGCGGGCCTTGGATTGAATTATTGATCACATCATCAATCCGCGTGAAGTATTCAGATTTGGTGCTTTTTGGGCGAACGGTGATGACGTCGCCAGCTTTAACGCGAATCGATGGAATATCGACGCGGCGGCCGTTTAGCTCAAAGTGGCCGTGGCTGACTAGTTGGCGAGCAGCGCGGCGGCTAACAGCGAATCCAGAACGATAAACGACATTATCCAAGCGGCGCTCCAGCAACTTGAGCAGATTTTCGCCTGCCAAACCTTCTTGGGCGCGAGTTGCTTCGTTCATCAGCCGAGCAAATTGCTTTTCCAC
Source organism: Candidatus Saccharibacteria bacterium oral taxon 488 (assembly GCA_013099195.1). Taxonomy (NCBI): domain Bacteria; phylum Candidatus Saccharimonadota; species Candidatus Saccharibacteria bacterium oral taxon 488. The sequence continues at coordinate 422,417 of CP039999.1, forward strand.
TAAACCATACAGGCGGCGAACTTTTTGCTTTTCGCGCAGCTGCGTGGCGTACAAGCTTGGCTTGCTATGTCGGCTGTGTGCGTGCTGACCTGGAATGCCAGATTTTCGTGCCAAAACTTTATGTGCTTTTGGATGAAGCGCATAACCTTCGCGGCGGCTTTGCTTGACAATCGGTGAATTATCTCGTGCCATAATTATGCCCTCCGTGCCTTTCGTGGACGGACACCGCCGTGAGGCACGCCAGTTACGTCCTTAATACTTTCTACTGAGATGTCGAAGGCGCCAATCGCACGAATAGCGGCGTCACGGCCCAAACCGACACCTTTGACGAAAACGTCAACTGATTTCAAACCATACTGAGTTTTCGCAGCTTCAGCAGCTTTCTCAGCAGCAACCTGTGAAGCATAGGCGGTGCCTTTTTTGCTACCACGGAAACCACATGCACCAGCTGATGAAGCGGTCAACACGTTACCTTTCTTGTCGGAAAAAGTAACGATGGTGTTGTTAAATGTTGCTTGAATATGCAGCTGACCAGCTGGGACTGATCGGCGCTGCTTCTTCTTGGTAGATTTTGCGTCTGCCATTTCTTAGTCCTTTCTTTAGGTCTTACTTGCTGCTTTTGGTTGTGTACCGCCCACGGCGATGGCGCGACCCTTGCGAGTTCGTGCATTCGTACGAGTCCGCTGTCCGCGTGTCGGCAGTCCTGCTTTGTGGCGAAGACCGCGATAGGCGTTGATATCCTTCAAGCGCTTAATGTTGTTAGTTACCAAGCGCTGGAGATCACCTTCGACGGTGTATTCGCTGTCGATAATTTCGCGAATCTTGTTTTCTTCAGCCTCGGTGAGATCTTTCACCCGAGTGGTCGGCTCAATCTTAGCCGCCGCAAGGATGCTCGAAGCGTACTTTGGCCCAATCCCATAAATATAGGTGAGCGCAACTTGCACTTGCTTCTCTGTTGGGATAACTACCCCAGCAATTCGAGCCATGCTTAACCCTGCCTTTGCTTGTTCTTAGGTTTTCGTTTGTTGATGACATACAGTCGCCCTTTGCGGCGGACTAGCTTGTCACCTTTCTTGGGATCTTTGTCGATCTTCTTGACACTTGCACGAACTTTCATAAAGTGCTCTGAAATCTCCCTTCCCGAGTAAACCCGAGATTATCGTTAGTATTATGACGAGCGCCGCGTGTTTCGAGCCACGTGCGCTGGTCGCTCCTCCTTGAGGCGAAAGACGATGCGACCCTTTGTGAGATCGTAAGGAGTCATCTCGACTTCCACCCTATCACCAGGCACCAGGCGGATATAATTCTTGCGCATCCGTCCCGAAATGTGCGCGATGATACTATGGCCATTCTCCAGTTCCACCCGAAATTGGGTATTAGGCAGTGCTTCCACCACCTTACCAATCATCTTGATGACTTCCTTTTGACTCGCCATAAGTTACAGTTGTCAATTATACCGTATTGCCCCGGCGATTACAAGAGCGATGAGCGCCGTTTTTTCGACTTTTTCTTGGTCAGTTCGTCTGGGTCAAAGTCGTCATAGGTAACCATCAGAGCGCGCGAGTTGAGCTGGCGTAGTGACTCGAGGCCGACCGAGACTACGATGAGCAGCCCGGTACCGCCGATCGACAGGCGTGAGCCGCTGATCGCCGCCAGGTGATACATCAAGTATTCAGCGACAAACGGCAAGATGGCGATGATGCCGAGGACGATTGAGCCAAACAAAATTAAACGATTGACGGTGCGCATCAGATATTTCTCGGTTTGCTCACCGGGCCTGACGCCCTCGATAAAGCCGCCCTGCTTTTGCAGATTCTCAGCGATTTCGTTGGCGTTAAAGACGATCCCGGTGTAGAAATAGGTAAAGGCAATAACTAGGAGGAAATACAGCGTCGGGTAAATGAATGCCTCCCAGGTGCTGCCGGTAAAAGAGCCCGGGTTCGGCGCCTGAAACCACGTGATCAGGGTGTTGGCAGTGTTTTGCAGGTTTGGATTGCCCGAAGCCTTCATGACTTGGCCGATGAATTGCGGCAAGCTGAGGAAGGCGACGGCAAAGATGACCGGGATGACGCCGGCAGCGATTAGCTTGACCGGCAGGATGCTCTTGATACCGCCGTAGCTGGAATTGCCATGGACACGCTTGGCGTAATTGATAGTGATGACGCGCTGAGCCTCGTTAATTTTCACCAGGAAGTAAAGAACGATGAGCGAGGCGATAGCCATGATCACCACCAGCCAAAAGACGGTTGGATTCACCGGCAGGGTAAACCAGTTAAAGACGTTCAGTCCGCCAGCCGAGGTGTTGCCGAGCGACGAGATGAGTGAGCCCAGCATCTGCGGGATCTGGCTGATGATACCAGCGAAAATTAAGATGGAGATACCATTACCGATACCCTGCTCGGTGATCAATTCACCCAGCCACATGAGTAGCACCGAACCGGCCGTCATCGCTGTCACACCAACTGTCCACTCGAGCATCGTCGGGTCGCTCAGCGTCGTCGTACCGCCGGCCAGCACCGTCTGGCGCAAGAGGAAGATAAAGGCGATTGACTGGACGATAGCCAGTGGGATGGTCAGCCGCCGCGTCCACTGCTGAATCTTGCGCCTGCCTGATTCGCCGTCCTTGTGTAGCTCCTCGAGCTTCGGGATGGCCTTGGTGAGTAGCTGAGTGATGATACTAGCGGTAATGAATGGGCTGAGTCCAACCAGCACGAGTGAAAAGCTCGCCAGCGCGCCACCCGAAAGCAAGTTCAAGAACCCGCCGAGGTCAGTCTGTCCCAGCGCTGCTGCCAGTGCCGTCTTCATCTGTGTCGGATTAGCCAACGGCACCGGAATATGCGCCAGCATTCGATACACCACGATAATCCCCACCACAATGGCCAGGCGTTTCTGCATATCTTTATTTTTCAGCGACCGGAAAATTATTCTCCAATTCATGTTTTAGCCCCTCATAGTCACTAACAATTCTTAACTCTGTTAATTATACATGACCGCGACTAATATTTCCATACTAAAAACATAAAAGCACATGCGCTATAATTGAAATAATAACATAACGCAAGATTGAGGTGTCGTATGCAACAGCAGCCCGAAACTCCAGTAACTCCATCGCCAATGCCGCAGCTAAGCCCAGAATTACCGCCACATTATCCGCCAAAGAAAAGTAAGCTATGGCTGTGGATTACGCTGGCGATTGTCGGCGTGTTGGCGATAGTCGGGATTATCATAACAATTATTATTGTGTCGAATAACTCCACTTCTTCAGCTGATACAACAACTTCACGTCAGCGAGCGACCAAGCCTGATAAGAATAATGACAATGAGGAGGATAAAGACAATCAGCAAGGCTCAGCTACGAAGGCCACAAAATGCCTAACGTCTGCAGATTTTCGGAGATCTGGTTATACACACGTAAAGGATGGCTATTTTGTGTTAGAGAATGGCAAGTTTAACTTTCGTAGCATTCTCTTCAAGCCAGATTCAACGCAATACCAACGTGGAACTTACAATGTTGAAATGGCTAAGCTAGGAATGCTTTACAAATTTAATACTGACAAGCAATTTTCGATTGAACTGGTTCCTAATGAGACGGGTGAGGGCTCAAAGCTGGCTTTGGAGCGTGCCGATAAGATTAAGCACGATTTGGTATCTAATGGAATTCCAGAGCGTAAGATTACTGTTTCTGAGCCGATGGTCGCCACCCATGATACTAGCGATGATACGGCCAACAGGCGTGTAACGATTTATTTCGTTGCACCGCAGAAATGTAGCGAAAAATAATCCGACTCACCAAAGATAAAAGAAAATCCCCTTCTCTTACGAAGGGGATTTTCTAGTTACTAAAGGAAGATTATTTTTCTTCGGCTTCTTTCATGCTTTTACGCAGTGGTGTTGCGACTTTCTCAAATGAGCCGCCAGCTTTTTCAATCGCTGTGACGACTGAAGCGGAAGCAGCCTGAACTTTCAAGTCAACCTTGGCTTTCAGCTCACCGCGGGCGATCACCTTGACCGTGTGGAACGGCGTGGCGATGTAGCCTTCGGTAAACAGCAATGCGTTGTCGACGGTTTTTCCGTCAAAGGCGTTCAGGTGGTCGAGGTAGACTACCTGAGCTGGTGTACGCAAGCTCTTGAAACCGCGAGCTTTTGGCACAGCCTGAGCCAATGGACGCTGACCACCCTGGAACATAGCGCGAAGCTTCTTACCAGTGCGGGCGTTTTGGCCCTTGGTACCACGACCAGCGGTTTTACCTTGGCCAGCAGCGATACCGCGACCAACACGCTTTTTATCCTTGTTTGCTGAAACTTGGAGATCGTTGTATTTCATTACTTAGCCTCCTTTTTAGCAGCTTTTTTGACTGGCTGAGCGTTGAGCCACTGTTCGCGTGGAACGAGTGATTTCAATGCTTCAATAGTTGCGTAAGCGATGTTCACCTTGTTGGTTGAACCAAGTGACTTGGTCAATAGGTTGCGAACACCGGTCACACCGATGATTTGTCGAACAACACCACCAGCGATGATACCAGTACCAGGAGCGGCTGGCTTGATCAGCACGCGGGCGCCTGAGAACTTAACTTCGCTGTCGTGTGGAATGGTCTCGCCGTTGAGTGGCAAAGTGATCAAGTGCTTCTTGGCGACTGAGGTTGCCTTGGCAACAGCAGCTTGCACGTCGGCACCTTTAGCCACACCAACACCGACTTTGTCCTTGCGGTTACCGACAACTACCAACGCCTTAAAGCGGAAACGGCGGCCGCCCTTCACCACGCGAGACACGCGGTCAATGTTGATAACCAATTCTTCAAACTCTTTTGGTGCGTCATCACGCACATTTCGCCGGTCATCGCGGCGACCACCACGCGGACTGCGAGGCCGACGGCCTTCTGCGCGTGGGGTAGTATTTGCAGCTTGCTCTGCCATACTAATCCTCTTTCTCTCCTTCTTCAATTTTAACTGTCAACTCATGCAAAGCCCTTCTAGGATCAATCGCCGCTGCAGCCATGGTGCGCAAGAGACCATCAATCTCACGTTCGACGACCTCACTTGGAGATATGCAGAGACCTGCAAAGTTCTCTGGGCCCCACTCGCGCGGGCCAGTATAATAACGACGCTCAGTTTCTTTTGATACATCCTCTGCCATACTAGAACTCCAATCCTTCTTGGCGCGCAGCATCAGCCAATGCTTTCAAGCGACCAGCGTACTGGCGGCCGTTGCGGTCAAAGACCACTGCGCTAATGTTACTTTTCTTTGCTTTCTTGGCAATTTCCGTACCGATGGCAGCACATTTTTCGCTCATCGTACCTTTTGCTTTGGTGCCAACGGTGGTTGCGGCAGCCAATGTCTTGCCTGCGACGTCGTCGATCAGCTGAGCACTGACGTGCATGTTGCTGATGGTGACCGTCAGGCGTGGGCGCTCTGCAGTGCCTGAAACTTTCGCGCGAACGCGGTTTTTGCGAAGAGCGTGGTTGAGTAATTTCTTGTTTTCAGCCATGATTACTTACCTGTCTTTCCTGCTTTGCGCAAAATTTGCTCGTCAGCGTACTTGATACCCTTGCCCTTGTATGGTTCAGGCTTCTTTAGCGCACGGATTTCCGCAGCGACTTGGCCGACTTGCTGTTTATTGATACCGCTGACGATGATGGTCATCTTTTCATTGGTAACGGTGATGCCCTCTGGGGCTTTGTACTTGACTGGGTGTGAAAACCCGAGCGCCATTTCCAGCTCATTATTGCTGGAGCTCACGCGGAAACCGACACCATTGACCTCGAGACGCTTCTCGTAGCCCTTGGTGACGCCGATTACCATGTTGTTGATCAGCGCGCGCATCAGACCGTGCTGGGCGCGAGCAGTTTTGGACTCATCCTTCGGATGAACCGTGACGTGTCCGTCTTCGACTTTCACCTCAACCGCTGGCGTGATGAATTGTGTCAATTCACCTTTCGGGCCCTTTACGACCACGTCACCAGAGTCAACCGTGATTGTCACACCGGCCGGAATAACCACCGGCAGTTTTCCGATTCGACTCAGACTCATTACTCACCTTTCGTGTGATTTAATATTAACCCTGGTATTTTAGCATGGATTAGGGGTAAAATGCAAGGTTTTTTGATCGTTCTGCTTAGTTACCATATGGAATGAGTAGGGCAATCGCCAAAATGCCAAGAGTAATATATGTTGCTAGCGCAGCCTTGGTTAAATATGGTTCTGTCATGGTGTAGATTTTACGCACTTCGTAATAATCCCATAGCCGCCAACCAGAGATCATTAACAGAATACCAGCGAAGATACTTAAATAGCCGCTGACATCGATATGCCAAAGAAAGTTTGATGCATCAACCAGAGCAATGAGTATAGCTACTCCTAGCGTCGACCAAAAGCGTATCTGGGGTTCTCTCCCGACAGCGATAAAGCAAGCGGCGGCGACCATAATTAGCTCAACGAGAGGATTTTCCATGAATAGTACTTGAATATAATAACCAGGAACTCCCTGCCTGGGGTCAGCACTGCCGATAAGCCAGCCTATTCCGTACAGTAGCGGCACCATAACGACGATAGATAACAAGAAAGGCAAAAAATCAACGGCGAAGACATCTTTGACGGTTATTTCTGCTTGGTCTGATGTTTTTGTCATATGGAGGAAGCTACGCATATGTTTACAGTATAGCAGGATACGTTATACTAAAAGTCATATTAGGCGAGGGCTGACTGATCTTTAAACATATAAAAATAAACGCCCTGCATGACGAGGACGTTTATTTTGTTTATTGTGATGTTCTAGTACACCTTCAACAACAACTCACCGCCAAGCTTCGCCTTAGCTGCTTCAGCGCCAGTCATGACACCTTTTGAGGTTGAGATGAGTACCAAACCGCGGCCGCTTTTCACCTTTGGAATTTCGCTAGCGCCGACGTAGACACGACGGCCTGGCTTTGAGACGCGGGTGATCTCGTTGATGGTGCTGTTAGTGCCTTCTTCGTTGATGGTCACGACCAGCACGCCACGAGGCTTGGCATCCTCTAGTTTAACATCTGCAAGGTAGCCGTTTTTGACTAATTGTTCAGCGATGACTTTTTTCATCTTGCTGGACGGAACGCGAACTTCCGTCTTGCCAACCAGTTTCGCATTGCGAATGCGCGTCAGAAGGTCGGCGATTGGGTCTGTAGTTTGCATAGACATTGTCGAATCTCCTTTCCTTCTTACCAACTACTCTTTGTTATGCCTGGGATTTCACCCTTGGCTGCTTTTTCGCGGAAATTGATGCGGCTCAGGCCGAACTGGCGCATGTAGCCACGTGGACGGCCGGAAATGCTGTCGCGGTTCTTGTGCCGAGTTGGGCTTGAGTTGCGAGGCAATTTCTGCAAACCGTCGAGGTCGCCAAGTTCTTTGAGCTCAGCGCGCTTCGCAGCGTATTTTGCGATCATCTTCAGGCGCTTTTTATCGCGAGCGATCATTGATTTCTTAGCCATTACCTGACGCCTCCTTTCTTCTCGAACGGCATGCCGAACTTCTCCAGCAAGGCTTTTGATGCTTCCTTACTGCCATTCTTGATGACAAATGTTACCTGCAGCCCATGCAAAATCTGTGTCTCCTCAAACGTCAGTTCTGGGAAAATCGATTGCTCGATGATGCCCAGGTTGTAGTTACCACCTTTGTCAAATTTCAGGCCAACACCGTGGAAGTCGCGTACGCGAGGTAGGGCTACATTGATCAAGCGATCCATGAACTCGTACATCCGAGCACCACGTAGCGTAACGCTCACACCGATTGGCGCACCCATACCTTTACGGATGCTAAAGCCAGCGATTGACTTCTTTGCCTGGCGGGCAACTGGTGCCTGACCGGTGATTTTCTCAACGGTGTTTTTGACAATTTCAAAGTGACGCTTGTCATCTTTCTTTTTGCCGGTGCCAACGCTCACGATGATCTTTTCCAAAGCTGGCACTTGGTGCACGTTCTTTAGATCTAGTTCGGCTTGCAGTTCCTTCAGGTATTTCTCCTGGTACAAGGCTTTCAAGCGAGGAGCTGGCACGACGGTTTTCTTCTCTGCCATTATTTAATCTCCTTATTTTTTGCTTGGCGAGCGACGCGAGTTTTGCCGCCGTCAGCGTTCTTTACTAAACCAACCCGGCTGGTTTTGCCTGACTTTTCGTCGACAACCAGGGCGACTTTGCTGATGTCCATCGGTACGTGGATATCTTTCTTGCCGCCTTTTGGATTGTACTGGCTTGGCTTGACGTGGCGGTGCCCGACGCCAACACCTTCGACCAAAACAGTCTGATCTTTGGTGTTAACTTTCAGAACTTTACCAGTCGTGCCCTTGTTCTTACCAGCAATGATTTTTACGGTGTCATCTTTGTGAATACGAGCCATTAGAGTACCTCCGGAGCTAGGCTTACGATCTTCATGTAGCCCATGTCGCGTAGTTCCCTAGGTACTGGGCCGAAGACACGGGTAGCCTTTGGCTGCTTGTCATCGTTGATAATCACCACGGCGTTGTCATCAAAGCAGATGGTTGAACCGTCTTTGCGGTGGATTTGGTCGCGGGTACGAACCACCACAGCTTTAACGACAGACTTCTTTTTGACGTTGCCAGTTGGACTGGCGTCCTTGACTGAACAGACGATCACGTCGCCAACGCGAGCGTAGCGGCGGCGGGTACCGCCGAGGACGCGGATGCACAATACTTCTTTGGCACCCGAGTTGTCAGCTACCTTGAGGCGAGATTCTTGTTGGATCATTTGTCATCCTCCTTGGTCTCTTCCTCAGTTTCGCCAGAAACTTCAGCCTTTAGTTTGATAGAACCGCGAGACTTTTCAATCACCTTGACCAGCGTAAAGCTCTTGGTCTTGGAAATTGGGCGGGTCTCTTCGATTTGCACCTTGTCGCCTTCGCCTGCTTGATTGGTCTCATCATGAGCAGTGTACTTGCGAGTCACGGTGTACTGTTTGCCGTAGAGCGGATGCGTTTCGCGGCTGGTGACCGTCACAGTGATGGTCTTGTCGCGCTTAGCACTCGTTACGACGCCAATCAGTGTTCGTCGGGCCATTACTTGCTCTCCTTTTCATTAATTTGTGTCAGCAGGCGTGCGATGTCCTTGCGGAGTGAACGCAACGCTTTTGGATTAACTAATTCGCCAGCAGCGTGAGAACGTTTTGCTTGAAGCAGGTCATGTCGCTTTTCGGCGAGTTCCTTCTTCAAATCATCAACCGTCTTTACAACTGCTGCTTTTGCGGTTTTCTTTGCTTCAGCCATTATGCGTCCTCCCGCTTGATGAACTTACATTTGACTGGTAGTTTGTGGCTCGCCAGGCGCATTGCTTCGCGGGCTACTTCCTCGGAAACGCCCTGCATTTCAAACATCACCGTGCCGGCCTTTACTTTAGCAACAAAGAACTCTGGATTGCCTTTACCACCACCCATCTTCAAACCAAGTGGCTTGCGGGTAACTGGGGTGTGCGGGAAAATCCGGATCCAAATCTTACCACCACGCTTGATGTAGCGGGTCATTGCCTGACGAGCAGACTCGATTTGGCGGGAGTTGATGCGCTCGTTTGATTGTGATTGCAGTGCAAAGTCGCCGAACGCGATGTAATTACCACGGGTTGCTTGACCACGGTTTTTACCGATGCGCACTTTGCGGTGCTTGGTTTTCTTTGGTAACAGCATTTAGCGACTCCTTTCTCCCTTATAAATCCACACTTTCACGCCGATGATACCAGCTGGTGTCTGGGCGCGAGCACAGTGGAAGTCAATATCAGCGCGAAGGGTGTGAAGCGGCACTGAGCCCTCGATCACCTTTTCGCGGCGTGCCATTTCCGCACCGTTCAAACGACCAGCCACCTCGATGCGGATACCTTTGGCACCGGCACTCATGGTGTTTTGTGCGGTCATTTTGGTGGCGCGGCGGAAGTTGATGCGGCGCTCCAACTGGCGAGCAATGTTTTCTGCTACCAATTTAGCTGCTAGTTCTGGTCGGCGCACTTCTTCGATGTTGATGCGAACAGGTGACCCGACAATCTTCTCAACTTGCTTTTTCAATTCATTCACGCCAGCACCACCACGGCCAATCACTACACCAGCTTTCGCCGTGTGAATAGTTACCGTGATCAAGTTGGCACTCCGCTCAATCTCAATGCGATTGATGGTTGGGCGTGAGGCAAATTTCTTCTCAATCAATTCGCGGATTTCGTGATCCTGGCGAATTGCCTCCGCAAACTCTTTCTTATTGGCCGTAAACCAACGAGAGCTCCAGTTCTTGTGAACTTGTAGGCGGAAGTTGATTGGATTCACTTTTTGACCCATTTACTTCTCCTCCTTTTTTGCCGTGGTTTCGGCGGCTTTTTTCGTTGCAGGTTTGGCAGGTTTGGTCTCTGCTTTGGCCTTGGTCTCTGGTTTTTTCGCAGGCGCTTTCTTTGGCTTCTCGGTACCGGTTACTTCAACCAAAATGTTTGAAGTCTTTTTCTGGAATGGCAACGCACGACCCTTTGACGCTGGCTTAAAGCGACGCAGGCGCGTACCAGTGGTAACGCTTAACGTGGTAATCACCAAGCTTTTGGCGTCTAAACCGTGGTTGTTGATGGCGTTTGCCTTGGCACTGTCGATCGCCTTCTTGACTGGCAAAGCAGCGCGTTTTGGCACGTGCTCCAAGATAACCAATGCATCAGCGACGGTGCGGCCGCGTACTAGTGCAGCCACCAGGCTAACCTTGCGTGGTGTTTGGTCAACACCTTTGGCGTAAGCGCGAACAGTATACGTAGTATCAGCCATGATTACTTCTTATCCTTTCCGCCGTGCTTACGGAACTTACGAGTTGGGCTAAACTCACCGAGTTTGTGGCCAACCATGTTTTCAGTAATCAGCACAGGCACGTGCATCTTACCGTTGTAGACAGCAATCGTTCGACCGACCATTTCTGGAGTGATGGTCGAAGCGCGCGCCCACGTTTTGATAACGGTTCGATCGTCAAGGCTGAGAGCAGCGACTTTTTTCGCAAGCTTCACATCGACGAATGGACCTTTCTTTAATGAACGACTCATCGTGATTTACCTCTTCCTCTTCGCGTCGTGACGCGTGCGTACGATTAATTTATTTGAGCCTTTGCGGCGGCGAGTTCGATAACCCAGCGTCAATTGGCCCCATGGCGTACGTGGTGCCTTACCAGTACCGTGGCGACCACCGTCACCACCACCATGTGGGTGATCGGCGGCGTTCATGACGACACCGCGCACGGTTGGGCGAATACCCTTGCGGCGGCGGCGACCAGCTGAACCGATCTTTACGTTCTGGTGCTGGATGTTACCGACTGTACCGATGGCAGCGGTTGCTTCCAAGCGAACTTTGCGAACCTCGCCAGATGGCAATTTGATAGTTGCGTAATTGCCTTCTTTGGCCATCAACTGAGCTTTGGCACCAGCGGCGCGAACCATTTGCGCACCTTTGCCGGCAGTCAGTTCAATAGCATAAATCATCGTACCAACAGGGATAGCAGACAGCGGCAGGCGGTTTGATGCCTCAATTGGCGCTTCCTCGCCAGTCTGAATCGTCTTGCCCTTGACCATCGAGGTGTCGGCCAATACGTAGTGGTACAAATTGTACTGATCTTTCACCCGAGCGATGCGCGCTGAGCGGTTTGGATCGTACTCAATTTCTTCAACCGTCAGCGTCAGACCAGCCGGCAAATTGTGGTTCACCAAACGGTAGTGACGACGAACGCCACCGCCGCGATGACGCACGGTGATGCGGCCTTGGTTGTTGCGGCCGGCATTTTGCTTTTTGGCTTTGATCAGACTTTTGAGCGGTTTTTTCGTCGTGATGTCCGACAAGTCCTGGCTCGTCATGCCGCGACGAGCAGGAGTGGTTGGATTGTAAGCTTTCACTGGCATTACTTGGTCTCCTCCATCTGCTGCTCTACTGCGTCAAACACATCGAGCTTATCGCCATCTTTCAGCGTCACGTAAGCTTTCTTCCAATCCTTGCGCGTAGTCGTGCCAGGATAGCGGTTCTTGCCACGTGAGAAACGCACAGCTTTGCCGTCTTGCACCAAGGTTTTCACCTTCAGAACGGTGACGTCAAATTGCGCTTCAACTGCTGCTTTGATCTCGTTTTTATTCAGGTTGAGCGGAACGCGGAACACGTACACGCCGTTGGCGCTCTGTGCGTATGCTTTCTCGCTAATGCGTGGGATAATTGTCATCTGTTTCATATTACGCTTCCTCCTTACTCAGCCACTCAGTGATTACTGGCAGAGCTTTCGGGGTCATGACAATAGTATCCGCATTCAGAATGTGGTAGACGCTGAGGTAGCTCGCACGAATCACCAATACGTTCTGAATGTTGTTTGTGGCACGCATCAATTCTGGCGTCTTTTCGTCGACGACGATCAGGACGCGGCGCTCAAACTTGTTGTCAGCCAAGAAGGTTGCGACCTCTTTGGTCTTGCCAGTCGTCTTGATGTCTTTGACGACGATCTTCTTTGCTTCATTGGCTACCGTCAAGGCTTGGCGAATTGCCACTTTCTTGGCGGTTTTGGACAATTTTTTGGCGTAGTTTTCGTTGCCGCGTGGGCCAAAGACCACACCACCACCGCGCCAGATTGGGTTACGGGTTGAGCCGAAACGTGCTCGACCAGTTCCCTTTTGCTTCCATGGCTTTTTACCACCACCGGAAACTTCACCACGCTGCTTGGTTGTGGCACTTGCCAAACGAGCGTTGGCTAGGTAGCTGTCATATGCCAATTTCAACAGTTCGTGATTTGGCACTTCAACAGCAAAAATGTCTTTAGGAAGTTTGGTTGATTCAGCCATTACTTGTTACCTCCTAAAATGATCAGCCCTTTTCGTGGCCCAGGCACAGCGCCCTTCACCCCGATCAGATTGGTCTCTGGATCAACATATGCCACTTCCAGGTTCTTGACCGTAACACGCTCGTGACCCATGTGGCCAGCCATCGTCTTACCCTTGAACACTTTTTGTGGATACATCGAGCCAATTGAACCTGGCTTACGAGTATTACCTTTACCACCGTGCGTCTTGCGGTGACGCTTAAAGTTGTGGCGTTTAATGGTTCCAGCGAAACCTTTACCTTTGCTGGTTCCGGTCGCATCGACAGAATCGCCGACTTCGAACGCGGAAACGTTGATTTCATCGCCAACTTTGAGTCCCTCAGGGATCTCGTCGACGCGGAATTCCCGAATGTGCTTCGGGGTCACTTGGGCTGGCTTCACGTGTCCAGCCACGGCCTTGCTCAGGTTCTTACCCTCTCCATAAGCGACCTGTACCGCATTGTAACCGTCGGTCTCGACAGTCTTCACCTGAGTCACGGTGACAGGGCCGGCTTGGATCAGCGTCACCGGAATGGCTTTGCCGTCTTCAGCCAAGAGCTGGGTCATACCAAGTTTGGTACCGAGAAGTGTTTTCACTTTTCCTCACTCCCACTTAAATACTCCTGATGACGTGCGGTTTCTGGGTTCTGAGTGAGGCGTTTGTGACAAGCACCCTACTATAGCCAGACCTGCTCATTCATCAAGGAGAACAGTTGATATTACGCGTAATAGAAATTACTTCGTGATTGTAACACACATTGGCCTGTGGCGTCAACAGTAGTAGGATGTGGGTCTAGGCTATTGACACGACGTTGATTACCTGCTATAATTTGGCAGTTTGAATAAAGTAGCGAAAGGAGCAAAGCATGGCTACGATATCAGAAGCTAAAGCTTGGCCAGATTATGACAAGGTCACAAGAAATCCAGAAACCGATGAAGACAGGAGAAAGTTCTTTGAGTGGTTCGGGCAACTAACATATAGAAAAGTTGAAGATGGTGAACTATCATATGAGGATCTAGAGAGACTACACCCAACTATACAACAAGCTGTAGAGATTGCCCTTAATTTGTACATGGAATCGCAGCAGGAGGCAGCACGAGAAGCTGCCGAGACACAATAGCCTTTGGTCTCAGCTAACTAACAGTAATACCGCCCCGATAAGGAGCGGTATTTTAGTATCGGTTTATCGCTACACGCTAGGCGTTGCGCTTTTCGATAATCTCCTGCGCTACGTTTGGTGGTACTTCCTCGTACTGCGCTAGCTCCATGGTGCTGGCTGCGCGACCCTGAGACATCGAGCGGATGTCTGAGGTATAGCCAAACATATTTGCCAGTGGCACAAAAGCCTTGACCAATTTAGCGCCGCCCATCAAATCCTCCATGGCGTCGATGCGACCGCGGCGTGAGTTGAGGTCACCGATGATGTCACCCATGAACTCTTCTGGGGTGGTCACTTCAACTTTCATGACTGGTTCAAGCAGGATTGGTGTGGCTTGCTTGATACCTTCGCGAGCTGCCAACGAACCTGCTAGAGAGAAAGCTAGTTCTGAGGAGTCGACATCGTGGTACGAACCATCATACAGCGTCGCCTTGACATCAACCACTGGATAGCCAGCGATAACACCGCCTTCCAAAGTCTCCTTAATACCTTTCATGACAGCCGGGCGATATTCCTGAGGAACCACGCCACCCTTAATCTCGTCGATGAATTCAAAGCCCTTGCCGGCCTCATTCGGCTCAAAGCGTACCCAAACGTCACCATATTGACCGCGACCACCAGACTGCTTGGCGTGCTTACCCTGGACTTCGGCGCGGCCCTTGATTGACTCGCGGAAGGCCACTTGCGGTTCACCGATATTCGCTTCAACCTTGAACTCGCGCTTCATACGGTCGATCAAGATATCCAGGTGCAACTCACCCATGCCGGACATAATCGTCTGACCAGTTTCTTCATCAGTGTGAATGCGGAAGGTTGGATCTTCCTCAGCCAAGCGCTGCAAGGCGAGTGCCATCTTTTCCTGGTCGGCCTTTGACTTTGGTTCAACGGCGATGGACACTGGTGGCTCTGGGAATTCAATTGACTCCAGAGCGATCGGATGCGCTGGGTCGGTCAAGGTATTACCGGTACCGGTGTTCTTCAAACCAACCACCGCAGCGATATCGCCAGCAGCAATCTTGTCGATATCCTCGCGTTTGTCAGCATGCATACGCACGATACGGCCGATACGCTCCTTATCGCCAGTGGTGGTGTTCAAGACGTAGCTGCCCGAATTCAGCACGCCAGAATAGACGCGGATAAAGATTAACTTACCAACAAATGGGTCAGTAGCGATCTTGAACGCGAGAGCGCTCATCGGCTCTTTTTCGTCTGGTTTGCGGCTCACTTCGTCGCCGGTCTTTGGATTTTTACCCCAAATTTCGTCAACATCCAGCGGGCTTGGCAAGTAGTCAACCATCAGGTCAAGCAGCTTCTCCACGATGACACCACGGCCGTCACCACCAGTGACTAAGAAGAAGTCACCAGCCAGCACTCGCTTACGCAGCGCCATTTTCAGTTCGTCGATAGTAATCGCTTCCTCACCCTGGTCGAGGAACTTCATCATCAATTCATCATCAGCCTCAACGGCATTTTCCACCAGCAGGGCGCGAGCATTCTTCGCCTTCTCCAGCATATCAGCCGGGATTTCGCCAACTTTCAACTCGTGGTCGGTGTAATCATCGTAGGTGTAGGCTTTCATGTCGACGAGGTCGACCACGCCGTTAATCGTCTTTTCAAAACCAATTGGGATGTGAATTGGAAAGGCTTGTTTGCTCAAGCGATTGTGAATTGATTCCAAAGATTTCCAGAAGTCGCCACCGGTCTGGTTGATCTTGTTAACGAAGCAAATGCGCGGCACGCCGTATTTGTTAGCCTGGCGCCAGACGGTCTCAGACTGCGCCTCAACACCCATCTTGCCGTCAAACACGGTCACTGCGCCGTCGAGCACGCGTAGCGAACGCTCCACCTCAGCAGTAAAGTCGATGTGCCCTGGCGTGTCGATAATGTTAATCTTATGGTCTTTCCAGAAGCAGGTCACCGCCGCCGAGGTAATGGTAATGCCCCGCTCCTTTTCCTGCGCCATCCAGTCGGTGGTCGCACCGTCGCCGTCACCCTTAACTACACCAATTTTATGTGTCAAGCCAGTGCGGTACAAGATACCCTCAGTGGTCGTCGTTTTACCGGCGTCAATATGGGCAATGATACCAATGTTTCTAAAGTTTTGTAATGGAACGTTTGCTGCCATTGTCTTTCCTTTGTTAAAAATAGTTATTGTTCGAGATTCTCCGGAGCTATTTTGACGCACCAAAAAACTACGCTTGAGCTGTATTATAGCAGACGATTGGCGTTTTGTGAATGAGCCCTGTCTTAGCGCGGAATTTGGCTACGACCTGATTGGATTTGTTGTATACCCTTGGCCATGAGTAAATAATCTTTGTTTTGAGCATCAGACCGACCAAGGAGCGTTGCACGCACCATCATCACTAGAGAGTCACAGACTCTCGTGGTGGCGAGGGTTTCCACGGAGACAGATTGCACATACATCGCACCCGCCGTATTCAATTCAACCCATTCCCTATTATGAAGCGCGAGGCCCTTATACATAATATCGTATGGCATATACGGATCAAGTGAAGCCAGTACCTTGCAGTGAATGTTTATCGCCTTAATGACTCGATTAAGGTCTCTATTCGACAATCGCCTAAAAGGAATTTCATTAATCGGAATATCTACCAGCTCCTTGATCATTCGAGCTGAGTCGATACAATTATTGTTTGGATCAACTGGTCGTATATTATTCAAATAATCAAGGACCTCAGGCGTGTACAGCTGTAAAATAGCCTTGGCCTGTTCAATATCCATCAGCTGCGGAAACTGGATAAGGACATCCAGCGGAACGACATACTGGGCCGTGGTGCCCTCTGGTGTTACGCCAAGACCACCAAGTGCGATTTCTGGATCAGACTTGTTCGCGACAATCAGGCAACCGGCGCACTGGAGTTTATGATCTTCAATATATACGTATTCTTCTCCGTTTTTGGTATGTTGTTGCACCCATCCGCTTACCGCCATCAGCTGACCGATAAGCCCGGCAAATAGTTCTTGGTTAATCCGCACAGTGGCTTCTAGATACTGATGAGGATTGAGCTTTCGAACGTCGGCCATTCGTTCTCGAGCCAGGCGGAGGACAGTGGCGACTTGCTGATTGAAAACAGCCTTATCAAGTAACGCAAGGTTCTCGGGCAGCGGGGTGGCAGATGGGGTAGACTCAGTCGTCATCTCTTAATCATACGGCGTAAAAGCCGACTGACGCAACCATAACCATAAAGCTCTTAGCGATAATTCACGCACTGCAGCGGCGTGTCATAATCATTTTCACGCACCAAGCCAACGACTTTCTGTAACTCATCTTTCGAGGCGGAGGTGACACGGACGAGGTCGCCTTGGATTTGTGGTTTGGCTTTGGGTACGTTAGTACGAATATCGGCAGCGATGCGCTTGGCGGTCGGCTGGTCGAGACCCTGTTTGAAGGGAATTTCCCACGTGGTTTTGAGATTTGAGGTAACCTTTTCTTTGGTGAGATCGAGGACTTTGCTCGACTGACCCCGAGCCGCCAGTTTCTTGCGCACGATATCCAGCACCGCATCAACCTGCCAGTCGTTATCACCGGTGAGCTTGAATCCTTTTTTATCATCCAGCCAGTCAATCCCAGCATTCGTTCCCTTAAAATCGTACCGCCCTTGGATTTCTTTTTCCGCCTGCATGAAAACATTATTCAGCTCGGCTTTGTCAATTTCTGACACAATATCAAATGAAAAACTTGCCATTTACCCCTCCTCGTTTTCTCCATTATAACAAAAATCGCCCGTTTTTCAGAGCGATTTCTGAGTTCGCATTTCCTTGGCAATTAGCCACGAGCAAAGTGCGCAAAGGCGCGGTTGGCCTCGGCCATCTTGTGGGTGTCTTCCTTCTTCTTGAAGGCAGCACCAGCTTCGTTGTAGGCGTCGACGATTTCCAGTGCCAAACGCTGTGAATATGGCATGCCGCTGCGAGCGCGAGCTGATTGCACCAGCCAGCTAAACGCATAGTGCAACTGACGGTGTCCTTGAACTGGGAACGGAATCTGGTAGTTGGCACCACCGACACGGCGGCTCTTCACTTCAAAGTTTGGACTGACGTTTTTCAAGGCCTTCTCAAACACTGCCAGTGGATCTTCTGAATCCAATTTCTTAGCAGCAGTTTCCAGCGCGGTGTAGACAGCACGTTCAGCCGCCAACTTCTTGCCGTCCAGCATTGATTTATTGATCAAGCGCTGCACCAACACACTTTGGTAGCGGCGGTCAGGTTGTAATTGGCGTTGTAGTTTCTTGGTAACTTTACGAGGCATGATTACTTATCCCCTTTCTTAGTACCGTACTTTGAACGGCCCCGCTTGCGGTTGTTGACACCCTGGAGGTCCAACGCGCCACGGACGATGTGATAACGCACACCTGGAAGGTCAGGCACACGACCACCGCGGATCAAGACCACAGCGTGCTCCTGCAAGTTGTGACCTTCACCACCGATGTAGGCCCAGACTTCGTAGCCGTTGTTTAGTTTCACGCGGGCAACTTTACGCAAAGCTGAGTTTGGTTTCTTTGGCGTCTTGGTCGTCACACGCACACAAACACCACGCTTGAGCGGTGCATTTTGGTCGTAGTAACGCGTTTTCAGGGCGTTGTGAATGCGACCCAGTGCTGGCGACTTGGACTTTTTCTTAGCCGTTTGACGCGGTTTACGCACCAATTGGTTGATAGTTGGCATCCAATTTCTCCTTGGTTGATTTACTAATGATGGCGATTCGCCTGGTGGCTCTATAGTAAGCTGGCGCGGCATTGACACGCAAAAACCAGCTTCTCTTAGCGCCTACGGCTTGGATTCAGCAACTCCGCCCCGTGTCTATACCTTTTCTGCCGAGCATGCAGTCTGTACACATTCAAACCACCGCGCACTCCGAAAAGAGGAAACTCTGGGGATATTATAGCATAGACTGCGTGCAATTGCTATAGAAAAACCGCCCCGTACCCATCGGAGCGGTTTCTGAGAAAGAAAGCTGGTTGGCTTATACGGCTACAGCTAATTCCTCTTCCTGGTTGTCAGCGAACTCATCCTCGCTTGGCTCGTCGGTTTCCATCTCTTCGACAGCGCCCGTTCCCACTGGGATCTTGCGGCCGATGATGACGTTCTCCTTGAGACCATGCAAGTGGTCAGCGCGGCCAGATACGGCAGCGTTGATCAGCACGCGAGTGGTGTCCTGGAAGGACGCAGCAGATAGCCATGAGTCGCTCCAGATGGACACCTTGGTGATACCAAGTAGCAACTGGGTGTAGCTGATGAGGTTTTTGCCTTCAGCGGCCAGCTGCTTGTTGGTGTTCACCACCGCAGCCTTAGAAACGATGTCGCCCGTCACAAAGTCACTGTCGCCCGCGTCTTCGATCTGGACGCGACTAAACATCTGGCGAACGATGATCTCCAGGTGCTTGTCGGCCACGTCTTGACCCTGAGCGGCGTAAATACGCAGCACTTCGTTGATGATGTAGCGCTGAGTCGCCTCGACGCCCTTCAGGCGCATCAAGTCGTGTAGGTTCAATGAACCAGCCGTCAAGCGATCACCAGCCTCGACAACGTCGTTAGCCTTGACGACCAATTGCATGTTGCCAGGAATCTCGTAGCGAGCCGGTGCGCCAGCTTCAGCAGCGATCACTAGCGTGTCTTCTGCCGCTTCAACCACACCATCAAACGGTGCGACCAGCGGGCGAGTGTCTTCCTCGCCAGTTGCCAGCACGTCGCCAGCCTTGACGCTTGAGCCAGCCTTGACCATGATGGTTCGGCCGTCCAGCGGCAAGCGCTCAACGTTACCAGATTCTGGAGTGACTTGGACGATGTACTTTTTGCCATCTTCCCAAACGTCAACTAACCCGGCAATTTCCGCAACAAACGCCTGGCCCTTTGGTGTGCGCGCCTCAAACAATTCTTCGACACGCGGCAGACCCTGGGTAATGTCACCACCAGCAACGCCAGAGTTGTGGAAGGTACGCAAAGTCAGCTGAGTACCTGGCTCACCGACTGACTGAGCAGCGATGACACCGACTGGCTGATGATTACCAACCAATTTACCAGTTGACATATCAACACCGTAGCTGCGCTGCGGGATGCCGTTGAGGTTGTTGGTCGACAAGACTGATTGAATCTTGACGCTCTGGACGCTTTCATCGTCATCAATTGAGTCAGCAATTTCCCGAGTGATCAATTCGTCCTTGTTGACGTGACCCGGAATCGTCTCAGCGGCATAACGGCCAGCCAAGCGGTTCGAGAAGTCGATCATCGTTTCCTCAGTTTCTGAGCGGTAGATTGCATAGCCCTCGTCGTCACCTTCAGCGTCCTCAACCGTGAAGACGTCCTGTGCCACATCAACCAAACGGCGGGTCAGGTAGCCTGAGTCAGCGGTCTTCAGCGCGGTGTCGATCAGACCCTTACGCGCACCACGGGTCGCCACGAAGGCCTCAAGGCTGGATAGACCGCCAGTGTACGAACTACGGATTGGCAGCTCAATCTCGCGGTTAGCGGCGTCGACCTGGATACCGATCATGGCGCTCGCCAGCTTCACGTTGGAAATATCACCACGAGCACCAGAGTTAACCATCATGGAAATACTGGTGTCCATGTGCGCCAATTGATCCTGGAGGAAGGTCGTAATCTTATTGTCCACATTCCGCCAGGCATTGACCGTCAAGTTGTAGCGCTCATCCTCAGTGATCAAACCTTGGTCGAATTGCTCAGAAATCAAGGCCGCCTTGGCGTCGCCCTCAGCCACGAACTCAGCGATCTCATCAAAGTGCACATAGTCGGTCATACCGGTTGACACGGCCGCAGTTGTCGCGAAGCGGAAGGCCTGGCCCTTCATGCGGTCGGCGATCTTGGCAGTTTCCTCGGCACCGTACTTGTTGAAGATTTGCGCCAATACCTTCTTCAGCTGCTTCTTGGTCTGAACATTGTTGTCGTACGGGAAGTCCTCTGGCAAAATCTCGTTAAAGAAGACGCGGCCCAAGGTCGTCTGGCGCAGCTTGCCCTTAGCATAGATGCGAATTGGGGTTTGCAATTGAATATCGCCCTGGTCGTATGCCAACTCTGCTTCATAAACTGAACTAAATGCCTTGATGTGGTCAGTCTGGGCCTGCGGCTTGTCATACGTCAGGTAGTAGTTACCAAGCACGATGTCCTGCGAGATATGCAGCACTGGCGCACCGTCGGCAGGCTTCAATAGGTTGTTGGTGGCGCTCATCAGCTCGCGTGCCTCGGCCTGCGCTTCCTTGGAAAGCGGTAGGTGGACAGCCATCTGGTCACCGTCAAAGTCAGCGTTAAAGCCGGCACAGACTAGTGGATGGAGCTGAATCGCCTTGCCCTCGACCAGGACTGGCTGGAAGGATTGAATTGACAGGCGGTGCAAGCTCGGTGCGCGGTTGAGCAGCACGTACTTGCCCTTGATCGCCTCGTCAAGCGCATCCCATACAACCGCTTCACCCGACTCGATCAAACGAGTCGCCGAGCGAATGTTGTGGGCAAATTCACCCTTGATCAGCCAGCTGATGACGAACGGCTTGAATAGTTCGAGCGCCATTTGCTTTGGCAGACCGCACTGATTGATCTTTAGCTTCGGGCCGACGACAATGACCGAGCGGCCAGAGTAATCGACACGCTTACCGAGCAGGTTCTGGCGGAAGCGGCCTTGCTTGCCTTTGAGCATATCGCTGATTGACTTGAGGCGACGACGGCTGCCAGTCGAGCTGACTGCCCGACCACCGCGCGCCGCTGCGTTGTCGATCAAGGCATCGACGGCCTCTTGCAGCATGCGTCGTTCATTGCGCTGAATTACTTCTGGTGCATTGAGCTCGACCAGTTTCTTCAGGCGATTGTTACGGTTGATGATGCGGCGATATAGATCGTTCAGGTCAGACGTTGCAAACCGACCACCACTGAGGGCGACCATTGGACGTAAGTCTGGTGGGATGACTGGCAGTACTGTCAGGCAGAGGCTGGATGGCTTGATGCCAGCAGCCTGCATGCTCTCGAGCATCTTCAGGCGCTTGAGCAGTTTCTTCTCGCGCTGACCCTTGGCATGTTCGGCTTCCTCGCTCAGCTGGGCGATCAGTTCTGACAGATTGATCTCGTCCAGCAAGGCCTTGAGCGCGCTGGCACCCATGCCGACCTCGATCAGCTCGTCGTACTCTTCTGGCAAGTTGCGATAATCCGTCTCCGAGATCAGCGCGCCCTTGATGAGGCCCTCGAGCTGTGATTTCTTCGTGGTGTACTTGTCATTAAGCTCGTCAACCTCGCGGCTTTGTTCCTTCGCCAGCTGCTTGATGTCGGCATTGTCAGCTTCTGCAAGCTGCTCGTAGCGCATCTTGATCGCCATCCGACCCGCCTCAGTCTCAGCCTCCAAATCCGCCAGGTATTGGTCGCGGGTGACTTCATCAACCTTGAGAATGACATAGGTCGCAAAGTAGGCGATCCGCTCAATATTACGCACCGTCATGCCTAGTAGCAAGCTCATGGCACTCGGCGTGCCGCGCATAAACCAGATGTGCGCCACTGGCGCTGCCAACTGGATGTGACCCATGCGCTCACGGCGAACGATTGATTTGGTGACGAGTTCGCCGTTTTTATCAACTGCGGCCTCGCGTGAACGAACACCTTTGAGCTTGGAATCATGCGGATTGATGTCCTTGACCGGACCGAAAATCCGCTCGCAGAACAAGCCGTCGCGCTCTGGCTTTTGGGTGCGATAATTGATCGTCTCTGGCTTGAGAACCTCGCCGTGACTCCACTTTAGGATGTCCTCGGCGCTGGCCACCGCTAGGCGCACCGCATCAAAATCGCTAATTCCGGTCGCGTTAAATGAATATTGCGCCATCTTACGCCTCCTCCTTTATCTCTTCTACTTCGTCAATATCTTGTACGCTCATGCCGGCCTCGATGTCGCCGATGTCGTCTGATTCGTCTAAGTAAACTTGGTCATCGTCATCATCATCGTCGCTGGTGGTTTGTGGCACGGTCTTGTCGGCTGGGCCGCTCGAAGCAATAACATGCTCAGCGTCAACCACGCCGCCCTCATCAAGCAGGTCAACCCGAAGGCCCAATCCCTGGAGCTCCTTGACGAGCACGTTGAAGGATTCTGGCAGTTTCGGCCCGATGATTGGCTCGTCCTTGATGATAGACTCGTAGGCCTTGGCACGGCCATACACGTCGTCAGACTTGATGGTTAGCATTTCCTGTAGGGTCGCCGCAGCACCGTAAGCCTCCAGCGCCCATACCTCCATCTCGCCGAAGCGCTGACCACCGTTCTGCGCCTTACCGCCGAGCGGCTGCTGGGTGACCATGGTGTACGGGCCAGTTGAGCGGGCGTGGATCTTGTCAGAAACCATGTGGTGTAATTTGATCATGTGCATCACACCGACTGTGGTGCGCTCTTCAAACGCTTCACCAGTGCGGCCATCGAACAATTGACTCTTGCCGTCACGTGCCAAACCAGCCTTTTCTAGTTCATCAGAAATTGTTGCTGATGGCACACCATCAAACGACGGCGTTGCCACGCGGTAGCCTAGTGCTCGTGCCGCCATACCCAGGTGTGTTTCAAACAGCTGACCGAGGTTCATGCGGCTTGGCACACCCAGTGGGTTCAAGATCACGTCAACTGGCGTACCATCCTCCATGAATGGCATATCCTCGACTGGCAGTACCCGCGCAACCACACCCTTGTTGCCGAAGCGGCCGGCCATCTTGTCACCAACACCGATCTTGCGCATCTGCGCCACGAAAATTTGGATTTGCATCAGCACGCCAGCCTTGAGCTCGTGGCCATTCTCGCGGCTAAAGATCTTGACACCGACGACTTTGCCGCCGCCAGCATTGTTCATCCGCTGTGAGGTGTCGCGCACGTCCTTGGCCTTTTCACCAAAGATGGCGCGCAGCAGACGCTCCTCAGAACTCAGTTCCTGCTCACCTTTCGGCGTAATCTTACCAACCAGCACGTCGCCAGCCTTGACCTCAGAACCAATTTGCACGATACCGTTTTCGTCTAAGTGACGCAGACTGTCTTCTGACACATTCGGAATGTCGCGGGTGACGATCTCTGGGCCGAGCTTGGTCTCGCGAACCTCCACGTTGTAATCCTTGATGTTAATACTGGTCAAGCGATCGTCCTCCACCAAGCGGCGGCTGAGGATAATCGCGTCCTCCATGTTGTAACCGCCCCACGGCATAAAGGCCACCGTCAGGTTTCGCCCCAGCGCAATCTCGCCCTCGGCAATCGACGCGCCCTCGATGAGGATGTCGCCCTGCTTAACCCTATCGCCACGGGCTACCCGAACTTTCTGGTTGTAGCAGCGATCGTCATTGTTCTTGACGAAGTGTCGCAGTGCGTAGACCTTGACGCCATCAGCATACTTGACATGAATTTCATCAGCGTCAGCCCGCACCACTTCACCGTCGGCCTCGGCCTGGATCAGGTGGCCGCTATTCTCGGCTACCGCCTGCTCGATACCGGTACCGACAACCGCCGGCTCTGGCGTGAGTAGCGGCACTGCTTGGCGCTGCATGTTCGAGCCAGTCAAGGCGCGGTCAACACGGGTTTTCTCGATAAACGGTACCAGCGCCGCCGTCGAGCCGAGAATCTGCTTGTGAGCAGCATCCATAAAGGTAACTTCTTCGACGTCGACCTGACCTGGCTGGAGGAATTTACGGGCACTGACACGGCTGTCGGTGAATGACTTGTCATCATTCAAGCGCGCCCCAGCATCGGCGATAACTTCGCTGGCTTCCTGAGCAGCGTCCAGATAAACCACTTCGTCCGTCACTCGGCCATCTTTGACACGCAGGTACGGCGTCTCGATAAAGCCATATTCATTGACCCGTGCGTAAGTAGCGAGGTTCAGCACCAGGCCAACGTTGGCACCCTCTGGTGTCTCCACCGAACAGATACGACCGTAGTGCGTTGGGTGAGCGTCGCGCACGTCAAAACCAGCCCGTTCGCGGCTCAAACCGCCGGGGCCCATCGAGCTCAATCGGCGCTTATGACTAAGCTCAGACAGTGGATTAACCTCATCGAGGAGCTGACTGAGCTGTGAGCTAGTAAAGAATTCACGCACTGCTGCCACCACCGGCCGCGCATTGATCAATTGGCTTGGCGTGACGTTCTCCATATCAGCCACACTCATCCGGTCCATGGCATTACGTTGCATCCTCAGCATACCGACGCGGAACTGACGGGCAATCAGCTCGCCGACCAGCTTGACACGGCGATTGCTCAGCGCATCAATGTCATCAGCTGGCTCCTGGGTATTGTTGAGGTGAATAATCTCGCGGATGATGGCCACCAGGTCGCTCATCTGGAAGATACGGTTTTCAGCGGTATTAGCAACGTCCAGACCCAGGCGCTGGTTCATCTTGTACCGGCCAACCCGACTATAATCAAAGCGCTTGAAATCAAAGAACATTCGCTCGATCATCTGGCGTGCGTTATCAACCGTCGCCAAGTCGCCCGGCCGCAAGCGACGATAGACCTCGATCAGCGCCTCATTAGCGCCACGCGCAGTGTCTTTCTCGAGCGTTTCCTGAATGTAACTAGTCTCGCCCGTGTCGATGTCGGCAAACAGTTCGCGAATTTCTGAGGTTTTTGGATGGCCCAAAGCCCGTAGTAACGTCGTCACCGGTAGCTTGCGGCGGCGGTCAATCTTGACATAAATCGTGCCATTGGTTGCCGTTTCAAACTCCAGCCATGCACCACGGCCTGGGATCATCTTGGCACCGTAATAATTACGACCAGCCACCGTATCGGCGGTAAAGAACACACCGGCCGAGCGGATTAACTGGCTAACCACCACGCGCTCCGTACCGTTGATGATAAACGTACCGCGCTCGGTCATCCATGGATAATCACCGAGGTAAATTTCTTGTTCCTTGACTTCGCCCGTGACTTTGTTGGTCAACTCAACGGTTGCGTGCAGTGGCGCTTCAAACGTCAAATTGTTTTCCTTGGCGAACTGATCAGTGGTCTTTGGCTCGTCAAAATGATAACTGCCGAACCGCAGTGCCAACTTCTGACCAGTGTAGTCGTCAATTGGGTTAATTTCTGAAAAGATTTCGCTCAAACCATCCTCGACGAACCAGCGCCACGAGTCCTCTTGGTGAGCGATGAGATTTGGCATGGCGATCGCACTGTCTGTTCCAGTGAAAAAGACGCGCGCGCCACGAGTGGTCTGTTGAGCCACAGGCGTTACTCCTCGCATTGATTAATAATTGGTGATCACGGCCGGAAGATCTCTTAGTCTCAGCACGAGCCCGAGGTTTGCCCGCCCATCAAGCTCGCCCCTCGCTAAAACTACACTACTTCACTGTGACACATTATGACGCATAGAACGATGAATTGCAAGAGAAAAATAATGAAAAATTGACTATTGTTAAGCAGCGGCTAGTTCTAAACGAAGGCACACTTCACCCAGTAATCTAGCTGCACGCTCACCGTCAGTGATCGTCGCTAACCATTCCCAGCTTCCATCGGTTTGAAGTTGCGCCGTATGTAGTCGATAATTACCAGCGACACCGCCAACCGAGTCACGTTTGACAATACGGCTAACTTGGTGATTTTGCGGATTAATATCTTTGACGTGACCCGGTAGTAGTAGAGCCCGCTCGTCAATATACATACCAAGATATGTTGGCCGACTATTTGGCCCAGTCTCATGATTAAGTACCGCATTTACCAGTCCCCGAAACAGATCCCAGCGTTTCATATTTCTAGCCCCATACCGCTCGAGATATATCAGATTATTATCCTGTACATCCGGAATATCTGAGGCCAAGCCTAAGGCGTCGGTTCGACCTACACTTGCTGCCGCCTTGATTGACGCATCTGCGAGCGCAACATAGATACCACCCTCGGCAAGATCGGCTTGCCTCCGAAGTACTTCGGGCGTAAACTGTTCAGATTGATACAATCGCCTTGTCTCGCAAGCGCTGATATCTGGCTTCACATGTACGAGAGACTCAACCCACAAGTGGCGTAGCTCATCACACAATGAATCGGTAATATCACCACCACTTAATCGAACTGTCTCGATCATGTCCTCTCCTGTTTATGAAAATATACTACAAGTATCGAGTAATGCTGTCAAGAATCCGCGCGTGCACTTCCTTCGGCGTGCCGGTGGCTGACAATAGCGGGATATTTCGCTCGGCGGCGATGGCCTCATAGGCGTGGTTAACCCTGTCCTGAAACGACTGCTCACGCGACTCAAATGTATCAGGATGAGCGATGCGCCCGCGCTCCGCGATGCGCTGCTGGCGCTGGGCGTCGCTGAGTGTCAAGACCACCATCGCGTCCGGCTGCAGGTATCGCTCGTCGGTAAATAGCTTCGTCATCCGCATAATCTCCTCCGCATCCAGCCCGTCGCCATAGCCCTGATAAGCCAGTGTCGAGATGTAATTACGCGCGCTGAGGACGATCTCGCCGCGCTGTAGGGCTGGCTGGATCTTTTCGCGCCACAACTCGCGCCGCGCCGCCGAAAATAACGCTAGGTTAATTTCGCTAGAGCGCACTAGATTGCCATTTTTGACAATGCGCCTCAGTTCATTGGCTACCGGCGTCGACTTTTCTGGATCGTCACTGCCTGGCTCTTCGACCACACACACGACACGGCCGCGCTCCCGGAAATAATCCGCCAGCATGGCTACTTGCGTTGACTTGCCGGTGCCGTCGTTGCCTTCGATGACGATGTATCGACCGGGACGGCTCATTTGATACCCTTGCCTAGGCCATTAATAATCGCCGGAGCATGACGCCGATCCTTGAATGCCCGCGGCAGCATCGTTTCTGGACGCCAGCTATGGATAAGCTCGGCGAGATCGTCGGTGTGCTGATACTTGCCGCTCATGCCGCCACGCCCGCCGGCGTAACCGCCGTCCACCGGCCCGGTCTGGTGAAAAATTAATTGCCCGATGCGCTCGCCAACTGGCAAGACCACGCTTTCGTGCTTGTTCAAATTGTAAATCTCGAGCGTAATCCGATTGATATAGCCCGGGTCGATCCAGCCGGCATCAAAACACACCGCCACACCATTACGGCCCCACGAGCTGCGGCTTTTCACCTCAGCTGCGCCGCCATGCGCCCGAATGCCCACGAACTCGTGGGTGTGCGCCAAGATCCGCTCGCCAGGACGCAGTACAATGATCGGATGCTCATCCGGAATATTACGAAACCGCGTAAAGCCGTTATGCTCGCACCACTCGGCATGCGGCATCGCCATCAGCGGCCCCTTGAAATACCGCGCTACCTCCGCTTCGTCAAATGGATTATAGACGCTTGACTGATCGTCAAATTCCTGTTTATAAAAATAATGTCCCAGCGTAAAATCCAAGCTAGCCTCTGACACATTGTCCGGATCAAATGGCGTACAGACGATCGTTCCCTCCTCGATCGCTGCCAAAATTTCCCGGTTTGAATACACGCTCATGCCGCGCCTCCTCTTGTTTATCTTACCTCACTCCCCCGAGTGATTCTATTATGACAACATTTACCCGCTCGGGCAAGCTTTTCGTAAATTTTACATCATGCTAGACTGGGGGTATGGAGAAAGCCATCATCGTTGCCTATGATACCAACCGCGCTATCGGCCAGGGCGGCGATTTGCCGTGGGGTCGCAGCTTGCCAGCAGATTTGGCGAATTTCAAGCGGCTGACCAAAGGCGGCGACGTCATCATGGGCCGAAAAACCTTTGAGTCGATCGGCTGTCGCCCGCTGCCAGAACGTGAAAATATTGTTATTTCTTCGCGGCCGACAGGCGTCAAGGGCGTCCTCACCGCAGTGAACCTAGAAAGCGCCCTAGCGCTAGCTCGTTACAAAACCTTCATCATCGGCGGGGCGCGGGTGTATGGCGAGGCGCTGAAGATGCCCAAAATTGACACTATTTATGCCACCGAGGTTGACGCCGCATTCCCGGATGTCGACACCTTTTTCCCAGAAATTGACATGGCCATCTGGCAGGAAGTGAGCCGCGTCCATCATCCCGCAGACACCGAGAACAAGTACGACTTTGATTTTGTGACGTATCGTAGAATAATTTAGCTGGGATCAACTCCGAACACCTTTGGATAATTTAGTGCGCCAACAAATTGTCCGAACACACTACACCGCAATCGGCGCCTTGATCGGTGGATGATGTTCGTAATCCTCTAGACGAATATCATCAATGGTGAAATTGTCAATGTTCTTAATGTCAGGATTCAGCCACAGTTTCGGTAGCGGCAGCGACTGGCGCGACAGTTGCTCGTCAACCTGCGCGCGGTGATTATTATAAATATGCGCGCTATTCAGCGTGTGGATGAATTCGCCGGGCTGTTTATCAGTCACCTGGGCGATCATCGACAGCAGCAGGGAGTAGCTGGCGATATTAAACGGTACGCCGAGGAACATGTCCGCCGAACGCTGGGTCAGCGCCAGATCCAGTTTATCTTTCTCGCCATTTTCATCTGGCCGCACATTAAACTGGAACATGGTATGACATGGCGGCAGACCACCAGATTGCACAATGTCGTCAATTTCCGCCACGTTCCAGGCGCTGACGATGTTGCGCCGCGACGTCGGATTGTTCTGTATCATGTCGATGGCGTTGTGGACTTGGTCAATCGTCCCGCCCTTGCCATCGGGCCATTTGCGCCACTGCACGCCGTAGACTGGGCCCAAATTACCCCACTCCTCGGCAAACGCGTGGTCAGTCGCAATCCGCCCAATGAATTGCTTCATGCCAGCACGCCACTCCTCGCCATTGATCTCAGGGATGTGCTGACCGGTTTTTTCCAAGTAATTCTTGTATGGCCACTCGTCCCAGATGTGCACGCCGTTTTGCGCTAGATATTCAATGTTGCCAGTGCCTTTGAGAAACCACAGCAGCTCATGCGCCACACTGTTGAAATACAATTTCTTGGTAGTCATGGCCGGAAAGCCATCCGTTAGATCATACCGCGTCTGCACGCCGAACACTTCCGTGGTGCCAGTACCGGTGCGGTCGCCTTTTCTCACGCCATTGTCACGAACCTGCCGCAGAGCGTCTAAATATTGTCTCATACTTCCCTCCTCGCCTTTCCTTAATTATGGCAAGATTCCACCGTAACCACAAGCAAAACCAGCGGTAGTTTTCACAACGTCACGCCATATTGAATACATTTATGAATCGCGGAGGGCTTCTTGGAGCCTACGATAACTTGCTCAATACCTTATCCACCAGCCCGTACTGCACGGCCTCGTCTGGGCTCATCCAGTAGTCGCGCTCCATGTCAGCCTTGACTTTGGAGAGCTTCTGGCCGGTGTTTTTGGCCATGATTTTCGCCAGCATCTCCTTCACTTCCAGCGTTTCCTTCAGGTCAATTTCCATGTCGGTTACCTTGCCGCGCGTGCCAGAAGACGGCTGGTGAATCATCACCTTGGCGTGCGGCAGGCAAAACCGCTTGCCTTTGGCGCCAGAACTAAGCAAAAATGCACCCATACTGGCCTGCAGGCCAATACCATACGTCGCCACGTCCGGCTTGATAAAATTCATGGTGTCGTAAATCGCCATGCCATCATACACGCTGCCACCCGGGCTATTGATATAGAGCGAGATGTCCGCCTCTGGATCAACGTACGCCAGGTACAGTAGCTGCGCCACCACGCTGTTGGCAGTATGCTCGTTAACCTCCTCGCCGAGGAAAATAATCCGCTCATTGAGCAACCGCGAATAAATATCAAACGCCCGCTCGCCGTCGGCTGACTTTTCGATAACGGTGGGGATGAGATACGATGTTGTTTTCTGCATACACAATATTATATAAGCCTAGCTTGCTACTGTAAAGGATCGCCCGCTACTCTATACATTGAGACTTTTTATCAACCGCTCTTGCCCCGCACGTATTAGCTCCTGAGCCTCCTCTGTATGGAGCGGCACTAAGCGGACGTAGACCTGGCCCGATTGCTGTCCAGCGGCGACCAATATACCGAGCTGTTCATCAATATACGCAACGTGTTCAAAGCTATTCTCGCCATATTTAATACTCTCATCCCATATACTTGGATTTAATATGGCGCTATCACGCCCTCCTGACCATGTCGCAAAGACACCCATCCGGTCAATAGGGTTACTCCACTGCTTTGAGCGGACTATTGGGCCAATGAAAAGTGTATCTGCATTCGGAGCTATTTGGCGTAGTATATGATCCTCTGGGATGTCTATAGTAATACCGGCTCGGTCAGGCCCGCCGTAGCTAATGGGTATCTGGCCTGTGCCCATCGACGGCATTGTGATATGGCGAATTGACAGCGTTGGATCGAGAAAGGCAAGCTCAGGGGAAGAGAACATTGGTATCGTTGGATCTACCATGGAATCAAATAATGCACTATTTCCCATGACGCTATATCGTGAAGCATAGGGATTTGGTTTTCCACTGTCATCCTTCTCCAGACCATACCCCGCGGCGATAATGTCCTGAATAGGAGCAACATGGGGACTATGGCGCCAATCTTTTACCTCCTTATCACCATCTTGCCTTACCCACGACTGCAGGGCCCAGGCATGACCAAGACCGCGCTTGACACCCTCTGGAGCAAGCATATGTCCTAATTCGTGTGCAATCGTACCAATGGACACGCCACCCACGTCGCGCACAAATGCAACTGGAGGATATTTATCGTCGTACACGGTTAGACCAGCGTAGTAGTCCTTTTCTGTATCAGCAGAATCGACGATAACCAGTGCCATATCACTTTCTTCACGAGCATGAGCCTGGCCAATCAGTTGAAGCAGACGCTGACTATAGGCAGGTTGTTTACCATCCTCAGTTATTCGTGTTGTATCAGGCGAGTGACCATCCCGGGTGAACCGCACATTAAGGTATAGATGGCTAGTCGTTAGCGCGATACGCCCAAGAGCATCTCGTACCCCAGAACTAATTTTTTCAATGCCTTGATGCGGCTCGGCGTTTTCTGGCAATAATTGCACAACGACAACACTTAGCGAGCCCAGCGGCGGAGCTTTTCGCTCGTTATTGCGCTGTATCGGTATATTTTGACTTTGTTCTGATCCTAGATTTTTTATAGCCTCACCGATAAGAGTTCCAGCGCCCAAGCATCCAGCACCAAGTGCCATACCTCCCAAAAACTGCGACGGCTAACCTTCTTGCCGCTCCCGTCTGTCTCTTGGAAATGCCCAGACTCCAACTCTGGACGCTCAGACTTTGAGGATTCACACATATTTTGCCATTATACCAGCTAATTGTAGGTTTGTCAATAAAACAGGGGCGGCCCTTTTGCCATCCCCTGCTTCAGATTATTTTATTGCTATGTCGTCGCTATTTACTATTCAGCTCAACCAGCTTGTCGATCGTCTTGTCGGTGATCATCCGATTGGCGATGTCACGGTGGACGTTTGGATCATCGAACCGCGCGGCCAGCTTGGCGTCCTTACCGTATTGCTGCTTGAAGGTGGAAATTTGCGCATCGAGCTCCTCGCGGCTAACCTCTACGCCCAGCTCCTTCGATAGCTCAGCCAAGACCAGGCCAGCCTTGACCCGTTTTTCGGCCGCCGGGCGAGCCTCTTTTTTCTGCCAGTCGGCTTTATCCTTGAAGCCTTGCGTCTTTAGATACGAGTCCATTGTCAGGCCGCGATATGACAAATTCTGCATCAGATCTTGTTCAATTGACCGCATCTGATCGTCGATCAATAGCTCTGGCAGCGCCACCTTGGAGCTATCCGCCAATTCCGCCACCAGCTCATCCTTGAGCTTCTCCTTGGCCTCGCGCTCTTTTTGCGCAGTAATCTCGCGCTTGATGTCCGCCTTGAGCTCTTTGATGTCGGTGAACGGGCCGCATTTGGCGGCAAATTCATCATTAAGTTCCGGTAACTTCAGCTCATTTACTTTGTGCAGCGTCACACTAAACACTACCTTGGCACCGGCCAGATTTTCAGCATGGTAATCCTTCGGAAATTCGAGATCAAGCTCAAATGTCTCGCCGGCCTTGTGACCAACCACGCCCTCTTCAAAACCGGGGATAAACTGACCACCGCCCAGCTTCAGGGCAAAGTCCTTGGCCGAACCGCCGTCAAACGCCACGCCGTCTTTCTTGCCGACAAAGTCGATGATCGCCTCATCACCTTCTTGAGCCGCACGCTTGACCTCGGCTTTATCGACAAAATTCTGCTGCATTCGCTCGATGATTTCGTCGACGTCCTTGGCATCAACCTTGACGGCCTGAGGCTTAGCCTTGAGCTTTTTGTAATCACCTAATTTGACCGGCGGCACAACGGTCGCCTCGGCGGTGAACTCGACTTCTTGATTGGGGACAAATTTCTTGACCTCAACGCTCGGCCGCTCTAGCGCCTGCAGCTTCTCGTTCATAAAGGCCTCGGCGACCGCCTTGGACAGCGCGTTGTCTAGCACCTGCTCCTGGAGCACCATTGGATTGACGTGCTTAGCAGCCACGCTGACCGGTACTTTACCCTTACGAAATCCCGGCACCTTGAGGTCGCGCGCCATCTTGGTCAGCGCCACCTGTTCAGCCGCATTCAGCTCGTCCGCTCCCAGCGTAATCGTCAAACAAACCTTGGTATCTGATAGTTTCTTTACAGTCGTCTTCATGACTACCTATTATAACAGGGGTAACGCTAAATCTCAAACGCCGCGTCGTCATCACCGTCGTAGCGCCGATCCTTAACTACACTGATCATGCGCTCGAGGCTGACTTTTTGCTCGGTTGACTCGATGAGATTCTTGATCGTATAAACGCCCGAAGCGACTTCTTCCTCACCAATAAACGCTACGAATGGAATATTCTTTTTCAGTGCGGTTTTCAGCTGCCTGTCTAGCTTACGCCCGCTGAAATCTAACTCGGCCCGCACTCCCTCACTGCGCAGTGATCGCGCCAACGCATCAGCCCCCTCCAGTAGCGCCGGATCCACCGCGATGATATACACATCAGTGTGCGTCGTTAATTTTGGCAGCAACTCGTGCACCTCGAGAAACTGCTGCATGGTCGTCGCACCGAGCCCCACGCCGACCGTGGCGACCGGCTCGACACCGAACAGCCCAACCAGCCCATCATAACGCCCGCCGCCAAACAGCGCTCGATTATTTTCCGGCGAATTGTCGAAAAACTCAAACACCGTGCCAGTATAATAATCCAGCCCGCGCATCAGCGTCACGTCGAACATCGCATTGCCGATGCCCTTCTGACACAGCAAGGTCATCACCTGGCGAAGCTGCTGGACACTCGGACTATCGGCTAGCTCCTCCGGCAGATCGTCGACGCTGCGCATACTAATTAGCTGCGCCAACTTTGGCAGGCCCGCCTTGGCCTCTTCTGAGCCAAAAATCTCGATGGCTTGCTCGCGGAAAGCTTCCGGCGAAATCTTATTCTTTCGATCAAGTAGCCGCGTCATCATCTGGGCGCCGATCACATCGAGACCGAGAAACCCGCTCATCAACTGATTGATCAGCTGGCGATTATTCACCCGCACCGTAAACATGTCTTCGCGCGCACCAAAGTTCATGATGCTGCGGTAGCCAAACTCGATGATCTCCGCGTCCGCCCACGGCCCTTCCGCACCAAACAGGTCGGCGTTCAGCTGCCAAAACTCGCGCTCCCGTCCGCGCTGCGGCCGTTCGTAGCGCATGAAATTAGCGATAGAATAGAGCCGGGCCGGCATGGCCAGTTCCTGGCGCCGACCGGCCACTATGCGGGAAATCGACGGCGTCATCTCTGGGCGAATTGCCACCTGACGACCACCACGATCGGTAAATAGATACGTCTGCTCGCCCGCTAATTCCTGCCCCGACTTGGCGGTGTAAATATCCAGCGGCTCGAGCAAGGGTGCACCGTACTCCTCATACCCAAAACTCTGCGCCGTGGCGTGCCACACCTTGAAAATATAATTCTGCAGGCGCTTGTCCTCCGGGAAATAATCGCGCGCGCCCTTATAACTCTGGGTCGATAAATTGCTCATGGTTGCTTTTATTGTGGCATAGTGGGGCGAATTTTTCAATAACACCCGGGGCAGCGTCGGATATCAACCGAGCACATGCTGCTGCAACCAGCAATACATCGCCACAGTCGCTGCCGCGCCGACGTTGATGGAGCGGGTTGAGCCAAATTGCTCAATGGCAACCATCTTGTCCGCCGCCTGCGCCATCTCCTCGGAAATGCCCGGCCCTTCCTGGCCAAACACCAGCACCACGCGCTTCGGCAAGGTCGTCTCCGACATATTGATACTGCCCGGGATATTATCAATCGCGATGATTATCCTGCCTTCAGACCGCATTAACTCAACAAACTCCGCTGTCGAACCAACATAATGCACGTGCAAATATTTATCCGTCATCATGGCGCCGCGCTTGTTCCACTGCCGCCGCCCGATGACATAAATCTGCCGCACGCCAAACGCATTGGCACTCCTGACGATCGTCCCCATATTAAAATCCCGCTCGGTGTTCTCCAGAGCAATCACCAAGCCATGATCCTTGGCGTCCAGCTCTTTTATAATCTCCGCCTCGCTCT
Source organism: Candidatus Saccharibacteria bacterium oral taxon 488 (assembly GCA_013099195.1). Classification (NCBI taxonomy): domain Bacteria; phylum Candidatus Saccharimonadota; species Candidatus Saccharibacteria bacterium oral taxon 488. The sequence goes on from CP039999.1 coordinate 457,884, forward strand.
GACCTTTGAATTTGTCAATCACATTTCGCGTATCTTGCATCTCTGTTATTGTAGCAAACGCCAGGCAAAAGAGACAAAAATCTTATCATCATGAGGAATGCGGTTCACACTCAAGCTTCCACATTATCTCACAACAAACGACACCTCGATCACATCGCCGATGGTGATCTGCTCTTTCTGGCGGACTTTCGCGGGTAGCGCCAGAAACTGCGAGCCGTCACCCATTGGCAGTAGCGAGGTATGCCATGATGAGCTGCCAACCGTCGCCTTCACCGCCACTAAACCCCTCACTGCGAGTGGCTTGAGTTCGTCAGTGAATTCTTGAGGCACAGCAACATAATGCCAGCCACCAGCTTGTGGAAACAAGCACACTTCGGCTGTAAATACATATGGTTTTGCCATTGCTATTTTGCCTGCTCCACTATGTCAACTGTCACACCAGCAGGGTCAGTCACCATAAAATGAGTCTGTCCCCATTCTTCGGTGGTCAGCGGATGGTATATCTCAGCCGAGGTTTTTTGCACACGCTCGTATTCACTCTCTGCATCATCGACTTCAAAGCTATAAATAATACCCTTACCGTCAAACTCAGCATGTAGTTGAGCAGGCTGATTGTCGAGTCCTGGCTTCATAAAAGCTAATTCTACACCGCTCGGTTGGTGCAAAAGCTGTATATACCAGTCTGCCTCAAACACCACGCTAAAGCCAAATATGCCTACATAGAATTCCTTACATTCATTCAATTTGGCCGTGATGGTAATTGGATACATTGCTTTCATGTTATCTCCTTATTATAGATTTACCACTTAAATTATACCCTGGTGAAAGTTTAATGTATTGTAAAAATCAGACATCAAATGTTCCTGCGTAGCTTTTCGGTGTATAGCCAGTAATTCTCCGAAACGAGCGGATAAAGTGCGATTGGTCGGTATATATTGTGAGATAATGCTGGTTGAATGATTGTTGTAATCGAACAACTTTAAGAAAATCGTGCGGAGAAAAACCTATCATTTGCTTAAAAATACGCTGAAGCTGCCGAGGCGATAGATTTACTACATGCGCCATATCCGCTACGGTATGTATAGTATCTAACTGATCAAGAATCATCGTAATATATTTGTTTGGTGCTATCACATTTTCAGCAGTTAGATTCTTAGTAAATTGCACCAGCACCTTTTGTTGGGCGAAAGATGACCGCCCACATAGACGGTCATAAACTTCAGCTATCTGCTGAGTTCCTATCTGTGACACATCAACGTGGCCGCCCACGACATTTGCTATATCGTCCCGCCACACACCCGGCAACAGCCGTATGCCGACATAACGGAATGATTTACCGAGATTTAACGTAGTAGATGTGGTATATGGTGTCATAATCGTCGCTATCCGACGAGATGATAAGTCAAACACGATATCCACACAAGCATCGGGCAGCACATGGTAATGAAAATCGCTCGGTAGCAACATATCAGTCTGTAGCCACCAAAAACAATGCACTAATTCCGCTAACGTGTCTGGCGGTGCTGCCTCGGTATATCGTACCGAATGCACCACTTTTTCTATCCCATTCTGAGTGGGTATATACATAATCGTATTATACCCAAAATAAACCATAAGCTCTAGGCAAAAAACCGCCCAAATGAGCGGTAATTTTCGTAACTCTGCCACCTTGGTGCGGATGAAAGGACTTGAACCTTCACGTACTTGCGTACACTAGCACCTGAAGCTAGCGCGTCTACCAATTCCGCCACATCCGCGTGACTACCGAGTATTATACACGACCGGCCGCTCCTCCGCAAGGAGTTTGCCTAGCCGTTTCAGCCCGCCAGCCGGCACCAAGCATTTAACTCTTCTGCCAGCTGCTTCATCGGCACGGCAGTCTTGATGCCTGGCGCGAGGATGCCTTTTGGATCAAAGATATGCTTGATTTTTGCATACAGATCACGCTCCTCGGGTGTGAGCGTTGGCTGAACAAATGCCGCCTTGAGCCGACCCTCGCCGCCAAATCCCGCAAACGACCCTTCATGGCTAGTCACGATCCGCGCCATATCCGAGCAGAGTTTGAGGATACGTTGGCGGTCACTGACCTTTTTGCTCGAGAATACCGGATAGCTATTGATCATACCAGTCGTCGCGTCAATAAACAGCGGCATGGCCACGCCATACTCTTTCTCGAGTGCGCGCATCGACTTGATAAAGCCGTCCAGCTGCACGCCCGGCAGCCACATCCCCGAGAATACCTGCGGCACGACACCGTGCTCATCGGCGGGATGCTCCGCCAGAGTCAGCACTGAATGCAGCGTAAATGCCTCTTTCATTTCCATATCGCGTAGCTCAACCTGCACGGCTGTACCACCGCGAAGCGCGCGCAGTAGCTTTTTGGTGGCCTTGTTGCGCGCCCGGTCCGAAAACGCGTGAAAGAGCGCCACCACCACGCCACCGCGATAGCATTCTTTTGGCGCCCATGCTAGTTTTTTACCCTGCGCCGCTGCCCGCGAAAAGAGTCGCCCGTCGATCAGCTCGACCGTCGAGGCGCCCGCTTGCAGCGCCGTGTCAACCGCCGCCTGCGCTGCATTCATTGAACTATACGCGGCGCTCACTACGGTCAGTTCTGGATGGATGAAGTCAGCCTTCATAATTAGCTCGCCGATAATACCGAGGCTGCCTTGAGCGCCGACAAACAGCGGCGTGAGGTCAAACGAACCATCGCGCTGCCGCACCTGGGCGATACTCGAAAAGCCGGCCATCTCTGGCGCGCTAGCATCAATCCGAGCAATCAGCGCTTCATTATCCGTTATCAAATTATCCAGCTGCCGGTACAATTCGCCCTCAAATGTTGCCAGGCCCTTTTTCTTGCTCAGCTCGCGCTTTGACAGCCGGCCAGTCTGCACGATATCGCCACTTGATAAGACAACTTCCATCTGGTGAATTGACTGACTCAATAGACCGTACGCCGAGGACAGCATGCCGGTCGCCTCAGTACTAATCGCACCGCCAATCGTGCCGTCCTCACCCGTCAATGAAATTTCCGGCAGACCCAAACCCTTATGCGTTGACAGCACCGCTTGCGCTGCTCTATGAGAAATACCCGACTGGAGGTGAATTAGCTGCTGCTTAGCATCAATTCCGACGACATTATGCATGTGTGCCGCCATGTCGATGGCGATACCGCGCCCGATCGCCGCGCCCGTACTATCCGTGCCATGTCCGCGCGCATACACCGGCAGGACGTGACCCTTCTCCGCCAGCTGCGAACAAAACCGCAAAACCTTGCGCACATCACTCGTGTCCGCCACTCGTGCGATCAACTCCGGCTGCCGCGCCAGCACGCTCCCGTCCCGCTGCGCATCCGCCAAAGCACCGTCATGCATCACCACTTCACCCGTCAGATGTTCATTCAAATACGTCGCAACCTTATTCATAGTCCCCCTTTTTCTGTTAGTTTCATGATAGCACGGTCGAAGTGGGGCGTAAAGTGTATTGCTCGAGGGCGACGGGTTGTGTATAATTGAGGGGTGGATGCGCCTGAAAGTACCGTGCGCGTCTTTGACAGTTAGCTATGCGGATGTGGTGGAATTGGTAGACACGCATGCCTTAGGAGCATGTGCCTCACGGCGTGAAGGTTCAAGTCCTTTCATCCGCACCAAGGTTTTATTTTATGGGAGATTAGCTCAGTTGGCTAGAGCGCACGATTCACATTCGTGAGGTCACAGGTTCGAGCCCTGTATTTCCCACCATTTAATATTGATATGAATATGGAATCTTTTTACGTTACATCGACCCGTCTTGACATAGAAATGGAAACCGAACCTCATCCGTCTGGTCTGGTTATATTTTCACGAAAATTATCCCCCGACGGAGAGCCAATAGGACACATAATAGTGTCTCCTGAAAACCATCACACGGATATATACTGTAAGTATCTTGAGGAAAACAAGCCGCTACCATTAGAGCGTAAGAGTTGGGGGATAAGTTTTAATCAAAGCTCCAGCCAAAGCGGCGTAGTTCCAAATTATTTTACACGAGTAGAGCCCGCCTATGGAATATGTATACCCCCATCCGACAATATACCTGATTGCCCCACCCTGCTAATAGCTGAAACAAGAAACAAAAGAGTACCAGAATTAGCTCATCAAAGACTGAGCATAGACCCGATACACATTAAGATGGCAATTCAAGCCCTAGGTATAGTGATGGAAAATCCAGATATTTTACATAGGACCGACGACAAGACCAGATTAATGCATTTTTCCGAAGATCAGCTTAATGAACAGTCTGTGACCATCTATTAAAGGTCCTATGGTCAAAACTAGCTATTAAATACAATCCCCCTACTCTTTTTATTTTCTCTCACTCATGGTAAATTTTATATTTAAGAGGATAACTATACTCGTGATCGGCCTAGTGCTACAATATAACCGTCTTATCAATCAAGGTATTCGAAATTACATACTCCCAGAGAGCATCCCCCACATAGTCATATGATACCATATATGTGGGGCGGGTCAAATCCGATCCATCCTACTAATTTTCGAACGCCTGTGCTATATTAAAAAGCAGTATGAAGGAACAATGGCGTTCATCACCCCGACCACTAGAGCAAGAATGACTGGAAGATCAGCAGCCGAAGGGCGAGGCGGGTGCAGATGGGGCTCAAAAGGAGTGGCGTGAAGTGGTAGTGCAGGATTTAGAAACGGCAAAGCATGGCTCACCTGGTCGAAAGCTCCCTGTTAAGGCAGCATATTCAAAGGGTGACATGGAAGTAACGGTCTTTGACGCGACACCAGACCATGACGTCTACATGAGAATTTCCTGCAGAGGAGTAGCCAGAAACATCAGACTTCAACGATCAGACCCAGAGGGTGCTCTGCTAGCTCGGTTTGGTCCAGAGCTTGGCGCAGACATGATTCGCGTTATTCGACATGAACCCGAGGTAGATCGACACGATGTGAGTCGAAGGTTTTTTGAGACTGTCAATGCTATCCTATCAGAAACCGAATGATTAAATAGACCATCATGGTGGTTAATAGAGGCTGCTTAAGAGGTTACTGCCACTTGAGTATACCTGTCTGTCACATAGCAACAGCCCTAGAGACTCCTCCACCTCCACCACAAACGTAATCCAGTGTTATACTATTACCATGAACACCAACACCGAATACGACCCGCCTCCACCCGGCCTCTTTGTCTGGATGGATTTGGAATATACGACGACCGATGTTGATACGGCGCGGGTACTTGAAGTCGCGGCGATTATCACCAACCGCCAGTTGGAGCAAATTGGCGAGCCGTTTTCTTTGACCTGCAAGCCCGATGACTTCTCTGGGCATTCTATGTCTGAATCAGTTGTCGATATGCACACACAAAATGGTCTACTGAACGATGTCTCCGCGTCAACATATAACGAGGCCGCACTCGAAAAGCAAGCGCTCAATTGGCTACAGCAAACCGCAGATGATGCTGTTTTGATTCACTGCGGCTATTATCTGCAATGTGATCGCGAGATCCTCGCAAAGCGCATGCCCGCACTATACGAGCGTTTGGGATTCCGGCAACTTGACGTGCGTTGCCTCGAGGAAATAGCCGATGCTTGGACGAGCCAGGGGCGATATCGACGAACTAACAGCCACAACCACCGTGCGCTCGGCGATGTGAGGGAAGCGATTTTATTAGCTGGGAAGTATAAAGAGCGGTTTGTGCCGCAAGAAATGTTACACGATACTTAGATAAAAGATAGGTACAACCACTGATAATTCAGCCAACCAACCTTCTCATCTCCGCCCATCTGTGCTACAATTAATCACCAAAGGAAGGTCTGCGTTAACATCAGACCATATTTTTATGAAGGACGCTAGCAAGATTCGAAATATTGCCATTATTGCCCACGTCGATCACGGCAAGACGACCATGGTTGATGGGCTGCTCAAACAGTCGCGCACATTCCGCGACAATCAGGCTGAGATGAGCCAAGAATTGATCATGGATTCGGGCGATCAGGAACACGAACGCGGTATCACCATCACCGCCAAACAAACCTCGATTTTTTACGGTGATTATAAAATTAACATCATCGACACGCCGGGACACGCTGACTTTTCAGGCGAAGTCGAGCGGACTTTGCAGATGGCGGACGGCGTCTTACTGATCGTTGATGCGCAGGAAGGACCAATGCCGCAGACGAAGTTTGTGCTGAGCAAGGCGCTAGAACTGGGCTTGAAGCCAGTGGTGGTGATTAATAAAATTGACAAGCCAGCCAGGCGGATTGCTGAAGTTGAAGACGAGCTGAGCGATCTGTTTTTGGAGCTAGCGACCGATGATAGTCAACTGCATTATCCGATTTATTACGCTATCGGGCGCGATGGCAAAGCGTGGCGGGAGATTCCTGCTGACCCGAGCGAAAACGCTGATCTCACGCCAATTTTTGAAGCGATTATCAATGATATCCCGGCGCCGAGCGTCACAACTGACGGCGGGTTTCAGATGCTGGTGACCAGTTTGCAGTACGATACCTTCCAAGGTAAATATGCCATCGGGCGGATCGCTCGCGGGTCGGTCAAGCGCGGCCTAGCAGTCAGTTTGCTGAAGCACGGCGAGATGTCAGGCTCAGCACGAATCGAGAAAGTTTTTGGCTACCGCGGGCTGAACCGCGAAGAGCTTGACGAGGCGTTTGCTGGCGACATCGTGGCGTTGGTTGGCGTAGCTGAAGCGCACATTGGCGATACCATTGCCGACAAAGAACAGCCGGAAGCCTTGCCGGCGATTGCCATTGAAGCGCCGACGCTGAGCATGTACCTGGGTCCGAACACCAGCCCAATGAAAGGGCGCGAGGGCGAATTTACCACCTCGCGGCAAATTGGCGACCGATTGCGACGGGAACTGGAAACCAACGTAGCGCTACGCGTCGAAGAAAACGGCATCGGCTTTACGGTGTCTGGCCGCGGCGAACTACACCTCAGCGTCTTGATCGAGACCATGCGGCGCGAAGGCTTTGAGTTTGAAGTTGGCCGGCCGCAAGTGGTCACCATCACCGAGGACGGCGTCGAAAAAGAGCCGATTGAAGAATTACAAATCGAAATTAGCAGCGAATTTATCGGCGCGATCAGCCAGGAGTTGGGTGCGCGCCATGCTGAGATGAAATCGCAAGAAACCACCGCTAGTGGCGCTACCCGTATGACCTATGTACTGCCGACCAGGGCGTTGATTGGCCTGCGCAACGTGCTGTTGACCGCTACCAAAGGCACCGTGATCATGAATTCCCTGCCACATGGCTATCAACCGCTGGGCGGTAAATTACCAAAGACCCGCGGCGGCGTGCTCATCGCCTTTGAAGCTGGCACCACCACGCCGTATGCACTGCAGGCGGCCGAAGCGCGCGGCGAGCTCTTGGTCGGGCCAGGCACGGAAGTCTACGCCGGGATGATCGTCGGTATTTATAACCGCCAAGAAGACATCGAAATTAATGTCTGCAAGGCTAAGCACCTGACCAACATGCGCTCCAAATCGTCCGATGGCACAGTGCAACTGACGCCATTTACACAGTTCAGCCTGGAGCAATGCATCGACTTTATCGAGGACGACGAGCTGCTGGAGGTGACGCCAAAATCCCTGCGCCTGCGCAAACGCTTCCTCGACGCTAATGAGCGAAAACGCGCCGCCAAGCGGTAGATCACCTACCCCGACAAACTCCCGATTGGCAAAATACACAAGAAACTTAACGCTACTATAGATTATCCCACGGTAACACGCTATACTTAACCATATGCTTCCCAAAAAAACCACAACAATTATCAAGCGCACGTTAGCACGCACCGCCCAGCGCATCACACCAATCGACCGCAAAGATCCCGACGAAAAGCTCGGGCAGTTGTTTCATGAGGTGCAGTCACACCGCGTGTTTGCTGATGGTAAAACTTTCGTCGATCTCGTGCCGCGAAAGCGCGCCACCCGCATCCTCCAGGAGTATCGCCTGGCCCGACGTGATCCCAACTTTCGGCTGGATGAATTTGTGAAGCTACATTTTTATGAATTTGAATCGCCGGTCAAAAAGGTGAGCTTTGTCCAGGCGGACTCTGCCAGACAGCACGTCACCAATCTCTGGCCGCTGCTCATCCGCCGCGCCCACAAGTCGAAGGGTTCGCTGATCGCCCTGCCGCATGACTACGTGGTGCCGGGCGGTCGATTTGCTGAGCAATTTTACTGGGATACGTATTTTATCATGCTGGGTCTGGCGGTGGACGGCAAGTGGAAGCTAATCGACGGCATGATGAAAAATTATGTGTACATGATTCAGCGTTTTGGTTTCATTCCGACTGCTAATCGGACGTACTTTCTCAGTCGCAGCCAGCCGCCGTTTTTTGCAGCGATGGTCAAGCTCCTCGCCAGCAAACCCGGCCGGCGTGCCCCAAGCTTGACTTATCTCGAGTACTTTCCCTCACTACTGGCCGAATACAAGTTCTGGATGAAAGGCCAGCGCAAGCTTTCGAGCATCGACTTTATGGCTACCAACCGCGTGGTAGCCATGCCTGATGACCAGGTGCTCAATCGCTACTACGACGACAAGGCCACGCCGCGTCCAGAAAGTCGCCGCGAAGATATCGAAACTGCTCGGAACAGTCGCTCCGCCAACAAGACTAAGGTCTATCTCGACCTGCGGGCCGGGGCTGAGAGTGGTTGGGATTTCAGCTCGCGCTGGTTTAGTGATCCGCACGACATTGAAACGATTCAAACGACCGACCTCGTGCCGATTGACCTGAATTGTTTATTGTACGAACTAGAGATGACGATCGCCCATTGTTACGGTGTACTGCGCCAGGCGCCGCTCAAGAAACGCTTCATCCGTCTGGCCGAGCGCCGCGCCGAGAGCATCCGCCAGCACTGTTGGAATGAAACCGACGGCTTTTTCTATGATTATAATTTCCGCACCGGTCATCAGACGAGCCACGCCACGCTGGCCGGCGTCTTCCCGCTCTACAGCGGTATCGTCACCAAGAAACAAGCCAAACGCGTGGCCGAGAAATTAGAGCGCGAGTTTTTGCGTGATGGTGGACTGCGGATGACGCTGGTTGATAACGGCCAGCAGTGGGACGCGCCGAATGGCTGGGCGCCGCTGCAGTGGGTGGCGGTTTGCGGTTTGAAGCGGTATGGGCTGGATGAGCTAGCGGAAGAAATTAGAAAGCGCTGGCTGGCTTCGACCGAGCGCGTCTTTGCCGATCAGGGCAAGATGATCGAAAAATATGATGTCGATAGTGAATCACGCATCGGCGGTGGCGGTGAGTATCCGTTGCAAGACGGCTTTGGCTGGACTAACGGCGTGTATGCGGCGCTGTATGATCGGTTTGACGAGCGCTGCCCGAGATAATCTAACGTTTCGGCGGACGTGGAATATCTTCTGGTAGAAATCCCTTTTCGTGCTGGAAACCAGCTTGCCATTTGTAATCTTTACCGTAGCCCAAATCTTTCATCAACTTAGTGGCGGCATTGCGAAGGTGTAGCGGCACTGGCGAGTTTGGGTATTTTTGCGCCAGAGAAAAGGCGTCATTCATCAAATCAGTGGTCTCACGCGACTTTTGACTGCACGCCAGGGCGATAGCGCAGTGGAATAAATTATATTTGGCCTCAGGCAAGCCAACGCGCTCCACCGCTTCAAAGGTGGCGACTGCCAGACTTAGCGCGCCGTTACCCACCAGCCCAATGTCTTCTGACGCAAAGATAACCATCCGCCGCGCGATAAACTTCGGGTCTTCGCCAGCATCAATCATACGCGCCAAATAATATGCCGCAGCCACCGCATCACTACCGCGCAGTGACTTGATGAACGCCGAGATGACGTCATAATGCGCATCGCCCTTTTTGTCATATCCAGGCAAACGTCGCTGAGCCGCCGCCTTGACGACCTCCGGCGTGACCTTCCCGCCAAAACTCAGCGCCAATTCCAAATTACCCAAGGCCACCCGCGCATCGCCATCCGCCAATTCCGCCAGATAGTCCAGGGCTTTGGGCGATACCCGCTTGGTTTGTTTCAAAACCTTGAGCGCTCGTTTCAATACCAATATAATTTCATCTTTGGTCAGTTGACGGAGCACCAGCACTCGCGTCCGGCTGAGTAGCGGCGTGATCACCTCAAAGCTCGGATTCTCAGTGGTTGCCCCAATCAAAGTAATCAGCCCGCTCTCGACATGCGGCAAAAAGGCATCTTGCTGCGCCTTGTTGAAGCGATGGATTTCATCGACAAACAAAATTGTCCTCAGTCCCAAATTCCAATTCTGCCTGGCGTGTTCGATCACCTTTTCGACGTCTTTTTTGCCACTAGTCACCGCCGACAACTCGACAAATTCAGCATTAACTTCGCAGGCGATAATTCGCGCCAGCGTCGTTTTGCCCGTGCCCGGCGGCCCCCACAAAATCAAGCTGACCGGCTCGCCGCGCTTAACAATCTGGTGAAGCAACTCGCCCTCACCCAGCAAATGACTCTGTCCGATCACCTCATCCAGCGTTTGCGGCCGCATCTGTTCGGCCAGGGGTTGTCGCGTGTCCATTACCACCAATTATCCTCTCGCGGACGATACTGTGAAAAGTGTGAGAAACAATCAGCTGGTCGCCGCCCGAGCGGTTTTGTCTGCAGACGCAACCCTCGATCAATCTGCTGAGCGCTCCCGCAGACTGCCGCAAACTCCGGTGACGCCACGTACTCTCGCCATGTCATCCCATCCAGCGGCACATACTGCTCCAGCATATCCAGCGTCGTTTGATGCATGCTGTCTGCTCCCGCGTGACCAGCCTCGCGACGAGACCGGCGCCGCCCGGCCGCCGTCATTTCCGGCGGCAACGCGCAGCCAGCCCAGTGTAGAACCTGCGCCGCTGCTCTATTGACGAGACCAGAGCCGCCAGAGCAGTGACTAGTCAGTCGCACAAGTGCCGCGTGACGTTCCGCCTCATCAGTAGTGAGCGGTATGGCCGATGTACGACCAGTTTTAACCGCCATCTCATATGCCAATCGCTTTTGGTCGAGCTCCCCGAACAGCTCGTCTAACCACCTGCTGCTATCTTTGATACTACCAACCGGTGGCGGCAGATTATCGACCGCTTCCCTAAGCAGCTCAGACTTACGCTCACTATATTCGCGCAATCGGACAGCCTGAGATATCTGCCACAACCCCCCTATCGCCACCGCCGTGCCACCAAAAATTATCGCCTGCTGGCCAACTTCTGGCAAAATATTATGCCACGCCTCGCTCGGCAGAGCTATCAGCATACCAGCAACCACACCAATAGTACCGCCGGCCTCACGCTTATCATACTCAGCTACCGGGTCGCTACCGCCAATGACCTCAGGTGTCAGCGATCTATTAAGCCTCTTATTCCTGTTGTCCGCCATCATCGCTTTATTATATCACGCCATAAATTCGCCCCGCCAAGGCGCGATGCGCTATACTAGGATAATGGATAGATTACGCGTTCTCCTCATATTTGGCGGCGAGTCATCCGAGCACGAGGTCTCGATCAATTCCGCTACTAATGTGCTGGCGGCACTGGACGCAGCACGCTACGACATAAACCTATGCTACATCGAGCGTGCTGGTCAGTGGCGGCTCGTCGAGACGATCGAGGCACGCAACCAACCAAGCCCACACTTAACACCACAACTCGGCCAGCGGTCGCTGCTCATCGACGGCGTTGACCCGCTGCCGATTGACCTGATAATTCCGGTGCTTCACGGCAAAAATGGTGAGGACGGTAGCGTACAGGGCCTGGCGCAGCTACTTCATATTCCCTATGTCGGCCCGAGTCTCCTTTCGGCGGCCGTCACCATGGACAAAGACATGACCAAGCGGCTGGCGCTCGGCGCTCACGTTCCGGTTGTACCGTGGCGAACGCTAGCGAATGATGCGCCGCGACCGACCTTCGCCGAGATAGCCGATGAGCTCGGTACGCCTGTTTTCATCAAGCCATCCCGCGCTGGCTCGTCCGTCGGTGTCAACAAAGTCCACTCGGCCGAAGCATTTACCGCCGCGCTTGATGAAGCCTTTCGCCACGACGACACCGTATTGATAGAACAAGCGATCACCGCCCGCGAGATCGAGCTGGCCGTCCTCGGCCGCGGTACGTCCGCCCGCGTCAGCATTCCCGGCGAGATCCTTCCTGGCGAAGAATTTTATAGCTACGACGATAAGTACAGCGCCTCCAGCACTTCGCGCGTCGTTATCCCCGCGGAGGTTGACGAGTCGGTGGCGACAGAACTACAGCGCCTTGCACTGGCCGCCTACCGCGCGACTGGTGGACACGGCATGGCGCGAGTTGACTTTTTCCTTGACCCAACGGGCCAGATTTTTCTCAACGAAATTAACAGCATCCCCGGCTTCACCAACATCAGTATGTATCCGAAGCTCTGGGAAGCTTCGGGCCTCAGCCCACAGGCGCTGGTTGATGAGCTGATCAAGGAGGCGCTTGCCAGCCATTCTATATGTGGCGTATAATCTCCTTATAAACAGGAGGTCCATATGGAAATAGTAGCAGTAATTTTAGTCATCGTACTGATGTTTGTGCTGAGCGGCATAAAAGTGGTCAATCAATACCAGCGCGGCGTAGTGCTGACGCTCGGTAAATTTACTGGCGTACGCGAACCGGGTTTAAGGGTGGTAGTGCCGATTTTTCAGACGATGATGATGGTCGATGTGCGTTCCACGCCAATTGATGTGCCGAAACAAGAAGTCATCACCAAAGACAACGTCACTGTCGGCGTTGACGCGGTGGTCTATTTCCGAGTGATTAACGCGCCAAAGGCGGTGCTGGAGACGACCAATTATATTTATGCCACCAGCCAATTTGCCCAAGCTGCCCTGCGCGACGTCACCGGTAATGTCGATATGGACGACCTGCTCGCCAAGCGCGAGGAGATTTCGCAGCAGATCAAGGAAATTGTTGATGCCGAGACCGACAAATGGGGTATCGACGTTGAGAATGTCAAGATTCAGAATATCGAACTCCCGGGTGATATGAAGCGGGCCATGGCCAAGCAAGCCGAAGCCGAGCGCGAGCGCCGCGCCAACATCATCAACGCCGACGGCGAAAAAGCTGCCGCTGAAACGCTGGCGCAAGCCGCCGAGATCTTGGCAAAAACCCAAGGTGCGATTAACCTGCGTACGCTAAATACACTGGAGCGTATCTCCACCGAACCGTCACAAAAGACGATGATGCTCTTCCCAATTGAACTGATTGACGCGATCCGCGGCGGTAAGAAATAGCACGCCTCGCACGGTTGATTGCACATGATGGAGCTGCTTCAAACATCCCGCGGTACGATCGAATATCGACATGACATGCACGGCTCGTTAACGGTTCTCATTTTGAACGGCGGTCACACGACTGCCGCCATGCGTACGGGTGAGGATTACTTCGTTAGTCGCGGCTATTCAATCCTCAGCGTCAGCCGACCCGGCTATGGTGGGACAGATACGGCGCTTAGCGAAACCTATGGCGAGTTCGAACAGGCGACAAACGAGTTGCTAGAGCAGCTCGAGATTGAGCGTGTCATCCTGGTCGGCATATCGGCTGGCGGCAGAGCGGCGATGCGGTTCGCCGAGCTTCACCCCGACAGCGTTGATAAACTCGTCCTGATGAGCGCGGTGAGTTTCAAGAAATGGCCTAGTCAAAGTACTCGTATGGCAGCCCGTATCGCGTTTAATCCTGTGCTCGAACATGTAACGTGGGCAGTGATGCGCTGGCTGCTCCGCAGATGGTCGCGACGAAAAATAGTCAGTTATTTGTTTCAACAACTCACGACATTGGACGCGCGTGACGTGCTTGCTAGCTACCCGCCGTCGTCTATCGATGCAATCGCATCGATGTTTATGCAATTTCGCTCTGGCAGTGGGTTCATGAATGACATTAGTCGGCGTTTAATGAAGGGTAATCCCGAAACTATCACACAACCGACGCTTATACTGCATAGTAAGTATGATGGTTCGGTTCCGCTCGACCATCCGCTTCACACCGCGAAGCAGATCAAGCACGCCGTGCTTTCCATCAATAATACCGAATCGCACGTGATGTGGCTGAGTCCTAGGTGGATGGAAGTCGAAAATACGCTCGATGAGTTTCTCGCTTCAAAGTGATAAGGGCGCCGCTTAAATCATTATTCTGCCAAGTTCAGTGATTGCCTGGCTTCTTCGTTGCACGAGGCGGTCGCGACATTTCGGGGGCTGGTCGAGCAACGAAAGGATACACTAGGCATACAGCTGCGGACACCTGTTGAGATGTTGCAGAGGTGGTGAGGTGGTACGATAGATATACACGATCAGCAGACTATGTATTCAAAGTGGCTATCGCTACTTGAAAATAATGGCTTGGCAGTGTCATATATTACAAAACTATACCGAAGAATTTAGTGTCAACAGCGATCAAGTTGTCAAGAAGGTCAAACAACTCATCAAAGAAGGTAACGTCCGCCGCGTCATCATCAAAAACGAAAAGGGCGAAAGTATCATGGAATTCCCGGTCACTGCGGGAGTGGTCGGTGTCTTACTGCTACCGACGCTCGCAGCACTCGGCGCAGCAGTGGCATTGATGGCGCAGTGCACGATCGCGGTAGAGCGACGGAATTAGAACATGGCTGATTCATAAATAACAGATATAAATCAGCCTATCGTAGCCTAGAAGAGACTGGCGAAACAAGGTATTGTTGCTCATGTCTTTATGAAGCATCCAATATGTTGGAACATCTTAACCCTATAAATAAATATAAGAATAAAATCGAAAATAGAAAAGATGAGCTAAGCCAAACTATTCTAAATATGAGAAATCATATACGGCACGACATATGTGACAATATATTTGATTTTGCTTACCTGCCTCTTGATAATACCCCCTAGGGGTATTATACTCATATATATGATAGCGACAATCAAGCGGCGAGCCCTGCACCGCAGCAAAATTATCCAAGGGCAAATGAAAGCACTCGAGCAACAAATTGCCGAAGATGTCTACTGTATGGACATCCTCACCCAGAGCTTAGCGCTACAGCGATCGCTCGCCTCACTCAATAAGCTGATCCTCGAGAACCACCTACGTACACATGTCGTCGACCGACTCAGCTCAGGGGATCAGACCAGCCAAGCACGCGTGCTAAACGAACTCCTCCACCTCTACGAACTACATAATATACGGAGTAAATCATGACCCACCAATCCACTCAACACCCCTCACATCATCATAATTCCTCTCGCCGTATGGCAGTCAGCGCGACCCTACATTGCCTGTTTGGCTGCGCCATTGGCGAGCTGATCGGTGTGACAATCGGCACACACGCTGGGTTGACAGCCCACACTACTGTCCTATTAGCAAGCATTTTGTCGTTTGTGTCAGGCTACAGTGTGTCCACTATACCTCTACTGCGAGCGCGATTATCATTTCGGCGCGCGCTCAAGCTCGTCTTTGCAGCCGACACATTATCAATCCTGACCATGACAATTACCGACAACCTCATTATGCTAATAATCCCCGGCGCGATGAACAAAGACCTTACCCACCCGATTTATTGGCTCAGCCGGATCGCCTGCTTTAGTGCCGCCTTCATCGTGGCTTTTCCGGTCAATCGCTATCTGCTACGGCACGGGAAAGGCCACGCACTGACTCATCAGTATCATCACAAGAATCATTCCTCGTAGTCGTCGTGCAGGGTCCGCCCTCCACGATCATTCTCAGCCACCACCGGCTATTCGCATACTCACTGTCCAGGCGTCGACTAGTTAAATAAAAATATCAGCCGCTCGCCAGCTGATTGCTACCTGTACTGCTTACTTCAATTACTAAAATTCATGACGAAAATCTATGGTATGGTGCGGATGGGGAGAGTCGAACTCCCGTCTCAACCTTGGGAAGGTCACATAATAGCCGTTATACGACACCCGCGACGAGAATATTATACCTGATTCTCCGCCAAACTACTAGAGTATTGCAGCATTTTCTTGACGCTTACGCTAAAAGTTTGACATATAATTTTAGTGCGCTATAATAGATACATGACGAAGCGAAAACTGGTTACAACTAGCATAGCAACCCTTATCGTCATCGGCGGATTGTCGCTTGGCGCACTGCACTTCTTGTCGCAGGTGAATAATTCCCCGCCCCAAGCAACAAAATATGCTGATCGAACTACATCGCCAGCCGACTCACCAAGTACTGACAATCACTCCCTCGCCGACACCAATTCTACAAGCGATAATCAGCAACCAAGCAAATCTAACCAAAATACCGACAACAAACCGACACCAGCCGGACACAATTGGGTGACGCAGACCATGCGTCACAATCACGACCAAGCCCAAGCAGCAAAACAGCAACCTGAACGCCAGCGTGGCTCTCAGGGCTCGACTCAGCGAGCCAATCAGTCACCACGCAACAACTCATCAAACAATAACTCAGGCAATAAAAATTCTGGCTCTCCGAGCCAACCACAACCGGTCAAGTCTGATGACTCAGCAAACCATGCAAACCACGACCAGAATCAGGCAGCAATTGACGGCTGGCAGATTGATTACTTTGAAGGCTTTGATTCGTCGATCAAGCAAACTAAGTGGGTACAGTACGGCTGGGGTGATCCGGCGGTTGGCCACGGCTGCATGGGCGTGATGTCGCAGCGTAATTCGTTTACTCAAGACGGTAAATTGGTCATTCGTACTCAGTACGAGAACGGCCAGTGGAGCACTGGCGGCGCCGGCTCGGGCGATGTATTTACCGCTTCGCGTGGTCGCTGGGAAATTCGCGCCAAATTCCCGAAAGCCAAAGGTGTTGGTTATGCATTCCTTCTCTGGCCAAAGGACGAGGGCTGGCCACCAGAAGTTGACTTTGCCGAAGGACGCGTCAATGGTCCTCGCATTGAGGCAACGTACCACTGGGATCCGGATAACAAGCAAAAGCAAGCATTCCTTGATAATCACGACATGCATGGCTGGCACACCTACGGTGTTATCGTTGAGAAAGATTATATGATTTTCACCTTGGATGGCAAAGAATGGGGCCGCATTAATCACCCAGATGTGACCGACAAACAGATGTTCCTCGGTGTGCAGGCTGGAGCAATGGATCCAAACGGCATTAATAAACATACCGAAACCGTTGATGGTAGCGTGCCTAATCCACTCACGCCAGCAGTAGCTGATATCGAAGTTGATTATGTAGCACACTATGTGCGGAAATAGCGACTTGCCAGATAACGGTAACTTTAGTACAATGAAATAGCAAGTTTGTGGCTCTTTAGCTCAGTTGGTAGAGCAGAGGCCTGAAGAGCCTTGTGTCCCCAGTTCGAGTCTGGGAGGAGCCACCAAACATTGCATTTTATTCGCGGCTTTGTTACAATAAATCGTGAACTGCATGCGGGTATAGCTCAGTTGTTAGAGCGCTTCCTTGCCATGGAAGAGGCCAGGAGTTAGAGTCTCCTTACCCGCACCATATAAGACTTTTCAGCGCCTGGAGGGTCTTTTTGATTTTCCTGGATATAACCCTTATTTGTTCTTAATTAATTATAGTATGCGATTAGCCGTAATAGTATATGAGCAACCAACAGATAAAAAAGCAACCAACAAAACGACAGCATTGGCTACCTCGTAGTTCTTATTTGCAAAACTTCACCGTTGACGGCAAGGTCAAGACTTATTGGCTTGGAAATAATGGCCGTGCTAAGTTTATACAAACTGCTGAACAAAAAGACATAGCACCTATCAATGTTGCTGTAAAAAATAATCTATATGAAACGCCACTTCTGCCGACCAATGCCGTTGAGAATGTTTTAGCTCAAATAGAAGGAGACTATGGAAAGATACTAGATAATAAAATCAAAAAGAGTAAGCGACTTAGCAGAGAAGATCATGAAAAAGTAGCTTTATATATAAGCACACTAGAAAGCCGCACAATTAAACAGCAGAACCATCTAAATAATTTCCTGAATCAACTCAATGAAATGGGTCGTGCAATATCATTAGGACATAACGCACCAGATGCAGCTGATAGGTGGAGTAAAAAGATAGAAATGATGGAGGAAATATTTTTTCTCGAATCAATACTCGTATCTTTAGACGTAAATAAATGGGGACCATTGGATTTTTGTTTTCTAAGACCATCAGATACTGTTGACATTGAATTTATAACATCAGATCACCCCGTAACAGTTACTGATTTTACTAAAGACAACTCTCCGTTCGGACTTAATCATTGGCATAAAACAGCCGAATGTATAGTTCCACTCACTCCAAAAATAGCACTGTTCGGTAATAGGTGCGGCATCACTGGATACAAAGAAATAGATTATAACTTTGTTCGTGAAATAAACAACCGTACACTACGGCGAGCAGATAAGATAATTATCTCTGCAAGTCCAATCCCAGAATACGAAGAAAAGGCCATAGTCGAGCGTGCACCGCAGAGCTTACTGCTTAATTTTCTGAAACTGCCGGACGGTCAAATTGACAAGATTATTAAAAAGCAAAATAAACAAGAACAGAACAAATAATTTAAGCTTACAATCAATCCGTCGTAGCAATCACAAAAATAGTCTAGCTATCAATCCTGTTCAATAGCCCTCCATAATTATACGGCGTGAATTTGTCATTGATAAAAATAGGATAGGCCGGAGTTTTTACTCCCATCTTTCCTGCCAAATTCTGATCAATCGGCTGGAATGCTCTTAGGTTTGCCTGATCAAGGTTTAACCTTGTTTTATCCTCCAGGGTTATCCGATATACAAAGCGAAACTTCTCCACCCCTGAGACTGCCCGGTAATCAGCAATTTCCTTTTCAGCAAGCATTTGCAGCTTCTGGCGCCAGACTTTCACATCGTTCAGCCTGCTCTGAACACTAATTTCTATCGATACGCAATTAAGCGCATACTTATTTATGCAATCATAATCTGCCACAATCACCCGAGGCAAACCTAGCAGCCACGACGCGGCCAGCAGCTCCTCATTTGCACCCTCCCCGACAAACGTACAATCATTATCCGGACAAAACGTATTGTGAAAGTCAAGCGCAATATCATACTCCTTGCACATTTCCAATAGCTCAATCGGACGCCATTGCTCGTATATGCCGCTTGATTTCACGCCAGGAAATGACCGGTTCAAGTCTTGTTCGACGAACCGCTTATTTCTTTTTATTGCCTCCTCATTCGCCAGTACGCTGTCAATATTTTCCAGCGGATTTTCCTGTAAACTCTTGACCAAATCAATGCCCAGCATTTCATTCCCGTGCATGCCGCCGATTACTAATATTTTCATATTCTTATCCTCCTTATATATTATTTTTTACCGAGATAAATCAATTGATACAAAATTCCGCCAATCAGGAACATCAGATTTGGATTTATCAATGGTCGCATCATCGCCAAAGTCTCTCATAGCTGCGCGCGTCATTGCCGGCGCAATAGTCCGATAAGCCACATTCGTCTGATCTAGGCGATCGGAAAACCCGCATACCATTGGGCGGAAATTCACTAGATTATTACGTCTCGAGACTTGGCGGTCGGCGAAAACTTCATCCAGCCATAATATCTCTGGGTTAGGGGCAGCGGTTGGCGCGTACTTCCGCTTAAGCCACGCTGCCATTTCCAGCGACCCAGGGTATTTTTCCGCCGCAATCTGCGCTGGATTAGCCGTCCAAGCGACCGCCGCCAATACCAGTCCCGCTGGCGTCTCCTCGATATACCAACATGTTGGGCGCGTCTCGCCGATAGCATCAAATTTCTCGGTCAATTCCTGTTCTGTATAGGCTTCGTCGCCAGTCGCGCTGCCGCAAGCTTGACATATATCACCAGGATTTTGACGAGAATAACCCGACGAGCAGCCGCCGCATTTACTTACTTCATACCAAGGTTCTGCCGCGAACGCCGCTTGATACGCGGGAATAATCGCGTCATACTTCTCCCTCGCCTCATCTGGCGCAGCGAACCTCGCTGTTCTTATTTCACTCATAAATATCTCCAAAATTAACTAAATTAACTGTCAAAAAATCAAAACGCCAGCGTCGCGCCGGCATTTATTTGGATTTATTCGCAAACTACTCAGCGCGAGCTGGCCAAACGTGCGAATGATGCTTAAAGACGTTTTTATAGCCGCCAGTACCGTTTTGCATCCAGTCGCTAATCCGAGCAACCGTACGGCTACTGAGCTTCGTCGCTGCAATGACGTCAGCGTATTTTTCGCCTTTTGATAACATTTTGGCAGCTTGTAGGCGCGCGCCAACTTCAATAATCTCCTTCTGAGTCATGACATCGCGAAGAAACGCCCGCATTTCATTAGGGTCACTTATACTAGCAAGAACATCCGCCAGCTGACGCGACTGTTCATCTTTCCAAATATCGTTCTTACCATTCATATTTTTAGTTTACCAAAGTAAAGTAAAAATATCAATAGCCTTCGTGTCATCGACTAAAAACTGGCATTTTGCTCTCATCTCGCTTATACTTAAATCATGAAAACTTGGCAAGATGTTGCTTCTTTGTATCAGATTTATCCGCGTAGTTTTCGGGATACCAATGGCGATGGGATTGGCGATTTGAATGGCATTACCGAGAAGCTGGATTATTTGGCGTGGCTGGGCGTTGACGGGATTTGGATTTCACCGTTTTTTACCTCGCCGCTGACTGATTTTGGCTATGATATCGCTGACTACCGAGCGATTGATCCGACATTTGGCGGGCTGGATGATTTTCGGGCGCTATTAGAAAAAGCTCATATCCTCGATATCAAAGTCATGATCGATCTCGTTCCCTGCCACACGTCTGATCAACATTCGTGGTTTCAGGAAGCGCGGTCATCGCGCGACAATCCCAAGCGTGATTATTATGTCTGGCGTGACGGGCGGGACGGCAATGAGCCAAATAATTGGCGAAGTTTATCTGGCGGCAGTTCATGGGAGTTTGATGAGCAAACCGGTCAATTTTATCTCCATTCATTCCTGAAGACACAGCCGGATTTGAATTGGGATAATCCTGCGGTTCGGAACGAGATAAAAAACGTGGTGCGATTTTGGTTTGATATGGGCGTGGACGGCATGCGAGTTGACGCGATTTGGGGCATTTCTAAAGATCCGGAATTTGGCAATGATTCGCCAAATCCTGATTTTTCTGGCGACCCAAAAGCTTACGGTGCGTTCATCCACGACCACTGTAAAATGGGGCCGCATTTTCAAGAATACCTGCGTGAGCTGGCGGCGGTTTGTGATGAATATGACGATAAGCAGATGGTGTTTGAATTTTATCCGGACGAGAAGTTGGGCGATATTTACCAGCAGTACCGCCAAGTGCTGACCGCCCATCCAAAGGCGTCGGCATTTTTCATGGAGTATCGCCAGGACGAGTGGCATGCGGAGCATACCGGGCAGAAGATTGAGAATTATCTGCGAGCGGCAGGTTCGGCCAAACCGTTTTTCTGCGTTGGCAATCACGATCAGCCGCGCATTGCCTCGCGGCTCGGGGCGGAACGAGCGCGGGCTTTGCACTTTCTCAATCTGCTCACACCGGGTATTAGCGTAATGTACTATGGTGATGAGATTGGCATGACCAATGGCGAGCTGACCGCTGATGACATTCAGGATAATTTCAGTCCCGCCAATTCCGCCATCGACAGCCGCGACCTGGAGCGCACGCCGATGCAATGGGACGATACGCAGTTCGCTGGATTCTCAAGCGTACAACCGTGGCTGCCCGTTCACGCCAACGCCACCAAAACCAATGTCCTAACGCAGGCCATGCACCCTGACTCACTTCTGCATCTACACCGACGACTGCTTCACCTGCGGCGGAGTATGCCAGTGTTGCAGCGCGGCACGCTCGAAGTGATTAACACCGGTAATGGATTTGTCCTCGGTATCAAACGAGAGCTAGGCAGCGAGCGGGCTTGTATTTATATTAATTTCGCTGACCAAGACCAAACGATTCACCCACTCGAGCCAGTGACAATACAAGCCGCTACGTCAAGTCAACCTGTCGCACACAACACTGACAGCCAAACCATCGTCATCGCGCGCTACGGCGGACTGCTCATGAAGCCAGCACTACACTAATACAGCGGCGCCCACGACGCAACATACCTATTGAGTCCATTCGGACCGAGCCGGCCTGCACCCATTTAACTCAGCCTTACCGGCGACTGGCACCCAGCCGATATAGAATAGCAACTTATCAAGCTCATCGCCACTACCCTCAAACTAAGGCTGCAGTACCCCATATTCACTTATCTCCTTCTTATAATAAGCGCACCTTTGGATAGTTATTATCACCGAGCATACCGGTGTCCATAATCTCCAGTCCGATCTGCGTTCCGTCAGGATGTACCGCAAAAAACTCTGTCTCTAGGTGCGCTGGACCACTCAACATTCGCACGTATTGATCATCGATTGGCAGACGATGGACTATTGATTGCTTTACCTGACCACTCTCGCGTTCACGCACTACCCAGCCAATATGGAATGGCGGCTCAGCCCGCAACACGGAATAATGCCGCCAGCCAACGAGCCCTGGCGCATGAAACAGAAATGAAAAGCGGCCCGGTAGTAGTTCGTCTGTCTCGCCATTCGTCGTCACCGTCAGCGCTGGATCTATCAGCGACGGATCAATATCACGCCGGCAGTGCCACGGATGTGTCTCCTGCATACTGTCTCGGCGAAAACCGCCCAACATAAACATCAGCGGCCGCATCGCTACGTCCGCTATTTTCGTCCACATAGGTAGAGGCTCGGGGCGAAGAGCTGAGTGATTGTGGTTGTCTCGCTGCTTCTCCATCATCACCTCACTGGTGTTAGTCACTTATCTCCTTACGGAAGTAAGTGAGGTGCGCACCCCCATAACTACGATTGTCCACCACAACAATTCCGTTCTGAATTGGCACCTCACCTATTCCTGAGTGTGATAATACCATATGTCCACCCGGTTTGAGAAGTCCCATCAGTCGTGAAACTGTGGAAAACTGCGGGTTGTGGTATGGTGGATCGACAAAAATAATATCAAACTCCTCTGTTACGCTCATGCTTTCTAGCCAATTTGCTACCGTTGTTTTTATTACAATAGAGTTTTCACTGGCGCCCACGGTGCTAATATTTTCAGCAATCACACGCTGGGCGACGCGGTCTCGCTCCACGAAAACCACCGACTCAGCACCGCGACTGAGCGCCTCCAAGCCAATCGCGCCAGAGCCCGCAAAAGCATCCAGTACCCGCGCGCCGCGAACCATTTCGCCCAATGAATTAAACATGGCTGAGCGCACTCGCTCGCCCATGGGATGCGTCGTCGAGCCTGGCGGCGCCTGGATGAATCGCCCGCCAAATTTACCAGCGATGAGCTTAACGCGCACGCTGTTCCTCAGCCAGCCACACTGCGCTCAGCCAACCCAACACCACCGCACGAATGATCAGCGGCATTAGTTGACGATTGGTCTGTCGCGCAAGCTCCGTTGTCCAGCCAGTCTTGGCGAACTTTTCATACATAGCCATATCCGCCACCTCACGAACGCAGCCGAGATAAAACGCCCGAAAGCCCGCTCGGCGCACGTCCTCAATGTCGTGCTGCTGCGGCAGGCCAGCGGCAAATCGTTGGTAGGCCACTACGCTAGCGACACCCGCCTCGAATGCCAGATGCATAGTCATTACGCCCTTTGCACCCCAAAATTCCCAGTTATTGCGCAGGGCTTTTAGCACCGTTTCGCCCGGCATGAGACTCTTTTTGATCAGCGAATTACGGGTCTCCATACCCTCACCGCGCAGCTGAGCCAATTTCTCCTCCAGCGGAAAATGGTGTGGCGGCGTCAAGCCATCAGTGATCGCATGCGCCATCCATGCTGCCTCAAATGCTGCTCGCTCACAGTTATCAGCACTGAGTGCCGCTGCCAGATTAGTAATGTGTTGATCAATCATCTCGAGGAGCGCCACATCATTCGGATCATGCGGGTCAATGAAGTGCCACGGCTCATCAACGGCCGGACTTTTCCGCTTGATACCATCGGGGCCATTATTACCCTCGAAATGCAAAATCTGCCTGCTCGACGGAAAGTTGCACCACGACGGCAACAGCTGCACGATGTGTCGCCGCGCGACCCGATCAATTTTTTGATGAACACCCATCAGATTGCCTGACTTGGTGTGAAATGTGGTTCCTGAATACATACTTATCTCACTAATTTAGCGTGGTTAATCGCTGATAGCGACTGACGGCACGCGCCAGATGGTTATATTGTAACAAATCCCGCCCCTCTTTGACAAAGCGCTCGGCCTCCGTTTGCGCACGGGCAATCAGCGGCGTGTCGCTCAGTGAGGCAATTTTTAGGTTTAATGCGCCATGCTGCGCTCGGCCGTAAATCTCGCCGGGGCCGCGCAGTTTCAGGTCAACTTCCGCCAAGTAAAAGCCGTCTTG
Organism: Candidatus Saccharibacteria bacterium oral taxon 488; assembly: GCA_013099195.1. NCBI lineage: Bacteria > Candidatus Saccharimonadota > Candidatus Saccharibacteria bacterium oral taxon 488. The sequence continues at coordinate 482,275 of CP039999.1, forward strand.
AGACTTCTCAATTTCCCTGAGGCGCCGGCTTGGCTTGTCGTGACCTGACAGCATCAAATGACAAAAACTCTGGTGCTGGCCGCGCCCAACCCGCCCGCGCAGCTGATGAAGCTGGCTGAGGCCAAAATGATCAGCATTTTCGATGAGCATGACCGTGGCGTTCGGTACATCAACACCGACTTCCACCACCGTGGTGCTCACCAGCATGTCCAGCTCGCCGTCGGCAAACTGCTGCATGACCGCCGCTTTTTCCTCCGGCGGCAGTTTACCGTGCAGCAATCCGACGCGGCGATGACGAAACATCGTTTTTGCTAATTTGTGATATTCCGCCTCGACCGACTTTTTGTCATTGTCAGGATTGTCGTCAATTAATGGGCAAATGACGTAGGCTTGGCGGCCTTTGGCAATTTCTGCATCGATAGTTTCGTAGAGTTTTGGCGCCGAGGCTGGCGACCAAATTTTCGTTTCAATCGGCTGGCGCCCAGCTGGCAGCTCGTCCAAAATCGAGATGTCCAGTTCACTGTACAAGGTCAACGCCAAGCTCCGCGGGATCGGCGTAGCAGTCATACTGAGTAGATGTGGCATGTAATCTGCCTTTTGCAGCAAGGCTTGCCGCTGCTTGACGCCGAATCGATGCTGCTCGTCAATCACCACAAACCCCAGTTTATGGTACGTCACTTTTTCCTGAATCAGCGCGTGGGTACCAACCACCACATTGATGTTGCCATTTGCTAAATTATCCAGCAGTTGCCGACGCGCCGCGCCCTTGACATGCCCTGTCAGCAGCGCCACCGACACGCCAAATGGCGACAATAGTTCATCCAGCGTCTTGGCGTGCTGAGTCGCCAAAATCTCTGTCGGCGCCATGATGGCCGTCTGAAAACCAGCCTGCGCCACCTCTGCCGCCACCAGCCCAGCGACCACGGTTTTACCCGAGCCGACATCGCCCTGCAACAAGCGGTTCATCGGATGTTCCGACTCCAAATCTTGCAAGATCTGCCAGGCGGCGCGGCGCTGCGCGTTGGTCAACAGAAACGGCAATTGCTCAACAAATTGCTTAACAACCGGCTGATTGAACGGGATGCGCCAGCCGGTCAACTTGGTTTGCTCTTGCTTGTTAAATTGCGCTGCCAAAATCATTTCAAACAACTCTTCAAACGCCAGCCGCTCACGACCGCGGGTAATCTCCTGATGATTGTTTGGCGCATGGAGGAACTTAACAGCTTCCGCACGGCTGACTAATTTTTGCCGCCGGACGATGTACTCCGGCAGCGTCTCGGGCAAAAATTCCATGATGGGGCGGAGGTTTTTCAGCACATCCTGCACGGTTTTGGGGCGAAGGTTTTTGATGGATTTATAGACCGGATGAATGCCCGACGCGTGCTGGGCGTCGAATGTATCGGTTTGTTTGGCGAGTTCGACGGATGGATTGCTGATCTGATAGCTGTTATATTGCATGCCGAACTGGCCGGAGAACATAAACTCGGCATCCAACTTTAGCTGGGATTCGCGGTATGGTTGATTGAACCAGACGGCCTTGACCTTGCCAGAATCATCAGCCAGCACCGCCGTGGTAATCCTCAGGCCTCGGCGAACAATCCGCGTCGAAATCGACTCGCAGCGCGCCCGCACCGTCACTTTGCCCGGCTGGAGATCGGCGATGCTGACCGCCGCCGAATAATCATCATACGCCCTCGGCAAAAAATCCAAGGCGTCCGCCACCGTCTCTAGACCCGCCGCCGCCAGCGCCTGGGCGGTTTTGGGACCGACGCCTTTGATGTGTGCGAGGGGGGTGGTTAGTTTCATCTAGGAAACGGCGTTGATACCTTCCAGCGCGTAGGCGGTGTCTTCCCAGCCCTTCACCTCAATCGAGTCAACACCCATTTGCTTAACTGGAAAATCATTACCGCCTTCCTGTAGCTTGTCACCAAAGAATAGTGCCTCTTCCTTTGACCAGCCGTTCAGCTCGAGCAGCTTACCAATGCCATAGGCTTTATCAATTCCTGGCAGCGTAATGTCAGTACTGGTCGTACCACCAATCCTAACTTCGAGATTTGGCAGTTTCGCCGCCACCTTGTCACGATATACCGGACGGACATCTTTATACTTTTCTGCCCAGGCATATTTATCCTCTGGAGTTGCCTGTTGTCCCAGCGCCGACATGGTAATCTGGCTGTGGCGATCCTCGATAATCTCACCCGCAGGATTATCACACCAAATACCCATCTCCCTGGCAACCTCCTCCAGTACCGCAGTTATCTGAGTTTTTTGCTCATCAGACAGATCGTTCGCGTACTGAACCTTCCACTCACCATCAGCAGCGTCAAATCGATAATACCTCGTACCGCATGTCGGCATTGCATGGAATTTTTGGAGTAGCTCAGGCCGAACATCAAGTCGATCAATCACTTGCTTTTTAATCTGGTGGAATGTGCCGCCCGTGATGACACACATCTCATAGTTTTCAAGCAACCGACCAAGGATATCCGCCATACGATCGCTAATTGGTGACTTGGTAATGGCTAGTGTATCATCCAGATCAAACCCGATAATTTTTTTCATTATTCCTCTCCTTCCATATTTTCTGCAACTAGAATAAACGTATTTTTACCTTTTTTCAACAAAGATTGACTGTTGATGGCTTGGTCATTAGCCAGTCTTTCGCCGTTGAGGCTGATGGCACCAGATTTGAGGAGGCGCCTGGCCTCGCCGTTGGAGCTGACTGCGCCAGAGACCACCAACGCTTCAATGACGCCGACACCGACATCAACACGTGGAATTTCTTTGGCCAGGGTGTCCAAATCATCGTCCGACAGTTGCCGAAAATCGCCGCCGCCAAACAACACTTCAGTCACCCGCTCCACTGATTCGCGCCGATTGACGCCGTGGACGATGTCGGTGACTTCGCGCGCCAAGACTTTCTGGGCTGAGCGTGCACCCGGATTGACCGCGTGGTTTTCAGCGATGGCCTCAATGGTATCACGATCAAGCATGGTGAAAATCTTCATGTACTCGATGGCGCTTTCGTCATCAACGTTCAGCCAAAATTGATAGAACTTGTACACGCTGGTTTTGGTTTCGTCCAGCCACACGGCGCCGCCTTCGGATTTGCCAAATTTGCGCCCAGTTGATTTGTTGATGAGCAGTGGTGCAGTCATAGCGTAAACTTCGGCGTTTTCTTTTTTGCGGATCAATTCCACGCCTGAGAGCAAATTACCCCATTGGTCGGAGCCGCCGATTTGCAAATTGACACCGTGATGCTTGAACAGATGCCAAAAATCATAGCCCTGCAGCAACGTGTAGGTAAATTCAGCAAAACTCAGCCCCTTGCCGTTAGCGATACGTGCCTTAAAAAATTCCCGCGTCGTTAACTCTGCCATATTAAAATTCTTGCCAATATCACGGAGGAATGGAATCAGTTCCAGGTTGCCCAGCCAGTCCGCATTGTCCACCAAGGTAAAATCGCGGCCCGCAAAAATTTGCGACACTTGCGCTTTCAAGGCTCGTTTATTGTGCTCAATTTCTGCATAAGAAAGCAAGTTCCGCTCCTCAGTATCGCGCATATCGCCAATCATGCCCGTGCCGCCACCAACCAGCAAGAACACCTTGTGGCCGCGCTCCAAAAAATGCCGCACCATCATGTAGACCGCGAGATGCCCGACATGCAAACTGTCCGCCGACGGATCTGTGCCTAAGTAGAGCGTAAAATTTCCCGAATCAATACGCTCATTATCGGTGAATGTCGCTTGATTCCAAAACCCGCGCCACTTTAGCTCCTCTGATAATTGCATATTCCTCCTTTTCTGGTTATTAGTATAGCAATTTTATGATTGAAGCGAAACATAGGCGTGATATAATGATAGTGTGAACAAGAAACCCTCAGATAAGCAGTCGGACGCCAGCGCCAAACCAGCGCCGTCACGTCCGCATCCAAAGCCGGCAAAACGGCTGAGTGTCTACGCAAACTTGGCGAACAAGCGTCGGCTCAAGAAGGATAAGCGCTCCCGCGAAAAAGCAGAGTATCTGGCGAGTTTGCCAAAGCACCCCGTCAAGCGGTTCTTTTACCGCCTCCACCCCAAGCGCGTCTTTCGCTATTGGTTCTCCAAGCGCGGCGGCCTGATGGCGCTAAAAATTCTCGGTGTCGCCATCGTTGTGATGATTATTCTGATCGGCGGCCTGTTCGCTTACTTCCGCAAAGATCTCGACAAGATCCGCCCGGGCGAACTCGCCAAGCGTGTCCAGACAACGGTCACCAAGTATTATGACCGCAATGGCGAGCTCCTGTGGGAAGATAAGGGTACCGATAATTATAAGCTGGTGGTCGAGGCCGACAAGATTAGTGATTACCTCAAGAAAGCGACCATTGCCATTGAGGATCGTGATTTCTATAAGCATCACGGTATCAGTATTAGTGGCCTGACCCGCGCTATGTTTAGTACAGCATCAGGTCGACAAGTTCAGGGTGGCTCGACATTGACACAACAGCTCGTCAAGCAAGTTTTCTTTGCCGAGGATGCCGACAAACGCGGCCTCAGCGGTATTCCACGCAAAATCAAGGAAATTATCCTGGCAATTGAAGTTGAACGCATGTACAACAAGGATCAGATTCTCGCGCTCTACCTCAACCAAGCGCCATATGGCGGTCGGCGTAACGGCGCAGAGTCGGCCGCTCAGACGTACTTTGGTAAATCCGCCAAGGATCTCACCTTGGCTGAAGCAGCCCTGCTGGCTTCAATTCCGCAAAACCCGAGTACATTTAATCCGTACAACATCACTGGGCGCAAGATGCTCCTGTCACGCCAGCATACAACACTAGACTACATGCTGGAACAAGGCTATATCACCGAAGCGCAGGCCAAAGAGGCCAAGCAGTATCCAATTCTTGACAAGATCAAGCCCGAAACCGAACAGCTAGCCGGCCTCAAGGCACCGCATTTCGTGCTCATGGTGCGCAATCAACTGGAGCGTGAACTTGGCAAGGCGGTCGTTGGCCGCGGTGGACTAACCGTCAAGACGACACTGGACTGGAAGATCCAAGAAAAACTCGAGACAGAGATGAAAGCTTTCTTCGACTCAGGTCGCCCGGGCCGCGTGAGCATCAGTAACGGCGCAGCAACCGTTGAAGATGTACAGACTGGACAGATTGTCGCCCTCGTTGGTAGTCGTGATTTCAATTATGCTGGCTTTGGGCAGGATAATGCCGCCACCGCCTTTATCCAGCCGGGCTCAACCATCAAGGCTTTCGACTATGCCAAACTGTTTGAGAATCGCGGCAGTAATCAGCAAAATTATGGTTCGGGCTCAATCCTCAGCGACGAGAACATTGACAAGATTTATGGCGCCAAGCTGAACAACTGGGATCGACGATTTATGGGAAGTATTTCTATTCGCCGCTCGCTAGCGCTTTCCCGTAATATCCCAGCGGTCAAGGCAATGTATATCGCAGGCAACGGCTCGCCAAAACCAACTGTTGACTATATTCACAACATGGGTAATACCAATTATTGCCAGCAAGAAGAAGCGGCCGGCGGCTACGGACTGTCAGCAGCCATTGGCGCCTGCGGTACGAAGCAGACCGAACTGGTGAATGCTTACGGCACCTTTGCCCGCATGGGTGTCGCCAAGCCAAGCACCAACGTCCTCGAGGTAACCAACAGCCAGGGCGATACATTAAAGAAATGGAAAGATGAGAGCAAACAGGCAACCGACCCGCAAGTCGCCTACATCATCAATGATATCTTGGGTGACGCGGACGCGGCGCGTGACTTGCACGGTTACGGCGCGATGAATGTGCCTGGCGTTAGAACCGCTGCCAAGACTGGTACCACCGACAAAAACGGCCACGCCAAGGATGTCTGGATCGTTAACTATAGTCCGGCGCTAGCCATGGGTATGTGGCTCGGTAATTCCGACACCAGCACCATCAACACCCCGAACTCGGCCTTTGGTATGCCGGTGGTGCGTAACGTCATGTCATTTGCTCACAACGAAGTCTATGCCAAACAGGGCAAATGGAAGCCAAATGATTGGTTCAAGCGACCAAATGGTATCCAACAGCAAGGCAAAGAGCTCTATCCATCGTGGTGGAATAAAAAACAGGGCGAGACTACTGAAAAGATTAAGTTTGACCGTGTCTCCAAGAAAAAGGCGACAAATTGTACACCAGCTGACGCCATCGAGGAAATTGAGGTCACCAAGACCATTGACCCGCTCACTAAGAAACCATCATACTCAGCGCCTGAAGGTTACGACGCCAACGCTGATGACGATAAGCACAAATGTGACGATGCCAAGCCAAGTGTCAGCCTATCGCTTTCTGGCTCTGGCTCCAACCGCACCATCACCGCCCGCGCCACCAACGGCACATTTCCGCTCACTTCAATTGACATCCTCGTTGATGGTCGCAGTGTCAAAAGCGAGTCAATCTCCGGTAGTGGCGGTAGTGTTTCGGTCGGTGTCCAAGTTGATAAACCAGGTCGGCACATTATCCAAGCAGTCGCCCGCGACGAAGGCTACTATACTGCATCAGATAGCGGTAGCTTCTCGGTAGGTAGCAGCTCAAGCTCCGACTAATCCGCCCCTCTTTCCCCCGTGACACATAAAAACCAGACCGCTTTAGTCTGGTTTTACTCTTTCTTAACCTTAGCGATTATTGCTCATTAACCATCCGGATCAAGTCAGCCTCGCGCTGCGACTGAGTCTTGGAGCGAGTCGAACGGTGACTTTGAGCTGCGGCGCGTGGGGCATCAGGCTTCGTTGCTTTGCTGGTTTGCGACCGACGACCGGTGGAGCGCTGCTTGGATTGTTTGGGAGTGGCTTGGACTGGTGAATGCTGCACCGCTTCTTTCGCTTCTTTTGGCTCGGCACAAACTTTCGCAAACATCATCTTGCCAGCATCGGTTTGTAGACTGCGGATGATTTCAATGCGCTTTTTCTGGCCCAGGAACTTTTTGGCCTGCTCGACCACCACCATAGTGCCATCATGCAAGTAGCCGACAGCCTGATGAGAATCTTGACCTTTTTGCGTCAATTCCAGCACCAGCTCGTCACCAGGCAGATAGCTCATGCGCAAACTCTTGGCCAGTTCATTGATGTTGAGGATCTGAATGCCTTCAACTTGCGCCACCTTGTTCAGGTTGTAATCCAGCGTCAGAATGGCAGCATTCATTTCCTTGGCGAGTTGCAGCAAGCGGTTATCAACGCCCTCAGGAATGTGCGTTGCGTCATCAAGTAGCGTAAACGAGCTGCCCAACACATCTTTTAACTCCTTCATAGCATCCATGCCGAAACGGGCACGCTCACGCTTGGCGTGATCAGCACCGTCCGCTAGCAGTTGCAGTTCTATCAGCACACTCCGCGGCACAATAATCTGCCCCAACAAGAAACCGGTCTTTGCTAGATCAACCACCCGGCCGTCCATCAGTACCGACGTGTCAACCAAAATCGGCATTTGGGTACTACTGCCTGCGTGCCGCCGCGGCTTGACCAATAGATATATCTCTGCCATGATGGCCAGCAGCATGATAATGATGATAAGTTCAATTGTTTTTTCCATACTAATTTCCTTTTATCTAATAATGTTATTGTAAATAGTCGATCAGTGCCTGGCGTAAATCGCCGACACCGCACACAAATGCGTCCTTGTGGGTTTTTGGTGCGATGGCGTAGGTAAAGCCAAGTTTCTTGGCCTCTTTGAGGCGGGCGTGCCAGCCTTGAGCCGAGCGCACTTCGCCGCCTAAGCCTACTTCGCCAAACACCACCGCTTCATCACTGAGCTTGCGACCAGCTGACGCTGAGGCGATGGCCATAGCGACTGCTAAGTCCGCCGCTGGGTCACTCAGTTTCAAGCCGCCAACCACGTTGATGTAAATATCTTTGTCGGAGAGGTTGAGCTTGGTGCGTTTTTCCAGCACCGCCACCAATAGATTCAAGCGGTTGAGATCAAAACCGCTGGCTGCGCGCTTAGGATAACCGAAATTCGTTGGGTTGACCAGCGCCTGAATTTCCACCAGCAGCGGCCGCGCCCCCTCCATAGTGGCCAGGACGATTGAGCCGTCGAGATTCTGCCGCTCCGCCAACAAACTAGCCGATGGATTAGCCACAATCCGTAAGCCATCCTCATGCATCTCAAAAATTGCCGCCTCATTGGTCGAGCCATAGCGATTTTTCTGCGCCCGCATCACGCGAAAACCACCATAGCGATCGCCCTCAAAATTCAGCACCACATCGACCAAATGTTCCAGGACTTTCGGCCCAGCAATTGAACCTTCTTTGGTGACGTGGCCGACCAAAATCACTGCGGTATTCGAGGCTTTGGCGGCGCGAATGATGACGTTGGATGAGTTAGTGATTTGACTAACTGAACCTGGCGCTGAGGCAATTTCTGCGAGCGACAATGTTTGTATGGAATCGACGATCACCAGATTGTACTGGCCAGTCTGAATGGAGGCGGCGATGTCCTCGGCGCTGTTACTAGACGCCAGCTGCAGGCTCTCTGAATCAACCGCGCCCAACCGCTCAGCCCGCAGCTTGACCTGTGATACCGATTCCTCACCGCTGACATACAGCACTTGTTTCTGCTGAGCGATAAACGCCGCGACTTGTGCTAGCAGGGTACTTTTACCAATCCCCGGCTGCCCTGCCACCAGCACCACGCCGCCCGGCAGAAAGCCGCCGCCGAGTACCACATCAAGATCGGCGATGCCGGTTGCCAGCCGCGCCTGTTTTGCCTCGGCAGCCGCTTCGCTGAGCTTGAGCGTAGTCAGCGCTTTACCTCTGCCGCTACTGCGTGCCACTGCCGAGGCGCCAGTATCAACTGGTAGTTGTTCAACCAACGAATTCCACTCGCCACAATTGTCACACTTGCCGACCCACTTTGGATAGCTGGCGCCGCACTGCTGGCAAATGAATTGTGATTTTGCTCGTGCCATTATTTAACCGCCTTTTGGCTATCGAGGCTTTGATTGAGCTGATCAATCTTGCGCCCCAATGCGTTTAATTTTTCAACATCAGTGTTATAGGCATCGACCTTACCCTCGATAGTCTGCCGCTCACGACGAAGCGCCAGGCCGCGCTGGCTCAGCCGGGTTCGCTCAGCCTGAAACTCGGCTTGCGTCTGAAAACCACCCGTCGTCGCCTGCTGGTTAAATGCTGCTACGTCTTGATTATAGGCACTAACGCGTGCACTGTACGACGTCGTCAGCTGCTCAATTTCGCGCTTTCGTTTGGCGAGACTGGCCGCCAGCGCGTCGGCCTCGGCCTCGGCACTGGTGAACTTTTGATTATACTGAGCATGCAATTTTAGTAGCGCCGCTCGATTACTAAAATACTCGGCATAATGCGCCTCCAGCTCCGACCCGAGATCAGCAAACTCTGTACCCAAAATCGAATGCAGCTCATTGGCGCGCGTACCCGGCTGAGCACGCTCATAGTACGCCATCCGCTCCTCCAGCTTTTTAGTCTTGACCTTGGTATAAGCCGCCTCTAGCAGCTCGCCCAGCCGTCGGTGCTGCTCCGCCGAATAGCGCGACCACGCCACGTGCAGCATTTCGTGAGCCGCCGTCACTTCTTTGATACCGTCTAGCTCCGCGTTCCGCACGTTATAAATGTGAATGGTCTCTTTGGCGTGGGCGTAACAGCCAACGATCGGGCTGGCCTGTTCGACACGACGGCAATCTTGATTAAACTGCGTAGCGTTTTCTAGTCGCGGCTGGGCGAGATAAAAGCTAAATTTAGCCTTATCAGTCATCGTTGCCCGCTGTGCCAGCGTCGCTATGTCCTGGCTCGGCTGATATTGCCAGACCCGGACATGATCCAGCACCAGCTGGCGATTGAGCACCAGCCAGCTACCGCCGGCGACCAGCCCCAGAAACACCACGACACCGAGGAGATTACGCAGCCGTAACATTGATCACTACCTCACGATTTTTTGTAGTCGCTACCAAGACCACACCAGGACGCGCTTGATCAGACAACAAAACGTCACTGAGCGGATCAGCCAACATTGTCTGAATCGTCTGCCTGAGCACCCGCGCACCACGCTGCTCATCGAAACCGTTGTCTATGATACAACGTTTAGCGCTTGGCGTAATCACCAGCGTCATCTGCTGCGCCTGCACTGCTTCTTTAAGCTCACTCACGAGATTATCAAAAATCTTACCCACCACCGGCCGAGTCAAACTCTTGAAATGTACCACCGCATCAAACCGCCCAATGAGCTCCGGCCGCAGTAGCTCTTCCAGCTCACGACGCGCCGCCCGAGCATTGCGCTCATTCACATCGTCCGCCCGTGAAGTATCGCCTCCATGCGAGCCAAAGCCCAGCTCACCGTCGCGCACCATCGCCTCGGCGCCAACATTGCTGGTCAAGATCACGATGGTCTGTTGAAAACTCACCGACCGACCGCGCGAATCGCTGAGCTTGCCGTCTTCTAAAATTTGCAGTAGCAAGTTCAGTACATCCGGATGCGCCTTTTCGATCTCGTCAAACAACACCACGCTGTACGGCTGCCGGCGAACCTTGTCGGTCAACTTGCCGCCATCATCATAGCCGACATAACCAGCCGGCGCGCCAATCAGCTGACTGGCCGTATGCCGCTCCGAAAACTCACTCATGTCGATCTTGATCAAACTATTGTCGCCGCCAAACACTTCCCGTGCCAGTACGCGAGCCAGCTCCGTCTTGCCCACACCAGTCGGCCCGAGGAAAATGAACGACCCAAGTGGCCCCGACCGCCGACTCAGCCCAGCTCGCGCCCGGCGAATGGTTCGCGCCAAGGTCGCCACGGCCTTCTCTTGACCAAGCACCGACCGGCCCAGCCGCTGCTCCAGCGCCACCAGATCTTTACGCTCATTCACCGTCACTTTTTCCGCTGGCACGCCAGCCATCGCCGCCACCGCTCGCCGCACGTCATCCTCGGTCAGTCCCGGTAATGCTGGATTGTCAGCCGGCAGCTGCTCGGCCTGCTGCTCCAGTTGTTTGATGCGAACCTTTAGTTCAGCTGCACGCTGATATTGCTCAGCTTCGACCGCCGCATCGAGCTTGCCCACTAGTTGTTTGATCCGCCGCGCCAGCTGTTGCTGTTTGGTTGGCTTGGCTGGCCGCCGCGTACTAACCAGTGCCGCCGCCTCATCAAGTACGTCAATCGCCTTGTCCGGCAAATGACGCTCCGTCACGTAGCGCTGGCTGAGGGCCACACTCAGCTCAATCATCTCATCAGAAATCTGCAGTCGATGATGCGTCGCCAACCGGCCCGCTAGCGCCCGCACCATGGCTACTGCCGCCTGCTCATCCGGCTCCGCCACCGTCACCGCCTGAAACCGCCGACTGAGGGCCGCATCTTTTTCGATGTGCTTGCGGTACTCGTCAAACGTCGTCGCGCCGATCACTCGCACTTCGCCGCGCGCCAACGCTGGCTTTAGGACGTTCGCCGCATCCATCGACCCCTCGGCCGAGCCAGCGCCGACCAGTAGATGCAGCTCATCAATGAACAACATGATCTCCTGATGATTACGCGCTGCGGCCACAACTTTTTGTAAGCGCTCCTCAAACTGACCACGAAACTTTGTACCGGCGACCATGGCCGTCAGATCGAGCTGAATCAGCCGCTTGCCGACTAAAAACTCTGGCACCGTCCCCGCCGCAATGCGCTGCGCCAGGCCCTCGACCACTGCAGTTTTACCGACACCCGGCTCGCCGATCAGCGCTGGATTGTTTTTACCGCGCCGCCCGAGCACCGTGATCAGCCGCTCCGTCTCGGCTTCCCGACCAACCACCGGATCGAGCAGTCCGCTCCGCGCGCGCTCGGTCATGTCAACTCCGTACTGGTCAAGCAGCTTGAGATCGGCCGACCGACGAGTATGCGGCGCCGTACCTTCCTTCGACTCATCCTGCATCGCCTCCAGCTGCTGCCGATCAAATACGTCCTCCAATGTACCGCGCAGCTCCTCCAGATCTACATTCATATCGCTGAGCAACTTCGTCGCCCGAGCCTTGTGCTGCAGCAGCATGCTATAGACGATGTGCTCAGTACCGATGCGCTCCTGTCCAAACTCCGTCGCTAGCTGCCAAGCCGTCCGTATCGTCTCCAGCACCTCGGCGTTCATCCCTTTGTGAACAACCACCACCACGAACGACTGCGCCGTTAAGCCCAGCGCTAGCTCCGCCCGATCCAAGGTTACGCCATTCTCCGCCAAAATCTTTGCGCCCAGCGATGAGTTTTGCGCCAGTACGCCGAGTAGCACATGCTCAGTGCCGACATACGGACTGCCGCTATTATGCGCCAGCAGCCCGGCGCGCTCTAAACTGGCCCTAGCGGTATCAGTCAGCCGAGATTCCAACTCGGAAAAATCTTCCGGCATATCGCCCTCCTTTCGTTTTCGGCGATTATCAGGAAGCAGCCTATTCCGCCACCTCCTCAACTACGCTCATCAAACTATCCTCAATGTTCTTACGAGGTTTTGTTTCAGGCTTAGCAGTCGCCTTTGCCTCGATGTCTAGTTCATAGCCAGTCAGCCGACTTGCCAAGCGAACATTCTGCCCAGCCCGGCCGATAGCCACTGATTGCTGATCCTCGCTGACATAGACGGTTGCTCGCTTTTCATCTTCATTAACCGTCACGCTCAGTACTTCTGCTGGGCTCATGGCATTCGCGATAAAACCAGCTGTATCCTCCTCGAACGGAATGATGTCAATTTTTTCCTGCTCGCCAATTTCGTTCATCACCGCCTGAACACGTGTACCGTGACCACCGACAAACGTACCGACTGGGTCAACACCCGGCAGTGCTGATGCCACCGCCAATTTGGTGCGGCGACCAGCCTCGCGGGCAATCGCTTTGATCTCCACGGCGCCCGTTTCCATCTCTGGTACTTCCTGGCTGAACAAGAACCGCACAAATTCTTCATTGCCGCGGCTCAAGATCAACTGCGGACCGCGACCTTCGCGCTCGATGTCCTTGATGTACACTTTGACGCGGCGGCCAACACCGTAGTATTCGCCAGGGATTTGCTCAGACTGCGGCATGATGCCGACGGCCTTGCCCAACTCAATTCGCACCACGCGCGGCTCAACCCGCTGAATCGTACCGGTCACCACCGTGCCGATTTTATCCTCAAATTCTGCCAGCACTACCTCGCGCTCCGCCTCGCGCAGCCGCTGCAAAATCACCTGCTTGGCGGTTTGGGCTGCCACGCGGCCAAACGTCGTCACGTTGTGGGTCTCGACCGTCACTTCACTACCCAGCTCAGCTGCCGGGTCAACCGCCTTGGCTTCGTCCAGGCTCATTTGATTGACGTCATTTTCAACTTCTTCAACCACCGTTTTAACGACTGACACCACAGCCGTGCCGCTATTGATGTTTAGGCTAGCACGCACCAACTGCTCGCGCGTACCGTTATCACGACGCCACGCTGCCGCGATGGCCTGCTCGATTACCTCTAGAACGGTTTCCTCTGGCAGGTTCTTTTCCTCGGCAATCGTCCGCACAGCCAACGTCAATTGCTTGATATTCAAATCTTCCATATTAGCTCCTTTACGCTATATTATTATACTACGTTTCATTGCAAACGCCCAAGAGACGAAAAACTCCGACCTGTTGGCCGGATATGTCAGTAGTGTAGCATATCCAGCCGGGCGACGTCAAGTTTAGTCATCTCATTTACCCATGTCAGTCTGCGAATGGGTATGCGTGTCTAACGGAGGTAGTGACTCATAGCCATTCACAATCTTGACAAAAAGCATTGACATTTTCTACTAATAGTGATATACATATATCAGCCTTTTGACAACTTACCGTAAGTTTTGTCAACTGCGCTTCGCTGCCCTGGGTCGGATACCTACGGTGGCTTGAGGCGCGGAACGGCCGCACCTCAACAAGTGGAAAGGATGTCTCTATGTTGACAGGACTGACTATTATCATCGCCATAGTGATCGTTCTGGGCGTCGTGATGATCGTGACCTCAGAGGGAGAAAGTCTGCCTCTGACCAACGGCATGATGTTCGCCACCTTCGGGGCGACTGCACTATTCTGGATCGCCAGAGTAACGACCCCATACCTCCGCAAAGACGCGGGCCTTCTGTGGCTGTACAAGCCCATCTCTACCTTGCCCGAATGGGTGGGGTACGTCGGGCTCGCGGTCACCGCGGGCCTTCTGATTCTGAGTGTCGTTTTCTTGGTGGACGATTTCGTCCACCTTCCCCGACGACGGAAAGGAGGTAATTACTGAGAGGTGCGGGGCGGGATTGATACGATTTTTCGTATCTCCCGCCCCACTCACATCACTGAACTTATGTTATAGAACTTATGACATCGCTGGCTGCTGAAGGTAGTGACCAACGTCCGCCACCAGCTCGACCAGGCGGTTGGAGTACCCCCACTCATTATCGTACCAGACCATGATTTTCACCATATTGCCACCAACGACCTTGGTCAGCGGCAGGTCAACGATGCCAGAATGTGAATTACCGATAAAGTCGCGGCTGACCAGCGGCTCTTCACTGACACCCAAGATCCCTTGATAGAAACTATCAGCGGCAGCTTTCTTGAACACCTCATTTACCTGCTCGACCGTCACGTCGCGCCGCAGCAAGGCCGTCACGTCACTGAGCGACACCACCGGTGTCGGCACGCGCACACTGAGGCCGTCGAACTTGCCAGTTAGCTGCGGCAGGGTTTTCGTCACGGCGATGGCCGCGCCGGTCGTTGTCGGCACGATGTTCTCGGCCGCGTTGCGACCCTCGCGAAGGTCCTTGGCAGGCGCGTCCTGCAGGCGCTGGCTGGCGGTGTAGCTATGCACCGTCGTCAGCATTGACTTTTCCACGCCAAATTCTGCGTCTAGGACAGCCATCACCGCACCCAAGCTATTAGTCGTACAGCTGGCATTAGAGATGATCGGCGTCGCGCCCTTGATCTTGCTGTCATTCGTGCCGAGCACAATGGTATCAACGCCGTCGGATTTGGTCGGCCCGCTGATGACCACACGTTTAGCGCCGGCAGTCAAGTGTTTGCTCGCGCCATCTTTATCAGTAAACAATCCGGTCGATTCGATCACCACGTCAACATTCATCTCGCCCCATGGCAAGTTCGTTGGATCTTTTTCCGCCAGCACTTTGACAGGTTTTCCGTCGACGATGAGTTCATCCTCTGTAACATCAACCTGCCGACCGTACTCACCATAATTACTGTCATGCTTGAGTAGGTACGCTAGCGTCTTAGTATCCGTCAAATCATTAATCGCCACAATTTCCAAATCGCTGCGCTCCCGAGCAATCTTAAAGGCACTGCGCCCGATCCGCCCGAAACCATTAATCGCTATTTTCGTTATCGCCATACAAGTATCCCTCCCGAGTAGCATTAGCTTTTTACTAATTATACTACAAAGTTGTATAATGAAACTATGACGTGCGAGGAACTACTACACCTAGCAACGCCGCAGTACGATGAAGTGCCGGTACTGGTGTTAGATAGCGCCATTGACTACGCTACCAAAAAACACGCTGGGCAAAAACGCAAAAGCGGCGAACCGTACATCACGCACCCGCTGGCAGTGGCTGGGATTTTAGTGGAATGGGGCATGGATATCGACACGGTGATCGCTGGCGTGCTGCATGACACAGTCGAGGATACCGATGCGACGTTGGATGAGCTGGAAAGTTTGTTTGGCCGCGACATTGCCTTTCTGGTTGATGGCGTGACCAAAGTTTCGCAGGCACGCGCTGGTATGCGCAGCCTTGATAGCTATTTGCCGCACACCAAGGACAACCTCGCCAAACTGATGATCGCGGTCGGCGAGGACATCCGAGTGATTATTATCAAGCTGGCGGATCGACTACATAATATGCGCACGCTCCAGCATATGCCGCGCGACAAGCAGAAGAAAATCGCCCGCGAAACGATCGAGGTGTTTGCGCCCCTGGCGGATCGACTGAATATGGGGCGCGTCCGCGTACAATTAGAAGAGCTTAGTTTCCGATTCTTGATGCCCAAGGATTTTCAGCGCACTAAGAGCCTGATGGATAGCCGCCTAAAGAAAAGCCAGCGCAAACTCGCCAAAGTCCGCCGCGACGTTACGGCGCGCCTCCAGAATGAGAGTCTGCAATTTGAGATGGACGGCCGGGTGAAAAGCGTATATAGCCTGTTCAAGAAGCTCGACCGCGTTGGTGATATTGATAAGATTTACGACCTGATCGCCCTGCGGATCATCGTTGATGATTTAGCGACCGGCTACCTGGTGCTGGGCGTGCTGCACGAAATGTACCAGCCATTTTACGAGCGCATCAAAGATTACGTTGCCAACCCTAAGCCAAACGGCTACCAAAGTCTGCACACAACAGTGCAAACGCCGACCGGACAAATTGTCGAATTCCAAATTCGTACCCAAGACATGCATGAATACGCCGAGCGTGGTTTGGCAGCCAGCTTTCATTATAACGAACAAAAGATGTCCGATGCCTACCGCCAGGGGCGAATCGCCGCGCTGCCGACGGATTTGGCATGGATTCGTGACCTGCAGGAAACGGCGGCCCGGGCCCGCGAGGGCAAGGCCTTTAATTCAGAAAAATTCCGCATGAAGCTGTTTGAGGATCGAATCTTCGTCTATTCGCCCAAAGGTGATATTTATGATCTGCCCCGCGGCGCCTTCCCGCTGGATTATGCCTACCGCATTCACTCCGACATCGCAGCGCACGCCAGCGGTTTTAAGGTCAATGGCGTTATGAAGCCGTTCACTTATGAATTACAACACGGCGACGTCGTCGAAGTCTTAACCAGCAAATCCGCCAAACCCAAACCAGCCTGGCGTGACATGGTCATCACGCCGCATGCCAAAACTAAGTTGCGCATGCAGCTGTCAAAAAGCGGCGGCGTGCTAGCACATCTAACCGGCTTAACTGACGGCGTTTCGTCGCTGTTTCGACGGTAAGCAAAACACTCACGCCTCATCCCAGAAGCTGCAGCAGACACGACACCTCCTTCGCCAGAGACTGTGAAGCGTTCGTGAGTAACGGACGTTTCAGCCGAACGCTCGCGAGAAATCTCCAGTGGAGATTTGAGCGAAGAGTGTGCTCTGGCGGAGGACGGTGGAGTGGCTGCTGCGGTTCGTTTTCCAGCCGTCTCCTCCAAGTCGAGTACATCCGGCAACGCCGTCCGCAGAACTATCGACTTGTCGGAGAGACTGACGGTCACACTGCAACAAACACGCATACCCGATTCTCGGTAAGACGCGATATCGCTTTGCTTTACAAGTTAGTTTGTATTACGCCTGCTCGTTCCAGCGCTCAATCGCCGCCGCCACAACCTGCTTGGCAGTATCAACGCCGGCAAATTCTTTGACAATGGTCGAGCCTGGCTTTTTCAGATCCTTGTAGTGATTAAAATGGAATTCAATTTGCTTAATCAGCTGCGCCGGCAGATCCTCCAGCGACTGAATGGCGTTACCATTGTGGCGATCGTCGCTCGGCACCGCGATAATTTTATCATCGACCTCATCGTCATCGACAAACTTCATCACGCCAAGGATTCGCGCCTCGACCACCAACCCAGTCGTCAGCGGCGTGTCAGTCACCAACAGTACATCCAGCTCATCGCCGTCTTCATCCAATGTCTGCGGGATGAAACCATAATTAGTTGGCTTGGCAAAAATCGCTGGATCAACCCGGTCCAGCCGCATAACACCGACGTTCCGATCCCATTCAATTTTATGATTTGACCCAGCCGGAATCTCCACGACAACGGTAACTTCGCCGTCCTGATAGTTTCCCGGGGTTAATACTTGGTTAAAGTCTGCCATATACTACTCCTCTCTGGCTTTTTCTTGTAAATATTCACGAATTTGCAGGGCTGCAACCGCACCCTCGCCGACCGCTGAAGCAATTTGCATAGTTGCACCCGAACGCACGTCACCCGAAGCAAAGACGCCAGGAATGTTGGTATGCAAATGTTCGTCGGTGATGATGTGTCCTCCGAGGTCCAGCTCAACATCTGACTCCTTCAAGAACTGCGTGTTCGGAATGAGGCCGATAAAGACGAACAATCCATCTGCAGTAAATTCTTTTTGCTCGCCGTCTTGGGTTGATGTGACGCCGTAGAATTTGTCGTCCTTCACAATAATTTCATCGGTTGTCGCGCCAAGGTGGACGGTTATTTTGCCTGCATCAACATATTTTTGCAGCTCCCTCTGCAAGACATCGCTGGCGCGTAATTTACTGCGCACCAATAGGTCAACGTGGCTGGCGTAACGAGTCAAAAATATCGCTTCCTGCACCGCCGAGTTGCCGCCGCCAACGACGATCAAGCACTTGTCGCGGTAAAATGCACCGTCGCACGTCGCACAGTAGTGTACGCCGCGGCCGTACAATTCATCTTCACCCGGCACGCCCAGCTTGCGGTGATTTGAGCCGGTCGCCAGCAGCACCGCTTTGGCGCGCACCGGCTGACTATCGACCGTCAATTCCAATTCGCCGTCAACTTGCTTCAGGGCCGTCACGTCGCCGTACTCGATCTCCGCACCGAATCGCTCAGCCTGCTGCTGCAGCTCGGACGCCAATTTCATACCGGTCACACCCTCGGCAAACCCTGGATAATTATCGATTTGATCAGTGATGGCCGCCATACCGCCAACCACGCCGCGTTCGTATAGTGTTGTCGGCACGTCTTCGCGCGATAGGTAAATTGCGGCCGTCAGCGCACTTGGGCCAGCGCCGACAATGATAACCTCCTTAGACATTCAACCCCCTTGATCTATAATATCGCTTGATAACTTCTGGCATCTCCGGCCGTGGAATCTCCGCCGGTTTCTCGATAGCCATTACCACAAATTTAAGTGGCGCATTGGCAGGAATTTTATCGCCCTGGCCTTTATCGCCATAAGCTTTGTCAGCTGGAATCGTCAGTTCGCGCACACCGCCAACCTTCATACCAATCAGCCCCTCTTTCCAGCCCTGAATCACCGACGTATGTGCTGGGCCGTTTACCGCAAACGGCGCTTTCAATTTACCGCTGTTGATTGACTGATCAAAAATCTCACCCTTAGCATTCCAACCGATGTAGTAAACCGCAAATTTGGTATCATCCTTGATCTCCGCGCCGTCACCCACGACCAAATCTTCTTTGCCGAGCTCCTTCACACCAGTAGCCTCAAAGGCACCGACTCGCGTACTAAATCCCAAAAACTTGCCGTGATATTTACTGTTCAATTCCGCCGTCTGAGCGTCAACTTTCTTTTGCCACTCCGTGGTTGCTTTTTTATAATCTTCTTGCGCCTGCTTCAGTTCGGCCTGGTCTTTGGCGTCATTGCCTGGCTGCACCATCATGGCGATGAACCCGCCAATTGTCCCAACCGCTAATGTCCCCGTGATGATCCATATACCGAGTCGCTGTCCCCTCGTTGCCATAATCCTCCTTTATCTTACCTTGAAATTATATCAATGTTTCCTCTCGGCCGCAATGTCATAACGTGCCAGCTCATCATCAATCCCCACGCCAGCTGTCCGCTGTAGCTTGAGCAAATTAGCATAAATACCGCCCGATTTTGCCAACTGTTTCGGCGTACCAATCTCGTCGACCCGGCCATGTTTTAGCGTCACGATCCGATCCACCGTAGCGATGGTACTCAGCCGGTGAGCGATAATCAGCGTCGTTCGCCCCTTCATCAGCCGCTCCAGCGCCTGCTGCACTAGATGCTCGCTCTTGCTGTCGAGATTGCTTGTTGCCTCGTCGAGAATGAGAATTGGCGCATCCTTGAGTACCGCCCGCGCGATGGCAATGCGCTGCTTTTGACCGCCGGACAGCTTGAGGCCACGCTCGCCAATTTGCGTGTCGTACCCTTTGTCAAGCTCACTGATGAAGTCGTGCGCGTTGGCGGCCTTGGCGGCGGCAATCACTTGCTCATCCGTCGGCTCGTCGGCGCCATAGGCGATATTTTCACGAATTGTGCCGGAAAAGAGCGCTGGCTCCTGAAACACCGTGGCAATGTGGCGACGCAAGCTCTTTTGCTGCACCACATCAATTGCCACATCATCAATCATAATCTCACCACTGTCTGGCTGATACAGGCGCATCAGCAAGTTCGTTAAAGTGGTCTTGCCGCCGCCTGACTCGCTGACGAGAGCGACATGCTCACCGGGACGAAGCGTAAACGAGATGTCGGTCAACACTGGTTTTTGCATGGCAGAGGCGTAGCGAAACGAGACCTTGCGAAACTCGACCGCTCCGCGGCTCACGACTAATTCCGGCGCGTGATGAGCATCTTCAATCGCCGGGCGCAGTGTCATCACACCAACGAAATCCCGACTCCCGGCCAGAGCTTTCTGGAAATTATCAACGATGAAACTCATATTAAATAGCGGCATCCGCAAATTATTAATCAGCGTGATCAATAGCACCATATCGCCGATCGAAAAGCGCCGCTCGGTCGTCTGCACAAAAATGTAGGCAAAAATCATGAAGAAAATGACCGATAACACCACGCCGCGCACGATGTCCATGCTGTGCCAGTAGCGAGACTGCTTGCGCGTAATGGCAATTGTTTTGCGGTAACGCTTGGCAAAATGACGATATTCGAACGACTCACGAACATAGCTTTTGACGACTTTAATCTGAGCAATGACCTCGGCGAACCGGCCGCTGGCCATATCTGTCTCGTGATTTTTACGGTTCTGAAAGGCCTGCCATTTCTTACTCGTCAGCGCCGTCAGCCACATAAATAGCGGATACATAATGACCACCATTACCGCCAACTCCAGGCTGTATACCAGAACGATGCCGATGGTGATACCTGTCGTGAGCAGCATCTGGAAAAAGTTATTGGCAAACATGTTCAGGAAATTCGTCGTTTCGGTAATCGCGCGGTTGAGGCGATTGATAATCGTCCCAGTCAGCTCGCCATCAAAATAACTTTGCGGCAAGCTAAGCAAGTGATGATAGTACCGCGTCGACAGCTGCTGCTTGAGCCGCGTGGCCATCACATCACCCCAGTAACCACCAAGGTTTCGCACCATCGTATTCGTCACGTCAAGCGCCAGCAGCACCAGCGCCAAAAAAATCGCCTGCTCAATTCCTACCGCGCCGCCCTCAACCACTTCAACCATCAAGTTGGTCGCCCGCGAAATCACGAACGGCACCGCGATGCCGGTCAGTGCCACGACAACCGAGCTGATACTAACCCCGACGTAGTATCTGCCCATACCGCGCGCATACCGGAGCATGTGGATTAGCGGCTTCATCAGACTGTTTCAGCGCCCCATCTGTCTTTAGTTGTCTGTTCAATCCGCTGCATCACCGGCGTGATATCATTATCCACCAATGTCCGTGCAAGTGAAGTAAACGTCAGCCGCCACGTCATCGTTTTCTGCGCCGCTTCATGCTCAGATTGATAAATGGTGAGTGGCTCAATTCGCACCTCCATACCAACGTCCCGCACGGCCTCATCCAGTGTCTGCAACAGTTGCTGATATCTGATGGTGGTCGGTAGTTTGAGCGAAATGTCGCGGCTGGTTGATGGATAGCGGCTGAGCGGCTGATAATGACTGTCACGCTTGGCGTAAACGGTCTCCAGGCCGGCCATGTCCAAGCTCGCTGCCGCCACGTACGTTGGTAATTTGAAGCTCTTGATGACTGACTGCTTCAATTCGCCGACTATGCCAATGAACATTCCATCGGTTGTCTCGACCAGTGCACTGCGTGATTGGTCAAACGGTGCCGCGACTGGGAAAGTGAGCTCCTCTTCAATTGGCTTGAATACCAACTTGGTGCCAAGATCATGCACTAGCTGTTCAACCAAGCGACGAATTTTGTAAAATGGCGCGCCTGCTGCCGGCTTTTTGGCGGCGTAGACGATGTCGGTGAACTGACTGGCTTCTGGCAAACCATCTTCGCCTAGGCCATGCATTTTGCCGTGACCCTTACCCATTTCAAACAGAGCGAACTCATCATGCCCGGCCTTGATGTTGGCGTGAACCTTGTCGAGCAAACTCGGCAGCACCGTCAAGCGGTAGTACTGCAAATCAGGACTGAGGGCGTTTGATAATTTATATGCCTGAGTGACGTCCTGCTCGGCGTTTTTCAGGATGCGTTCATGAACGAAGCTGTAGGTCAAGACTTCATTGGCACCAGCACGCGATAGACTACGGCGAACGGCGTTTTTCAATTCGCGGCGCACATTTTTTGGCGCGGGTTTAATACTACGACGCGGCAATTGACGCGGCAGTTTATCGAAACCATACAGCCGCCCAACCTCCTCGACGATGTCCTCAGGCAGCTCAATATCGGTGCGCCAAAACGGGCTGTAAATCTCGCAGCCACTCTCATCAACTTCAACCATAAACTCAGTACAGCGCAAGATATCAGCAATTTCATCGTTAGAAAAGTTAGTGCCCAGTCGTTCGTTAATAAACTCATTCGAAACACCTTGCGAATCAACGCAGTGTACACCATCTGGCATAATACATTTATCGTATGAGCTGGTATCAAACACTTTGCTTGCTTGCACACCGCCCACCATACTCATCAATTGTTTGAGGACGGGGTCGGTTTGTGCCGGTGACTGACCCTTATTAAACCGTGTCAACGCATCGGTAAAAATACCGTGGCGCATGGCCGTGCGGCGCAGCGCATACATGTCAAAATTAGCACATTCGAGGACGATATTTTTAGTGTCACTTGAAACCTCAGTCTCAGCACCACCCATAATTCCCGCCAGGCCAATCACGCCCTCGCCATCAGCGATGACAATGTCATCCGCTGTCAGCTCATACTCCTTGCCATTCAGCAAGCTAACTTTCTCACCATCACGAGCCAGCCGCGCCCCGATTGTAGACCCGCGCAATTTGTCATAATCATACGCATGCGTCGGCTGCGCTGTCATGAACATCATGTAATTTGTTGCGTCAACAATGTTATTAATCGGCTTACCGCCCATCGCCACCAGTTGACACTGCAGCCATAGCGGACTCGGACGCACCTCGATATTTTTGATAGCTACCGCTGAAAACACCGGCACTACTTCAGTCACCTCATTGAATATCTCGAACTCGAGACCGTCGCCACCAGCAAATTCTTGAATCACATTGTACCACTCGGGACTGGTAAATTGCTGATGAAAAATCCCGGCAATCTCACGCGCCACGCCGAGTTGTCCGAAACAATCTGGCCGGTGCGTAAACATCTTATTTTCAATGTCCAGCACGTAGTCGTCCAAACCAAACGTTTCCGCGAAACCAGCGCCCACCGTTAGCTCAACCCCTGCCGGTACGTCGCGCTCAGTGATTTCGATTATTCCCTCGTGATCCGTACCAATTGCCAGCTCGTCAGCCGCCGCCAACATGCCCTGACTGAGCACGCCACGCAGCGGCCGCGCGTCCAGCACAAACGGCTCGTCGTCATCAAAACTCGCTGGCACCGTGCTTTTCGGCGGCAGCCAAATCGCCCACGTGTCCGCATGCACATTCGGTGCACCGCAGACCACTTGTACCAGACCGCCCTCATCGCGCGGCACATCCGCCACCGCACCACCATCATCAATCTTGGTCACGCTCAGCCGATCAGCATCCGGGTGTTTAACACATTCAACCACCCGGACAATTCGCGCGCCACCATATTTAGCGTTAAGGTCAATCACTTCCTCAACGCCACCAAGCTGCTGATTGACCCGCGCCACTAATTCATCTACGGGAGGCAATTCAAAATTAATCAATTGTTTGATAAGATTTAGGCTGACTTTCATATATATCAGTATACCATTCTAATCAACAGTGTAGTCAAACACCTTGATGGGAATACCTTTTTCCCTGGCTTGATCAATTGTAAACGTCGTGCCAGGGCTATCGTTGACCCGAAATGCCACTAATTCATCTGCCAGAGCAACAATCTGGCAATTACGCGCATGAAACGACTCGGCGTTGACTTCGGTAAATTCGGTGGTATCGCTCAGCACTCCAGGTCGATGTTTGGCGATGTTTCGCAAAAGAGCGACCGTCGCAATCGCATCATCCTGGCGACATTTACCGACAGCTGCTCGGTCATATAACGCTTGGCAATATAGTTCCAGCTCCACTGGCAAAAATATCCGAAACCGTGCCACCTCCAAACCATGCTCATACGCCAGCCGAGCCGCTTCGTGATCAACACCAGTAGCGCCGCCCGTCACAATCCCGCCGCCTTCAGTAATCTTTTGTCCAACACACTGCTCAATGTCACGGCGAATCGTGTCATTTACTTCGCGCGTACCGACAACTCCGAGCCACTTCATAGTTTGCCCCGTTGACTAGATATCACCCTTGAGCGGCAATGATCTGCGCCTGAATCCGGTCAAGCTCCGCCTCATCCATCTTTGGCCCCTCGGTCGTCGTCAGCCAGCCGCGATAGCTCTCATGGAACTCTGCATTCTCCGCCCAGACGTCAGTCCGCCCCGCCAAATCACCATGTAGCGGATACAGTTTGGCGTGCACATGCGCTACGCCCGTTCCCTCGAACACCAGCGCTACCCGCGGCGTATTAAACGCTCGTTCTAGTAGCCGCGCCACTTGACGCACTGCTCGCATAAACTCGAGATATAGCGTCTCGTCAATCGCAAAAATATAATCACCCGGATTATGCTTTGGAATGACCACTGTCACCCCCGGGGTATTTGGAAACGGCGTGAGAAACGCCAGGAACTGCTCGTCCTCCCAAACCTTCCATGATTTTACGGTGCCTGATACAATGTCGTCGAAAATTGTATGGTTCATAGTTACTCCTTTCAAATAATTATAGCAAATAATTTTAAGCTAAAGCAAAATACAACGTAAGGCTACATCCCGTGTTATACTCACAACTTTCCACTAGGTTTAGTCCTATGGTTAAACTATTGCTGCAGAGGTAATTTATTGTTTTATACCATAATTTTGACAAAATCCATTGACGTTTTGTTCTATTATTTGATATATATATATCAGCCTTTGCATCCGCAAGGGTCGGCGTTTCGCCCAAAGCCATTGGGCTTGAGACGCTCCACTTCGCGAGATAATTATCTCGCCCGACTCCAAGAGGAGCTATTATGGGAACTAACAGCCAGTACGAGGGTGGTATGGGCCGCATCGGTGGAGAGGTCATGTACTGGGACAAGAACGATGACGGTACTACCAACATCTTCCCCGGTGGCATGCCCGGCGCACGGCCGCACGACCACATCGTCGTGAATGAGGACGGTGGTGTCGAGTATATGCGCGTCGACGGCGAGGTCATCAACGACTACCGCGACTACCACGGCTGATTCCTACTAAGCGGTTTGTGGCTTCCGTACAAAAAGCCACTTTTCCTTTATAATATGTCATTGATTATGGATAATCATCATACTATTATTGAGAAATTTACCGGCAAGCTTCATGAGTGCGCCTCACGTGGTCATTTTGAATTTACTAATCTGCCTATGGGGTCATATGATTTCTTTTACATCGTGACTGAAGATAGATGCTTTGCTGGTGAAGTATGTCTTTTTAAGACGCGGTCTGTATTGTACGACCCAATGAGCCGCTCAAGTGAAGCTTCTCCGATAGTTGGCGTAGAAGATGGATCTGGTAAAATTGTAGACTCTTGCTTCTCGTTGTATAGTCAACCAGATAATTTTATATTCTTCGACGGAGACTTCAACTATTGCTTATATAAGCTAACACCGTAAGCTTAATGCTTTTTTATTTTTCAGGAACATAGACCAAACCATCTTCATCAGCGGAAGCTGTCGCCCAGCTACTCATGATTTCAGAATGATAGTCTTCAAATACTTGCTCATTCGTTGATTTTGGCCAGTTTGTCATGGGATTTTTCGTGTTTGAGAATTGCAACCTGGATTACGCAAAGCATATTTACGGGCAACCAGTCTGTTTTAAGAATTCATCAGTTCAGAGCGTAGATTTTCGCGGCGTCAAAGCTATTATTGAGGCAGGGGGCTGTGCCTTTCGCGGTATGAAATACGACGAGGAAACACAATTTATTTATGGTAGCGGCAAGTTGGCAGCACGATCACACTTTGTGAATCGCCAGGTTGACGATGAAGCGCAAGCATTTTTTGATGCGGCAAGATGTAGAGACTATAGATAGGTAACTATATAATATAATTACATAGGCTAAATACAATACTAAATAAACGCCAGAAAGGCCACAAAATGACTAAAAAACTATTAGAAATCGAACGCAAACGTCAATTAACTGGTGACGCAAACGAATTACTCAAGCGATTGCAAGACCTTGGTTTTGAACTACAGAGCAATCTCCACGAAATTGATACGTATTATTCTCGTCCTGATGTCGACTTTATGCAGACGGTTGAATGTCTGCGAATTCGCCAGCGCGATGGTTTTGCTGAGGTGACATACAAGCTGGCGACGACCGCTGCCACACATACAGCAAATGACGTGATTATTAAACCCGAAATAAATCTACCAATTCAGCCCGAGAGCGCAACGGCTGCCAAACAACTGTTTGCCAACCTTGGCATGGTAAAACTGGTCGAGGTCAACAAATACCGGCGATCGTTCCAATCACCAAACCTTCCAAAAGTAACGATTGCTATTGATGAAATTAAAAAACGCCGGAACGTTTGTGGAAGTTGAGGTTTTGTCAGACGATGAAACTGGCGCCCTGGCGATGATTAATGACATTGAGGACCAAGCTCGACCTTAACTCGGCAGAAATTGTGACGCGGCCTTATCGAGACATTTGTATGGGATAATCAAGCTACGTTTTTATCAAATCCACGCCTCGCCCCACCGCCCAACCGCAGCAGTACATTATACAAAAACATGATAATTCCCCAAAAAATAACACTCAGATAATTACCCCAATTAAAATCATTCCAAGGATTGCGAGCCGGGCTGTCTGTCGGATCGTACGCCACAAACCCCACTACAGCCATCACGAGAATGATCAAGAGTCCGGAGATGACAATTTCACGCACGTAGCTGGAGCGCTGAAATAGTGATAGCCTCAGATTATATCGAGCCCCTGATGGTAACAACACTAGTAACACTATAACGATATATGATGGGATGGTTATTATACCCTCGAACACATCCCACGGGTTCACTTTCATGATATCAGGCTTCACTGCCTTCACGATCTCTTGCATGCCCAAGGATACCCCAAAGAATAGCAGCAGGATGATCAGCACCAGCCCAATCGAGCTCCATCGTCTAGTCTGCATTGTTCACTCCCGTTATGACATTGGCGGCCGCTTTGTATACCTCGTGGATTTTGCCAAAAACCCGGTTGTCATATTCTTCTCGATCTTCAATGCTGCTGTCTGGCAATTCAATAGTATTCTTGAACTGCGGCTGCATGATATTAACCGACGTCACTTCCATACCCTCCTCAATTTCAATGTCGTAGACCTGTTTTTCGACACCCGGAAACTCCTTCACATAGTGATCAATGTACGCGCCAGGAGACAGAAACTTGCCTCGACTCGGCCGGATATCAATGACGATAGTACCAAGTGTATCAGTACGATTATTGATCGAAGGTGCGGAGAATAAACTTTTCGCTAGTTGGCTAATTTTATTATTGTGCTCTATGGCTTCACGAGGAACAAATATTTTCGCGGATTTTATACGATAAGCCTGCCTGATTAACTCGATGGCGTCTGGATGACAAATCACCGTCCCGATAAATGCTGCCTTTTCAGAGAGCGAAAGTTTTACTACTTGATTATTAATATATGCTAAAATCTTTACGTTTGTGGCGACGTTTCGGTTATATTCTAACGCCATAATTCCTTTGTCTGCATAGTACAGGAAATGCACCACCTGCACCGGCAGCTGCCCATCAGGAAGCGGATAACGTTTGACAAGATCGTCATCGTCCCTGCCTATGGTAATCACGTTCGATCCGTACACGGCGATGATGCCAGCATAGCATTTGGATAGTTCGCTGGTTTTATGTAGCTTATCAAACTGCAAAAGCCGCATGAAAGACTCATCATCATTCGGATTGTACTGCCAATTCCTATCGTCTTCTTCGAGGTTCATCAGATCACGAAGAACATCCTCAAACGGATAGCTGCCGTACCCCTCATCGTCGCGATTGGTGATGTTGTAGAGAAAGACGTTGCGCTTAATCATCACATATCTCCAAATGGACTAATTGACTGAATTAAAACTGCTCCAAAAAGTCCAACTTACCGCTCTCAAAATGCCGCACGTCCTCGATGCCGTATTTCATCATCACCAAGCGGTCGATGCCGCAGCCAAAGGCAAAGCCGGTGTATTCATTCGGATCGATGTTAGCAGCTTTCAGCACATTCGGGTGAATCATGCCGCAGCCCAAGAGTTCGATCCAGCCTTCGCCCGAGCAAACTTTGCAATCCGGCTTTTTGCCTTCACAGAACGGACAGCTTAGCGCAAATTCAAAGCTCGGTTCGGTGAATGGGAAATAAAACGGGTTGACGCGCACATCCAACTTCTTGCCATAATATTCCTGCAAAAACTCCTGCAAGGTGGCGATGAGGTTGCCGACATTGACTCCCTTGGCGACATACACGCCTTCGACTTGGTAGAACGTGTGCTCGTGCCGCGCGTCCAAATCTTCGTTGCGAAACACCCGGTCGGGCACGATGGCGGCGATCGCCTCGCCGTTTGCCAAATTGCCATGATATTTTTTCAACACACGGTTTTGCATGGTCGAGGTGTGCGCTGGGGCAATCAAGCGGTCGCCATTGGCGTCAGTCTCTTCGGTCATGAACGTGTCATAATCATCACGCGCTGGGTGACCCTTCGGGAAGTTCAGGCTCTCAAACATATGAAATTGATCATCAATTTCACGCGACTCTTCCGTCACAAAGCCCATGCGATTGAAAATGTCAGAAATGCGATCGATCTCGCGCATCAATGGATGAATCGTGCCACGCTCACTCGGCAGTAATTCAGGCCGGGGAGCATTGATGTCCATCGGCGCCGTGACGTCAATTGGCGGCAAATCAACTTTTGATAGTTCATCTTCACGAGCCGTAATCGCCCGCTCCAACTCCTGCTTCAGTTCATTAACTTTCTTACCAAACGCCCCGCGCTCCTCGGCTGGTAACGTCGCAATAATGCCATATAGTTCCCGCAGCTCTGCGCTCCGCAACACACTGCGCGGTTCAGCCGCCTCGGCTACGCGTGATAATAATATTGATCGAACTTCATCCAACCTTTCCATATCATCGCCCCTGCATTAAAAACATACCGACAACCACTGCCGCCATGATAACAATCAAAACCCACGCCCACGCCAACGTCGTCGTCTGCTTCGTATCTTCCAAATATTTTACATCCTCTACGCCGTCTAGACTGGCTTTTTCCTGAAGGCCCGACGCCTTGGCCTTCTCGCGCAGCTCCGCCGCAATGCGTTCTTGTAGTTCACTGCGCCGATCTTGTTGATTTACAAATAATCCCATATGTCGATTATACCAGATATGTTATAATGATAGTAATAGTACAGTAAGGAGGGACTATGGCCACGAAGAAGACTACTAAAAAGGCCGCGACTGCAAAATCCAGTTCAAAGAAAACGACTGCTGCAGCTGCTACATCGAAAACAACCGTAACGCGCGTCACCAGCAAGGCCGAGACGAAAAAACCAGAGGTCAAATCGACTGCTGTTAAACCCGTCAAGACTAGCTCACCACGTAAAAAAATAGAAGCCAAGCTACCGCGCAATCTCGTCAACATTGTACTAGCCGAAGTTGCTGGCACGTTCATCTTGACACTAGTCGCCTTGTTCTCGGCATACATGATGACGCCGTTTTACGTTGGCCTCGCACTTGTCGTGCTGGTTCTCGGTATCGGTGCAATATCTGGTGCACACATTAACCCAGCTGTCACGTTCGGTCTCTGGACAATGCGCAAGCTAAAGACCGTGCTCGTACCATTCTACTGGGCAGCACAATTCCTCGGCGCAATGGCCGCTGTTGTCTTGATGGGAGCAATTTCATCAGGTAGCTTCGTCATTAACTTTGACCAATTCACCACTTTCTCGTGGGCGATCTTTGCCGTTGAGCTCGTCGGTATGGCCATCTTTATGTTTGGCGTAAGCGCTGCTCTGTCACGCACTGATCTCAAGAATACCAGCAGGGCCGTAGTCATCGGTATGTCATTGACGCTTGGCCTCGTCGTTAGCGGTGCATTGCTACCACTCGCCCAAAATGCTGCTGTCCAAAAGTACCAAGAAGAGCAAGCAAATGCGACTCGGCAAACTCAGCAGCTAAAGGATCAGCGTACTTACCCGCGTGAGGTATATATCAGCGGTGCAACCCTGAACCCGGCAGTTGCCCTGGCAGTAACTGAAAAGACTAACTCGCAGCTACAAAATGCCTCAGCACCAGCACAAAAAACAGAGAAAATGTATACCCGCTTCAGCCTCGAGGTTATTGCCGCGACTCTCGTTGGCGCAGCACTCGGCGGTAACTTATTCTTACTAGTAAATTATCGCAATAAAGACGAAGAATAAGACGCTTCTATACTAATAAATCCTCCGTTTTAAGCGGAGGATTTTTATATTAGACGGGACTTAGTCTTCCTGCGTTGGCCGATCAATTAATTCTGGCTGCGTTTGATGATCACCACCAGCGATTCGCACCACGTCTTTATCAATCTTACCCAGCTCTTTGTACGAATTATTATAGTGCCCAACTGTAGTACTGAGACTCTTGCCCATCTTGGTCATCAGCTCATCAAACTTTTTGATATGCACGCCCAGCTGACCGACACGCACCTGAATATCCTTGGCCTGCTCTTCAATCTGTAGGCTCCGCAGCCCCTGCAGCACCGTCTGTAAATACGCCAAAAAGCTAGTCGGACTGACGATGATCACCCGCTTGTCACGAAAGGCATATTCGATCAAATCGCGGCTCGAACCGCCCGCACCAACATTATTGATGAGCAGGTCATAATACAGCGACTCACTGGGGATAAACATAAAGGCAAAGTCCATGGTGTTCTCACGCGGCCGAATGTACTTGCTGGTTTCATCAATGCGCCCCTTCAGGTCAGCCTTCACCTTATTCAGCCACAGCTCGCGCTCAGCTTTAGTCTCGGCGTTGATCATCCGGTTATAATTTTCCAGGCTAAATTTACTGTCCACCGGCAAAATCTGCCCCTTGTCCAGAAAAATCACCGCATCAACAATCTCGCCATCCTTGAAACGGTATTGCATCTGGAACTGCTTGGCTGGCAGCACGTTATCTAGTACGCTTTCCAGGTAAAACTCGCCGAATACGCCGCGCTGCTTCGGGTTTTGCAAGACGTTCTGCAGAGTTTTTAGGTCAGTCGCCACGTCGACCACCCGTTTGTTCGTTTCGTCTAGCTTGGCCAGCCGCTGCGTCACGTCGGCCACCAATTTGGCACTTTCCGACAGCTGCTTCTGGACCGAGGTTTGTACCTGAGTGTTGCTGCGCTCTAATTTATCGCTGACTGATTCATTGAGCTTGGCGATAGTTCGCCCCAGCTCCACCACGTCAGTTTTGATGAGCTCGACCGATGGCTGCTGTTTTAGCTCGCTTAGTTTCGACTGCAGCATAAATAACGTCAGACCCAAGCCCATAACAATAATAACCAAGAGAATAATGATAATAATTTCCATACTCTTAGTGTACAGGGATTACAGAGACAAGACAACTCGTGCCAGCAGGACGAATATAGCCAAAAAGATAATCGCCGCCACGTTGCCACGGATCCGGTTCAGCCACATCGCGGTTGCGTATACGAAGCCAAATGCTATGGTCGTCACTATTAGCGACAACCACCATGCATCGGTAGCCGAGACGCCAACGCCCCACAATGCGCCAACCGCAGCGAGCACTACGAGCAGCGGTCGCCGGACTCGATTGAGCGCGATAATCGGCACAATGATAATGCTCACTAATACCAGTGCGATGTAGGCGCCAATCTGCCCACTACTCGCACACATTGATGGATCAGCCGCTGGCCCACAAATAATCTGCTTTATAATAAAGCGGTCAAGCGCCAAAGCAATTAGCCACGTCACGACACCGCCAACCATACCACTAATGACAACTCGCCAGAATACCGCTGGCGTCACAGGAAACATATAGTCTGATTCTTCCTCGTGAAAAACTTTCTCAAACCACTTCACAATAGGTACAACTATAGCAGTAATTTGATAAAACCGCAACCCTATTTTGCAGTGCGCGACGCCTGCCGTAATGGCATGTACCAGAATATGCCCACCCAGGCAATAATGAGCCCACCGGCCACATCAAGCGGCGTATGCACTAATGCCACCACACGACCTATGCCAACCAATAAAGTCATTACCAAACAGGCCACGGCCCCCCCTCGACACTTCGCGCCGAACCACACCGCCAACGTGATGGCCATAGTGAACAGGGCGTGATCGGACGGGAAGCCCGGATTATCCAAAAACGAGGCGCCGGCGCTCACACCCGCTAGTTCAAACGGACGGAGACCTGATGGCTGATATAGCAACCCGATAATTTTTGCTGCGACGAACGCCGTCAGCCCCGCCATTAACACTCGTGTATACACTTGATGGCGCCGATCTCGCGGTACGTGTCGGATGAGCGTATACATCCCGATCAACACCACCGGGATCACCAGCCCGTCGGCAATAATTTTCACCATCCATGAGATATCCATAAGCCCCATTATACCCTGCTGGGCGTCGGCGTCAAACCCTGGAAATCAGCTTGCTCGCTTGCACCACTTCATCATCCGTAGTATAATTAAATACGCATTGGGGATTCGCCAAGTGGTAAGGCACCGGGTTCTGGTCCCGGCATTCGGGGGTTCGAATCCCTCATCCCCAGCCAAGAAAAAGGATTGACACTTCGTCAATCTTTTTTCTTGCGCTTTGGTTTGACATGATCTTTGCGGGCAGTCGACCTCTCTCGAGATTTTACCGTGGTTGTCGCACCCTGACCAAAACCACTTGCCCATATCGCCAAAATCCACACGCCAGCCAGGAGCAGGAGCGACCAGCTGCCACCCGGTAGATCAAATGTCGCCCCAAATATCATTGATACTCCGTGATAAAATGCCATACCCTCCAGCAATGTCAATAGCAGTAGCGCCACGACGCCCATCACGGCACTGACCTTTCTCAATCTAGCTGATATATCCATGGCAAGTAAGAACGGCAGCGCCCCAACCTCTGTAACAACGAGAATAATGGCGCACACGACCGCCATCACGCCCGGCATTCCAGCTAGCATTGCTGGGAACTTGTCAAACGAAAATAGCTGGCTCAAGACGATAACGAGAATGTATCCGGCAACGATTAACCGTATAATTTGCACAACTGACATTGGTCGTTTGGTCGATGTCTTCTTCATAGGTACAGTATACCGCCCTACCCCAAAAAGCTCAAGCTTGTTGTATTATTTACCAAAGCGCTTGCTTTTTTGATAAAAAACACGTACAGTAGCAACAAGCGAACGATACAAAAACAAACACTACTGACGTTTCTTTCGCTCTACGACATCCACCACAACAAAATACCGTTACGGAGATGTAGCGGTATTTTCCGTTGTTGGATAAATCACAACGCTATATATAGCGTATACGTGCTATAGTAACAATATGAAAGAATATCGTGAGTCGAGAGGGTTTGTTGAGTTTGGTCCAAAAAATACCGCACCCGTACCATTATCTGCCATTAACGAAATTGAGCAGATTCGTAAAACCTATGATCCAGGGGCAATCACTGAACTCGCGACTTCAATCGTTCACGAGGAAGATGGTAATACTTGGTTCGATATGTACAATCCTCTCCTAGCCGCCTGCCTCACGCCAGAAGAGGCGGAGCAATACCTCAAGGAACACGCTGCATTTCATGAAGGATCTCAATCAATTGATAGTCTCACGCCGGACCATGACGGTAACTACATCATCCTAATCTCTGGGCATCGTCGTAAACGCGCTATCGAGCAGTTACTGAGCCAACATGATATTGCGCCGGAGTGCACCCTAGTAAATGTCAATCTTCGCCGTGGCATTACCTTTGAGGAAGCGCTCGTTGCTCAAGTGCGCGAGAATACGCACGAGAAAGTGTCACCCATTGAAACCGCCAAATATATTGAGCAACTATATATCTACCTCCGAGACAAAGAAGGGGCACAGCCGACCTACAGGCGACTGTCTATGATGACCGGGATTAGTGAAGGCATTATTAGTACTGCGCTACGATTTCAGCGCCTACCGGAAAGCATCCGACTACTTGCCACCACTCATGGCGATATCCTCCCCTACTCAACCCTTGTAAGGCTCGAGCCACTAATGCGCAAACGAGGCGAGCTGTATGATAAGCTACTCTCGCTCGGGCAAACCATGGACGGAGAAGATCGTAAGACCTATGTCGAGAATCACCTGCATATTGCGGCAAACAAGATTGTTAAATTACGCCTCGGCGCCGAGAAACGCATTCACTTCATTCAACAACAAATTAGTGATATAGAACTACAAATTATCAATGCTCAGCCTTGCTTTGATCTCATAGCACCTACTAGTTCAGGAGAACAGCGACATGTTTCAAATACCCGTCTCGGTGGTGCTGCCATATCAGCCCTGCACCACGCTTATGGAGGCAACCCAGGGAATATGCCACCCGAACAGCTAGCTGAACTCAAGGAACTCGTCGCAAAAGCTGAGGCATTGGCTACCCCTATAGCTAGCGCCTGTCAACAGGAGTCGCTACTACTATCTGCCTAATCAACAGCCGCCTTTTGTGACTGCTGTTCGCGCCACTCGGCGATCTTGCCGTGGTGCCCGCTCAGTAGTACTTCCGGTACTCGTAGGCCATTAAATATCTCTGGCCGAGTGTACTGCGGATACTCGAGCGTCTCGCCGTCCGAGAAGCTCTCGATCTCCGCTGACGTTTCACCGCCCAGTACACCTGGCAGCAGCCGTACGATTGAATCAATAATGGTCATCGCCGGCAGCTCGCCACCAGTCAGCACAAAATCACCGATACTCCACTGCTCATCAACCAATTTCATAATGCGCTCGTCAACGCCCTCATATCGCCCGCAGATGATAATGAGCCCCCGGCCATCATCCGCCGCCGTGCGCGCCATCGCCTGCCGCCAGCGCCGACCACGCGGGCTCATTAGGACAACCTTTGCGCTCTCGTCACGCGACCTCGCAAATTCCACCGCCCGCCACAGTGGCTCGATCATTAGTAGCATCCCATCGCCGCCGCCATATGGCGTATCATCGACTTGCCGACGTGGCCCTAGACCAAATTCACGCAGATTCACCGTCTCAAGCGAAACGATACCGTCTTTTTGCGCCTTCCACATCATTGAATTTTCAAACACCCCAGAGAACATTTCGGGGAACAGGGTAATGACTTGAAATTTTCGCATATCCCTCATTATACCGCGCCCACATAAAAACCACCAAAAAACCGCCCTTTAGCTAGGCGGTTTTTTAGCACAAATAAGGCTCTCAATGGTTACCCATTGCTCGCATAGAGCTGTTCTCGCATATTGTCTGTGCTTGAACTAGTTATGATTATATATCAAGGTCGTCTAGTTCTGCAAGCTCTTTTCGAGCATTTTCTGCATAAGAAGAGCCATTTTCCACAGTTTCATCTGTTGAGTTGTCCACAGAGTCACTATCTGAAGCGGTAGTCGCAGCTTGCTTAGCACCTGTAAAGCCGTCATTGTTGACAATCTTTAGGTTGTAGCGCGCATCGTTTTTTGTCCCCAATGCCCTGAGCAGCGTCCGCAGACTTTGCGCTGTACCGCCACGCTTGCCAATGACCCGACCGAGATCCTCGGGGTTAACCGTCAGCGTGAGCAATACTCCCTTTTCGTCAATCAAACGCTCGACGACGACATCCTCTGGATGCCCAACCAGCGCCTTTACTACGTATTCTACAAATTGCTGATCTATCGTTGACATACTGCCCCTCCTTGGAATTAACTGTACTCCTAGTATAGCATAGGCGATTTGCCGAGGGCAACTATGGCAATTGGCACTTTTTGGCGCAGTGGGCGGTAATGTTCGCTTTGTGCTCAGCCTCAGTCTTGGCGAAATAAGTTACGTTATCGTCGCCGCTCAAGAAATAAAGGTAATCCTCCTGGGCTGGATCGGCCACAGCATTCAGTGCCGCGAGACCAGGAGCGGCAATTGGCCCAGGTGGCAGCCCCTTATGAATACGCGTATTGTACGGTGAATTAAGCGTGTGCGAGCGAGCGACGCCAGCCTTGTCGGCGGCATAATGGTACGTCACATCTGACCCGAGCGGTATATCCTTTTTCAGGCGATTATAAAATACGCTAGCGATCCGCCGCATGTCCTCGCAGGTCGCTTTACCCGGGCAGCCAATTGACTCGCGCTGAACAATCGAAGCCAGCGTCAACCCTTGATACAGCGACAGCCCTCGAGCTGCAAATTTCTTTTCGAGATTATTCTCGGTTACCACCCGATCTAGCTCACTGATGGCCCGCTGCAAAGCTTGCTGGGCGGTGGCGTCTGATGGCAAGAAGTACGTATCTCCATAGATATAACCCTCGAGATCGGCGGTCGCTGGCTTACTTTTTAGCACCGCACCGGTATAAGTAGCAGCAAGGGCGTCTGTAATCTGCTCATCACTGTAGCCAGCGCGCTTGAGAGCACTAGCGACGTCAGTTTTTTGAGCGGCGGGTGTTGAAGTTTTATCACGCAATGTTGCCCCCGGATAAAACAGCACCGAACGCCGATCGGGCTTACCGCTGAGTAGATGATCAAGCACTGATGCTACATCCTGATCTTGTGTAAAGCTATACACGCCTTTATTGAACGTACCGGTGACATTATTTAACTTGAGGTAAATCGTCATCGCAAAGGCACTGCGAATGATTTTTTTATCTTCAAGTTTCTTGGCGATGACCTGTGCTGTGTCACCGCTAGCAATCTCGACACTAATTTTTTGCCGCGCTGCTGCATCGACCGGACGAAGCATTTGCTTGTACCAAATGACACTGCCAAGCAGCACCACGCCCGCTACCGCAACAATTGCTGATACGATAATGAGCCATAACCGCCGTTTTTTGATCTTCATTTTCTTCATCCATGCACCTCCAAATAATCTTGTAGTATGATACTCGCCGCCTCGGCATCGATATCGCCTTTATCTTTGATCTTGCCAGCTAGGCGCTGTTCGGCTTGAACACTAGTTAGTGATTCATCCTGATAAGCAATCTCGGCATCAATGTCCAGCTGACCCAGGCGTCTGACAAAATCGACCACGAACTCTGTTTGCTGCGTTGGCTCACCGGACTGATTACGCGGATAGCCAACTACCACCAGCGAGATATCGTGCCGCAGCATAATCTCTGCCAGCTCCTCCATGACCCGCTCGTCATTAGCCACCCAACCAAACGGCACCGCGATCCGCACCTGTGAATCGGCCATAGCTAAACCGATCCGTTTCTCGCCCACATCTAGCGCTAGGAAGTTTTTAGCTTTCATTGAGCTTGAATTCGATGTTTATTCGTTTGGTATCATTTGGTACGGTGCGTACCCAGAACGGAGAGAATTTCACATCAACATTCTCGATACCTTTGATGGCTTCGAGCGCCGACTGGATGTCGCCATAACTTTTACCGCGTGACTGCTCCTTAACCTTTTCTTCATCAATGGTCGGACCGACGACGGCATTGGCGGTGATGTGAGTAATGAAGTTACCGCCTTGACCGCTAAACTGTGCGAACTTTGCGCTATCGACACCATCTTTATAGATTTTTTGCGACTGCTTGCCCTCTAGCTCCTTGTTAGCGATTGCCTTCAAATACGTACTTAGCTCGGCCTTTTCGATACCAACCATCGAGGCGGTCACCACTGTTTTAAGCGTCACTGCACTGGCTGCCTCACTGTCAACAGCGACGCTTGGAGCTGGTGTGCTACGCTGCTCTTGGTAGCTTTCTTTGATAATGACAGTCGACCCGCCGAATGATTGTTCAACCTTAGCACGGAGAGAATCGGCTTTTTTCTCGTTCAATAGGTCGCCAGCACGCTTGATATCGTCGCTACTGACCACTGTCACTTCGCGGCTGGTACCGCCCGAGGTTTCACCGACAAGGGCAGCGCTGACCCCTGATGGCATCCCCGATACCGAGCCACTCTCACCGTTATATTCCGCTCCGATATTCGCGGCTGTCACCATGACGGTTGAGCCCGAAGCATTAGAACGGCTAAATGTCACTGCACTATCGGTCGTAAAGGTCATCCCGCCGCTTGTACGAATCGAAGTGCCGGCCGGAACAGTCTTATCGAGCAGGCTGATCGAGTCGGTCGCGATACGCAACTTACCCTTAGCCCGCTCACCGACTTTCTTCTTGCCGGTCGCCGAAAACTCAACGGATAGTTCTACTTTTTGCTCCTGCTGGCGCGCTTTAATCACGTCAGCGGTCGGGTCAGTCACCCCATCAGTCTTGAGCGTTACTTTCTTATTTACCGTCACGGTTGTTGTCTTGGCCGTGATAATTACTCGCGCATGCGGCGCAAACCAAATCGCCCATACCAAAAATCCAATAAGTAGCAGCGCACCGCCGCCAATCAGCAGAAACTTTTTACGAAATAGATTAAAGTTCGGGACTTTTGGCGCTGTCTTGCTCTTGTTGGCGTTATCCGCCGGTTTTGAGGTCTCGTCGTCTTGTTTTTTGGATGAATCAGCGATGGCCGAATCAATCGCTTTATCCGTTTCATCAACAGGTTGCGCGCTCTTTTCTAGCTCGCCGACTGGCAGCTCGCGCCCATCGATGACGTCATTTTCGTCGTCCACCTTCAGTACCGGCACCTCGGCCATTTCTGGCTTGCTCTGGAGCGTCTTGGCCACTGGAATTTTGGCCGCCGCCGCTAAGCCAGACAGAATCGTATCACCGGTAATCAGCACGACTCGCTTATCAACCGACGCGGCCGTCCGAGCGATCAGCCGCATATTAACCGCACTACGCAACACACCAACTCGCTTTGGCGGCACCAGTGCGATAATCCGTTCTTTCGACGCCTTTATCTTACCAACAATGGCGGTGATATCATCTTCGACGTCAATGTAAATAACATCTTTATTCATCTATATTTTAAGTAATCGGTTAACTTTATCCATCAAGCCATGAGCGTCTTGATTACTTACCATTGTATCATATCCAACCCGCAGCAGGCCCATCACCGTGATAAATGTGTGATCCGTGATATCACCAGTCGTATCAGTGATACCGATGACATCAGAGGGCTTGATATGCTGAATGGTTGGCTTTTTCGTAAACGGCAGCTCCTTGTACCATGGCTGATTGGCGAGTGCATCAACCAGCTGCTGCAAGCTCGCGCCACCGCCACACAGCAAAATTCGGTTCGGCAAATGATCAACGCTGTCAAAATCACCGAGTGCCAGCTCAACACCCGACAGCCATACCTCAAGTGTTTTATCAATTGCCTCGTCAAGTTTGCGCTTGAGGGTTGGTTTGATGTAACCATTATCAGTATTTACCTTCAACTTTTCCGCCTCTTTATAACCCAGATCAAGGTCCGTCGCAATCATCCGCGTAAAGCTCCGCCCACCGATGCCGAACATCTTGGTGCCCTCAACGCCGCCGTCATTGACGACCGCAATGTCAGTCGTGCCACCACCGCAGTCGATCAAGATCGCCGTAAAATTAGAATTCGCATCTGTACCGAGCACACTTCGGCTGACTGCAAACGGTTCGGCCGCCACGGCGATTAGCTCCAGCGCTAACTCGTCGGCCACCTTTTCCAGCGCTCCGATATGCACCATTGGTGCAAATGCCGTATAAATCTGTACCGCGACGTCCCGCCCCTGAAAACCGATCGGGTTTGACACCTTGTAGCCATCAATATGAATGCTGACCAGTGCTGAATTAACCAGCTTTACCTCGACGTCCTCGTTGCCAGTTTCCAGTGCAATCTGCGCCTGCGCCTTGCCCTGTGCTCGTTCCTGTACCTTCTCAATGATGAATTCCATCTCGGCAACATCCAGTGGTTTATCGGGCTGCGGCCGGCGATAGCGAATGGTGTTGGTCACGCCCTTGACCAGCTCACCGGCAATACCGATGATCACCCGCTTGGCCTGAACACCGGCCTTATCCTCAGCCTCGGTCAGTGCCGCCTCGCAATTGGTCACCACACCAGCGATATCAGCGATCGCGCCTTGGTGCATGTCGCCCAGATTCTGCTGCGCCCGACCAACTCCGATGATCTCGATATCATCATCCTTGATCTCGGCGATCAGCGCCTTAATATACTCCGTACCGATGTCGAGACCGACCAGGTACTGGTGTTCATCTTTGTCTGTCTTCTTGAAAAGCCTATCTAACACCATAGTCTTTATGATTATATACCATTTGGGTGTGGATTGGCTAGTTTTGACAAAATATTATTTAGTTGTATAATACATATTATGTATTCTGCATTCCGTCATGATGGTGACACTTTATCATACACTGCGTCACGCAAACTGTCCGCCGAGCAGCGTGATACCTTAAAACGTGAAATTATCGGATTACATGCTGATACTGTTAACAATACCTGTACACCCAGTGCTGTACACATCACAGGCACATATCGCGAAAAGGATACGATACTGCACCTAGCTGCTCTGAGAGAACTTATCGCCAGCGGCCTAGCCTTTGCCGCTGACCTTGAGCTACGGGAAGGTCAATTCGGAAGACGGCTCGTTCGGCCAAAGCATACACCAACCTGGACAGGCCTCCTTAGTAATGAAGATATCGTGGCCGCCCTTGGCGGAGTCGACTCCATCCGCACAAGCGAATACTATACAAACCCCACACGTAAGGTTAGTGACAACACCATGTGGCAGTTGCTTGATGAAATCCCCATGATAGAGAAAGATCGTCTTACTCGTTTTTGTAGTGAATTTTTTGAACCAGCTGTTGGGCTTGGAATGACCGATGTGGTCGCGATTGATGCTATATATAAAAAGACGCGGTCAAAATCCACCTCAAAACCACGCACCAAAGAGCGATATGTACTGCGCAATAGTAAAATTCTACGGGAAGTCGGACAGCAAGCAATCAAAGATACCCTCACCGTTGTCGTAAACCCGTATACCGGTGTAGTTGATGCCCAGACAATAATTAGTCCATCAACGACGCACGGACACCTTCTCCAGACTAATCCAGACACAATAACTGATCGCGCAGTTCAAGCCTGCAAACGGCTCAGCGAGACAATTCGTACAGAGAACGACCCGTTTGCTATATTGGAGCAGCTTGATAGATAACGCCTTTAGCCCACGATATCCTACCTCTATACAAAACTACAATCAAGAAGCGTCTGCAGCGCCCTCACTAAGAACAGCCTTAATCCGCCGAATCCCAGCAGCACTCGCCTCTTCTTTAGTGATGGTGAAGCGCTTACCGCCCTCAGCCAAGACGCCAGTGTGTTCGACGTGTGGGCCGCCGCAAACTTCGAAACTAACGACATTATCGCCCTCGCCGATAGAATAAACTTTCACTTCATCACCGTAGCGCTCGCCAAAGGCGCCGATTGCGCCCATATTCAGCGCCTCGTCAGTCGGATAGACGGCAAAGCTGACTGGTAAATCAGCGTCGATCCAAGCATTGACTTGATCTTCTACTGCCTGTTTTTCCTCTGGCGTCAATTTATCGTGATTGAAATCAAAGCGTAGGCGCTCAGCAGTGATATTGCTGCCGTGCTGTTGCAAATCCGGTGCATCGAGGACTTTGCGTAGCGCTGCTCCCAACAAGTGCGTCGCCGTATGATATTTCAAATGAATCGGATCGTGACCCTCCAGGCCGCCGCTAAATTGCCCCTTGCGTGCTGTCTTGGAGCGTTGGCGCTGCTCAGCCATTCGCGCATCAAATTCAGCGCGCCAATTATCAGAAAGCTTGATGCCTTGTTTATAGGCCTCCTCGGTACTCAGCTCCACCGGAAAGCCAAACGTATCATATAGCGTAAATAGCTCTTCGCCAGTTAAGCCATCGTCGATATAATGCTGCATCTGCTTTAAGCCTTTGCGCAGCGTTTGGCGGAAGGCTTTTTCTTCCTTGACCAGCACAGCGATGATACTCTCGCGGTTTTCCTTAACCTCTGGGAAATCTGCTTCATACAAATCAGCAATCACCGGCACGATTTCCTCGAGGAAATTCTGCTCAATTCCCAGATCGAAACTATAGCGAATCGCCCGGCGCAGTAAGCGGCGCATCACATAACCCTGCTCCTTATTGCTCGGCACGCAGCCATCGACCGCCATAAAGGTAGCAGCCCTCAGATGATCAGCGATCACCCGCATACTTTCGGTATGTGAAGCGTACTGTTTGCCGCTCAAATCCTGCAATTTCTCGATGATTGGCCATAGCAAGCTAATCTTGAAAACGTCCGGGTCGTTATTAGCCGCTGCCGCAATTCGCTCCAGGCCTGAGCCATGATCAATGTTTGGCTTTTCTAGTGGCTCAAACACACCGTCCGCCACCTTTTTGTAAGCCATAAAGACATTGTTGCCAATCTCCATAAAACGACCACAATCGCAGTTCGGATGACAATACTCGCCAAACTTCGGATCATGCTCGATAAAGTCAAACTCATAAAACATCTCGCTATCCGGCCCACACGGATCACCAATCGGCGTAGTTTCCGGCCCACCATTACGACTCCACCAGTTCTTGCTGCTATCATAAAAGAAAATCCGCTCACCCGGATGAATACCGCGCGCTGCGCCCTGCTCCTCGCTACCAATATCGGCTAGTCCAGCCTCGATGCCTTTTTCGACAAACTTCTGCTGCCATAACTCGGCCGCTTCAGTATCCCTGGCGATATTATATTCCGGCGCACCAATGAAACATGTCACGTATAGCCGCTGCGGGTCAAGCCCAATTTCTTCGGTCAAGAACGTCCACATCCAATTGATCTGCTCTTGTTTGAAATAATCACCCAAGCTCCAGTTGCCGAGCATTTCAAAAAACGTGGTGTGGCGGTTATCACCGATATCATCAATATCTTGTGCCCTCAAGCACGTCTGCGAATCAGCGATCCGCTTGCCTTCGGGATGCGGTTCACCCAGCAGGTATGGGATCATCGGCTGCATGCCCGCACCGGTAAATAGCGTTGTTGGATCGTCAGTTAGAATCAGCGGCGCGCGCTTGATGACTGCGTGAGCCTGTTTGCTGTAAAAGTCGAGATA
Organism: Candidatus Saccharibacteria bacterium oral taxon 488; assembly: GCA_013099195.1. Classification (NCBI taxonomy): domain Bacteria; phylum Candidatus Saccharimonadota; species Candidatus Saccharibacteria bacterium oral taxon 488. Next base: position 525,419 of record CP039999.1, read on the forward strand.
TTTGAGGCGAATTTCTTGAGCGTTCATAGGAGCAATTATAGCACAAATCGCCTCAGACACTCTGAATCTTTATGAGCATTTTTTCCGCATCAGCAGCACTGCACCGCTGATAATGGCAGTAACACCAGCCCCGATGGCTACCGGCAAACTCGTACCGGTATCAGCTAGTTGACTGCCCGCTCGGCCTTGCGAAGCGCCCGGCTGCCCTGGTTGACTCGGCTGACCCGGCTGGTTAGGAGCACCTGGATTACCCGGCGCTGTTGGCACAGCGTTCCACTTAGCGTATAGCGTGAAGTTAGAATTTGGCATTGTATGGATGTTAAAGTCCCACTGCATCAGATAAGTTGGATCAGCATACCACCCGGAAAAGGTATAGCCAGCCCGCGTCGGATCAGCCGGCCGCACCGCCTTGGCAGTGTAGGCGACCGTTTGAGATGGTACCGGTGAGCCTGAGCCGGTATTAAACGTCAGCGTGTAGGTCGGGCACTGCTTGGCATCGCCATTGATTGTCCAGCCGTGACCACCGTCGGCCACTGTCTTTTGCAGCGCTGCATGCGCCGCCTCCGCCGTACAATATTTCAGGCCAGCCGCACCCAGCGTCACTGGTGACTTGAGTACTGCATTATTCCAGGCAGTCAGTGTTGCGTCGTAATTTTGCACCGATAGCGCCGTATTATCAAGCATATTCGCCCCACCAGCATACGGATCACCCGTAACGTCCTGCAGCGAGGTCAGTTGCCAGCCAGCCAGCGACTGGTTGAATGCCCGCGCATTGTCCAACATCCGCACCATAGCATGTGCTTTCGTCATATTCCACAGCCCGATCGGTTGATTGAACGAATTTGCCCACTCGAACATGCTATCAGCGTATTCAAGTTTTGCAGTATTCCAGCTGGCAATTGACGAACTACCGCCGTTATTGAACGCCCCTGCATACGCAAACATATGGCCAGCGCTCGTCACATTTCCCATGTTCCACGAACCGATGTTTTGGTTAAACTGTCCGGCGCCATGGAACATATTAGCAGTTGTCGTCACATTTGATGTATTCCATCGCCAATTGGCACCCTCACCCTTGAGTGAGCGAGCCGTGTCGAACATACCTTGCAGACTCGTTACGTTCGTGAGATTTGGCACGTCAGTCGCCTTGACGTCCATATTCTCAGCGCCCCGAAACGCCGAGTCCATGCTGCGCCACACGCCCGTTCCCCACTGGTCAACTGACATGATTTTCAAACGATCACCGGCATTATTCACATAAATCTGCGGGAATGTACCGCCGATACGAATTGTGTGACGACCCTCATCGCTGTATGTGCAGGTGTGGCTACCCGTCACGCCCACAGCGTCAGGAATACCGTCATTGTTACAGTCGACCGTATAATTATATCCCCCGCCTGTCACCGGTATAGTAAATTGATCGGTGTTTGATACGCCCGGTTTCGTGGTGTCAATCGTCATGACAAAATCAGTATTGTTAATTGGATCAGCTTTCGCTGGCTGCGTCATCACAAGTAGCGTCAGGCCACCAACACCAAGCATCATAACCCCTGCTGTTAGCGTCGGCAGCAAGCGCCTGCGTCGTTGTAAATATTTCATAAACCCCCTATTATGTTCATGTTACTTCGTTGTACTATTACCTCAAATAATACGCGACTAAGCCCTCCATTGTCAAGAAAATCCCGCCCTCATCGCAGGCGGGAAATGTCTCAGTTTATCACGTCGTATTATTCGGCACTTGGCTCGCCAGCATCTGGCTGAGCCGGCTCTTCTTTTGGCTGGTTTTTACGAAGCTTCTCTGGATTGCGGATAGCTTTGTGCTTATCAGCAGCTGGCTCTTTAACCCACTTTGGCAAGGTGACGCCAGCTTCTTTCAATAACTTAACAACACGCGGTGTTGGCTGGGCACCATTGTCCAAATATTTCTGTGCTAATTCAGCCTGAATATTTGCTGCTTTAGTGTGTGGATTGTAGCTGCCGACATACGCGACCACGCGACCGCTTGATGGATGGCGCTGCGCCTCTTGTACTGCCAGGCGGTACACCGGATAACCCTTGCGACCCAACCGTTGCAAACGAATTGCTAGCATGTGTGATTTCTTCCTTTTCTTACAACTCTTTGATTAATGTATTACTCCTAGAGAGTGTACACTATTTCGCTATGTACGTCAATTCTGTCTTGAGTCTGGGCAATTATCCCATTGAAGCAAGTGATCAATAAATAACTTATGCTATACTAGTATTAATAACCAATTTCGAAATCCGGTAAACTTACGCGTACGGCGCGGCGAAATGGATAAGTCCATTAACATCGCCGCGTTTTTTATATAAATAAGCTCGGGTAACTCAGTGGATAGAGTACGCTTCTGTCGAAGGCGATAACGTGGGTTCGAATCCCACCCCGGGTACCAATAATATTCCCATAAAGGTAAAGACCCCTTGGGTAGGGGTCTTACGCTTCTGTCGTATCTCTCATTATACGTCAGATTGTTTGTGGTGTCCATAAATCACTTGCAAAATATAATGTTTAATTATATAATACAGTTCGATAAGCTGTCTAGACTTATGAAATATACTGTAAAACAATTACAGGCGGATTTTCCTGATGATGACGCGTGCCTTGAATGGCTAGTTGCGTACTTATATCCAAACGGGATAACCTGCCCTAAATGCGATACAATTACCAAACACTACCGAGTATCTGGTAGGCGTTCATATTGTTGCTCGAAATGCGGCAATCATCTGTATCCGCTTGCTAATACTATATTTCATAGGTCACGCACACCCCTTACAGACTGGTTTCACGCTATTTACATAATGAGTACAAATAAGGCTGGTACGAGTGCAAGACAAATTGAGCGTGAGATTGGTGTCACCTATAAAACAGCATGGCGGATGATGCATCAAATTCGTTCAATGATGGGCAATAAAGATACTGAACTAGCCAACGATGTAGAAGTAGATGAAACATATATACACCCTAATGTATTCAAGCGTTCGTCTGCTCAAAAGCGGTATGGTCGTGATGCGCGGCGCACGGGAGAAATTCTATTCGGTGCTGTTGAACGTAACGGCGAGGTGAAGATATGGCACGTTAAATCATCTGGTGTTCGTGTATTACAACCTTTGATACTTACAAACGTTAAAGACGGAGCTACAGTACATAGCGATGGTCACAAATCATATACGTCACTACCTAAATACGGATATGATCATCGTACTACTAATCATGGAATCGGTGAATATTATACTGAATATTCATATACACAAAACATTGAAAACGTATGGTCACATATTAAGCGCGGTATCAAGGGCGTATATCGACATGTCGGGACTAGGTATGTTCAATTATACGCAAACGAATACGCATGGCGATATAATCACCGCCAACACAAAGTGTTGTTTTGGTATTTGCTGGCGGATATTATTTATCCGCGGTCTTGCGCTTTTTCGCGGCAGCAGCAGGTTGCTTCTTACGCGCTACCTGCTTCAGGATATCGAAAAACTGTTTCTTAGTTGGTTCTTTTTTCTTTACGTTAGCCATTATCTTTATTATACCCTACGCATGCCAATAGTGATTTGGGCTAAGTGAGTAATACGGAATAGTAAACAAACCTACGCCGATAAAACAAAGCAAAACATGTTTGATTATACTGTGACCTTTTTGTTGTCGAGTATAAAGTGCCTTATCTTTGCCCCGTAGGTTGTCGTTATTTTGCTTTTGATTGTCCATAAGAGCCTCCATTCTTTCTATTAAAAAGGACAGCCATCGCTGGCTGTCTAGACCCACAACAAGGGTTTATCCCTATTGCTTTTAGCAAATGGCTGCCCATTTTCGGGATAAAAAATGAGCCTCGCTGTGAGTCTAGACGAGGTTATTATATCATTTTCAAAAGCGTTGTGCTACCGATCTTTTGGTTTTGAGATCTTATTAGTAAATAACCCACCAATATAACCAATGAATATATAAACCGCATTAACCAACCGTGATTTATCTCCATACAAAATTTCAAGGACACTGTACACAATAATAGCAATAATTAGAACAACAGGTAAAACCTTAAATAGCATTATTCTATTCCCATGCTCGGCTTCGCGTTGCTCTTCGGTACGTATTTTTTCGTTTACTTCAAGAACTTTATCGATCTCATCAAAAGATGCCGACTTCGCATTATTAAGTCGATCGTTGTCAATTTTTTAAGCGAAATACCCAAGATCTAGCTTCAAGCCGCGTACCGTTGCAGCAGATACGGACACTAGGAAGTAATCTGCAATCTCCTCAATCGTTTCGGCTTGTCTCCATTTTTTACGAAATTCATTCTCAGGCATTAAAAGATCTGCTGCAAATTCATCAGCCTCTCTTTCGGTCTGATTGTAGCTATTTGTGTCTTTAATTCGATTTAAAACACCTGTAGCTGGCTTAAGATATGTGCTGACAACTTCTTGTCCAACAGTAATTTGATTTCGATGCTTTACATAATGACCAATTTCGTGAGCTAATGTGAATCGGTTGCGTAGTTGAGAATGTTTTGAGTTTAAAAATATAATAAATTTTCCATCAATATGAGCCAAAGAGCCAGACTGTCTGTCGTCCCACTCCTCGGTCATTTTTACGCTAATACCGAGCTCCGATGCAATGCGCATCAGCTGTACAGGAAACCCATTTCCGTCTGAACTTCTGTCGATGATTTTTTCAACTTCAGTTTGATTCATGATTTCCTCCTATTGTATAGCTATTATATTTATACACAAGCATAATCATTATATTTACATTGTAACACCTTCATTGCTGCTAACATATAAGGAGCTTGTCTCAATGGGATAATTGCCTGAGTCTGCTATTGACTTTTTATGTCTATCTGTTGTAATATCCAAATATGCCACATGAACATATCCAACCAAGAGAAATCGATGATACAGATTTTATTATTTCGGGTCTGCTTGGTGAAGGCGGCTCAAAAACAGTATTTGACGCAATCATTAATGGAAAAAGAAGGGCGCTGGCGATACCGAATAGTATTGACGATCCCGATACACAGGCAGAGAAATGGAACAGTGTATTACAAGAACCCGAAAACGCGAAACTACTGTCTGAATTAGGACTTCTCACCATTCCAGAATACGAAATAATGGTTACTACTATAAACGGTCGGGAATTACCAGTACTAAGCATGACGCCATTTTCTGACCTTCCTTTTAAGGTCTTTGACGGCAAGGATGGAACACAGACATATACACACGGTCCACTTTCTCATATTGAACATTTTTCAGATATTTCTTCCTATATCACTGGTTTTGGCGCCGATATCGCCACGCTCACACAATCGGGAATCGTCCTGTCGCGAGACAGTATATCGTTTGCCGCCCTACCGGACGGATCGATGCGCTTATTCTTCTACGATTTACAGGGTATGACAATTAATGATGATTCGGTTAATAAAGATGAGCTTAGAGAGGATTATTCAAAACTAGTCGTTTATATGTTAGACAACATATTCGACTACCAGCAGTTGATGCGTTTTGAAGAACAGGGCTACGATTTTCGTGAGCGCATGGACCTATCACAGAAACTTCAAGCAATCGCTAATTAAACTTTTTAGTGTTGCTCGACGCGAAGTGTATAATTTAATTGTAGATAACCTAATAGAAGCCGTAGCCGACAGAGCCGAGAAAGACAAACGCCAACTTGAAGCGCCCGGTGTTGCGCGATGCCTAAAGGAAAGGATTAATTCTTGGAAATGAAACGACAACACATCATTGACCTACATACCCATACTATCCACTCTGACGGAGTGTTAACGCCAATTGAACTAATTGATCGAGCATATGATAATGGTGTATCCGTACTGTCGATCGCCGACCACGATACGTTAGGTGCATATAAGGACGAATCAACATTTGAACAGGCTAAGAAACGTGACATTCACCTCATCCCCGGAGTTGAAATTTCAGCCAAGTATCGTTCTGTCGGTATTCATGTTTTGGGACTTTTTATTGACTATGAGAATGATACTCTCAATAACCTCTTAGAGAGGCAGCATGATTTTAGGATTGATTATATGAACCGTGCTGTTGATATGTTTGAAAAAGACGGCTGGGCGATTGCACCAAAAGAAAGCTTACTCTCACTAGGGTCAATCACTAAAGCTCACATTTCCCAAAGTATCGTTGAGCACGAGGAGAACGCTAGTCGTCTAAAAGAAGTGTTCGGTGAAATTCCCAGTCGCGGAAGATTTATCGAAGCAATGATGAATGAAGGCTGTAAGTACTTCGTAGAACGTGAAACATTATCACCAGAAGAAGCTATCCAAGCAATTCACGACGCGCACGGTGTTGCAATCTTCGCCCATCCTATTGCCAGTTTATACGAAGATATGGATATGACAGCCCTCCGCGACGTGATTAGCAATACTAACTTCGACGCACTCGAAGCGTTTTATTACTACCATGACCAGTCCAGAGGCGGAGCGATGGTGACGGCAATTGATCAAATGACAGAACTTGCTCAAGAGTTTGGACTTGCTGTGAGCGCTGGCTCTGATTACCATGGACCAAATCCAGCTCATGGTCGTCAGACCGATGTAGGGTTCAAGGGAATGCCAAGAAAACCGGGATTGAAATACCTTAAAGCTTTGGAAGAGATAGCTCTCAAATATACTTCTTAGTAGCAGCTAACTTAGCGGATAATCCCGCCACCCAAGCATTCCTCGCCGTCATATATTACGGCCGACTGACCCGGGGTGACGGCGCGCTGCGGCTCAGCCAGCTTGACTGTCACCTTCTCACTAGCATCGTTATTGATGCATGTGACCTCTGCCTTGATCAACGACGCTCGGTGTCGCACCCGAACCTGATAGGTGCCGTCTTTTAGCGGCTGATTGATCCAGTGAACGTCAGTCAGGGTCAATTCTTTCCGCCACAAGTTACCATCATCAATTGAGCGGGACACGTAAACTTCATTCTTGGCCATATCTTTGCCGACGACATAGTACGGCAAGCCGCCACCAACATTCAGGCCATGCCGCTGCCCCAGGGTATAGAAAATTGCGCCATCATGCCGGCCGACAACCGCGCCCGTTGGCTGGTCGATGATATCGCCAGGGCTCGTCTCGACATATTCTGACAAAAACTCACGAATTCCCACTTGCCCAACAAAGCAAATCCCCATCGACTCCTTTTTGCTGGCCGTCCACAAGCCCCGCTCTTTGGCCATCTGGCGCACCTCAGCCTTGGTAAAATCACCCAGCGGAAACATGGTTTTTGCTAGCGCCTCGGACGTCACGCGGTAGAGGAAATAGGTTTGGTCTTTATTGTCATCGTGAGCCCGGAATAGTCGACCCTCGCTCAAACAAGAATCTGCTCTGCGGGTGGCGCGAGGCGGGGTAGCGCCCGAAAATGTTTTCAGCTTACCTGAAAAATTTTCAGGGGCGGACCGAGCGACAGGACCCGCGGGAAGAAAAGTACGCGCATAATGCCCCGTCGCAATATACTCCGCACCCGCTGCCAACGCTGCGTCCAAAAACAACTTAAACTTCACCTCTTGATTACACATCACATCAGGATTTGGCGTCCGACCCGCCTGGTATTCGCGGATCATATAGTCAACAACAGTTTGCTTATACTCTTTCTGAAAATCAAACACCTGAAAATCAATTCCCAGTCCCACCGCCACGCGTTTGGCGTCAGCCACATCCTCGGCCCACGGACAGTGCATACCCGGCAAATCTTCCGACCAATTTTTCATATAGACGCCGGTCACCTCGTGGCCCTGCTCAACCAACAGCGCAGCCGCTACCGACGAATCAACACCGCCCGACATACCGACGAACACCCGAGCCATCAGCGCGACACTCCCAGTGCAAACAAACCGATCCGCAGCAATTCGCCGACCGCCAGCCACCAGCCCCACGGCGTCAGCCACCACCATGCACTCCAATGCCTGTCGTGCGTCGTCGGGCGTGCCCGCAGCTCAACATTCGGCAGTTGCGCTGAAAACTCAGCCAGCGCCCGCCGCATGTGATAGCCGCTGGTCACTAGGATGACACGCTTGATACCACGCTGCGCTATAATACTCGCCACTTCCTGGGCGTTTTGTTTGGTGGTCTCTGAACGTTCATCCATCACCAAGGCCGCAGCTGGCACACCCGCCGCTTCGGCTTGTTTTCTCATAGCGGCGGCGTTAGACGGACCGGATTTATCAGCTGCAGCACCAGACAAGATAATAGTCGGCGCCCAGCCAGCTTGATATAATTTGACTGCCTCAGCCGTGCGCGCTTCGGTATCGCCGCCGCTGATAACAATGATGGCGCCCGCTTTTTGGCACTGCCCCGAACCCGGGCGCGGACAATCTTTCAAGTCATCCGGCGATAAGTAATAACTCAGGCCGACAACGACTGCGACCGCAATTAACACCAAGCCAATTAACCGATGAATCACTGCGTCCTCGCCTTCTCGCGCCGCACCGCCTCAATAATTAGCTTAGTCGCCTGACACACATTAGTCTCATCGTTCAGCCGTCCCAACGTCAGCCGCAAACTACCATCAATTGCCGCATCACTCAGCCCAATCGCCGCCAAAACGTGTGAGCGCGTCCCCGAATTAGCCGCGCAGGCACTACCCGTCGCCACCAGCACGCCGTGCGCTTCTAGTAAAAACACCAATCGCTCAGCGTCAATACCAGGAAACGAAATATTGAGGAAATTAACCAGCGATTTTTTCTGATCAGAGGAAATAATCATGTCGGGGAAAGCCGCTAATAGCTTTTTTACTAACGTATCACGCAGTCCTCGCAGCCGTTTTGCTTCACCGCTGCGACGCTCGGTAGCTAACTCCAGCGCCGTCGCAAAGCCGACCACACCAGCCACATTTTCCGTGCCGCTACGCAGACCCGCCTCCTGCCCGCCGCCAACGATATTTGGCTGTAGCTTGACGCCCGGCCGCAGCCATAGCAAACTAACCTGCTTTGGTCCGTAAACTTTTGCCGCCGATAGCGTCAACAAATCAACCCCCAGCCGCTTAATTTTCACATCCATCAGCGCTGCGGTCTGCGAGGCGTCAGTATGAAATATAAGCGGCGTAGATTCGCCATTTTCTTGGCGTCTGAGTCGCTCGGCCCTAACAACTTCGGCAATTTCTTCAATGGGCTGAATATATCCGAGTTCATGATTCGCCAGCGCGATACTCATAAAACTAACGTCTGGCGTCAGTAGTTTTTCAACAGCCTGCGGATTGATGCGTCCATTTTTCATCGGTAGGATGAGCCGAACGTCCGAGCGCGCTTTCGCAGAATTGATAACCGAACTATGTTCAATCGCCGAGACTAAACTCACGCCAGACGCTGCGGTAAACGCCAGATTGATAGACTCCGTGGCGCCAGCTGTCATCACTAACTCATCCGCACCCACGCCCAGCACCCGCGCGATACGCGACTTGGCCTCGCGGTAGTCACGCTTGACGGTGACCGCCGGTGCATATGGACTGGACGGGTTAAAGAACTTCTCGGAAAAATACGGCTGCATTGCCTCAACCACCAACGGATCCATCGGCGTAGCAGCAGCGTGATCAAGATATATCATAGAGGATTCCACACATACTATTATACCAAGCAGCCCAGACGGCGACTACACCAACTGTCCAGTTTTCGGATCGCGATTATATAGCTGGCGTGCCACCCGTTCATGATATTCATTAACCGCCAGCACAAAGTTTTGTAGCTCCTGGCCTTCGAGATAGTTATACTGATAGTTAGGCTGGATTTTCAAGATACCCTTCGACTGCACCTCGTAGCGCGTCGTCAGCTCATGACGCTTGCCGTCCTTGCTCATCACTTCTTCGTGCCAAATCCACGTCGTTTTATCGAGGTTAAAGAACGTCCGTCGGACGACGTGAGCCGGCTTTTCACCAAAAATCGTTGCACCAATTTCACTCTCCAGTTGAATCAGTTCGCGCTCAGTCAATTTTTTCAGCGGCCGATCTTTACGAGTGAGTCGCAGTAGTGAGCGCGTCGATTTCGGGACTTTTGGCGCCGAGGCGGCGTGAGCCGGCTTTGCCGATTGAGATGAGCGTGAAAGACGCGTGTTATCCGCCAAGACGAGACCAAGGGCTTTTTTGAGAATCGTTGGCATAAATCACCTCCTTTCAGGCTGCTCGTCTATAATTATTTCTATGATCCTTTGGCATGGCGTCAGACGCGTCGAAAGCTTGTGCCGCGATCGCATTATGCTTCATTCGATACTCCCCAATGCGCTCACCAATTGCTGTAACAGTTTGCAAACATTCCTCAACCCAGCTCTCCAGTCTTCGTCGCTCCTCTAGCGATATCTTTGCCGGCTCGGCCGTATCAGCCACCACCTCGGCACTACCGCGCACCGCCGCTTCGGATAGACGCGGCGCCACTCGCTGTGATCGCTCTGGGTGTGCTTGCGTCGCCAAATCCAGCGCTTCGGCCCGCGCCTTTTGAATCGACATCATTTCTGCGATTGGTCTTGGCTGCTGATTCATTATCTCTCCACTTTTACAAGCCAAAAAGTTTTACCGTGTTATCGGTCGCTACCTTTTCGAGGTCACGAAGCACTAGCTTGCGCTCCGCTGCCCAATACCGTGCCACCAACTCCACATATTCTGGCTTATTCAGCTTACCACGAAATGGCTTCGGTGTCAAGAACGGCGCGTCGGTTTCTAGCAATAATCGTTCCAACGGAATGGAGGCGAATAATTCCTGCTGCGCTTGGTCTTTGGTGAACGTGCTAATGCCATTCAAGCCAACATACAACCCGCGAGCAAATCCCTTGTCTAAATTGAGGCGCGTATCAGTAAAACTATGCAGCACACCGCGCAGGCCATGAAAATTGTCAAAAATCGGCCAAAAATCATCCCACACCGACGGCTGATCAGGTGCACCATCACGCACATGAAAACTAACCGGCAGGTTATAATCCACTGCCAACTGCAGTTGCGCCTCCAGCGCCTGAATTTGCACCTCGCGCGGGCTGTGATTGTAATAATAATCAAGCCCAATCTCACCAATCGCCACAATTGGTGAATTATCCTCTCTGCTTTTAAGCAGTTGCTCCACCTCATTCCAGCCATCTTTGCTGTCATGCGGATGAACGCCAACTGCCGCCCAAGTGTAGTCGCGATTCGCGGCAAACTCCACTGCTTGCTGGCTGCTGCGCTGGTCAGTACCAACACAAATCATACCGATACCCGCTGCAATTGACTGCTGGTACAATTCTTCTCGATTGTCCGCAAAAAACTCAGTGTCGTGCAAATGACAATGCGAATCAATCAAACGCAAATTTGTCGCTGTATTATTCTCCGCTACCGGGCTTGCCATTATTTACCTTGAGTTTCTGCTTTTGGCACACGTGGGTCGGCTGTATGGAGATGGAGGCGCGGGAACAATGGCGTCAGCTGTGATGGCACGACACCGCTGGCGAACATCTCGTGAATTTTCTCGGCAGTTTGCGGCATAAATGGACGAAGCATATCAGAGACTTGAAGCAATGTGCCGCAGGAATGCGCCAAAATCTCGCCCAAATGCGCTTCCGCCTCTGGGTCTTTATCACGTTTTTTAGCAACTTGCCATGGTTGCACGCGCTCAATATATTGATTCAATGAACGGATAATCTGCCAAATTTCATCAATCGCTAGGTTAAAATTTAAAGACTCCATATCAGCACGGTACGGCCCCATATCGTGTTCAGACTGCGGTGCATCGCCAATAACGCCGGCTTGGTACGACTGCACCATCTTGGCCACTCGCTGCACCAAATTACCCAGGTCATTACCTAGCTCGCCGTTATAAGCCGCTTCAAACTTCTCCCAAGTAAAGTCACCGTCATCCTGAGTTGGCACGTGGCGCAGAAAATAATAGCGGAAAGCCTCAACACCATAGTGCGGGATGATATCAACCGGACCAACGCCATTACCGAGACTCTTACTCATTTTGGCACCGCCAACGTTGATAAAGCCATGGACCAATAATACTTTCGGCAGCGGCAAATCCAGTGCCATCAACATCGCTGGCCAAATCCCGGCGTGAAAACGAAGGATATCCTTGCCGATCACCTGCACATCTGCCGGCCAAAACGCCTGCCATTCATCAGCTCGGTCAGGATAGCCAATGACAGTGATGTAATTACTCAGCGCATCCAACCAGACATACATCACCTGCGTGTCATCGCCTGGCACTGGCACACCCCAGCTAAGGTTCTTGCGCGGACGCGAAACCGACACGTCTTTCAGTCCGTCCTTCATCAATTCCAAAAACTCTTTTTTACGAAATTCAGGCACAATTTTCATCTTGTTTGATTCAATTGCCTGGCGAATTTTGTCCGAAAAAGCACTGGTCTTAAAATAATAATTTTCTTCGCTCAGCCGCTGGTACGACGCTTGATGATCAGGACAAATGCCATTATTTTCAGCCGCTTCTTTGTCAGTGACGAACGCCTCGCAACCTTGGCAATACCAGCCCTCATAAGTGCCTTTATAGATATAGCCAGCCGCAGCAAGCTTCTGCCAAATATACTGCACCGCGCTAACGTGATGCGGATCAGTTGTGCGGATAAAATCCGTCGCTGAAATATTCAACTCGGCAATCATGTTCTGGAAATTGCCATGCATTTGATCGACGTAGGCTTGCGATGTCTGATTTTGGCTGGCAGCCTTGGCAGCAATTTTATTGCCGTGTTCATCCACGCCCGTCTGGAAACGCACCTCGCGGCCGTTTTGCCGCTGATACCGCGTCCACACATCCGCTAGCATGTAGTCCATGGCGTGCCCAATGTGCGGCAAACCGTTGACATAAGGAATAGCAGTAGTGATGTAGGCGTGTTGTTTAGTCATGAGGGGAATTATAGCAGTTTTTAAGGGTAATTGCCACCATTGATCAGTGGCAATTCGTCGATTTCTTATCTACAAAATTACTCTGTAACTGAGATCTTATTGCTCTTGCGCAAAGGAGATTCGATTACCATCCGGATCATGAATATCAAAGACCAAAACAACTCCCCAGTCGATTACCTCACCCACTTCAATACCACATGCAATTAATTCAGACCGATATGCCTGGGCATCCTCAATACCAAGTATTAGTGATCCCTTGCTTGGCTCAGGACCATCTTCAACGGTCAGCTGCAGCCAAGCAGCATCAGTGAGTTTATATTCGACCGTGTTCTCCATTGGTATAGTATCAGGTTGACCGAGCTATTTCGCATACCAAGCTATCGCAGCCTTGATATCACTCACCTCAAAAACACTGACTACACTATTAAATAATGATTTCTTCGTACCGCCCTCTGCTTGCGTTGTCATATCTACCCCCAAATGCTCCATTATTCTTCATTTCGTCGTAATATAATCCAGCGCAACCTGTCAAATATTACCATTCAACGCTTTATTGCAGGTTAGCCGAGGGGCGCGTGAGCCACACGTGCTGTAGAAAACTAATATCTTTATATGGCTTCAAATCACACACGGCCAGTTCAACCTTTGTTAATTCTTCCAGCCATTCATCACTTGACTTAAATTCATTCGGCTGCAGACCATAGAATGTTCTGATTGCCATATACTTTTCTAACCGTAATCCAGATATAGCTAAAAGCTCATCTATCGTGTAAGTACTACCCTGTGTGAATGAAGTAGCATGAAAACTTTTTCCGCTTAATAAGCCGAGGGCCGTCTCTACATCATTCGAAAAGACAACACTTTGCATAACCTTACCTGCTTGATTATGCTTTATAATTGAGATGCGCCCATTATCCTTAAGGAGGCGCTTAAACTGATCAAGGTAGGCTGCCCTATCGGCTGGTGGAATATATTCTAAAACATTATGACAGACAATAACATCAAATGACTTCTCTTGTAATTCTACCAACCGCTCAATGCTACCCAATAATCTCTCATAAGCAACCTTCTTATCAGCATAGAGCATATCTCTGTTGGGCTCAACGGCAACAACCTCATTATTTGTCGACAAGAACTTACTAACCAGCCCAAAGCCCGAACCAAAATCCAAAATTTTTAAATCTTTCAGGTGCTTCAACTGTGCAAACGTTATTTCATACTGAATCTTACCCCACGGTTGCTTGAGCATATCTCTGTAGCTCTCTAGATTGACTACCATAAATGTCCTCCGTTCTCTCACTTAATTCTATACCATCACTGCCACCACCGCAATTCGTCCCGCCGTATCGCCCGATGAGTGTGAAAAGTAATGCCGATCGTCTGCTGTGTCAATTGGTGAAATGAAAATATTATCACTAGGAACGCCCGACTGGACGGCTAGCGAACGATTAAACCCTTGCATATCCAGATAAATTCCGTCAGCTGTTTGGCGGCAGAAATTGTGCCATTTTACATCGCTTGTATGATGAAAATAATCCATACGATAATTATCCTGTTTGACGCTCGGCGACATCCAAATCTGTAAATCGTTCGCCTGGCTACTACGCTCGACAAAATATTTAACTGCCCGAGTCATAAGCTGCGCGACCGTCGAATGCCGACCTAAATGCGCCAGCATTAGCGCCCGACGCTTTGGATCATAAATAACTGTAGCAATACAGTCCGCCACTGGCAACAACAAACCGACGCCAGCCGCTTCGGTATAGAGCGCGTCAGCAAAAATACCTTCGCTGTTATATCGTGTCGTGTCGGTTTCAGCAACTTCGGCGATACTATCAAAGGTTTGTGATTGGTCATATGAAATCACTTGATAGACAACATCGTCATAGGTAACACCAAGTTGGTCACAAAACCGCCGCCGATTCTCCAGTATATCAGCTCCGTGACGACCACGATCAAGCATGGTACCGTCGTCTTTCGACGAAACCGCAACCAACAAGTCAGACAGAAAGCAGGTGGGCTGATCTGCCGCAATCATCGCGCCCGCCATTCTCGCGCCAGTCGCTGCCAATCCTCAATCGCCAGATCTTCAGCACGAGCATCGGGTGAAATGTCAGCCTTTTTTAGCAACTGTTCGACAGCATCTTTACTAATAGCTAGCCCGCCACTCAAGCTGGAGCGCAGTTTTTTACGCTTAGCCGAAAAACCGGCTTTGACGACACGGAAAAAATCTTTTTGGTCGTTAGGATTGACCAGCGGCTCGGTGCGAGTTCTCAATACCACCACCTGCGAATCAACTTTTGGTGGCGGCGTGAAGAATTGCCGCGGCACTTCAATATCGAGTTCTGCCTCGGCAAATAGCTGCGCACTAACCGCTAAAATACTCATTTCACCAGGCTCCGCCGCGATGCGCTGGGCGACTTCTTTTTGTACCAGTAGCACCACTACATGTGGTTTATTTTCCGCCGTCATCAGTTTCTCAACAATTTTGCTCGTGATATAGTACGGCACGTTGGCAACTACTTTATAACCAGCCGGCAACTGGTTCAAATCAAATTGCAAGATGTCTTCGTTGATAACTTCCAAGTTTTTGCCAGGAAATTGCCCCGGCAACTTACGCGCCAAATCCCTGTCAAATTCTACTGCTACCACCCGTCCGGCTCGCGCTAATAATCGGCTGGTCAAGGTACCAAGTCCCGGCCCAATTTCCAAGACCACATCATCCTTACTCAGCTCCGCCGCCTCGGCAATTTCCGCCAAAATCTCTGGGTTGCGCAGCCAATGCTGGCCTAACTCTTTTTTCGGCCCACGAGCTGATGCCATCTAACGTCCGTCTCCGTTCGTCCAGTCAGTCGCCAGATCAAATCCATGCGGATGCCGCGTCGCAAACCCGCCAGTATCGTACACTTTACCAGGCCCCATGCTGGTTTCTACCACTGAGCAGCGCGGATAATTACCGTAATTTGCCGCTACTAAAATATAACCGTCCTTATCCACCTTGGCACCATCCGCCCGCACCGTGTAGCCACCGCCGCCGCAGGCATTGATCACGACATTCATTGGCAGGTCATAGTAAGTTTCGCGGTGCGCCACGCCGCGTGAATCAGTAAAGATATGCGCACCCTTTGACTTCGTTAATGGATTTTTCGGCTTGGTGCCGATCACTTCGATTTGCTTTTTAGGCTGTTTACTGATACTGCTACTTATTTCCTTACGGCTGATCTCAACACCGCGCTCGGCCTGGGCCTGGTAGGTCACGGTACGAATACCCTTTTCGCCCAGCTGCTTAATTTCCTTGAAACCAATCGGCTGATTCGCATCCTTGATCTGCTCCACTGGGAAGTCAACGTCAACCTCCTCGGTCACGGTTCGCAGCGGCGCACGGGTAATGTTCATCAGCACGTTTGTCCCATCCAGCAGCATATTATCGCTCGTCATAAATTCAACCCTATCCTCGACATATAGCGTGATCCCCGCCGCTTTGGCGATTCGCTGCGGCGTCTGCTCCGCTGTGGTAATATGTGAGCGCCGCGAACCATCAATGACCGTTACCGGCCGAGCTCGAAAAATTATCACCGTAAATGTTGTTCCTGTCAGCTCCATATCAATGTCTGGCTTAACAACGTCACGCCGCTCATCAACCGTCACCCGCGCCAGCTGTAACGCCTGGCGTACGGTGCGTGCTCGGGTCATGATCGTCTGCTCGCGGCCGCGGTCGCGAATCGTCACCAGCCGCTCCGCTGACGATTGGGCGTGATTATCTTGTGCTTGGACAGGCTGAGATAGCAGTAAGCCAACCGTACCAGCCACGAAAGCCATGAAGCAGCCCAGCAGAACAACCGGCCGCCAGCCTTTCTCTATGTGCCATTTCCACCATTTCATCATTCTGCTCTAGTACCTAATTAACGGACGTATTATACCATATTTATCTAATAATTACTAGTACCACCCTCTGGCCTTGCTGTGCGCCACCGCTTTTTCCCATGAACCATATCGCCCCATCACGTAACCATGCATCCAATTTAGTGAATCGACTGGGTTGAGCGGATTTCCTGGTACTTTACTACATGGCAACGCTTGTGCGAGACCGCAGGCACCGCTCTGGTTGCGAGCATTTGGATTCCAGCCACTTTCTTTCTGCACCAGCCACTCGGCATAACCCCATTGGTCACGCGGGATATTTGACGCAGATAGCCACTGATCTTTATTGCCGCCACCAGTATATGGCATAGCCGCATTCTTCGTACCGATAATTTCAACTTGTTTTTTAGGCTGTTTTATTACTTGGCTAGCAATCTCCCGACGGCTCACCTCCTTACCATTTTGCACCTCAATCTCATAGGTCACGGTTCGCCGGCCCTTTTCGCCCGCCTCTTTCACCTCCTTGTGACCCGTCTCGCGATTGGCATCCCGCACTGTCTCGACCGGAAAAGCGACATCTTCATCAGTTGTGATCGTCTGCTTACCGTTGCGCCAAACATCCAGCCGCATCCCACTAGTAATCGGCGCCTCGAGCGGCATTGATACGGTATCGTTACTGGCCAGCTGGACATGCTTTTCCTTGAGCAGTGCGCCAACGGTTTTCGCGTGGGTGCGCACTTCAGCCACAGACCCGTAGAGATTGAGCTGTAGTGGCGTGGCCCGCTTGATGGTCAAGACCGCATTCGTGCCGCTGGCAACCACGTTTTCGGCGGCATGAATATCGACAAGATCCTCGCTATAGAGTTTAATCCCCGCCGCTTTGGCGATCGCCGCCGGGGTTTGCTCCGCCGTGGTTAGCCGAATACGCGCCCTACCATCGACTACCGTTACCGGTCGAGCCCGAAAGATATTAACATTATACGAGCTAGCGACCAACTGCTCGTTAAGTGCTGGCTCCACTACATCTCGCCGCTCGTCAACCTCAATCCGCGCCGCCTTCAGTGCCTCGCGCACCGTTTTTGCCCGAGTGATAATTGTTTTCTCGACTCCCTTATCATAGACGCTCATCAGACGCTGGCCGTCGCTCCGTGATGGACGCTCGGTACCCTGCGCCAGTGCAGCATCCGCTAGCTGGATCAATGTCACTCCAAGTACGAGCAAACCGATCAATAGAAAAATCTTCTTTGAATGGTAGCGAATAGATAAACTCTTTTCCATAATCTCGCTCGTGGGCAGCGCCACAAACTGCTATGTATTATATCAAATTTTCTCTAATCTGGCGAATTCTACATTAAGCTTTTTCGTATTACCATCAGCAAATTGCACCGTCACCGCCATCCCATCAACGTCCACCACTTCACCCGCACCAAATTGTGGGCTTCGCACCCGATCACCAACCTCGAGACCTATGTCATCATAAAACACGTCATCAGCTGGCGGCGCGGCAGGCGCATCCAGGCCACCGCTCATCAGCCCCATCTCATCAAGAAATCGCGACGGCAGATTATAGCCGATCTGACCGAACTGCGTCCGTGAACTAGCACAGGTCACAAACAGCACCTCTCGGGCCCGCGTTATCCCTACGTAACAGAGGCGGCGCTCTTCCTCAATGTCGTCCGCTTTGCCACTGTCAAATACCCGTGCGTGCGGCAAGATTCCTTCCTCCAAGCCAGTCATAAACACCACCGGAAACTCCAGACCCTTCGCAGCGTGTAGCGTCATCAAGGTGACCTGCTGATCCGCTTGGCCATCGCTTGATGACATCAATGCCATATCCTCGAGGAATGTCGACACGTCAGCATAGGCGCGCGCCTCAGCTACCAAAACACCGAGGTTCTCCAGCCGCTCTTCGGCCTGCACACTGCCGTCATTCACTGCCTCGCCGTAGCCAGTCTGCTCAATAATTTGTTCGATAACCTCGGCCGGTGCGTCATTCAGTAATTGTTGTAATTTTTGCAGCAATTGACCGAATGCCCGCAGTGACTGCTTGGCGCGAGCAGTCAAACTTTCGGCCTCATCAACCACCACTAGCCCTTCAATAATATTCCGACCCGACTGATCGGTCCAGTCGAGAAATTTCGCCACGCTCACTGCGCCGATACCGCGCTTTGGCAGATTGACAATCCGCGCGAAGCTAACGCGGTCGCTAGGTTGATACAACAACCTGAGATAAGCCAGCACATCCTTGACGACTGCTCGATCCAGAAACCGCAGACCGCCCACAATTTTGTAGGGGATGTGCCGTTGACGCAGTGCGCGCTCTATGGCGTAGCTCTGGGCATTGGTGCGATACAGTACTGCTATGTCGCTATAGGCTCGACCCATCCTAGCCTGGCGATGAATTTCGTCAGCCACTGCCTGTGCCTCCTCGGCCTCGCTGTACAGTCGCCATAATTGCGGTGTCATCCCGCCAACTGCTTCTGTCCACAGGCTCTTGTCGGTGCGCTGGGTGTTATGTTGGATTAAGTTATTTGCCACCGTTAAAATCGCGCCCGTTGAACGGTAATTTTGCTCTAGTTTAATCACCGCTGCGCCCGGAAAGTCACGCTCAAAATGAAGAATATTGGTATAATCCGCGCCGCGAAAACTATAAATCGACTGGGCATCATCGCCAACCACACAGAGGTTACGCTCTGGGCCGACCAGCAGCTTGATCAGCGCATACTGCACCGCGTTGGTATCTTGATACTCATCAATGAGAATATGGCGAAATTGCTGCTGCCATTTGTGGCGAATGTCAGGCGAGGAGCGCAGTAGCTCCACCGCCCTGAGCAGTAAATCATCAAAATCGAGCGCCCCAGCCCGATGCATAGCGGCCTCGTAGGCGGCAAATAATTCGGCTATTTGCTGTTTGACGGGGCCGACCGCCTGTATCATATACTCATCGGGTAAAAGCATGTCATTTTTTGCCGCAGAAATAGCCGCGGCGATACGGCGCGGCTTGAGGTCGCGATCCGTCAGCCCGCGCGATTTCATCAACTGCTTGATCAGGCCCAGCCGATCATCTTCATCATAAATAATAAAATTACGGTTAAGGCCAATTGACACCCCATCCATCCGCAGCAGCCGCACGCAAATACTATGAAATGTCCCCATCCATGGCATAAACCGTCGATCCGAGGCGTCTTCACCCAGCATATCAGCCAAGCGCTGGCGCATCTCTCGAGCAGCTTTGTTGGTGAAGGTCACCGCCAAGATGCGGCTGGGAAAAATCCCTTGCTGGCTGATCAGATAGGCGATGCGATGTGTTAAGGTTTTTGTCTTACCGCTCCCCGCTCCCGCCAAAATAAGCAGCGGCCCGCCATCATGCTGGACGGCTCGCCGCTGTTCAGGATTGAGCTCAGATAGGATGTCCATTACTTATAGTATAGCAGGAAAAAGTACACTGCCGCACCGCCGCCAACGCCGATAAGGGCAAAAAGAATGATCAATAGAATCGTCCCGATGCCGGATTTTTTCTTATCAGGCTGAAGTGCTTCCCCGCTGGCTGGCTGGCTGGCTGCCGCATCAAACATTGGCTCTGGATCTGGTGCGATCTCATCACCGGCGGTGTACTGCTGAGGAATATCGCCCGGAGTGTGCGGTCGGCGTGGCGTCTCATCACCAGCTATCTCAGCGCCACTCTCATCCATCGACTCGATCGCCATCAGCTCGCTGTCTAGCTCCGATGTATCAGCGACGGACTGCTTGGACGAAACATCTACCGAGGAAGCATTTGCGTCGAGCTGCTCCCCGACCTCGCTGGCCTCAATTTCATCAATGGTCGCTTCGAGGCTCGTACGGTCAGCGGTGATGTTAGTATCAGCCGCCTCATCATAGTGTTCTGCTACTTCGTCTCCGGCTTCCGCATCCGTCACCAGATGATCATCATCAGCCATCAGCTCATCCATGGTTAGCCCTTCACTATCAGCTGCCTTAGCCGGAGCGTCCTCCGCCAGTAAACCTTCCTCGATAAAGGCACTGTCGGTACTGGCCTCAGCCTCACTGGCCATCGATTCATAGTCGGGTACATCTTTGGTATTGAGCGACACATTGTCTGACGTCAGACCTTCAGCTACGTGCGATGGATCGGGCTGCAGAACGAGGCGTGGTGGTCGGCGCTTAATCTCGCGATCAGCTGCCGATGAGCGAGCAGTGTTATCATCCGCCATCATGTCACTTGACGCGTCCTCAGCATGTTCAGTCATGTTAACGCCCCGCTGGCCGTCATTACCAGTCCGACCGGAGAGATACGAGCCAGTCGGCTGCAGCGTCACGCCGGTGCGCGGCTGATGAATACCGTGTCCACGCATGACAGACGACGGATGCACAACGTCCATAAAGCGACCAGACGGTCGACGCGAAATAGCTGGTGGTGGAGCAACGGCCGGCTCGTCATCATGTTTTGTATCTGAAGAATCATCAGTTGGTTTTGCTGCTGACGTATCGGTCACTTTATCCTGCGGTGCGTCTGAGGCAGCCTGGTCATCCGCCTTTTTAGCTGGTGTTTTGATATCTGGAAATACCACGGCTGGTTTAGTCTCCGAGGCGGCGTGCGGAAATCCATTGGCTTCCGTCGACGGTGAAGTTACCTCGGCAGATGGCTTCTGTGGCGAGGCTGATAATTCACTCTGTGGCTCATCTTGCGGCTGGTCATTATTAGCCTCCGAGGTTGTTGGCTGAGTCGGTGGTTCTGGTGTCGAGGTAGGCGACGGCGAGACAGGCGACGAGGTTGTCTTGAACGACGGTATCGGCTCGAGCGTCAGCTTCGAGACAGGCTTTGGCTCTGGCTTTGTAACAGAAATCGGGACAGCAGTCGGCGCCGGTGTTGCTGCAGCCGCTGGCGGCGCACTTGGAGTGTCCGATGAGGCTGATGATTGTGTTGTCTTGGCCGGGGCTGGTGGCTTGCTCGTATCGGTACTTGTTGACTCGGATGCGGGTACGGTTGCCATGGCTGAAGTTGGAGATGCAGGCGCAGACACGAGCGTCGACAGCGGTGCTGGCGTCGCTGTCGGTGCAGTGGTCGGCAACGGAGGCGTTAGCGGCTTGATGGTCAATGGCGGAATCGGCGTTGATGGCGTGGTGGCAGGCGATGGTGGGGCTGACGGAGCAGGGGCTGCTGGTGCTACCGACGAAGACGGTGACGTAAGTGGCGACGGCGGCGTTGATGTTGGTTCAGACTTCTCAATCGGCTGCGGTGCGGTAGCCACTGGCGCGCTCGGTGGCGTTGATAATGACACCGCAGGTTGCGGCGCAACTGGCTTGGGTTGAGGGCTTAGCGGCGCGACCGGAGGTGTCGCTGGTTCAGGCTGAGAAGCGGGGGTGCTAGATTGAACAGATTCAGGCGACGACGCCTTCACCGTATTTTCAGCAGTACTAGCCGCGGGTGCCGTCGACGTCGCCACGTCCGTATCAACACCGGCCGCCTGCTGAGCCGCTTCTTTCTCTGCCCGTTTCTGCATCAGTGACGTCACCGCCCGATCAAGTTCGTCAAAATCAATGTCTGACATAAGCCCCCCCTATTCTTTATGCGCCTTCTTTACTATCTCCGTAAATTGATATGCGTCCAGACTCGCTCCACCGATCAGCAGTCCATCAAGTCCCGCCACTGCGAGATAATCACTAGCATTATCAACCGAGACACTGCCGCCATACACCACGCGTACCGCCTCGGCTGCTTCCTTGCCAAATAAATGCGTGATTTGCTGGCGAATCACCTTGAGCACCTTGGCAAGGTCACTCGGCTGCGCATACTCGCCGCTACCGATTGCCCATACTGGCTCGTAGGCGATCACCACATGGTCTATCTCCTCGGCTGTGATATTTGCCAGGCCATTTACAATCTGATCCTGGAGCACCTCGCGCGTTTCGCCTAGCGTCCGCTCGTGTGCCGTTTCACCAATGCAGAGAATCGGCTGAAGCCGATTGCGCAGTGCCGCCTGCACCTTGAAACGAATATCCTTGTCGCTCTCCATAAATATATGTCGCCGCTCGGAGTGACCAATCATGACATAATCGACCATACCATGTAGATGTGCCGCTGGCACCTCGCCGGTGTACGGACCATGATCGCGCCAGTAGCAATTCTGGGCAGCGAGCTTGACGATCCGACGCTTGATTTGCAAGCTCAAACTTTGCAGTGTCAGCATCGTTGGCGCCACCACCACCTCGACGTCGCGGCGTACCGGCAGCTGCTCCATCAGCTTATGTAAATACAAACTGGCCTCATGCATGGTGAGGTTCATCTTCCAGTTGCCGATAATGAGTGTTTTTCGCGTCATAATGCTTATGTTTAGTGTATCATTTTAGTCCGTGTGCGTCTAGTAAACTTTCCACACCTGGTAATTTTTTGCCGCTCATTAGCTCAAGGCTGGCTCCGCCACCGGTAGAAATATGCGAAAATTGCTTGCCGTCATGTCCGTCCCACCCAAGGATAAACTCCGCCGTATCGCCGCCGCCAATGATTGAGGTAACGCCGTGATTTTGTACGATGGCTTCGGCGATCCGGGCCGACCCCCGAGCAAACAACGAGTTAGTCGAATACCCCAGCGGCCCGTTCCAAATGACTGTTTTTGCCGAGGCAATCACTGAAGCAAACTGCGCCGTCGTCTCCGCACCAATATCTAGCGCCATCTCATGCTCGCCAATCTCATCAATTGACACCTCACGACGATCGCCTACCGTTTCTGGCGACAACGCCACCGCCACATCACTGGGCAGCCGCAAGAACTGATCGACCTGCTCATCACCGACCTTCTTGGCAGCACGGCGGTAGATGGCCGCCAGCACTTGCTCTTGATCCGGCTCAACTGTACTGTGACCCATCCTATGGCCGCGATAGGCGAGGAAGGTGTTGGCCATCGCCCCGCCGATAAGGATCGTGTCGGCTTTATCAATCAGCCGCTCGATCAGCGCAATCTTATCAGCAATCTTCACGCCACCGATAATTGCCACCAGTGGCCGCGCCGGACGCGACATCGCTGCGGTTAGCGCGGTATATTCGTGCACCAGTAGATCACCGGCCAGCCCCGGCACGTATAGCGTAATCGCATGGGTACTGGCGTGAGCTCGATGTACCACCGCAAAACCATCCTGCACAAAATAATCCGGCCGCACTGCCCGAGCAATGGCCCTAGCAAACACCATATCATCACGCGACTCCTCATCATAAAACCGCAGGTTTTCTAGCATCAGCACGTCGCCGGCCGCCATATGCCGCACTGCTTGGCGTAGCTGATCACCGACGCAGCTATCAACAAACTGCACCGGCCGCCCGAGCAGCTCAGCCAGTCGACGTGCCACTGGACGCAGGCTGTATGCCGGGTCGGCCCCCTTTGGCCGCCCGAGGTGACTCATCAAAACAATCTTGCAGCGTTGCTCTAATAGATAGCGCAGAGTCGGCAAACTAGCGCGAATTCGTAAGTCGCTGGCAATCCCACCAGTCGCAGTCAAGGGCACATTATAATCAACCCGCACCAGGACGGTCAGCCCGCGGAGATTAACGTCATGAATTGTTTGCTTGAAAAATCTGCCCACCCTTTTCTCGTCCTACTCCATTGTCCGGATCTGGATATTGTCAGTCTTGCCCGGCCGGCCTGGTTGATGGCCGCTGACCAATACCAACGTCACTGGATCCTCGCCAAAGTAACCTTCGGCCTTTAATTCCTCCGCTAACTTATTCGCCGAACCGAGACCACTTGGGCGAACGTACGAGCGCGTGGCGTAACTTAACGCTAATTTCTGGGCCGTTTTTTGGCTATCAGTAACGCTAATAATCGGCATATTCGGTCGAAAGGCACCGACATTCACCGCGGTTACACCGGTGCTAGTCTCAGCAATGATTGCTCCCGCCTTAAGTTCAGTAGCCAACCGCGCCGCCGTGTAACTGAGCAGCGCGTCATGCTTGCGGCGCTTCTCACTCGACTCAACCGCCATGACATCACTGTGCTCCTGAGTGTACATAATCGTCCGGCGCATTGCCTGCACTGTCTCGATCGGATATTTACCGTTGGCCGTTTCATCCGACAACATCACCGTGTCGGCACCCTGGATGACCGCATTGGCAACGTCGCTCACTTCAGCGCGAGATGGCTCAGGATTGTCAACCATGCTGCCCATCATCTGCGTGGCGACGATGCTGAGCTTAGAATATTTACGACAAAGAGCGATAATACGCCGCTGAATAACTGGCACGATCTCTGCCCCGGCCTCAACCGCTAGGTCGCCGCGCGCCACCATGATACCGTCACTTGCCTTGACAATCTCCTCCAGATGCTCATCGGCAATTGCTGATTTCGTTTCGATCTTAGCAATGATATACGCATCCGATCCCAGCGCTGTCAGCCGCGAGCGTAAATCAATAATGTCGTCCTCTGTCTGCACAAAACTGAGCGCCACATAATCAAAATCTTGACCAGCCGCCCACTCAATATCGGCGATATCTTTTGGCGTTAAGATGTCACCACCAAAATCGGTATCTGGCAGATTCAACCCTTTACGGCTCATCAAAAATCCGTCATTCTGCACCTCCACCGTGATGGCCGTTGGACCAGCGATTTCACGAACGATCGACTTGATCTTGCCATCAAACATATATAGCGGCTCGCCAACTTTCATTTTCTCGGCGAGGTTATATTGGACAGGCAGATTGAAACTTCCATCGTGTTCTGTAATCGACGAATCAAGCGTCAGCACATCACCAGCCCGCACCGTCAGCATGTTGTCTTTGAGAACGCCGAGGCGGATTTTTGGACCTTGAAGGTCTTGGAGAATGGCAACTGGTTTACCCTGCTCATGACTGGCTGTGCGAATCCAGTCGATTTGCTCACGCCGCTCATCATAACTACCGTGGCTAAAGTTCAGACGAAAGCCGTTGACACCGGCCTGCATAAGTTGACTAATTTTATCCTGACTCATCGTTGCCGGACCGACAGTCGCTAGGATCTTGGTACGTTTAAAAATTGTGTTACTCATCCTTTTAATTATAACACCGGTTAGGCGCTGAGAAAAGATATAATCACTATTCAGAATTAGCTGCCCGATATCGAGCGATTGCTTGGCGGGCGGCTTGCTGTTGAGCCACCTGCTTGGACGGACCCACGCCGCGCCCCATCATCGTTTCACCGACGAACACCCCAAGCGTAAATACCTTATCATGATCTGGACCTTCCTCGCCCAAAACTTTATATACTGGCGTCTGGCCATCGACGCGTTGAGAAATTTCCTGCAAATACGACTTCGGATCACGCCAGCTACCTGATTCCAAAATTCCGTCCAACTTAACGATGATATGTTTATGAATAAAATCGCGCGCATCGTCAAAGCCACGCTCCAAATAAATCGCACCTATCACCGCCTCAAAGGCATTGGCTAAAATCTGCAAGTGCGCCCGATCCGAGCCATTTTTCTCACCCTTTGACATGCGAATCAGCGGCCCGTAACCCAAGGTATCGCCTGCATCGCCGATACTTTCCGTGCGCACCAACGCCGCCCGCCACGCCGTCAAAACTCCTTCCGGCTCAGAAAAGTGCGTAAACAAATATTCCGTTACCGCGAGCTCCAATACCGCATCACCGAGGAATTCCAACCGCTCGTTATGCTCGTGGACTGATTTTCTGTGTTCATTAACGTAGCTACGATGCGTCAAAGCCGTAATCAACAGATCCAAATTATTAAACTCAAACCCCAACTTCTCACGCGCAAACTCCTGATACGGCGCCGTATTCATCCCGCTCATCTATAGATTCTCCTGCCTGATTCGTTTCATAGCGAGCAGAATTAACTTGCCAATATCCTCATACTCAATCTCATCCAGCGCCTCATGAAAGGTAAACCACTTGAGGCCATTCATCCAGTCTTCTTTTTGTAGTTTTTCGTCCGGATCAAGCGCCTTCATCAGGTATACTTGCTGCGAAATCAGTACTAATTTATCAAGCCGGCGGTAGCGAAAATTAATTTTGCCCAGCCAGCCGCATACCTCGATATTCTTGAGGCCAGCCTCCTCGCCAACCTCACGCTTGGCGGCGGCCTGTGCTGTCTCGCCCGGCTCAACATGGCCCTTGGGAATGGTCCAGCGATCCCGCGCGTCTTGATAAAGTAGAAACTCAACATCACCCTTTTTATTACGTCGAAACACCACGCCGCCGGCGGTTGGCTCGCGAACTATTTCCTGGATCGACGGTTTTTTGCGACCGCCAAAATATTTCTTGATATGATCAAAGCTGCTTGTCTTCATCGGCATCCTCTTGAAGGGAGCGATACGCTGTGCCGAGCACACCGTTCACAAATTTCCCTGAGTTATCCGAACCAAACGTTTTTGCCAGTTCCACTGCTTCGTTGATGGCCACCTTTGGCGGCACCACTGCCCGAGAAAACAATAATTCATACAGCCCGAGCCGCAACACCGTCCGATCAATTCGCGATATCTGCTCAATCGGCCATTCTGGCGCCAGCGGACGAAGCTTATCGTCAAGTTCTGTCTTGTGCGCGGTAACGCCATCGATCAAACCCCGCACAAACTCAACATCATCAACTGACGATTTGTATTTCTCGAGATTGCGCGTCAATATATCAGTGACGTCAACCTCGCTGTCGCCAACCTCCTGGCGAAACTCAATCTCGTATAACGTCTGCAATGCGACGATTCGTCCCAAGTGACGGTTTGAAGCCATGACAAAAACGTTCCTGTTCGTGTTAGTTTATTTTGTGCTCTTCTTACCAGTCTCGCGTTTGGTCGTCTTGACTTTCACTGGTGACGTCCCGTTGACGCGGCGTGCTAATTTCAATACCAAGTGGCTGCGACGCAGACCGGTCTTGCGCGGACTGCTCTGCTTTTTTGGTTGTGCCATAGAAAAATCTCCTTTATTTCAGTTTATCGTAACACTTGGGCTTCATTATACCGGTTTTTGATAGATTTCTCAAGGGGATACAAGGTGGTGGCAGTGAGTTATTGACTTTATTAAGTGTTTATGATATTATTAAAGACATCATACCCAACCACTAAGCAAGGATATTTTACGATGAGCAATTTATTACACAACTGGATCGCTGAGACAACTCCAAAAACACCAGAGCAGGCAGCGAGGCGGCGCGGCACATTAGCTAAAGTGGGCGCTGCGGCCGTAGGCGTGGCAATGGTTACATTTGGGTGTAACCTTACCGCCCAGCACTTAGGTAGTGCCGAGAAGGAATCAATGGATCATGTTGCCGATACCGCAACCCTTATCGTGGAAGGCGGCGCCCAAATACGCGATACCGGCGGAGTCACCGATGATAACCTTTTAGCAACTTTTGAGTCAACAGGGAAACTAGCGGTCGCTGTGACCGATGGTGCCTGGCGTAATGACAACCCGAATAGTGGACCGTGGATTTGCATAACCGAAAGCACTGCTGGCCAAGCCATGCCCGGAATAGGACTAGATCCCAACAACAAAGACAACCTCGTATGTATTAACAGCCAAGAAGCTTCCCTACTTAGTACTTAGCAGTATTAATACATCTAGACAACAATATTCACCAACTTACCCGGCACATAAATCACCTTCTTCGGTGCCCGGGCATTGAGATAGGCACGAACTTTTTCATCATCCAGCGCCCGCTGCTCAATCGCCTCTTTATCGGCATCAACCGGCAGCTCCAGTCGTGATCGAAGCTTGCCATTGACCTGAACGATGATCGTCATCGTATCACTCACCAGATATTTCTCATCCCACTTTGGCCAGTGATTGACGTGAATGGTGTCAGCATGACCGAGTTCCTGCCATAACTCTTCAGTAATGTGCGGTGCGAATGGCGCCAAGATTTGCAGCAAGCTTTCTAGGGCAAACCGCCATGTTTCCGATGCTTGAATACCGTGCGACTCCTTGAGCTTGTATAGGCCATTGACCATTTCCATCATCGCCGCCACTGCTGTATTGAACTTCTCATCCTCGATGTCACGAGTGACTTTTTTGATAGTGAGATGAGTGAGGCGAAGTAGTTCCGCGACTACACCACCATCCTCTTCCAGAGTACACTCTTCGCTCAAATCTCCACTGGAGATTTCTCGCGAGCGTTCGGCTGAAGTGTCCGCTATTCGCGAACACTTCACAGCCTCTGTCAGAGGAGGTAATGTAGCCGCCTCAACAAACTCCTGTACCACATTCCACACTCGGTTTAAGAACCGATACGTCCCCGGCACGCCACGCGGATCCCACGGTGCATCCATATCGTACGGCGCGATGAACATCTCGTAAACACGCAGCGCATCGGCACCGTAACCACTGTCCATAATCTCCATTGGATCGATGACATTGCCCTTGGACTTACTCATCTTTTGACCGTCCGGCGCCATGATGTAGGCATTGTACATCATCCGCTTGAATGGTTCTGGCGTCGGCACCAAGCCAAGCTTATAGAAAAATCGCATCCAAAAACGGCTGTACAGCAGGTGCGCTACCGCGTGGTCGGCACCGTTGTAATAATCGACCGGCATCCAGTGACTAATGCGCGCTGGATTCCACGCTTCGGCGTCATTGTGCGGATCGAGATAGCGCAGGAAGTACCAGCTGGAACAAGCATAGCCGTCCAGCGTATCAGTTTCGCGTCGGCCTTCATGCCAATTGTCGCCCGCCGGCTTTGGCTCAGTAATCGGCGCGGTTTTACCCGTCTCGACGTCAACCCACACGCGCACCCAATCATCAACTTGCGCTAGGACCGAGGTGTTGCCGCCCGTTGGCTTGAAATTCTCGACCTCTGGCAAAATCACTGGCAAGCATTCATCAGCCACAGCAATTGGCCCGAAACCATCAACATGCACCATTGGAATTGGCGCACCCCAGTACCGCTGGCGAGAAATCAGCCAATCGCGCATTTTATAGGTAGTCTTACTCCGGCCCAAGCCCTGTTGCTCCAGCCAGGCTACCACCTGTTCGCGAGCCTCTTCGCTGCGCAGGCCATCAAAATCGCCCGAGTTAATCAACTCGCCTTCGCCCGTGTAACAGCCTGCATCCGCCGAATTCTCTGGCTTGTCAATCACCTGCACTACTGGCAAATTAAATTTTTCGGCAAATTCCAAGTCACGTTCATCATGCGCCGGCACCGCCATAATTGCGCCAGTGCCATAGCCACCGAGAATGTAATCCGCCACCCAAATTGGTAATTTCTGGCCGTTGACTGGATTGATGGCATAGCTGCCAGTAAAGACGCCTGTTTTATCTTTATTTTCTTGGCGTTCGACGTCGGATTTTTTCTGCGCCGCTTGAACGTACGATTCGACTTTAGCACGCGTGTCGGCATTAACCAGCTGAGACACTAGCGGATGCTCTGGTGCCAGTGCCACATACGTCGCACCAAACAGCGTGTCAGGGCGCGTAGTGAAAACAGTGATGACATCGTCGCAGCCTTCAACCGCAAACTCAACCTCCGCACCGACCGACCGACCGATCCAATTTTTCTGCATAGTTTTGACCATTTCCGTCCAATCCAAGTCGTCAGTCGCCTCCAAAATCTCATCGGCATAGGCCGTAATACGGAAAAACCACTGCTTGAGGTTGCGCTTGGTGACAGGATTGCCGCAGCGCCAACATTTGCCGCCCTCAACCTGCTCGTTAGCTAGCACCGTATTGTCGGTATCGCACCACCATTGTAGCTGCTCCTTCTGGTACGCCAAATTGTGCTTGTATAGCTGCGTAAAAATCCACTGAGTCCACTTGTAATACTCAGGGTCGGCAGTAGAAATCTCCTTTGACCAATCATAACTAAAGCCGAGGCGCTTCAACTGAGCAATGAAATGAGCCTTAGCTTCGTCATGTGCTACCCGCGGCGTTTTACCAACCTTGATGGCATAGTTTTCCACTGGCAGACCAAAGCTATCCCAGCCAATTGGATGATAAGTATTATAGCCCTGTTGGCGCTTAAGGCGCGCTTTAATATCAGCAAATTGAAACGTCCGACCGTGACCGATGTGAATACCCGCGCCAGTGATGCCAGGAAGCATGCTGAGACTATAGTACTTTGGGCGCATTGTATCACTAAGGTCAGTGACATAGGTACCGTCAGCCTCCCATTTATCTTGCCATTTTTTCTCAATTTCCGTCGGATTGTAGCGTCTCATATTCCTTAGTATATCATCTCTCGACGCTAGTGTCGGTGTCTTCATCGTTCTCATCCGTGGAGGCACCACCCCTAGCAAACGGCGGCGGTATTGGTGATGAGCCGGCAAAATCCTGAAGTACTGATTTAAGATTATCGGCGTCTGACGGTATATCAATTTGCTCTGACTTACTGTAGTCGAACGTCATGTCTATAGTGAGATTCCGATCCTTGTCGCCATCTGAGCCGTGCGCCTTGATTTCGATCGCTTTAAGCTGGTGCGACCACGGATCGACCCAGATGCGTATAGTGGGCAATCTCTTTGACGACGTAGTTTTATTTGCTGTATTGAATACTTTGTCACCATAGCATTCCTTGATTTTCTTGCCAAGTTTTGTATCCCCTAGGGAGTCGACAAATGCGCGTAGTTTGTCTGACATTTTACCGTCCGAAGCTAAATCAATTTCAAAGCCAGGCGCACCGTCACGCGGCTCGATCTTAGCGTCCTTTTTGACCGTCACAAAGCTGTTTTTGCGATACGCGTTGATCAGTTCGCTACGCACCTGCTGGTCAGTATTGATCAAATCAAAGATTTCTTGAGAGCACGTGTCTTTATTTGTACGTGATGCTCCAAGCTCATCAAATGATACCTTAAGCCACTTGCCTTCAATTTTGTTAAGTTTTTCATCAAGCTGTTTGAGGATCTGGTCGCGTATCATCGTCGACCGCGTATCTGGTAGCATCCCCCGACTTCGAGCCTTGATAATCGTCTCTACCATCTGGCGCACGATATCTTTTAGATGTTCGCTCTTGATATAAATCGTACCTTTGCCATCAGCCACCATTGTGAGGATGACGTCTTGCTGGATCTCCATGCCGTTGATCGCTAATGTAATGGTAGCCTCGGTTTTTGATTTTGGCGGGACGGTAGCGGCTTTGAGCTTGACGTCAATACGATTACCATTGCCGAGATTCATGACGAGTTTGCCCGAGGAAACCACCCTTTTGGTCTGGAATGAATTAACCACTGCATCAGTTACCATCCTCTGCGGATCTTGCCACCAGAAAAAGTACAACAGTACCGCAGCGATAGCTAGCAGCAATACAACCGAGCCGGTAATAATACCGATGATGAGGCCAGTTTTCTTTTTTGGCGGCATAACCGAATTCATGATCGGCGGGCGCAAGGACGACGATGCCGGCTGATCAGCCTGTGTAGGCGGAGTCGTTGTCGACTGTGATGAGCTTGATGTGACCGTCGACTGCGACGCTGCCGGCGGTGTTGACGCAGCGGCTTTATCCGCTGGTGTTTTCTTGCTATTCGTACCCTTGTCGTCCATATTCCTCCTCGTTATACTTTCATTGTATCACTATCCGCGAAAGCGCGAGAAAAATTCATTTTTTCGCTTAATCCAATCAGGTGACTGGCGCACCAATTTTTTCTCATCCTCAGTGCTGTGTAGGTTAATTTTAAGCGCTTCCTCGAGCCAAACACCGCCACTTGAACCTTTGAAGAGAGCCACGCCGCCCGCATGAAGTTTTTCGCGCACAAATCCGCCGGCCATCAGCGCATCACGACACTCCTTGACCTGACAGCCGCGACGACGTGCTACTGGCGCTAGGTATTGATTAGCCATCTCACCGACGGTCACTACCCAATCCAGCTCGTCTGGTGAACACTGAGCGCCGAGCTTCGCATGACCGGCCTGTGTATCCTTGCGTAGCCCATTCATGTTACCAAACACCACGATACGCTGCGGCACCTCAAGACTGTACAGCGTTTGTAGTGCTGACAATGCCGTCAGTGGTGATGAGCTATAGCTATCGTCAATCAAAATCGTCTGATCCGCACCGCGAAGCACTTGCATCCGACCCGGCAGCGGGCCTAACTGGCTCAAGCCCTTTTCAATCAATTCTTTCGTCATACCCATCCGCACCCCAGCGAGCATCGCCACGACGGCTGGCCGCAGATTATGTTCACCAAGCAGCGGCAGCGTCACCGCGATGCCATCAGGGTATTCCGGGCCGATAATCTTGCCGACATAACCGTGCTCCAGCGAGAAATCATGCTGCTCAAAATAATACTCAGCGACCTCGCTAGTGCCATATGTCGTCATCTGGGGATTTGTCAAAAACGCGGCAAATCGACCGTCAATATCATCGCGGTTAATGGCCGCAAAGCGAGCATTATTCGCCAATGTTAGCATCTCGCCAGCCACCTCTTCGACGGTATGTTCAACCCGCATGCGGCCAGAGGTTACCGACGTCACAACGGCCATGTCCGGCAAAATAACCTGCTGAAACCACGCGTTAAAACCAGGCTGCATCGGGCTGAATTCTTGGACGATGACATGAGCTTCAGGATGCTCAGCGCGAGCACGCTTTTTGACAGCTCGCATCATCTTGCGGCGGTGCCAAAATCCCCACTTCTCCTCCGGACGATTCTCAGGATAGCGCACACCCATAATCTGTAGAAGGGTTTGCAAGTGCGACATTGGCTCAGCAGCGTGCATGGCGACAGCAAATTGCTGCGATAGCACAGTGGCGATCGCCGTTTTGGCACTCGTTTTACCGGCGCTCCCGGTCACTGCGATCAACTTGACGTCAGCATGGTCGGCAAAAAATTGCCGGACATAGCGTATCATTTTTTTCTCAAACGACTTCTTGAACATCCCCTTTATCATACCATAAGCGCCGTCAAACGCGCCACTTGACGAACAAAAAAGAGCTGTTACGCGCCCACCCGGGGCAATTTCATGTGTTTGTTTTGGATGGCAGCATAGGAAACGCCCCTATGCGTACCAGCTCTAATGATATTATGCGCTTTTTTATTAAAAAGCACAAGGGGTTTACCTGATATTTATCTACAATTCCTTAGCAAAAGCGTTAGTGCTACGTACGACTGCGCCCTTTTTCAAGTAGAATTGCTGCGCCGCTTCACGTTCTGGGCGTGACGTGAATTCTAATTTCAAAGCGCCCTGCTCGCGACCCCAGTCGATGATAGCGTCCCAGAGTTGAGAGCCGACGCCCCTGCCCTGGATAGTCGGATCAGCAACGAAATCGTCGAGGTAGATCTTACGCCCAGCAGCTGGCCCCAGTAATAACGCCACCGTTGCCATGCCAACGACTTTGCCTGATAACCGTGCCAACAGCAACACATGACTCGGCGAGTCGATAATCTGCTGCAACAGCTTGGTGTCAGCTGGATGCGGCTTGCTGGTAAGCGCCGCGATAAGGTTGGTAATGTCTGCCACATCAGATTCAGTGATGTGGGATGCTCGTTCAATTGTCAATTCGTCCATGCTTCCATTATACTATACCCATGAATCAGCACATACGAGACCTAGCAAAAATTTTAGCTTCAAATCCGCCACGCGTGGTATTTCCTGAGGGCGATAATCACATCATCCAGCAGGCAGCACGCGTACTAGAAGAAAGCGGCGCAGCGCAGCCAGTGTTGCTTGATGGGGAAGAGAACGCCATCAGTCGCGGTGCAACGATGCTAACGAGCGGCGAGGCTGACGTTATGGTGGCTGGGATTGATCACCCAACGAAAGACGTGCTGCGGGCTGGGCTGAAAATTGTTGGACTGGCGCCCGATGTTCGATATGCATCCAGCTTTTTCGTGATAGACGTCCCACAGTTTCAGGGCGGCGAACAAGGTTTATTGCTCTTTGCCGACTGCGGTATGAATATTCAGCCAAACGCCGAGCAGCTGGCGGCGATTGCCATGTCCTCAGCGAATAGTGCGGCGTCGCTTGGCTGGGAGCCACGCGTGGCTATGCTGTCATATTCAACGAAAGGCAGCGCTGGCGGTGATAGTGTCGAGCTCGTCACCCAGGCGTTGCAACTCGTCAAGACAGGGCGACCCGATATACTCATTGACGGTGAACTACAATTAGACGCGGCAATCGTCCCCGCTATCGGCCAGAAAAAGTCACCGGACAGTCCGGTTGCCGGCATGGCTAATATCCTTGTGTTTCCTGATCTTGGTTCTGGTAATATCGCGTATAAGTTAGCCGAACATCTGGCTGGCGGTCATGCGTACGGGCCGATCTTGCAGGGTTTTGCTCGGCCAATCAGCGACCTATCGCGCGGCTCTAGCGTTGATGATGTGATCGGCGCCACACTCGTTACTGCTAGTATGGCGCAAGCGCACTCATAGCAACGAGCGACACTACTGCATGATATACCACTGCGCAAATTGATGCCATTGCTGCAGCGTATCAGTCTCAACCGCCAAGCCTTGATCGCGCCGATCAAACACCTCGGATATCGTCAGGCCGTTACTACCATCCATCGTAATAATCTTGTTGACCGATGCGCCACTCTTGCCACGTGGCGGAGCCACAAACTTCCCCGGCTGATCAAAGATAAACGTCTGTAGATTATGCCCGTCGTAATAGGCGACAATGTCATGGAGAATAATCTGCCAATCATCTTTGTCGCGTAGCAAAGCCAAAAAATCCTCGGGCGCCAACCAGTGCGCAACATCCTTCATGTAACCACCGGGAAAGCCGCCGAGCGCGGGCACTTCCCAATTACTATCATTAACAACAACCGGCTTGCCAACCTTCTCGTACGCTGTCCGAACCTTAGCCTCGGTAATTTTCAATGGATCACGGTGCTGGATCTCATCAATATCGAGATTAATAATCTCCACCGCTATGTCGTATTGGCTCAGCGTAGCCGTTGCCTCCTCAATTTTACGCGGATTACCAGTGACGAGATTGATGTGTTTTGTCATGGGGCCGATTATAGCACCTCTCATTTTAGTGTGGCTGTAGCACTGGTTTTACCATAGGGGATCCTTCGTCAACCAACCTCACTCAGCGCCTTTATAATATCCTCATCCCGTGAGACCGCATGAATATTTGACAGTTGTAGAAACCATTTTGGGGTATCATGAACAACGACCACTGGTTTACCAAGCGCTATCGCCATGCCAACTTCGTAGCGCGCACTCTCCTGGTCGGATTCCCATAGATATACCAAAACATCGGCAGAACGGACAGCCTGAACTTCATCTTCTGGACTGAAATTTGTCTCGTCGTCTTTGTAATTATAGTACCAATTACACGGAATACTATAGCCGGAATCCTCTAGGATTTTTGCCACGCGATTCGCCCTGTCGAGATTTTTGCCAGCTAGGTAGATCACTTTCATATATAAATAATAGCATATGTTTATTCAAGTGTGGTGAGAAATTGACGGACGGCATCGATTGGCTTGAATAAGCGGTACGTCTCAGCGTCCTCATCTGGCGTTAATTCGGCACGAGTTTTACCCTCGTAGCCATCCGGGCAAAATATTTTATCCCAGCCAAAGCCGCCATCGCCTATGGGATGCTCAGAGATGGCGCCATGAAGTTCAGCGCGAAATAACTTGATCCGCTGGCCGTCGTAGTAGCCAAATACACATGCCGCCACTGCCGATCGATCGCCAAAGCCATCAAGCATCCGGCAAAGATTCTCTAAACCGTTCGGCGCCTCGACAAAAAACTTGATGAACGGACCCGGCAGTCCACCGAGCGCCATAAATTCAAGCGCCACATCCTCAACCAAAACCGGACATTTGGCGACCATATACGCCTGGCGAACCTTATGCTCAACAATCTCTTCCAAGCTCGTTGATTGAATCTCCATTAAATCAACTGCCCGGTGCGCTAGCGGCAAGCCCAGCACGCGCGCTAGAGCATCTGCTTTGTGTTGATTGCCGGTGATAAACGTAACCGCCTTCATCACACTTGCTCTCGAGTTTCAGAGTTTACGTTCTCAAATCGCGGCACCGATTGTCCGTCCAGCACTACTGTTTCCGTAAACATACTGACGGGGCGGGCGAATAGTTCATATTCATTTTCATAGAGAGGTCGATAGATCACCAAAAGATCTTCCGTCTCAGTTTCCAATGCGAGGCCGATCACCTCGTACAGCTTGCCTGATTTGCTGTGCCGGTATACACCCTTGCTAATCCTCGTACGATGGCTCTGCTCTTCGCTCACTGTTTCTTCATGATACTTCCCTGGCTGAGCACGCAGTACTTCCACCCATCTACTGTCATCCGTAAAATCATTGTATTCAATATAGTGCCGATTATCAAAGCCACCATTATCCTGCTTTTTGCGCGCCATTTCTTCTTGAACTTGCTCTATAGAAAAGCCAAAGGCCTGGCGCAGCGCATCAACGACTTCTTGCAAATCAGCCAGCTCTTTGAGCGATTCATCGCGCTGATTATCATCCAGTGGAATTTCGTCCGCCTCCTCGTGAACCTTACGAATCAGCTCACGACGAAACGCTTGTTTGTCTAATGTCCGGTACTCCGTATGTAAAAATTCTGGATCATCCAGGCACTTTTTTACCACTTTGTCACGCACTAATTTTTGTAAGTAAAATCGGATCATATATATTCCCCTTTATTCTTGTAGCATACGCGTCAGTTCCTGTTCATCAATAATTTTCGTGCCGTATTGTTCGGCTTTTTTCAGCTTACTGGCGCCGACTTTACCACCGGCTACTAGATATGTTGTATCTTTTGCAACAGCGGCTTGGAAGGTGCCGCCGAGATTGCGGATTCTTTCAGCAGCAGCGTCGCGCCCCATCGACTGCAGAGTGCCGGTGATGACAAAACTTTGGCCAGCCAGGCGATCAGATTTTCGACTAAACTGCAGCGCCACACCCAAGTCAGCAAATTTTTCGAGCAGCGTCACATTATCTTCATCAGCAAACCATGCCACGATTGACTCGGCAACAATTTCACCCACACCATCCACTTCGCGCAGCTTATCAATGGTCGCGCGAGACATAGCCTCAAGACTCTCAAAGTGGTTTGCGAGGTCAATCGCTGTCTGCATGCCAACATGACGAACGCCGAGACCAAACAAAAATCGCTCCAACGCTGGCTGCTTTTTAGCGGCAATGGCATCGATGAGCTTTTGCGCGGAAATATCAGCAAAGCGCTCCAACTGCAGCAAATCATCTTTCGTCAACCGGTAAATATCCGCCAGATCATTGACCAGCCCAGCCTCAACCAGCGCCTCGACATTTTTCTCGCCCAATGTGTCGATGTCTAGGGCACCTTTGGATGCAAAGTGTGCCAGCGATCGCTTCAAAATCAGTGGACCGCTCAAACCTTTAACGCGGTAGACTGCCTCACCCTCTGGCCGCACAAACTCTAGCTCCGGATATTGGCGCGACAGTTCTGCCGAATAATCAATTGGCTTAGAATCTGCCGGCCGCAATTCTTTCAGTACGGTTTGTACCTGCGGGATGATATCTCCCGCCTTGAAAATCACCACCGTATCGCCGCAGCGCACATCCAGCCGAGCAATTTCGTCGGCATTATGCAGACTAGCATGCTGCACCGTCGTACCAGCCACCACCACCGGGTCGAACACCGCTACTGGCGTAGCTGCACCGGTTCGACCGATGGAAATAACCATATCGCGGACGATGGTTGTGGCTTCTTCGGCGGCAAATTTATAGGCCACTGCGGCTCGCGGTGTCTTGCCAACGATGCCCAGCTCGGCAAACTGTCGCCGGTCGTTGAGCTTGATGACTGCTCCGTCGGTATTAAACTGAAGCGACTGACGCAGCTCATCAAGATGATTAACATAGCTCATCACCTCATCCAAGCCATAGACAATTTGCGTCTGCCGACTCGTGGTGATACCCAGCTCGTTCATCATCTGATAGCCAAAGGCAATCGTCGGCGTGTCCTCGAGGTTTTCACGAATAATGTCATAGCCAACGAAATGTAGCGGACGCTCAGCCACCAATTTTGGGTCAAGCTGACGAATCGTCCCCGCTGCTAGATTACGAGGATTGGCAAATTCTGGCTGACCGGCCGCTCGCCGACGCTGGTTTAATGCTGCAAAGTCAGCCTTGTGCATCACAATTTCACCACGAATTTCCGTTCGGCCGCGCAAAAAATGAGCAAATCGCTGATTGGCACGCAGGGTCAGCGGCACATTCTGAATCGTCCGCACATTCATGGTCACATCTTCACCAACTAATCCGTCGCCGCGCGTCACGGCCCGCGTCAGCACACCGTCCTCATAAATTAGCGCACAGGCCAGGCCATCCATCTTGATATCACACAAAAATTCTTCGGTAATATCCTGCTGCACTTTTTTCATGCGCTGTATCCACGCCGCAACCTCTTCTCGGTCAAACACGTCTTGGAGCGAAATCATTCGTGTTTGATGCTGGACCTTGGCGAATTTACTGAGCGCTTTTCCCGCCACCCGCTGGGTTGGGCTGTCTGGTGTGATGAGGTCCGGAAATTGCTCTTCCAGCTGCGACAGTTCATGCTTCAGGCTATCAGCTGCCGCCTCACTCATGATCGATTCGTCGAGCACATGATAATGATAGCGATAATCATTGATCAGATCTCGCAGTTTGACAATTCGTTGCTCGGCCGCCTGCCGGTCAAGCTGGCGCACTGTCATCAGCGACGACCTTTCGGTAGAATAGATAGATGTAGCACGCCGAGGCAACAATCGAGAACGCCACTAACATCAACGCCACGAGCGGCACCAGCGGCAGCCAGTTCAACGCCGGTATCACCGTTTTGAGTGCACCATCAATCGTAATGACCGGAATAAGCACCGCCGCCCAAACCACGGCAAGCACCAGCAGCAGCCACATTAATCGCAGCAAAATTCGCATCCGCCGCCCCAAGACAACATCCGAGGCCAGTCGCGCCGCTTCTAGTGGATACATCCCCGGTAGAGTGATAATTACCATAGCAAACAGCGTACTTGTCAGCCAGTATATCGACAAGGTGACGATTAATATGGTGGCGCCGGCCGCCAACATCAACACCACCGTCTGCTGCAACATGCCTGACGTGTCGGCTGCTCCATAAATAATGACCGCTATCGCTGCTGGTAATAATTGAATAAGCGCGATAAACACTAGGATCGACAGAGCGATGACTGGCGCGCCCGCATTATACAGCCCATCACGAATCTTTGGGCGCCTACCAGCAGTCACACCGCGAACCAGCCAAATCGTCGTCAGCCATATATACAGCCCGATCAGCGCGCCAATAACCTGCTGCGACGATGCTACGCCACCCGTCGAACCACCGAGCTGATTGGTAACCACGCCAGTAAATAGCATCAACGTCGGCACAATAGTGCCCAGGGCGCCCCCCTGATTCGTTCCATTGATCGTATCCTTTAGCTGCTGATATGTGTCTTGTGAAATCAACCCCGACAGCAACACACCCAGCACCGCGTATATCGCCGTCAACCCAACGAATATCCGCCAGTGCTTTCGCATCAGTTGCCATGCTTGTTTGGTCAGCGCAAAGTAGCCTGGCAACTTGAGCGAACGACGATAGTCACGTCGCTTGGTCACTCGAAAACTACGGTGCGGCCGACGGCGGAGAAAGGCTTGGCGGCGCTGCGTTAGTCGCTGCCAAGCCTTATTAAGCCTCTCTTTTAACGATACTGTTTTCTTTGTCGCGGCGCGACTATCTGCTTTTGAAGTTGCTCGTTTACGCCGCGTGGTGTGTTGTTTTTTGGTTGACTTCGTCATGATTACATCTTCGTTGCATTACTTCGCAGGCGTGCGATTCGATCTTCTAGTGGCGGATGGGTGCTAAATAACTTTGAGAAAAAGCCAGGACGCAGCGGATTATTCATAAACAAGTTCGCTGTTGAGGTGCTCTGCTTGCGCATTGGCCGACCATAACTTTGTAACTTCTCCAGTGCCATCGCCAGCCCCTCCGAGTCGCGAGTCAATAATGCACCCGAAGCGTCCGCAAGATACTCGCGCTGGCGGCTGACTGCCAGTTGCGTAATCGTTGCTAAAATCGGTGCCAAGATTACTACTATAATACCCACGACGTAGACAATCGGGCTGGTATCCCCGTCATCATCATCGCCATATATCATCATCCGGAGTGCGATATCAGCAAGCAACCCAATGGCACTCACCAACCCAAAGGCAATCATACTAACGCGAATATCGTAATTACGCACATGGCTCATCTCGTGCGCCATCACCGCCTCGAGTTCGCGCTTGTCCATAATTTCTAGCAGCCCAGTAGTCGCACCGACGATAGCGTGCTTTGGATCGCGGCCCGTCGCAAACGCGTTTGGCGCTGGGTCATCAATGATATAGACTTTTGGCATCGGCATACCGGAGGTAATCGCCAGGTTTTCTACTACTCGCCACAGCTCCGGCGCATCCTTCTTTTCAATCTGCTGCGCACCGCTCATCGCCATGGCCAATTTACCAGCAATATAATATTGTAACCACGCATAAAGCAGCGCACAACCGACAATGATCACCGATAATGAATAATTCCGTAGATACATACCGACCAGCACACCGATTACGCCGATAATCGCTACAAACACTGCCATGATCAGCACGGTGTTTCGCTTATTATGAGAGATTGCACTATACATGTAGTTATTATACCAAAAACCGCCCGCCGAAAATAGGCGAGCGGCTTAGTTCAGGCAAAGATTATCCTGCCTTAGAATTTCACCTCGACCGGATTTTCAATGCTTGCTCGATCAGCAACCTCAAAGAATTCTTTTGCCTGGAAGCCGAACATGCCAGCAACTATGTTAGCCGGGAACCTTTGAATCCTTGTGTTCAGATCGCGAACGCCGCCATTATAAAACCGGCGTGATGCTTGAATTTTATCCTCAGTGTCAACCAGTTCCTGCTGCAGTTGCATGAAGTTTTGGTTAGCCTTCAAGTCTGGATAAGCCTCGGCTACCGCGAACAGGCTCTTCAACGCACCTTCGAGCATGTTCTCTGCTTCGGCAGTATCCTTCACACCTTTAGCTTCCATAATGGCTGAACGAGCCTCAGTAACCTTTTCAAATACTTCTTTTTCGTGTGTCGCGTAACCCTTAACTGAGTTAACCAGGTTCGGGATCAAGTCAGTCCGGCGTTTGAGCTGGACAGTGATATCACTCCATGCTTCCTCGACGCGGTTACGCAGCGTCACCAGTCCGTTGTACGTACCGATCAAAAACGCCACGATCAGAACGATAACGACACCAACGATAATTAAGGTTATTATTACTGCATCCATGTTCTATTCTCCTTATGGTTAGTACCTTATACACATAATTATACCATACACACGAGTCGTATAGTGGCAAAATCATGCCAACTCATTGTTGACACGCAGCTCATCATAGTCGTATACTTATTCATATAAATCATATTTATATGAAAGAAAGGAATTATATGACAAAACCAAAGAGTAGACATGCTTGGACAGTCAAGGTTGGCGAACGCGGGCAAATTGTGATACCCAAAGAGGCACGAGATATTTTTAATATCAAGCCTGGCGATACACTTATCATGCTCGGCGACAAGCAGCAAGGAATTGCTATTCCGACTAAGAATAAAGTCATTGATACAATCACCGCCGTACTCAATGATACGGAGATGAAATCATGAATGCAATCACTGCGACCAACTTAACAAAACGCTACGGTGACTTTGTCGCAGTCGACAGCCTTAATCTATCAATTGAAAAGGGTGAGTTATTTTCACTACTTGGTGTCAATGGTGCAGGTAAGACGACATTGATTAAAATGTTATCTTGCTTAAGCCAACCAACACAAGGTGATGCTATTTTACTCGGCAATAGTATTACCGAAAAACCTCAGGCAGTCAAACAGATGATCAACGTTTCACCGCAAGAAACTG
Source organism: Candidatus Saccharibacteria bacterium oral taxon 488 (assembly GCA_013099195.1). Lineage (NCBI taxonomy): Bacteria > Candidatus Saccharimonadota > Candidatus Saccharibacteria bacterium oral taxon 488. The sequence goes on from CP039999.1 coordinate 567,922, forward strand.
CTGTAGCTGGTAATTTATCAGTCCGCGAGAATCTCGAACTGATCGCTGGACTCTACGGACAATCTGCTCATAACGCCAGTGAGAGCGCCTCGCGTATGGCAAGCCAATTCAAACTCGAAACTGTCGAACATAAAAAAGCTAAGCATTTGTCTGGCGGCATGCAGCGACGCCTGTCGATCGCCATGGCACTCATCTCAAATCCAAAAATATTATTCATTGACGAACCAACGCTAGGTCTTGATATTTTTTCGCGCCGTGAGTTATGGGAGGCGATCCAGTTGCTCAAAGGTACAGTGACGACGCTGTTGACAACCCACTATCTCGAGGAAATTGAAGCATTGTCTGATCGTGTCGGCGTTATGGCGCGCGGCAAGCTCGTGGCAATCGGTACAGTGGCAGAACTACAAAAACAAACTAATACACGCACCCTTGAGGATGCGTTTGTCGCACTTGTAGGAGATATTCGATGAGAGCTTTACTATTTGCTAAACGCTGTACAAAAGAAGTTGTACGCGATCCGATCAATCTATTCTTTGGATTAGTCTTTCCACTCGTTTTGCTTGGACTACTCTCTATTATAAATGCCAGCATTCCCGCCGAAGCCAATAACACTATGTTTGCCATCAGAAATTTGGCACCAGGTATCGCAATGTTCGGTACGGCATTCCTAGCACTATTCTCAGGTATGCTCCTAGCAAAAGACCGAACTTCATCATTCCTGATGCGTCTGTTTACCTCGCCTATGACAGCCCGAGATTTTATCATTGGATACACAATTCCGATGATTATCATTGCTACCATGCAGGCAGTGATTACCCTCGTTATCGCCTGCTTTATCGGGCTCGACTTTTCAGTACACATTCTTGGGGCAATCGTTATTACAACGGTAACGTCGCTTCTGTTTGTTGGATGTGGGTTATTCTTCGGCAGTCTCATTAACGAACGAGCAGTTGGCGGCATATGCGGCGCCCTGCTCACCAATGTCGCTGGCTGGCTGTCGGGCGTATTTGTCCCGGTCGATCTCATCGGCGGTGGCTTTAAAATGGTTGCAGAAGCACTGCCATTTTATCACAGTGTTGCCGCCATTAAAGGCAGCATTGAGGGGAATTGGCAAGTCATCACACCACATCTACTGATTGTTTTGTGTTATACCACCGTTATCTTTACACTCGCTATCTATATCTTTCGGCGAAAGATGACCGGACGAAACACCTAATTTATCTGGATCTGGCACCCTAGAATTCAACTATCCATAACGAAAGCCGCCTTTTATCGGCGGCTTTTGTAACAATTGTGGTGCGATTTTACGCCCACGCTCGAACCTATTTTAGCACAAAGTAGCTGCGCTGAAAAAGATCAGGGCAAAGCCCTGTTCGGCGGGTCGCCCGCGCCCCGACCCGCCGAAATTCTTTAAGTGGGGACTAATTGGATATTGTATAGGTCTTATGAATACCTACAAATATCCATATGTATTTACAGTATCATCGCGACCTGTTAATCTCTTTTTTTATCATATCCCTTAAGATTTTTGACTTACTTTTATTTGTTTTGTACGCCGCCCAGCGCAAATAGTTATAGATTTCGCGGTCGATAAAAAAGTTGAACCTTAAATCTTGGGATGAAATATCATTTAGCTTTAAAAAATCTTCGATTATAGCATTGAGTGTCTTCTCAGAATAATTCTTAAGAATGACCATATTATTATCTGCAAGCCCCTGCAACATTTTATCTACTTTACTATTCTTGGTCAAAAGCAAAACAGGCTTATTTAGATGGATAGCCATTGCTACTTGATAACCAATACCAAAGCTGTCGTATGTCACCTCGGCTATGATAACATCAGCCTTAGATACAAGTTCCAGGTTTTCGCTCGCTATAGAAGCTGGTTTTTTCTTGAGATTATTCTTCAGCCTGTGTCTTGCTGCGCTTATCCAATCCTGGGCTATATTGTGTCCCGCTTTAGATATTGATTCAGTAATTAGGTTTAGACGTCTGCTATTCTTGCGTAGGGATACGGTTGAGGTTGTTAGATGAACTATCATGGTAGCATAGTATCATATCATCTGTGTAAAGTATAAGTATTTACACACAACATGTGTATGTTATAATCATAACTATGATACGGGTAGCTCATATAATGCCAACTGAATATCAAGAAAATTTAGTTGCCGATGGTGTGTGCTTTGATATTCAAATGAGTTTAGCTCACCTCGTACTAGAAGATGTCAGCTACCGAGAACTATTCTCAAAACCTATCAGAAGTAGCTTTTTAATACTTGATAACTCGGCCTTTGAACTCGGCGAATCTATCGACAGTAATGATTTAATGTTGGCCATTGCTAAAGTTAGTCCAGATGAAATAGTTCTGCCAGACTCACTATACAATCACAACTCTACTATGAAACTTATGCAAGATTTTATTGCAAGGCACAGAGATTACCTGTCTAATATGTCACTAATGGCCGTTCCTCATGGGAAAAGCATAGACGAGTATATCGAGTCGTACAGAATAATGTCATCTCTTGACTATGTATCAACTATTGGTATCGGTACTATATATAATGACAAGTTTGCAGAAGACGGAATTCTCGGAAGAGAAAAGATAGTCCGTGAGTTAATAAATAGAAATTTGGTGGCAGATAAAGCACATCACTTACTTGGACTGGGTGATAGTGGCAATATAGAACTTATCCGACTATCTAAATATGATTTCATAAGATCTTGTGATTCAAGCGCAGCGTATGTTAATGCTCGTGCTGGCACTAGAATAACGTCAGACGGCTACAAAAAAGATAGGATTAAGGTGGATTTTTCAGCAAATTTTGATAAGCGTATTTACAAAATTATGTTGCATAACATGAAGACCTTGGAGGAGGCGGCAAAATGAGGCGAGGATTCAAGATCTCGCTTGAGGGAATAGATGGAGCTGGGAAAACAACGCAACTTAGACATGTAGTTAGCCATCTGCAAGACTCAGGGTTCAACCCCATGATCAAGCCGTGCAGAAACAATACAAATAGCGATGAGCTGGATGGTCGACTTCTGTCAATTATTAAGCGAGATGAGGAGATGCGGAGGTACCCAATAACCGACGCACTGGCAAGTGCCGCACGAACACTATATGTTGACGAAAAGACCATAAACCCTCACCTTGAAAAAGGCGGGGTGGTCGTAGCTGACAGAGATATTGACACTGCAATAGCATACTCATTACCAGATCTGCAGAAATCCTATCCTGAGGTAGATATTGATTTGCATGTAACTTGGATGTTGGGAGTTTACAGTGTTCGGCATGCCATGCCTGATTTGACCATCTATCTTGATATTGCACCAGAAAGAGCGCTAAGCAGAGCTCTTAACGATGACATCCCGAATGAGCGCATAATATTCAATGATCAAGACCTCGTTTTCATGCAATCTGTTCAGCAGGGATATAGTAGGCTCATAGAAAGAAGCCCCGACAGAATTTACCCTATTGACGTAAACGATAAATCTATAGACGAAGTATCAGAGGAAATCTCTCATCATATCAATTGGTTTATTAACAGGAGGGATTTACCGTGAACGCTGCCGATGAGATGCTGGTCACAAAGCGAGGTTGGTCTGTTCGCCAGCCTGTTAACGAGCCTGTCGTTATCTTAATGTCTGGCGGGATAGACTCATCAGTTTTAGCAGAGCTCTGTATAAAAAATTTAGGTAATATACTTTATCCACTCTATATAAAGAGAGGTGCCAAAGCAGAATTAAGAGAATTAGAGGCAACTCAAAAAATTATAAATTATTTACGAAACTTATATCCTGAAAATATTAAAGATCTCAAAACAGTTTCTTGTGAGGTTGTACCTAAAGAACTATACGATTCTTGGGGTTCTGAAGAAGTGCAAATAAAGGGGCTGCCTTTGCGAAATATAATGCTAATCTCTCTCGCCGTCCAATATGCCACCTCACTCAAGGAGACTATACGAACGGTGATAATAGGCGCAGAAAAGGTGCTTCCTGAGGGGTCGGAATATCCAGATATGAGCCTATTGTCCCTCGTTGCTGATACGATCATGGTCTGTTCCAATACTAATGATTGGGATTGGCAGGTAATGTCACCATTGATGATATCTGGGCTATTTCCACACAAAGACTACGTGACAAAAAACGATTTAGTATTATGGGCTCAGTCCAATAATTTTCCCCTAGACGATACTTACTCCTGTACTAGTGGTAATGAAGAATGTTTTTTATGCAAGAGCTGCATGGCAAAGAAAAGAATAATTCAATAAAGGAGGGGCTTTATGAATATAACCTACGCCACAACCAACAAATATAAATTAGCTGGAGCAAGCCAGGCATTATTGGGGGCGGGTCTAACACTCACAGCTCCCGACAGGGAGCTACCTGATGTACCGGAAATTCAATCAGATAGCCAAGAAGAAGTATCCATTGATAAAGCTCAAAAATACTACGAACTACTAAAGAGCCCACTGGTTGTTATGGATTCTGGACTGTTCATCAAAAGCCTCAAAGGTTTTCCAGGGGTTTATACGAAGTACGCACTTGATACTATCGGCATAGAAAACATAGTAAAATTGCTTAAAGATGACAGAGGGGCATACACTCGGCGTACGGTTACGTATCTAGATGGACTAGAAATCAAGACGTTTACGTACAAAGTGCATGGTGAATTACTCAGCGAACCACGCGGCGAGAATGGTCGTGACTACGATAAATATTTCAAAGTTGATGGCGCAAACAAGACGATAGCTGAGATGAGTGACGATGAAAAGACCGACATGATAGCTGCAGTATGGAAGGAGTTAGCACAGTGGTTGCAGCAAAAATAAGTTCAGCAGAGGCGAAACTGATCGACGCCATAAAAGATTATTTATCAGAGAAGGGTGAAGACATTAACAGAGATGGCTTAATTGACACGCCAGAGAGGTTTGTTAAACAATTAAATGAAAATCTTCGTGGTTATAGCCTAGACCCTAATGATTTCGCAAAAGTTTTTGACAGCGATGGGTATACAGATCTTATATACATAAGGGATATAGATTTTAGTAGCCAATGTGAGCACCATATGGTGCCGTTCATGGGCAAGGTTGACGTAGCCTATTTGCCAGACGGTAAGATTTTAGGACTATCAAAGTTTGCGCGTATAGTAGATGCCTACGGAAAACGACTACAGGTTCAAGAAAGACTTACAAAACAGGTTGCTGACCTTCTCGAGGATACATTGAAGCCCAAGTTGCTAATAGTTAGAATGGTAGCGCAACATACTTGTATGAGCACCCGCGGGGTGTGCAAACCTGGTAGCACGACCGAAACGGTTGTAATTCGCGGGGATGTTGAAAAATATAAACATTACATCAGCCACTTTCAGCGTATGATAGAAAGGTAATAAATGATAAGTATTACGAGACAATTCGAATGGGATATGGGACACAGAGTTACTAATCATATGTCCTTATGTAAAAATCCACATGGACACAGGTATAGATTGCTTATCGAGATATCGGGCGATATAAAGAATAAAAACGATAAACCCGACCAGGGCATGGTTTTAGACTTTGGAGACCTCAAAAGGCTAATCAATGAAGAAATAGTTGACAAGCTAGATCATTCATTTATGTACTGGGATAAGGACGATGTTATGTCAGACTTTGCTAAGAATAACAAAGAGCTTAAGTTTATCGAGACATCATTTGTGCCTACTGCTGAATGTATTGTTGAATATATCGCCATAACCCTACAGAAGCTATTTGAAAACAAGCTACCCGGCATTGCCTTGGAGTCTGCTACGCTTTTTGAAACACCAAATTGTAGTGCGAAATGGTCTCGAGATTAAAATGACAGAAAAATATATTCCTACTGTCGAGGAAAAAGATACGTATAGAGCGCGTCGCGATTTTTTGAGTATAAGTGGCGATGGTATTTTTGCAACTTTACAAGGTGAAGGAGTTACAGCTGGGCATCCAGCTGTGTTTTTGAGATTGCAAGACTGTAACCTACATTGCGGTAAGGATGGTATTGGCTGGCGCTGTGATGCATGGTATACATGGGACAGGTCGACACCTGAATTTTGGAAAGAGCGCCAAAATAATCCACCTCATGAGGTTGCAGAAGAAATTTCCTCTGCGTGGCTTGAGGCGTTTGGCAGTACAGAAGCGGAACCCAGGCTTGTCATTACTGGCGGAGAACCCCTACTGCAGCAAGACAGAATTGTAGAGTTATTGAAACTACTGAACGGATGGCAATTTGAAATTGAGACCAATGGTACAATTGTGCCACGGGTAGAATTGCAGAATTGTCAGATTAACTGCTCGCCAAAGCTTTCAAGTAGCGGAAATTCAGTCCGTTCAAGATATAGACCAGAAGTACTTCATGCTATATCCAATCTTAGCAATTCATGGTTTAAGTTTGTCATCTCTAGTCCTGAAGATGAAGGCGAAATACAGACAATAGTAAGAGAATGTAGTATATTGCCAGAGAAAATACTACTGATGAGTGAGGGCGTTAGTCGTGACACGCTGGAGACAAGAGATAGCCTTATTGAATTAATAGCGTCTCGTATTGGCGCGGTTGCTATAAGGCGCAATCAAATATTTTGGTTTGGGGACAGACGCAGAACTTGAAATTATTAACACGACTCTGTAGCCATACGCAATATATACAATATACAATATCCAATTAGTCCCCACTTAAAGAATTTCGGCGGGTCGGGGCGCGGGCGACCCGCCGAACAGGGCTTTGCCCTGATCTTTTTCAGCGCAGCTACTTTGTGCTAAAATAGGTTCGAGCGTGGGCGTAAAATCGCACCATTTCAGAGTAAAAATCCAAATCCTCGCCTTCTTGGGCGATTTTTTGGTTCACATTTTTTAATTCCTGCCACAGACAAAAACCACTTTCCGCCCCCTTTCGGAAAGTGGTTTTTGAGCTTACGCCCGTAAGGGTTTGGGTGATGGTTTTGTTATGGTATAATAAAAGAGCAACACAATCTACGGGTAAACTTTATTTTTGGCTTAAATGGCCGACTTGGAACAGTTTAGTTTATCTAGATTGTGTTGCACCAAGTCGGCTTTTTAAGTTAAGAGGTGGAAAAATGGAAAAATACATTTTGTATGCTCGCAAGTCAACCGATATGGAAGACAAGCAAGTTTTGAGCATTGAAGCTCAGTTGGTAGAACTGAGAAAATTTGCCAAAGATAACGACTTGGTGGTGATTGACGAACTGATAGAAAAACGCACTGCCAAAATGCCTGGTCGTCCAGTCTTTAATTCCATGATTAAACGCATTGAAAATGGCGAAGCCAACGGCATTTTGGCGTGGCATCCAGATCGCTTGGCTCGCAATTCTATAGATGGTGGGCAAATTATCTATTTACTGGACCAAACATCGCTTAACTTTTTACGATTTCCAATTTTCCAATTTGAAAATACCTCGCAAGGCAAATTTATGCTGTCAATTATGTTTGGTCAGTCTAAATATTATGTAGATAATCTGTCCGAGAACACCAAGCGAGGTTTGCGTGCCAAAGTGAGAAACGGCAATTTTCCCAGTCAGGCTCCTTTCGGTTATTTGAATGACAGTCGCACTAAAACTATTATTTTAGATAAACGCTATGCACCACTTGTAAAAGAGATTTTTGAAAAATATGCTCGTGGCGACCAAACTATGAGTCAGTTGGCAGATTTCTTGCAAGGTAACGGAGTAATTACTCGAACCGGCAAAGTCTTCAAAGACGATAAAGTGAAGTCTATTTTGCAAAACCCCTTTTACTATGGGCATTTTCTCTATAAAGGCGAACTTTACGAAGGTCGCCACCAGCCAATTTTTTCCAAAGCTCTTTTTGATAAGGTCCAGCTAGTGATTGCTGAGCGTGGACACAAGAAACGAGCCAAAAAGGAGGCTGTGCCGTTTTTGGGGCTGATGAAGTGTGCTAATTGTGGCATGAGTATTACTAGCGAAACTAAAACTAGAACTCAGAAAAACGGCAATTTTCACCGCTGGACTTATTACCGCTGTTCTCGTAAGAAGCGAGCTATTAAATGCACTAACCCACCAATTAGAGAAAAGGATTTGTTGCCCCAGCTTTCGGCATTACTTGGCAAGTATGCAATGAGCGAAAAAATGTTTGCTTTTATGAATGAACGAATTGAGCAAGACGAACAAGCCGAAATCGCTGGCAATGTTTCTTTACTGGACGATTTGCGAACGCAAATCGCAAAACTAACCAATAAGAAACAGATTTTACTGGATAGTTATTTAGATCAGGACATTGATCGCCAAACTTTTCTGACTAAAAAGAGCAAGATTTTAAGCCAAAAGAAAAGACTAGAAGAAAGTTTGGTTAATTTACAAGTCAACCAAAATGCTTGGATAGAACCGATGACAAAGTGGCTAGAAACTGCAAAATCTATCTGTTATTTGTTAGAGTCTGATGATTTTGACGGACAAAAAGCCGTGCTTTTAGAAATCTTTGGCTCGAACCTATTTTTACATAACAAAACCATCACCCAAACCCTTACGGGCGTAAGCTCAAAAACCACTTTCCGAAAGGGGGCGGAAAGTGGTTTTTGTCTGTGGCAGGAATTAAAAAATGTGAACCAAAAAATCGCCCAAGAAGGCGAGGATTTGGATTTTTACTCTGAAATGGTGCGCGAGGCGGGAATCGAACCCGCACGACTTTTGGTCAAGGGATTTTAAGTCCCTCGCGTCTACCAATTCCGCCACTCGCGCCTATCCGTAGTATACTATATTTATGCGATAAATTGTACACATCCACAATGGCAATACATTTAATAATCGTACACGATTATCTTAAGACGCTTTAAAATGATACTGTCACGACTCTACACACCGAAATGGCGTAAATGGTTGACCTAAACATAAAAATGATGCTGGTCTTGTTGACCGACATGCCAAACTCGATTTACTGTTTCAAAAATTATTCTATTCAATTAGACAAACTGTCTGTAGATTATCCTCATTTTACATACTACATCTGAAATGCCGTTATCCAAAAACATATCGTGGATATAAGCGAAAGCGGAGTCATAACATATTTTTCTTTCTTACTTTTTGAAATGATGTTCATAATAGTATTCAAAGATAGGTAAGCGGCAAAGAAGAAACAAATATATTTAGTAACCCCAAAAGACAACCACAAAGGAATAAAGCCTCCAGCCTGCAAAATAATTATCATTGCAAAAATTTGGATAGCCACCGAAATGACTGCCATAACTCTCAATTTCTTAGGTAAGATTTTATGTTGTCCACCCATGGTAAATTCACCCAAAGGCAGACCACAAGCAACAAGAACTGTCATAATTGCTATAATTCCAAATAATACGGCACCTAATATTGAAAGCATAAATCAATATTCTCCCTTCGCAAAATACAAAAATTCAGTTGCAAATTCAACTTTATTTCACTCAATATTTTTACTTATACTATAGCTCTCCAAGAGAGCTTTTATCGACAATCCTGGAGGCACGTACGAGAGTCGAACTCGTCTAAAAGGTTTTGCAGACCTCTGCGTAACCGCTCCGCCAACGCGCCGCTCTGTTACATTTGGTGCGAGCGAGAAGACTTGAACTTCCACGAGCATAATGCTCACTAGCCCCTCAAGCTAGCGCGTCTACCAATTCCGCCACGCCCGCATGACCACTTACCATTATACCTGATTACGGTGCTTTGTAAACGGATTCGCGGCGAACCGTCCAGTAGATCACGTCGGCGAACCGATCGGTGGGATATACCAACCGCATTGACTTATCAAGCGCCGACACGGAACGCAAGTGAATGTAATCCAGTTGCACTTGATATAGTGCGAGGGCTGGCACATCGGACTGCCAATGCTTGGTAAACGTTTGGTATTTGCTCACTCGTTGTTTGGCATTTTGTTTGGTGCGACCAGCCGCGAGGGCATCATCGGCCACCGCGCTGTTATAGTTAGCAAAATTGAGACCGCCTTGATTGGCCTGTGACGAATGCCAGTAGGCAAAGACGTCAGCGTCACCGCCCAGCACCAACTCATACAACAGTACATCAAAGCCACGCGGCCGCAGAACAGACTGCAAAACGTTTTGCGAGGCATCATTTGGATCAACCACCCTTAGGTCAACAGTGATATGCAGCGTTTCCTGCCAGACTTTTACGAGTTCACGCGCAATATTTTCAAAGTCAGAGCCTTTGAGCGTCACGAACGACAATTGCAAAACCTGCTCGCCCTTTTTACGCTGATTACCGACTACCTTCCATCCTTCTTCATCCAGTAACTTTTTTGCTGCTTCTGTGTCATACGGCAAACGACCGGCCAGCTGCCCGTCTACTTGGTCGTCAAAAATTGGGCCGTGTAGTGGCTTCTTGGCGAAAGCAAACTTCTCGCGTAGCGCTTGGGTATTAATCGACTGGACCAGTGCTTGTCGAACTTTGCGCGAACTCACCATTTCGCTCTGGGTATTAAATAATGCATAAACGCCATCGTTAATAGCGTACGACCGCGAGGCATACATGTGACGGATCTGGTCTGACTGAGCCATATATGACAACTCCGGTGTCGCCATAATTTCACTCGTCTTGAGACCTTTGGTTATCTCGTCCCGCGTCGGATATACATACAGCTGAAAGCGATCCAGCTTTGGCGCACCATGATGATACTGCGAGTTCACCACGAGATGAAGCACTTTTTTCGACCCATCAGCATTGGCATTCTGTAGAATCCGCATAGCAAACGGCCCAGAGGTTACGGGCGACTTACCATAACCATGCTCGCGTAGCTCAGCCGGATTAACTTCACTGAGGCTGTGCTGAGGCAAAACCGGAAAGGTGAGGGCGTGCATGAATGGTGCGTATGGGGCCGGCAGGATAAATTGCACCGTTCGCTCGTCAACCTGCTTGACGTTGATCGACTGCCAGCCGGTAATTGACGATTGTGTCCGTGCATCCTTGAGTAGATTAACAGTAAACACCACGTCGCGAGCATCCAGCGGCGCTCCGTCTGACCACTTGAGATTACGGCGCAATTTGACCGTATACTCAGTCTCGGCCTCATTGACTGTGACCGACTCAGCGAGGTCGCCCTTGATATGTCCGGTTGTATCATAATTATAAAGACTCGCAAACATCAGCCGAGCCGCTGATTTTTCGGCACTACTACGAGCAAAGATTGGGTTCAGTGTCTCTAATGGGCCTAGCACGCCCTCTGAATACGACCCGCCCCTGGCTGGTGCGTTATGAGCATATAATTCACGAAATGACAGCCACTGCACCATGCTGATGGTAATCAATAGAATAACCAGAAAGATCCACCCCAGGACATGCCGCTTAACTCCAGCCAAATGTTCAAGGCGCGAAGAGATAAACATATGCGTGTGACGCAGGGTCGTCTTGGTTAGTTTCTGCGCCCGTCCATCGAGGTCTTTCGTTGTGAAGTCCAGCCGCAGAAATTTTTTCCAAGATGATTTTTTTGTGTCCAAGATATACCCCTAGCCCTTCAGACTCGGCAACACCAAACTCGCCAAGATCGACAGCACGAACACAACAGCAAACACAATAGTCACATCAAACAAGTTCTTGTCAAAACCTCGCCGCGTGGTGAACAGTTCGCCCGACGAGCCAAATCCTGCACCCAGGCTAGCACCACGCTGCTGCAACAATATGGCAATGATCATCAAAACGGCTGATCCTAATGTGACATACGGCAAAATAGTATCAAGTGACATGCTTTCTCCTTATTCTGGCGCCGGCTTGATAACGAAGGCGCTACTTACTATATAGTTTACCAGACTGAGTATGATTCCGGCAAGAATTGACGAGCCAAAACTCATGGATAATCCCGGCGCCAGTGCCAACGATATATACACCATGATGCCATTAACCACCAGCGTAAATAAGCCGAGCGTCAGTAAGATCGCCGGTAGCGACAAGATGACAACGATCGGTTTTAAGATAGAGTTGACGATCGAAAAGATTAAACCGGCGAGGATAAACGTTGCCGTCGTCTCAACCACTGGCTCACTCGTCCCGAGAAGCCGCACCGCCACCCAGATACCAACAGAATTAAGTACCCACCTGACAAAAAATATTGCAAATTGTCGTCTCATGACTACATTTCATTATATCATAACGCTAGCAAGCGCCGTCGACTACCCTGCGCTCAGTGCTCTTGATGTGCATCTGGAGCTGCTGTCGACTACTCGTCCCCTCAATGCAGATCGCGGCCGGCGTCGAACCAGACGGCGGGATTGTTCGTACAGTGATTACGATATCTGGCGAGCCACTCTTGAACGACTGCGGCAATGTCGTTGGGTATGACCCTTTGAAGTTTTTTTCCTGTTCCGCCGCTGATAATGCATTCTGAAGATCCGATGTTATAGCTTTACGCACCGTCTCTTTGCGCCACCCGTTATAACTGACGAGACCGATGCCCGCCAAGATACCAATAACCACAACGACAATTAGTATTTCTATGACGGTAAATCCATACTTGCGACTCATACTTATGATGATAGCATAAGCTTAATCTTTTTCGCTAGCTCTTTATCCACGATTTTTTCCAGGTCGGTGAGTGAGGCATTCCGTATACGGCTGATGCTGCCAAACTTTTTCAATAATTTGGCGCGGGTTTTTGGCCCAATGCCAGGAATTTCCTCCAGCTGATTTTTCGTTTGCTGCTGACGCTTTAGCACCGTGTGGTAGCTCACGGCAAAGCGATGTGACTCGTCGCGGATGCGCTGGAACAGTTTGACGATGTCGGTTGTCGCAAGGGTATTCTCGTCCGCCGTCGGACGTTCGTTGCGAGTTTGCTCCATGCTAGCTCGTAAGTTTTTTGAGTGTGAACTGGCGTTACGCTGACTTGGGTGTAAATTCACCACATAAACATCACCGTCTTCGTGAATCATAATATCCGTCCGTGGCTGCGACCGAACCTGCTCAATGAACGCTATGTCAATTTGCGAACCAGTTTTATGTACCAGCAACTCTTCCTCGCGCTTGGCGATACTGATGATTGGCACGGTGACGCCACGCTCATCACGCGCTTTGATGGCTGCCGCTAGCTGACCCTTACCGCCATCAATCAGCAGCAGATCAGGACGACCCCAGCTTTTTAAATGACGCTCACTCAACCGGCGAAAAACCGTCTCATGCATATTACCCGTATCATCATTTTTCTCACTAACTTTAAACTTGCGGTATTCCGCCCGGTCGCTCGCGCCATTGGTAAATACCACCATACTAGCGACGACTTGCTGCCCGCTCATGTGTGAAATATCATAACCCTCGATGCGTGCTGGGATATCTTTTAGGCCCAATAATTTCGCCAAATCAGCCAATGCCTTGTCCTTAGAAATATCCAAAAACTCTTTGTCGCCGAAACAAACTCGCCGCTGCAATTCCTGCATGGCGCGTAGTTTATTGCGAAGGTCGGCCGCCCGCTCAAAATCATGCAGCCCAGCTGCCGTTTTCATGTCGCGCTCCAGCTCGGCGGCGATGGCTTTACGATTACCCTTGATGTAACTGATGAGTTTGTGTAGATTAGCTTTGTAGGCAGCTGGCCCATCGCTTAGTCGCGGGCTGAGACCCAAATCTTCATCCAATTTCGACTGCCCTGGTCGCCGCTGCCTGGTTAAATACGGAAACACTCGCCGCAGATAGCGCAAGGCTTTTTTCAAGGCAAAGCCATTATAAAACGGGCCAACATATTCCGCGCCGTCATCCGCAGGATTGCGCGTAAAACTGACGGTCGGCCACTCACTTTTCATGTCGATGCGTACATACATCTGCGATTTATCATCACGCAGCAGCACGTTGTAGCACGGCATGTAGCGTTTGACCATCTCGCTCTCCAAAAACAACGCGTCAACCTCGCTCTCGGTCTCAATCCAATCAGTATCAGCAATTTCCGCCACCAACGCCATGGTTTTATTGTCCCGCCCGCGCGAATCTTGAAAATACTGGCGCACGCGGTTACGTAACACCGCCGCCTTGCCCACATAAATAATCTCGCCGCTGGCTGACTTATGAAAATAGACGCCAGGAGTGCGCGGTAGGGTCTTGAGTTTTTGCTGCAACCGTTGATTCACAGCTACCATTATATCAAGTGATCACGTCTTGCCGACAAAACCACTGAGCACACCATCCAGCTCGCCCTGAGCAAGTCGTACCGCCCACTCTTGATGCTCCAGGAATGACAACAATCCAGCCTTTAGCCCAAACCAGCCTAACTTTTGTCTAGCTTCGGCAACTTTTCTCGATTGTTCTCTAAATGTATAATACTGGTCGCGACACTCTTGCGGAATATCTGAAATTTTGCGGTTTGGCATTATAGCATTTATTAGTTCCTCGACTTTTTCTGTGTCTTTTGGACGCCAGCCGGTAATTGAACGACATCCGTACGCTCCTAATTGAGCAATTGGATTAAGGATAGCGCATACTGTCTCGCCATCTCTCTTCACAAGCCACTGATCAAGACTAGCTGGGGGAATTTCCGTCTCAATACCGCCGAGGCGCCAGTATAAACGACCTTCATCATCAACATAACGATCGCCGACGAAATCAAATATACCACGACGATTTTTTTCGTATGGATTAAGTCCAAATGCCGAAACTACCAACTTATCACCGATAGCATCGGTAATTTCCTGCCGACAACTCTTCACAACAGTCTTATCTGTGCTTTGCACTAATGTATCAAGGTCTCGCACCGTACCGTTTTTACGTAGACGCGGTAAATCCACACCATTGGGCAGACAAACAACACGATTATCCCAATCAATTTTGGCAGCGTTGGTAACTGCATGTAGACCCAGCCCGCCGACAACATTATACGGAACTTCGCGATCTTTCATTCTGTCATGAATGCTGCGTTCTGCAAGCAGCGAGTACATATTTCCTGAAACTTCACTCATACTATAGTCCTTGTCCGCCTATTGTAAATCATTTGTCTTAGTTATATCAAGTAAATACCCTTCCAAAAACTGACTCCACTCCGGCACATTCTTTTCGCGGAAATAGGCATGAAGGAAATCAACCATAACGTGCTGACGCTTCCTCGCTTCTATTCGCCCCGGCTCCGTCAGCATCAAGCCTTTCAATTTCAGCAACTTCTCAAAAAAGTGATTAATAAAGCCGTCGGTATCATGCGTGTTGCCGTTAATGTCGTATTCTTCCGCCGCTAGATCAACATTTGGCCAAACCGCGGGGTCAAAAATCCGCCCACCGTGATGGCAGGCATACATCAATCCTCGCTCAATCCCAACCGTGCCAATAGCATCGCACATGTCAGCGTCAGACACTAGCTGCCCCGCCAGCCGCCGCGGCTGCTGGCCGTCCAGCCGTTTACTATAACCAATCGCCGCAATATTTTCTAATACTGCCTGACATAGGTCAGTATCCACTCCTGCATCCACCATACTATTGACCGCGTTCGTCAATTTCTCTGCCTGCGCTTTGCCAACTAATTTGTAATCGTCAATGTCATGCAACCAAGCCGTCAACAGCACTTCGTACAGATCTACCGGCTCATTACATTCGCTCGCAAAACGCTCCGCCAGAAAGGCCACCCGCTCAACGTGATCATCAGCATGACCCGATGGGTCGCCGCCTAATATACCACGCACTTTATTTTTTATTGTCTCAAGTTGAGCTATCTGCCGTTCGTCCATAGGGTTATTGTATCACCCATGCAGGCCTCAACCCACTAAACTATTTTCATTTTACCCAAGAGGCGCTATAGTAGTGATGTGAAAACAGCTGTGAAAAGAAAAGTACCTGAATTTATCAAACGATCATTAGGACGCATACCACGACTGCCAGTGCCAGCACCCGTTTGGCAATTGGATAAAATCGACGAGAGCTTAACGCCAAATATGCGAGCACTGCGGATGACGATGGCAATTGCCGAGGAATTATTAGCAATGGGGGTGGCTGCTCGGGACGTGGTACATATGGCGCTAGGGATCACTGGCACATACTGCAGGCGACGAGTTCACATTGATGTCAGCTCAACACTCATCACCATGTCCCAAGACCGCGGTACCGAACGCGAACCACTCACCTTGGTGCGGACGATCACATTGAAGTATGTCAATTACCAAACGATCCAAGCATTGCAAAACCTTGCGCTATTAATTCGTGACACTCATTTGCCATTAGCCGAGGCAGAGCAACGTGTCGAAGAAATCCTCGCTAACCCACGCGAGTACTCACGCTGGGTCACCTGTTTGGCGGGCGGTGGTGTATCGATGGGTGTGGTGATTTTATTTAACGGCTCGATCTTGATGAGCGGACTAGCGTTTGTGATGGGATTTGCAGCAACAGCAACGATGAGAATTCTAGATAAATGGGGTCTCGCAACATTTTACCTGCAAATCATTACCGCACTCCTAATCACCCTGGCAGCAGGCGCCGCTCAATGGCTAAATGGCTGGCTGGGCTGGCAAGTTGATACGACAATGCTGGTGATCAGCGGTATCGTGTTGCTGGTAGCAGGGCTGATGATCGTCGGTGCTTTTCAGGATGCGATTGATGAGTATTATGTGACGGCAAATGCCCGGCTACTACGGGTGATTATGGCGACGATGGGTATCGTTGTCGGCGTGATGACCGGGCTATACATCATTCAGCGATTTGGCATTAGTTTTCCAACGACACCGGATCGGCTGGGGCTAGCGGTAGATATACGAGCACAGTATCTAGGTGCACTAATCATTGCTGCAGGTTTTGCGGCCGGCAATCACGCACGTTTGTTCGGAATGCTAATTTCTGGCGGCGTCGGCGTGTTGGGCTGGTGGGTATCAAGCACCCTGGTTGGTTCACTCGGAGTCGTTATCGCCAGTGGCGCCGCAGCGACAGTAGTCGGATTGACGGCGGTGCTTGCGTCCCGACTATGGCGCTTTCCTTCAGTGGCCATTATCGCTGCCGGCATTGTGCCGCTGGTGCCGGGCTTGTCACTCTATAACGGCTTGATGGGGGTGATAGAGAATCCGCCGACCGACCCTGAATTTTTATTGTCACTAGCTGTCCTTGCACGAGCTATTATGATCGGTGTGGCCATTGCGATCGGCGCATCGCTTGGTAATATGATCGGCCGGCCGGTACGGCGCGGTATGATTCGCTGGTATAATAAGCTCCTGCGGCGACGAGAGATAAAAGTTCAATAAAGTACGCGCAAATTTTATTTCAAGACTACACACTCGTCGCCCAGTGTCTGACGCAGCTGACTCATGAGCTGGTCGCCAGCCTCAACACGAAACGGCATGCGCATGGCAGACTTATTTGCCTCACCCAGCACCAACACCACATCAGTTACGCCAGCATATTCGGAGCAGAGCGACTTGAGCGCTACTAGCTTATCGTGGTCGCTCGGGTTTTTGATATGAAGAAATAGCTTTTCTGCCTCGGGCGAGGGGGGCGTAGCTACTGGGCGTGACGGCGTGTTTGTCGTGCCAGGCGGTGTCGATTTCATATTTGTTCCGTTCGCCGTCGCTGCTCGGGCTATACCTGGCTTCTGGGTCTTTTGGGCTCGGAATGCTGCACGCCGCTCTTGCTTGAATTTGCTGCTGACTTTTGGAGCCTCCATTTGACGGCCAGTCGATTCATAGCTCTTGATATCTTCGTCGGAGACAATCTCAATTTCATCAGCAATCATCTTACTCTCTGAGCCCAAATTGCTATCCCGATCACGTGCCGAGTTTTTGCCGGTCACCCGAATGACGGCGTCTTGGACAAGTTTGGCACCGACTTGCTCATACAAATTCGGAAAGACAATAACCTCGCCCTCGCCAAATTTATCTTCGATCCCGACGAACGCCATCTTGCTACCTGATTTGGTCACGATGGTGCGCACCGTCGTGATGATACCACCAATTATCATCGGGCGGCCGTCGTATTCTGGCACCAGCTGCGTTAACGGCTGCGCCTGCTCACTGAGGTATGCTTCATACGCATCAAGCGGGTGCGCCGAAATATATAGCCCCATCAGCTCGCGCTCCCACATCAGCCGCTCTTTGTTGGTGTGTTTGGCCGGCGCTGGCTGTAACTGCATCGTTGGCTGAACATCAGCCGACTCATCACCGAGCATACCAAACAGGTCAGTCTGCCCTGACGCAGCCTCTTTCTGAGTCTTTTGAGCAAAGGCGACAATGGTGTCAAGATTAAACAACAAGTCAGACCGATCGCCAAAGCTGTCAAAGGCGCCAGTTTTGATCAGCGACTCCCAGGCCTTGCGGTTAAACTTGCTGGTCGACACTCGCTTGGCAAAATCTTCGACCGACTTGAACGGGCCATCAGCCTCGCGGGCACGAATAATTTCTTCCACCGCGCCGACACCGACGCCCTTGACCGCCGCCATGCCGAAACGAATCTTCTTTTCACCAGGCACCACTGCGAACTCGACAAATGACTCATTAACATCTGGGTTGAGTACTTCGATGCCCATGTGCTTACACTCAGTCATCTCGATGGCCAGGCGCTCGGTGTCGTCCTGATCACTGGTCATCAGTGCCGCCATGAACGCGTCAGGGTAATGCGCCTTCAGGTACGCTGTCCAGTAGGCGATCAAGCCATAACACGCTGCGTGTGACTTATTGAAACAGTAGTTAGCAAATTCCTCCAATGCATCCCAAAACTGCTCAGCGATTTCCTTAGTCGCGCCACCAACCTTGACCGCGCCTTCGACAAACTCTGGCTTGACCTTTTTCATCAAGTCAATTTTCTTTTTACCCACTGCTTTACGTAGGGTGTCGGCTTGACCGCCAGTAAAGCCACACCACTCTTTGGAAATCTGCATAAATTGCTCCTGATAGACCAAAATGCCATAGGTGTTTTTCAATGAGTTTTCCATGCCGGGGTGCAGATAGGTAATTTCTTCCTCGCCATGTTTACGCTTGATGAACGAGTCGATAAACTGCATTGGCCCCGGGCGGTACAGGGCCACCATGGCGATGATGTCTTCAAAGACACTCGGTTTGAGCTCGCGCAAGTACCGCTTCATGCCAGCCGACTCCAACTGGAACACGCCGGTGGTATCACCGCGCTGGAATAATTTGTAGGTTGCTGCATCATCCAGCGGCAACGTTGATAAATCAATGTCCGTTTTGTAGACTTTACGAATAATACGCAGCGCATTGTTGATGATGGACAAGTTAGACAGACCCAAAAAGTCCATCTTAAGCAGCCCCAGTTCTTCCACCGGGCCCATCGGATACTGAGTCGCCACCACGCCCTTTTGCGCCATCTCGAGCGGCACGTATTTCACCAAATCATCCGGTGCGATCACCACGCCGGCGGCATGCACACCGTGCGAACGAATGGTTCCCTCCAGCTGCGACGCAAAGTCATAAACTGTTTTGGCAGTCGGGTTGGTCTCGTATTCTTTCTTGAGGTCAGGATCTTCCTCCAGCGATTTTTTGATGGGCACGTGACGACCCTGGACGGGCGGTGGAATGAGCTTGGCTAGCCGGTCAGATTCGCCGTACGGCACCTGCAACACCCGCGCCACATCACGCACCGAGGCACGCGCCGCCATGGTACCAAAGGTACAGATGTTGGCGACTCGTTCTGAGCCGTATTTCTTGGCGCAATATTCGATCACCTCGCCGCGGCGGGTATCTTGAATGTCGATATCGATGTCGGGCATGGAAATACGGTCGGGGTTGAGAAATCGCTCAAACAGCAGGTCGTAATGCAGCGGGTCAAGGTCGGTGATGTTCAGGGCATAGGCGATGATTGAGCCAGCCGCTGAACCACGCCCCGGCCCAAAGATAATCCCCTGAGATTTGCCCCAGTTGATAAAATCCTGGACGATCAAAAAATAGCCGTTATAGCCCATGTTGTCGAGCACGCCAAACTCCATGTCCAGTCGCTCTAGCTGCGCCTCTGATAACTTGGCTCGCAGCTGATCATTCGGGAGCTTCTTCGCGTCCTCCAACTTCATGCCAGCGTACCGTACTGCCATACCGCTGTACACCAGATGATCCAGATATTCTTTTTCCGATTCACCGTTTGGCGTTGGGAATTTCGGGATGAGAATATCACCAAGTTTAATTTCTACGTCGCACCGATCGGCGATGGCTTTGGTATTGGCAATTGCCTGAGGATTGGTTGTTTGCCACCGCGAAATGATGTCTTCTGGCGTCGTCAAATGCAGCTCAAAATCCTTCAAGCTCATCCGCTTTTCATCACTCAAATACGCACCAGTACCGACGCATAGCAAAATCTCATGCGCCTCTTGGTCTTCGTGATTGAGGTAATGACCGTCGCTGGTCACCACACACGGAATATCCAGTTCCTCGCTGATGCGCTCAATGTAATCATTGACCTTTTTTTGCTCCGGCCAGTGACTGCGCGCCTCCGGGTGGCCATGGTCTTGCAGCTCCATGTAGTACCGATCGCCAAACACCGACTTGTACCAGCCAGCAATTTCCTTGGCCTTTTCATAATCATCATTGCGCAAATTCTCGCCCAACTCACCACCAATACAGCCAGACATACAGATGATGCCTTCGTTGTATTGTTCCAGTAATTCGTGGTCAATGCGCGGCTTGTAATAGACACCTTCGAGGTTGGCGATGGTGCTGAGCTGCATCAGATTTTGATAGCCCTTGTGATTCATGGCCAGTAGCGTCAGGTGATAGCGTGCCTTGTCCTTAGCTGGGTCGCGGTCATGACGAGTGCGGGCTGCTACGTAGGTTTCGATGCCGATAATTGGCTTGATACCAACATTCTTGGCGGCTTTATAAAACTCAATTGCGCCCGACATGGTGCCGTGGTCAGTAATGGCACAAGCCTCCATGCCGAGCTCTTTCACCCGAGCCACCATGTCAGGAATCTTGGTCAGCCCGTCAAGGAGCGAGTGGTGAGTGTGATTGTGTAGGTGCACATAATCAGACGGCTGCAACGTAGCCGCAGTTTGAGTTGAAGCTGTCGTATGTTTGGTCACCATCATGTACCGCGCCCTCTGGGCGCTACCTCCTCTTTCTCTACCAAGTATAGCATGTTAGCGCCGGCGCTGCATGGTATCAATCAGCTGATTGAGAAAATCCGCCAGTGCCGGAAAGATATCAGCAAACCGCCCGAGCAGCCAAGCTGACACCATGATCAACACCGTCACACCCACGAGGCTACCCATGCCAAAGAAAAAACCTCGCCAAAAGTTCATCCAATAGACCTGCCGACGCGATCGATGAAAGTCAAAAAACAGATCTTCGATCATTGCCTGCCGAGCACCGTTTTCATTATCACGCTTGATACGATCAATGGCGCGATGGGCCAGTGACGGGCGTGATCCGGTAGCCCGAGCATCCTTACGGCTACTTTCTTTTGGCGACTTAGCTGGCACTATTTTCCTCAAGCCGCTTGACCAAATATTCACGAAGGCTCGCACCAAGCTTCGGATCACGCATGCCAAAATCAATCACTGTCTTGAGATATTCCAGTTTATCGCCAGTGTCATAATAGGTACCATTGGTAATTTCTACGCCATAAAAATTATAGCCATCATCAATCATGCTCTGCATAATCGGCTGCACCGTAAATTCACCGTGACCATCAAACGCATGCTTGGCTTTCTCGAGATAGCTAAAGAACTCGCCCGGCAGCAAATAGCTACTGACGCTCGCTAGATCAGACGGAGCATTAGCCTTACCTGGCTTTTCAACGATGTTCGTCATCTTGATCACGCCGTCAGCAACCTGCTCACCGTTAACCACGCCGTAGCGATCAAATTCAGCGTCATCAACAATCTTCTTGCACGATAGCACCGCGCCGTCTAATTTTTGCGCCGCAGTGATCATCTGGCGGAACCGGCTGGGGCTAGCAGCGATAAAGTCATCAGCAAAGGTATAAATAACCGGCTCATCACCATTGATCAAATGCGCGGCGCAGGTCAATGGCGTGGCGTTGCCGTACGGGCCTTTCTGGCGAATGTAAACAAAGTTTGCCATTTCCGACAAATTATTCACGATGTCAATCAGTGGCTGTTTCTTGGCGCCGCCCGCCCGCAGATTGACCAGTAGTTCCTCGTTCGGCCTGTCAAAATGATCCTCAATTGCTCGTTTGTTGGCGCTGCCGATGATAATGATATCTTTGATACCGGCCTCGACCAATTCCTCGACGACGTATTGGATAATCGGCTTGTCGATCAGCGGCATCATTTCTTTTGGCATAGCCTTAGTTTGCGGCAAGAACCGCGTACCGAAGCCGGCGGCAGCGATGATAGCCTTGGTTGGTTTTTTCATGATAGTTCCTCCTGTCGTAGGTTATCTAAATAATCAAACAAAAGCGCGAATGGCCCTGTTACACATAAATCACCCGCCCGAGCGATGGCAAACAACTCTGTCGCTGAAACAAACCGTAGTTCAGCGCCCTGGCTACTTTCAGCTTCATCAAGATGGATTGCATCCCCATTGTACACGCAGTCAGTCGCCAAGTACACTGCGATCTTGATATTAATGTACGGGCCCTCATAGCATTCACCAACATATTCAAAGCGCCCCGGCGTGCAGCCCGTCTCCTCCATTAATTCACGCCGCGCGACTGCCTCTACCTCCTCGCCCGGCTCGCCTTCGCCACCGGGGAAATCATAGAGCCATTTTTCCGGGCCAGCGCGAAACTGATAGGTCATAGCGATCTTGTTATCCGTCGTCACTGCCACCACTAATACTGACACTAACTCCTCAGAAAAGAAGGTCGTAAACTCATGCTGTTCACCATCCTCTGTTTGATATCGCTTGATGACGGCCGAGCGCTTGAACGCCTCGCCGACTGTTTGCGTGGTGGTTGGTTGAATACGCGTGAATGTTTTCATTGCAGTCGCTCTCGGATTAGCTTCTGGGCGAGGCTTGGGTTGGCCTGGCCCTTAGAGCGCTTCATGACTTGACCAACGAGGTAGCCGATAGCTTTGTCTTTGCCCGAGCGAATGTCAGCGATGGATGCCGCCGAGGCTGGGTCATGTAATACTTCGTCAACGATGACTGTGATGACCCTCTCGTCAGACACCTGCAGTAAATTCTTACTCTCGGCAATCTCGCGCGGCCCCTGTTTGAGATATTGTCGATCAAACAAACTAAGGAAAATCTCTTTGCCGCCAGTTGAACTCACCTCGTTATCCTCGACGAGTAGTGACAACTCTGTCAACCGACGCGGCCCAACATAACCCTCCCCGATGAGATCCATATCAATCAACCCCTCCGGCGTCGAAGCAAACCAGTTAAAGATCCGCTTGACCAGCCGCTGATATTTTATCTTGTCAACTCCCAACTCATCGAGAACAGCTTGCTCATTATGCACCGTCAGCGTCTTGATAGCATCAAGCAATATCGCGAGCGGCTGATGGCCGAGGATCGTCGTAATCACCGAATGATCCAGCCCCAGATCAGCCCACCGCTCTCGGCACTCGCCCGGCATCAGCGGCATATGTTCCTGCATGCCGGCGATTTCCTCGTCAGTCAAAACAATCGGCGGGATGTCCGGATCGGGCATGTAGCGATAATCCTGCGCGTCTTCTTTCGAACGCTGTGAAGTAGTAATTTGCCTGTCATCACTCCAGCCGCGGGTCTCCTGCACCACCGATTCACCACTTTCCAGCAGGTCAACTTGGCGCTTGAACTCGTATTCAGCGGCACGCTCGACGCTGCGGAATGAGTTGAGGTTTTTAACTTCTGCGCGCTTGCCGAGTTCGGTCGCGCCTTTCTTAGCCACCGAAATATTGACATCAAAACGTATGTTGCCATGATACAAATCACCGTGCGTCACGCCAGCGTAGACCATCAATTTGTGCAGTTCCGAAGCGTACGCTTTGGCCTCCTCGGCAGAATGCATATCTGGCTCAGAAACAATTTCGATCAGCGGCGTGCCAGCGCGGTTGAGGTCAACCAACGAGTAGCCATCGTGGTGCGTCAACTTGCCCGCGTCTTCTTCCATGTGCGCGTGATGAATTCGCACTCGTTTGAGCGAACCATCATCCAGCGGTGCATCGACATGACCAGCCAAAATAATCGGCTGATACATCTGCGAGGTCTGATAACCCTTTGGCAGGTCAGGGTAAAAATAATGCTTGCGATCAAACCGGCTAACGCGAGCAATCGGCGCATTCAACGCCTTACCGGCGCGCACCGCCAGTTCGACAGCGTGCTTATTCAGCACCGGCAGCATTCCTGGCAGACCAAAGTCAATCTCGTGCGTTTTATTATTCGGCTCAGCATTACGCGCGTCATTATCAGCCGGGCTAAACAGCTTAGTTTTGGTCGCCAGCTGGACATGGCACTCGATGCCAATGGTCATTTCATATTCATCATATACACTCATCATAACGCTCCCAAATCTTTTAGTGCTTGTTCAAAAGCGGCCATTGCCCGCTTGAATGTCTGGGTGGTGATGGTGACTCGACTTTCGTGGGCAATTTGATTACGTAGTTTATGTGCCGACCAGACCGCGTCCTCATTCGTCCACAGACCACGCCGCGCCTTGAGTCGTTCACCCATCGTCGTGCCACTAACGCCATATTCGCGCATCGCCCGGTCGAGCAGCTTGTCAGCTTTGATAATCGCCATCTGCAGACTGTCGGGGTTATTTGTATCGGCCACACGCTGCACCGCCTGCCAGACTTTTCGGTATAGTTCCCGGTCGAGCTTCTCTGTTCGCTTCGACGTCAACTGAATGAATAGCATCAATAGGCCACCGATCACCAGCGCCGCCACCACTAGCGCGATCAACAATCCATCCATCAGATGACCTCCACTTCCGCCGCCAGTTTCAGCAGGCTTCCGTCCGAACGGTAATTACCAACTAGCTGCACGCCGATCGGTAATCCTTCATCGTTGCTTCCAGCTGGTACGGAAATTGCCGGTAGTCCAGCCAGACTGGCCGGCACGGTCATGATATCAGACAAATACATTTTGATCGGATCACTAGTGTTCTCGCCAAGTTTGAATGCCGGCGTTGGTGCCGTTGGCGTCAGCAGCGCGTCGTACTCGGCAAACAACTGCTTAAACTCGTTGATGAGTAGCGTACGCGCTTTTTGCGCCTGCATGTAATAAGCGTCAAAAAAGCCGCTCGACAACACAAAGCTACCAATCATAATCCGCCGCTTATTCTCCGTCATAAAACCTTCATTACGGCTGCAGCCGTACAATTCCGCCAGCGTTTTTATCTCAGCCGCTCGGTGACCATAGCGCACGCCATCATAGCGCGCTAGATTTGACGACAACTCTGCCGGCACAATAATATAGTACATCGCCAGCGAATATTGCATCATGTCCAGATTTACCTCTTCAATTTCATAGCCCAATTGCTTTAGTTTTTCAGCATAATCAAGCGTTTTCTGGCGAACTGCCGCGTCCACATCGTCAGTCATACATTGTTTAACCAAACCAATTTTCTTCTTAGTAAAGCCTGGTTGGTTCTGCCAAAAGTCAGGCAGCGTGGTCATATCCTTGTCGTCACGACCCGCCATGATTTCCATCACCAGATTAGCGTCATCAGCGTTCGTCGCAAAGCAACCAATGGTATCCGTGCTCGAGGCCATAGCCACCACGCCGTAGCGGCTGACCGCGCCGTAGGTTGGCTTGACACCGACCACGCCGTTAAAGCTGGCGGGCTGGCGAATTGAACCGCCAGTATCTGTTCCCAGCGCAAACGGCACCACGTCAAGCGCCGTTGCTACCGCCGAGCCGCCCGACGAGCCGCCGGCTACTCGAGTTTTATCCGCAGCGTTTTTGGTCGGACCAAAGGCTGAATTTTCCGTCGAACCGCCGTGAGCAAAGGCGTCCAAGTTCGCCTTGCCGATGCAAATTGCACCTTCGGCCTCCAATTTTTCAACCGCCGTCGCCTGCAGCGGCGCGTTAAAATTCTCGAGCATTTTTGAGGCAGCAGTCGTCGGTGCGCCAAAGGCCAAGAAATTATCCTTCACTACAAATGGCACACCAGCCAGCCTGCCAGAAATTTCACCCCCATCAACCTTCGCGGCTCGCTCCAAAGCCCGCTCTTCTGTCAAACTGAGCAGTGCGTGATAATCTTCAATGTCGCGCACCCGCCGCAAAGCTTCCTTGACATTTTCGACTGCGCTTTTTCCGGCAAAATCACTAATCTGGCTCATCACAGCACCTGCGGCACTTTCACTTGATTATTCTGTTTTTCGGGTGCCAAGTTAAGCAGCGCTTCCCTGGAAACACCTGACTGGACCTCATCTTCGCGCCAGACATTCGCTAGCCCCGTTACTTGATAGGTCGGCTCTACGCCAGCTGTGTCAAGCTTACTCAGCTGCTCAATGTAGCTAATTATGTTTTCCAAATCCTGGCGCAGTCCATCAACTTCATCATCGGCTAATGCCAGACTACTTAAACTCGCCAAGTGCTGAATGTCACTGGTAGAAATAGTTGTCATGCAGTCTATTATAGCACTGTCTCGAGGAAAACCTAATAACTCAGCAGCCGCGGCGAATGGAGCGTCACCATCTGTGGTAGGCCATACCTACTGATCCCAGAACCAAGCGATAACCCACCGCGGTTCCAGCCGATAGCTGCCGCCGTTGCTGCATCGGTTGCCGCATTTGGTGCGTCTGGTCGTTCAATATAACTAATCTTGTTGGCACCACGATCTGCCACATATACTCGACCATCCGGGCCACGTAAAACTTGTCCGCCGCCATCGCCACCAAAGCCAGGACCCATCCAGCTAGGTTGATTCGGCACTGACGAGTTTGGTAGAGAGTCGGCAACCGCACAGTCCCTAAAATGCTCACAGCTAGTGAAGCCGATGAATCGCTCGCTCGCTTTAATAGTGCTACTATTACGACTTGTTATATCATAGCGGAATAATTCACCAATATATAACTTCGAGACGTAGACGTGGTCACCATTTGGCGAGAAATCAGCAGCATATCCTAAGCTACTGTCAAGTGGGTTGTTGTTATGCACGCCAACTGACCAGTGAGCTATTGGTGTCATATTGGTATCAGCCCCAGATATATCAAATACGTGTAATACTCCAGCGTTACCATTACGATTTGGACAGGCACTACCACCCATAAACACTAACATTTTGGTAGCCTCGTTGTTAAAGTTAATCGAGCCGAATCCCGTTCGTGAAGGGCTTGATGGATTTGGTTGCACGATACACGGCTGAGCCGGGCCAGACGGTACATTATACACTGCTGCATTTGGCGTCTGAATAGTTGCTCCGTTGTCAGTCGAGAAAATATTGAAGGCATAGACTTGATTCGGTGAACCCGGCCGATAGGTATACACCACCGCACCATTTCCCGCATTATTCGGCACGGCATTCATCGCCTCGCCAGAATAGTTGCGCGAAAAACTGCCCGCCATGCCAATAGACATGTTCTTTTTCGTCACTCGTCCGAGTGGATCATTGGTAAAATCAACGACGTGGTAGTATAGCGTGCCGAATTTTGCCCGCTCACGACCATTTGCCGAGTTTGATACTACGAGATATTTAGACTCTTCCTTATTGATCGGGAAAGCAACCACCGCCTGCGTACCAGTACGCGAACCGCATAATCCCTGTGGTGATTCACTATAGTATGCTGTTTGACCATCGTCACATGTTGGATTGCCATCGGGAGCCGAGCTATCAACCTGCATAATATTCCGTGCCGAGTTCCAGATACGAAGTCCGTCAGAGTAGAATTTCAAATTACCATTACGATCGGAAATCGTCGTTAGACCCTCATGGGATGGGCCACTTGAGTGTGTTGGATGAGGGTGTGGCGTCGGTTTATTTGACCCGCCCACACCGAAATCGAGACAGACTGACCCGCCGATACACCACCAGCGCTTACTGGCGCGCGTTCCCTTAAAATCAACTTCCGGGATAGCTTGCTGGCGTGAATTGTAAATATAGGTTTTATACGGGCGGCCATCAGATTTTCGAATCAACTCAAGGTAACCCTTGACATCAGCACGCCGCGGGTTAGTTGTTGAGGTGTATTCACCAATAAAATACGAACGTAATTTGTCATTACGAAATACGTCAATCGCCGTACCATTGCCGCGGCAATCGGTACCTGGACGCACGCCCGAGGCAATGGCGCTGTCATGACCACGACTGATACATTCATTCATCCGCACCACGCCGGCCTCAGCCGCTTCACGCGCCAGCTGATTATAATACTGCTCCATCAAGGCATTAGCTGCTGCCGACGCCAGCTGGAGACCAGCTAGCAAGATCAGCAGCAGCATAATGCTCGCCACAAGGACGGTCGGCAACACAAACCCACCGTCCTTATCCCACCCAGATGTCTTATTAGTCACATCCGACTCCGTATTTATCGCACATCGTCGAACGGACATTGCGCTGTACATTGGTTTTAGTGTATGTGGACCCAGTATCGTGCACCTGAACGGCTACCGTGATAGCTCCAGCAATCAGCACCACCCCTGTTGCGCCCAACAGGATCAGAGACATCGTCTTAGATGTGTTGCGGCCAGAGATAATCCCCTTAAGCATCCACAGCGTCGCACCGATTACCCCTAGCCCTAGGAGATATGGTACAAACTCACCGAGATACAGCGCACCATACACTGTACCAGCGTCACCAGCGCCGACAAATAGTAGCGAGCTGATGAGGACTGTTACTAACTTTGCCGTCAGCACAATTGCTGGAATTACCAAAGCACCAAATGCACCATATGTTACTACTTTATACGCCGTACTACTGGTGTAGCTGTCACGATCTGGAATAGCCCGTGAGACGCGACCAAATGTGATGAGCGCAACGATTGCAAACAGTGTTGCCAATACACCCGCCATCACTATACCCGTTCCCGGCGTTACCATGTTTATCGATAATATATCGGCCAGCCAACCGCCAATCGAAGTTATCGTCGTTGTCGTTGCACCATTAACCTTTGCCCAAGCAGTAAACAACGACCCCAGTACTTGCGCAAACAATACCGCCGATACGACCGTCGATACCATTGCTAGTAAATACTCAAATGTCAGCCATTTTGCCTTACCGCGACCCGGATCGGTAGCAGCCTGGGGGTAGTACGCTGTCGGTTGTGGAGCATATTGTGGTACTGGTGGAACACCTGCATCCTGCACCGGCTGCGCCACCTCTGGTGTTGCTGCTGTTGTCTTTTGTGTCATAATTATTACCTCCGCTTATGCTACCCTCATTCTACATGGTCTGGCGAATTTCTGCAATTAAATCACGCAGCTGAGCGGCTTTTTCAAATTCTAGATTGGCGCTATGTAGCTCCATTTGACCAGTCAACTCCTTGATTAGCGCTGGATATTCGTCCTTTGGAATCTTCTTTAAGTCTAGCTTTGGCTTTTTGTCCGACTCTTTTTGCGGGATGATGGAGCGCAGGCCATCGTCAATCTTCTTCTGGATGGTTTGCGGCGTGATGCCATGCTCTTCGTTATATTGCTGCTGAATTTGTCGACGACGATTCGTCTCATCAATCGCCCGCCGCATACTGTCAGTCACATTGTCGCCGTACATCAGCACCCGCCCATCCACGTGCCGCGCCGCCCGGCCAATCGTCTGAATCAGCGCCTGCTCACTACGGAGGAACCCTTCTTTATCAGCATCCATAATCGCTACCAGACTTACTTCCGGCAGATCCAAGCCTTCACGCAGCAAATTGATACCAACCAAGACATCGTACGTCCCCAGCCGCAGATCTTTGAGAATATCGCCGCGCTCCAGCGTGTCAATTTCACTGTGTAGATACGCCGTTTTCACGCCATTGTCCGTCAGATAAGCGCTTAAGTCCTCGGCCATGCGCTTGGTCAAGGTGGTTACCAGTACGCGGTGACCGCTAGCGATGGTCTGGCGAATCTCCTCCATCAAATCATCGACCTGCCCCTCAGTTGGCCGCACTTCAATCGGCGGATCAAGCAGCCCCGTCGGCCGAATCAACTGCTCAGCCGGCTTTGGCGAATGAGCAATTTCATAGTCGCCCGGCGTAGCGGAAACATAAATCGCCTGGTGAATATGTTGATCAAACTCATCAAACCTCAGCGGGCGGTTATCCAGCGCACTCGGCAAACGAAACCCATGCTCCACCAACACTTCCTTGCGCGCCCGGTCGCCGTTATACATGCCGCGGACTTGCGGCAAGGTCATATGCGACTCATCGACCAGCAGCAGCCAATCGTCCGGAAAATAATCAATCAAGGTCGCCGGCTGCTCACCCGGCTCACGGTCGGTCAGATAGCGCGAATAATTCTCAATGCCTTTGACAAAGCCAGTTTCCTTGAGCATTTCTAGGTCATATTTGGTGCGCTGAGCTAGGCGCTGCGCCTCCAACAATTTGTCGTGAGACTCAAACCACTTCAGTCGCTCGTCAAACTCTTTTTCGATGCCGATGATGGCTTTTTCAATTCGTTCACGCGGCGTCGAGTAGTGACTGGACGGGAAAATCGTCAGGCTAGCTGGTTGATCCAAAATCTCGCCAGTCAGCGGATCGATTCGCGTGAGTCTCTCAACTTCATCGCCAAAAAATTCCACTCGCACCGCCGTGTCCTGCCCGGCTGGGAAAATATCTACCACGTCGCCGCGCACCCTGAAAGTCCCGCGCGCAAAATCAACGTCGTTACGCTTATACTGAATATCAGTTAGCAAGCGAATAAACTTATCCTGCACCCGCCGCTCACCGACCGTCAATTGAATGGCCATATCAGCATACGTCTCCGGCGAACCGATGCCGTAAATACAGCTGACACTGGCCACAATGATCACATCGCGCCGCGTTAACAGTGCCGACGTCGCGGCATGCCGCAGTCGATCGATTTCATCATTGATTTTCGAGTCCTTCTCAATGTAGGTATCGCTCGACGCAATGTAGGCCTCCGGCTGATAATAATCAAAATAGCTGACGAAATAATGCACCTCATTATCCGGAAAAAACTCCTTAAACTCAGAAAACAGCTGCGCTGCCAAGGTCTTATTATGTGCCAACACCAGTGTCGGCACGTTGGCTCGGGCAATAATATTTGCCATGGTAAAGGTTTTACCCGAACCGGTCACGCCCAGCAACGTCTGCTCGCGCTCGCCCCGCTCCAAACCGTCCACCAACTGAGCAATCGCCGTCGGCTGATCACCGGTCGGCTGATAGTTGGAGACGAGATTAAAGGCGCTCATATCATTACTATTGTAGCATTATTGACAAATAACAACTTTTCATGATATAGTTAACCAGTTATTAGCGATAAAACAAAAAGGGCACTTCAATGACTCCACAAAATACATGTATTCCGCGCGATGTACAGCTACAGGCTGCGATGTTCCGCCTCGGTAAGATGGAAGATGAAATCCAGAGTGGCTACGAAATTCTTCGGAAATATCAGAAAACAGTAACTATCTTTGGTTCAGCACGTACTGATCCAAATAGTGCTTATTATGACGCTGCAAAAGAAACAGCTGAGCAGTTAGCCAAGCTCGGTTACGCCATTGTTTCTGGTGGTGGACACGGCATCATGGGCGCCGCCAACGAAGGCGCTAATAAGGCCGTCCAAGAGGGAGCGCGAGCTGCTGGCGGTGAATCGATCGCATTCAATATTCGCCTGCCGCATGAACAGGAAGTTAATAAGTATGCTACCGAGGTGTTTGAGTTTCAGCACTTTGCCCCGCGGAAGATCGTCATGACGATGTTTGCTAATGCCTATATTTATTTCCCAGGCGGCTTCGGCACGTTGGATGAACTGGCGGAGATATTGACTCTGATCCAGACTGAAAAAGCCAACCGCGCACCGGTAATCTTGTTCGATACAGCGTTTTGGAGCGATTTGGACGCCTTTTTCCGCAATCATATGCTGGCCGAGGGAGCTATTGTCGAGAAAGACCTGGATATTTACACCATCACCGACAGCGTCGATGAGATCATTGAGCTGGTACAAGCAAATAAGACCTATTGCTGATCACCTATCGTGTCAATTCAGACTTTTTGGGATTTCTTTAGGGTATTTGCGTTTTGCTGGGACTTTTTATGAGGTTTTTTGCTAGCAGATTTTTTAGATTTTACGGGCACGGCAGCTGACTTGCGGCGTTTTGGTTTAGCGTTGGCTACCGGTAACTGGAACGGCGACGCGGACTTGACTGGCTCACTGACGGCCGAGGCAAC